>CAWKNH010000017.1:0-44549 GCA_963850855.1 uncultured Alphaproteobacteria bacterium
AGCCGCGCCGATCAGAGCTCCGAGACCTTTCGCGCCAACCGCGAGCAAATGCTGGCGCTGATCGGGGATTTCCGCGCGCTCGAGCAGAAGGTTCGGGATTTCTCCAATTCCAGGCGCGAGCGCTTCCGCGCCCGCAACCAGCTTTTGCCGCGCGAGCGCGTCGCGCTGCTCATCGACCGCGGCGCGCCGTGGCTCGAGTTCTCGACGCTTGCCGGCTTCCGCATGCACGACGATGACGGCGACGCCGGCATCCAGGGCGGCGGCGGCATCTCCGGCATCGGTTACGTGTCCGGCATCCGCTGCATGGTTTCCGCCAACGACAGCGCCATCAAGGGCGGCACGTCGACGCCGATGGGAGTGAAAAAAAGTCTGCGCATGCAGCAGATCGCACTGGAGAACAAATTGCCGACCGTGCGCCTCGTCGAATCGGGCGGCGCCAATCTCCTCTTTCAGGCGGAGATGTTCGTCGAGGGCGGGCGCGGCTTTGCCAATCAGGCGCGCATGTCCGCGGCCGGCATCCCGCAGGTCACCGTGGTGCACGGCTCCTCGACCGCCGGGGGCGCCTATCTGCCCGGCCTCTCGGATTATGTGATCCTGGTGCGCAACCGGGCGAAGGTCTTTCTTGCCGGCCCGCCGTTGCTGCGCGCCGCGACCGGCGAGATCGCGACCGACGAAGAGCTCGGCGGCGCCGAGATGCACGCGACTATTTCCGGGCTGGGCGAATATCTCGCCGAAGACGATGCCGACGGCGTGCGCATCGCCCGCGACGTCATGGCCAAGCTGCCGTGGAACGCGCAACTGCCGGTGCGGCCGACTGGCTCCTTCAAGGAGCCGCGCTATCCCGCCGAAGAGCTCGCCGGCGTCGTGCCGATCGACTACCGCAAGCCGTATGACGTTCGCGAGATCATCGCGCGGATCGTCGACGATTCCGATTTCCTCGATTTCAAGCCGCCTTACGGTCCGCACACGGTGTGCGGCCACGCCGAAATCGAAGGCCATGCCGTCGGGCTCATCGGCAATAACGGACCGATCGACGCCGACGGCGCCAGCAAGGCGGCGCAGTTCATTCAGCTCTGCTGCCAGGCGAATATGCCGATCGTCTATCTGCAGAACACTACCGGCTACATGGTCGGGCGCGAGGCGGAGCAGGCCGGCATCATCAAGCACGGCTCGAAGATGATCCAGGCGGTGGCCAACGCGACCGTGCCGCAGCTGACCATTCACGTCGGCGCCTCGTTCGGCGCCGGCAATTACGGCATGTGCGGCCGCGCCTATGATCCGCGTTTCATTTTCGCCTGGCCGAGCAACCGAATCGCCGTGATGGGCGGCGAGCAGGCGGCGAAGGTCATGGCCATCGTCACCGAGGAGAAGCTCAAGCGCGAGGGCAAGCCGGTCGACAAGGCTAAACTCGATGCGATGGAGCAATCCATCGTCAAGCGCATGGAGGGGGAATCGACCGCGCTCTACGCCACCGCCCGGCTGTGGGATGACGGGCTGATCGACCCGCGCGACACGCGTAAAGTGCTAGGCTTCTGCCTCTCGATCTGCCGCGAGGCGGAGCTTCGCCCGCTCAAGCCCAATACGTTCGGCGTCGGCCGCATGTAACGAGGAGCCACAGGGATGCTGTTCACGCCCGAGCACGAGGAGCTGCGCCGCAGCCTGCAGAAATTCATCGCCGCCGAGATCAACCCGCATGTCGATGCATGGGAGGAGGCCGGCATCTTTCCCGCCCATGAGGTGTTCAAGAAGATGGGCGATCTCGGATTTCTCGGCCTCAACAAGCCGCCCGCCTATGGCGGCCAGGGCCTCGATTACTCCTACGCGATGGTGATGGCCGAAGAGCTCGGCAACATCGCCTGCGGCAGCGTGCCGATGGCGATCGGCGTGCAGACCGACATGGCGACGCCGGCGCTGGCCCGGTTCGGCTCGGACGAGCTCAAACGCCAGTTCCTGGCGCCTTCGATCGCCGGCGATTACGTCGCCTGCCTCGGCGTCTCCGAAGTCGGCGCCGGCTCCGACGTCGCCTCGATCAAGACCACGGCACGCAAGGACGGCGACGACTACGTCATCGACGGTGGCAAGATGTGGACCACCAACGGCACGCAAGCGGATTGGATGTGCCTCCTCGCCAACACCTCCGAAGGCGCGGCGCACAAGAACAAGTCCCTGATCTGCCTGCCGATGAAGACGAAGGGCGTCGAGATCGCGCGCAAGCTCGACAAGCTCGGCATGCGCTCCTCCGACACCGCGCAGATCTTCTTCGACAATGTACGGGTGCCGCGGCGCTATCTGATCGGCGAGGAAGGCAAAGGCTTCATTTATCAGATGCTGCAATTCCAGGAGGAACGGCTCTGGGCCGCCGCCGCCAATCTGAAATCCATGGAACGCCTGATCGAGCAGACGATCGAGTACACCCGCAACCGCAAGGCCTTCGGCAAATCGATCCTCGACAATCAGGTCGTGCATTTTCGGCTGGCCGAGCTGGCGACTGAGATCGAGCTGTTACGCGCGCTGGTCTACCGCGCGTGCGAGCTTTACCTTGCCGGCACCGACGTGACCCGGCTCGCCTCGATGGCCAAGCTCACCTCCGGACGGCTGCGCCGCACGGTCAGCGATTCCTGCCTGCAATATTGGGGCGGCATGGGATTCATGAACGAGACGCCGGTGAGCCGGGCCTACCGCGACGGGCGCCTGGGCTCGATCGGCGGCGGCGCCGACGAGGTCATGCTGAGCATCATCTGCAAGCTGATGGGGACGCTTCCCGGCACCTCCAATGCGCCGGAGCAGAAGGCGGGCCATGCCTGATCTGCCGCAGACCTCGCATATCAGGCTCGATCTGCGCGGCCCGGTGCTGCATCTGTGGCTCAACCGGCCGGAGCTGCGCAACGCGCTGAGTCAGCAGATGCTCACCGAGATCCTCGCGACATTCGCGGCGATCGCGGACGATCGGGCGGTGCGCGTCGTGGTGCTGCGCGGGAGCGGCGGCACGTTCTGCGCCGGCGCCGACATCAAGAATCTTTCGACCGCCCGCGCGGCGCCGCCGCCGGGCGCGACCGACGAGGTCAAGGAAAACAACCGGCGCTTCGGCACCATGATGGAGACGGTGAACGCGGCGCCGCAGGCGGTGATCGCCGCGGTCGAAGGCTTCGCCATGGGCGGCGGCTTTGGCCTCGCGTGCGTCGCCGACATCACCATCGCGACCGCCGACGCCGTCTTCGCCATGAGCGAAGTCAAGATCGGCGTGGTCCCGGCCGCGATCTCGCCCTTCGTGGTCAAGCGCATCGGGCTTACCGCCGCGCGCCGTTTCGGCGTCTCCGGCGCGCGCCTCAGCGGGACCGAGGCCTGCGCGATCGGCGTTGCCCATCTCGCGGTCGCGGACGCCGCCGCGCTCGACGCCGCGATACGCGACGCCAGCAATCAGGTGCTCGCCTGCGCGCCCGGCGCGGTCGCCGCGACCAAACGGCTGATGCTGCGCGCCGCAGGTCCGACCCCGATGGCAGAATTGCTCGACGATGCGGCCGAGTATTTCGCTGCGGCGGTGCGCAGCGCCGAGGGCCGCGAAGGCACCAAAGCGTTCGTCGAGAAGCGCAAGCCTTCCTGGTTCGTGCAGGTGGAGTGACCGATGCGGTGCTGCAAGGCCTATTGTCGCTCGCGGGGCGACCGCACGTCGTGATCGCGTTCAACAAAATCCTGATCGCCAATCGCGGCGAGATTGCGTGCCGCATCATCCGCACCGCGAAGGCCCTCGGCTATCGCACGGTCGCGGTGTTCAGCGACGCGGATGCCGGTGCACGCCATGTGCGGCAGGCGCACGAGGCGGTGCGCATCGGGCCGCCGCCCGCGGTCGAAAGCTACCTCGATATCGAGGCCCTGCTCGCGGCTGCGAAGCTCGCCGGGGCCGATGCCGTTCATCCCGGCTACGGCTTCCTCTCGGAGAATGCCAGGTTCGCGCAAGCTTGCGCCGATGCGGGCCTCATCTTCATCGGCCCGCCGCCCGCCGCGATCGATGCCATGGGCAACAAGGCGCGCGCGAAAGCTCTAATGGAAGCTGCCGGCGTACCCTGCGTGCCCGGATACCAGGGCCCCAATCAGTCCACCGACGCGTTGACGGCGGAAGGCCGGCGCATCGGCTTCCCGCTGATGGTCAAGGCCGCCGCGGGCGGCGGCGGACGCGGCATGCGGCTCGTCGCCTCGGCCGACGATCTTGCCGAAGCCCTAGCGCGGGCGCGCTCCGAGGCGGCGAGCGCCTTCGGATCTGGCGAGCTGATCCTGGAGCGCGCGATTGCCGACGCCCGCCACATTGAAATCCAGGTCTTCGCCGACCAGCATGGCAACGTCATTCATCTCGGCGAGCGGGATTGCTCGATCCAGCGCCGCCATCAGAAGGTGATCGAGGAGTCGCCCTCGCCCGCGGTCACGGCCGCGTTGCGCGAGCGCATGGGCGAGGCCGCGGTCACTGCCGCTCGCGCCATCGACTATGTCGGCGCCGGCACCATCGAGTTCCTGCTCGACCGCGAGGGCAAATTCTACTTTCTAGAGATGAATACCCGGCTTCAGGTCGAGCATCCGGTGACCGAGGCCGTGACCGGCCTTGATCTCGTTGCCTGGCAGTTGCAGGTCGCTTCCGGCGAGAAGCTGCCGCTGTCGCAACATGAGGTCCGGTTCGGCGGCCACGCGATCGAGGCGCGGCTTTACGCCGAAGATCCTTACAACGGATTCCTGCCGCAAAGCGGCACGCTGATCGAGTGGCGCCCCGCCTCGGGAGCGGACGTGCGCGTCGATCATGGTCTCGCGTCCGGACAGCGCGTCACGCCGTTCTACGACGCCATGCTGGCGAAGGTGGTGGCGCGCGGCGCGACCCGCGAGGACGCGCGCCGCCGGCTGATCGCGGCGCTTGCGAATACCGTTACCCTCGGGCTGACCACCAATCGCAGCTTCCTCGTGGCAATGCTCCAGCACCCTGCATTCGCCGCCGGCAAGGCCACCACGGCTTTCATCCCGCAACACTTTGCGGCAGGCAGCGACGCGATGCGCCGCCCGCAGCCGGACCTGCGCATGCTCGCGCTGGCGGCCGTCCTCCTCTTCACGACGCGGGAGAGCGAGACCACGATGGCTGCAGGCGCTCCGCCGAACTGGTCGTCGACCGGCAGCGCCGTCTGGCCGCTGCGCCTGGCGCTGGGCGACGTCCAGCATTCGGCCAGCATCACCGCCGTCGGAACGAATAGCTATTCGGTCGCCCTCGGCAAGGACGTGGTCGAGGTTTCGATCGAGAAGCATGGCGACAGCGCCGTCCGCTTCACCGCCATGGGCGTGCAGCAGACCGCGCGATTTGTCCTCCAGGATGCCGTGCTGCATCTCGACCTCAACGGCGTCACCATTACGGCGCGCGAGACCACCCGGGAGATGAGCAGCGCGGCACGCCGCGACGGCTCCCTGCGGGTATTGGCGCCGATGAATGGGTCGATCATCGCGGTTTTCGCCAAGCCGGGCGACCGCGTGAGCCGCGGACAGCGCGTCCTCGTGCTCGAAGCGATGAAGATGCAGCACGAGATCAGCGCCGAGCGCGACGGTGCGATCGACAAGGTCTTGGTCAAGCCGGGCGACCAGGTGGCGACCCGGCAGCTCTTGATCGAGCTCAAAGCGGAGACGGCCGCCGCGCCGCAGCCGACGACGGAGGAGACGCCATGAACGACAAGACGGTGATCACCTGCGCGCTCACCGGCGTGCTCACGGATCCGAAGCAGCACCCGGTGCCGGTCACGCCGGCGGAGATGGCGCGCGAGGCGAGAGCCGCGTTTGACGCCGGCGCCGCGGTCATGCACGTGCATTTCCGCCAGCAAGGACCGGGCAAAGGCCACCTGCCGTCGTGGGAGCCGGAGCTTGCCGCCACGATCATGCAGGCGATCCGCGACGCCTGCCCGGGCGTGATCCTCAACGAATCGACCGGCACCATCGGACCGAATATTGCCGGCCCGATCGCCTGCCTGCGCGCGGTCAAGCCGGAAATCGCGGCGTGCAATGCCGGCTCGCTCAATTATCTGAAAGTGCGCGCCGACGGCTCGTGGGCCTGGCCGCCGCACGTGTTCGACAACGCCCCGGACAAGGTCAAAGCCTATCTCGACGTAATGGCGGAGACCCACACCCGGCCGGAATTCGAATGCTTCGATGTCGGCATCGTGCGCTGCGTCGGCATGTACGCGCAGAACGGCATGTTCAAGGGCCTGCCAAAATACAATTTCGTTATGGGCGTCGCCTCCGGCATGCCGGCCGATCCCGACCTGCTCCCGATCCTGAAGAAGCTCACCATCGCCGGCGCGCCGTGGCAGGTCACCGCTATCGGCCGGGCGGAGATCTGGCCGCTGCATCGGCGCGCCGCCGAACTCGGCGGGCATCTGCGCACGGGTCTCGAAGACACGTTCTATCTGCCCGATGGCAGCAAGGTCGACTCGAACGGAACGCTGGTCGAAATGCTCGCCCGCTACGCACGCGAAGCCGGCCGTGCGGTCGCAAGCCCGGCGGAAGCTCGCGATCTCATGCGGCTTGAGGCGGCGTGATAGGGATTGGCCTCTAGGCGCTCAATCGACGGTCGCTTGCAAATCAGCGGACTCGGCCCCTGCGCGTCGGCCGCGTTCCGGCGTTACGGTGACATCGACGATCATACACAAATAGCTATCTTGGGCGCCGACAAAACTGCCGCCGATCGGAACTGCCTGACTGATGTCCCGCGTCACGGCAACGCGTATCAAATCACCGCTATCGATCGTGCCGTTCGTCGGGTCGTACGCGATGAGCCCGGCACATAGATATCGGCCCATGCGTGGGTCGTGCCGGCACCCATTGCAGCATTTGAAGGATTATAGCTCCAACGCACTCATGAAACCGAGGTGCAAGGATGGTTGCAAACTTTGCGACCATCTTGATCGGCTTATGGCTCGCCTATCGCGCCATCTTTTCACTCCCGCCCGGCGAGGTGAATCAGACGGAACTAGTGGTGGCCGGTGTCGCTTTGATCTTGCTGGCGCTGTGGGCACGCCGGACCGATTTTATGAGTTGGCAGAGTGGGACAAATATCGCGCTGGCCGTCATCATTCTGCTGCTCGCCGCTGCCCACCGGGTGGTTGGAGTAGACCCACCGGTATCGTTCTGGATGATCCTTCTCATTGGAATCACGACGGCGATCGCGGCGATGTGGTCGATTTTGTATCGGCCTGATAGCGTTCAAGCGGTAGGCACTCGTTAAAGCCTAGACGGGCGCCATTGCATTGGCGGCATCCGAGTGCGGCGGCGGACGCCGATGCAGCGCGGCGTTGAAGGAGCCTAGTGAACCTGCCGCTCCTGGCCGACCCAATAGGGCTTGCGCAGCTCGCGCTTGAGGATTTTGCCGGTCGGATTGCGCGGCAGCGTATCGACGAAATCGATCGAGCGCGGCACCTTGTAACCGGCGATCCGCTCGCGGGCAAAAATCATCAAATCTTCCGCGCTCACTTCGGTGCCCGGCTTCTTGACCACGAACGCCTTCACGGCCTCGCCCCATTTTTCGTCCGGGACACCGATCACTGCCACGTCCGCGACCGCGGGATGGCTGAACAGCGCGTTCTCCACCTCGGCCGGATAGATGTTCTCGCCGCCCGAGATGATCATGTCCTTGACCCGGTCGTAGATGTAGAGATAGCCGTCCTTGTCGAGATATCCGGCATCGCCGGTGTGGAACCAGCCGTTGCGGACGGCGCGGTTCGTCGCCTCGCTCTGATTCCAGTAGCCGAGCATGATCTGCGGCGTCCGGCAAACAACCTCGCCGACGTCGCCGGTGGCGACTTGCTTGCCGGTGCCGTCAACGACGTGCAGTTCGACCCCGGTCATCGCCTGGCCGCAGGACTTGAGCCGCTCCGGGTCGCCGGCTTTGTGTATCTCAGGGCCGAGATAGGTGATGGCGCCCGTGGTCTCGGTCAGCCCATAGACCTGCGCCAGGCCGCAGCCGAACACCTTGACCGCCTTGCGCACGAGATCGATCGGCGCCGGCGAAGCGCCGTAGACAATCAGCTCGAGCGAGGAGAAGTCGGTCTCCGCGCATTGCGGCACCTGCAGCATGAACAGGATGAGCGCCGGCACGAAAAACGCCTTGGTGACGCGGTATTCGGGGATGAGCCGCAGAATCGCTGCCGGATCGGGATCGCGCATCAGCACGGTCTCGACGCCGCAATAGAACCCGATCAGGCCCCAGCCGCTGCCGCCGATATGGAATAGCGGCATGCAGACGAGATTGACATCGCCGTCGTGCCAGTCGCCGAACTGCTCCAACGCGCCCGGCAGCAGCGTCAAGAGATTCGCGTGGCTGAGTTGCGCGCCCTTCGGATGGCCGGTCGTCCCGCTGGTATACATCTGGATGGCGCAGTGGTCCGGCGTGATCGCGATGCCCGGGTCGCGGTCCGGCTGCGCCGCGAGCCAATCGGCGTAATTGGCCCAGGAACGATGCGGACCGTCGAGCGCAATGATCCGGCGAACCGATTTCAGTTGGTCGGCGATCTTCTCGACCAGCGGATAGAAGTCGGCGCCGACGAACAGGAGCTGGGCGCCGGCATCCTCGACCACATAAGCCGCCTCGGGCGGCGCCAGACGGAAATTGACCGGCACCAGCACCACGTCCGCCTTGGCGCCGCCGAACCACAGCTCGAAAAAGGCCGGCACGTTCTTGGACAGAATGGCGATGCGTGTCTGCGGCCGCACGCCCTCGGCAATGAGGCCGTTGGCGACGCGATTGGTCCTGCGGTCAAGCTCGCCATAGGTGAGGTGCTGCCCCTCGAAATGCAGGGCGACGGCGTCGGGCCGGGTTTTGGCATGATGCTGGGTGATATCGGCAACCGTCGCAATTTTGGCGACGTTGGCAACGTCGAGCATTTACGGCCTCCCCAAAACAGGCACCGAGGTCATTCGCCGCAATGCCTGTCGCGTCTTGTTGTGGCGCGAATGGTAGGCATTTTTGCCGCCGCCTGGAAGCCCGAATGCGCGCCGGCGCTTGGCTCACGGAGACGGCCGAGGCCTCCGCGGGCTTCGATTTTCTCTCATTCAGAGTGGTCGGCGGTGCGCACGGGGGCGCGCGGCGCGGCGCTGAGCGCGCGCACCTTCGAGGCGGAGATCGCTTCCGTCGTCTCGTCGAGCAAGATGCGCTCGACGGCGTAGCCGACGTCGCGGCCATAGAAGACGTTGCTGATGTTCGGCAGCGGCACCACCACGAAGCGCCCGGCATGGACCGAAAGCGCGGTCTCGATCCGCTGCTTGACCGCGAAGAACGGCAGCGGATTCTTGGCGTCGATCCCGTGGGTGTCGCGCACCGCGATGCAGACCTGGCCGACGCGGCGCAGACCCTCTTCGATCAGGCGCTGGTGACCGCCATGGAAGGGTTGATAACGGCCGATGAACAGCGCCGTCGGCTTCTGCGGATCGAATGCCGGCCGCAGTCGGGCCAGCGCCTGCTCGGCCCAATATTGCGGCGTGCCTTGCGGGCTGACGCGCAGGTCGCAGCTCTCCGGCGCAACGAACATCCGGTTGGTGTCCTCGAACCGGCCCTCCTCGATCCGATCGATCCAGATCGTGAAAGCCTCGCCGAACGCCGCGCGCGTGTCCTTGGTCGGGCAAATGAAGTCGGCGATGACGGTGCCGCCGGCTTCGACGACCCGATCGCACATCCAGCCCATGCGGCGCGCGTGCTCGACGCGGTCTTCGTGGCTGAAACCGAGATCGCGGGAGAGATTGGCGCGCACCGCGTCGGCGTTGAACACTACCGCGTTGAGCAGCGGCGCAAGCGTATTGGCGAGCGTGGTCTTGCCCGCGCCCGGCAGGCCCATGATGAGGATTTTTCTTTGCATTGCAGCGTGCGGCGTGCCGATCAGGCGGTTTTGCCGGCGCGGTTCCAGCCGCGGGCGCGATTGCCGTAGACCTCGAAGCCGCTCGGCGTGACCGCCACCGTGTCTTCGAGCTTGATGAAGCCCCGGCGCGGATGCGCCAGCGTAGTTTCGACCGAAATGACCATCCCGGACTCGAGCGGCCGGTCTGCATCGTAGGCATCATAGGGGACCGGGCCCGAGCTCGTGAGCCGCGGCGCCTCGTGGCTGACGAGGCCCATGCCATGGGCGAGAAATTCGATGTGATTGTGCAGCTTCGATTTGTGCAGCACCGTATCGGCTCCGGCATAGATCTCGCCGCCATTGGCGCCGGCGCGAACCGGCTTCATCGCCGCCTGCTGGATCGCTTCGATTTCAGCCAAGAGGTCTTCAAGCTCGGCGTCCGGCTCGCCGATAATGCCCATGCGGGCAAGGTCGCCGATATAGCCGTGATAGTTGCCGCCTAAATCGACGGAAAGCACGTCGCCCTTCTCCCAGCGCTGTTCCGAGGGTGCGCGGTTGAGGCTCGATCCCGCGGCAATGAGGCAATAGTCGAATGTCAGGCCGCGCATCGTTTCTTCGCGGCGCAGCGCTTCGGCCAATTCCGCCTTGGTGGCGCCGGGTCCGTGGCTTTGGATCACCGCGAGCATCGAATCGATGACCAGATCGGAAGCAAGCCGAAGCTTCTCCAGCTCCTCCGGCGTCTTGCGCGCGCGCAGGCGCTCCAGCACGAACAGCGCATCCTTGAGCTCGGCCCCGGGCAAGGCCTTGCGCAGCGCGTCCGCCGAATTCGCCGGCAGGAAGGCCATCTCGACGCCGATGCGCTGCGGCTTGGCCGCGAGCCCGCGCACGTAGTCGGCGGCCTTCTCGATCACATCGACCGAGCCTGAGCTTTTGGTGTTGGTCTGCGACACCCAAAACGGCTTCAGCGCGGTCTGGTACCCCTCCATGCGATGGCCGAAATAGCCGGCCTTTTCCGGCGCGCCCTTGGCGTAGACCACGACCGGCAGGTAGCGGGTGACCCCCATGGCGTCCATGCTGTCGAAGAAGAAGGAGCGGTGGCCGCCGAGAAGATATTGGACATTGTGTTTCGAGCTCGCCAGCAGCACGTCGAGGCCGGCCTCGTCCATCAACCGGTCGAGCCGCGCGGTGTCGAACGGCGCTGCGGCTTGTGGCTTGCTGATGTCGAGCATGATCGATCTCCCGGGGCCAAATTCTCGCCCACCCTATCAAATCGGATAGCGAGGAGGAACGGGCTCGGACCGCAGGCCGGGCATGCAGCATCCGAAGCCGCGGTTCTGCTAGAAGGGGGAGAGTATTTCCGGAATACGCACGCAAAAGGAGGAGACGATGACGTCGCTGACATTCGGCCGCTTGGCAGGCCTTTCGGTGCTGGCGCTCGCACTGACGTGTGGGTTGTCGCGCGCGACCGAACTCAACCCGGCTGCGGTGACCTACACGCTGCCCGAGAAGGTCCAATGGGAGACAATCCCGGGCTTTCCGGGCGCGCAGAGAGCCATCATGGTCGGCGATCCGTCGAAGCCCGGCTTCTATGCCGTCATGATCAAATGGCTCGCCGGCAATCACTTCAGCCATCCGCATTTCCACCCACACGACCGCTTCATTGCCGTGCTCAAGGGAACCTGGTGGGTCGGCAGCGGCAGCAAGTTCGATCCCGGTGGCACGGTGCCGATGCCGGCCGGCACCTTCGTGACCCATTACGGTCAGCAGGTGCACTTCGACGGCGCCAAGGACGAGGACGCCATCCTGCTCATTGTCGGCGATGGACCGGAAACGCCGACGCCCGCCGAAACCAAGTAGGCCGCGATAGGCGGGCGGACGCGGATCAGGCCGCGGTTTTCGTTGCCGAAGATTGCGCGGCGAGGGCGCCCATGAACTCGCTGGCGCCGCGTCTGGCGCGATCGAGGATCATCTCGATCGAGGCGACCTCGACGCAGTTGCGGCCATTATCCTTGGCGCGATAGAGCGCGTGGTCGGCCTGGGCGAGCAGCGCGGAGAGATCGAGCACGGCATCGTGGCTGATCACGATGCCGATGCTCACTGTGCCTTCGACCGCCCGGCCGTCGACTTCGCGCGTGGCCGCCGCGAAGCGGGTGCGGATTTCTTCGGCGACGACTTGCGCCCGCTCGCGCGTGGTGTCGATCAGCAAGGCGCCAAATTCTTCGCCGCCGAGGCGGCCGAAGAGGTCCATGCGGCGGACGCAGCCGCTTGCCACGTCGGCAAAGATTTCCAGCACGCGATCGCCGAGGGCGTGACCGAACCGGTCATTGATCGATTTGAAATGGTCGAGATCGAGCAGCATCACCGCGGTCGGATGCGGATCGGTCAGCTGCCGGTTGAGCTGCGCCTCGCCGTCCTGCAGGAAGGCGCGGCGGTTGGCGAGGCCGGTCAGCGGATCGACCAGCGCGGCGGTCTTATGCCGATGCTCGGTGCGCTCCTTCGCCATGGCCAGCAGGATGAAAGCGATCGCGATCGTGAACAGCAGCGCTTCGAAGCTGAGTACCGTGAGCCAGACGCTCTCGAACACCTGATTGCCCGCCGGCAGCCACGGCAACATCGCCGCTAACGGAGTGCGCAACTGATAGAGCGCGCCGTGCGCGAACAGCAGGAAGATCGCGGGCCAGCGCGAGACCAGGGGCTCGGCCCGCCCGCTCCAGAACTCGTACGCCGTCGCCCAGGTGTAGCCGGTAATGATGCCGGAGCTGAGCAGCACCCGCGCGTTGAAGGACTCGGCAAAGCCGGGCACGCGACTGGCAACGAGCCAGATGAGCGCGCCGCCGAACAGCAAAATGATGCGCTGCCGGCGATGATCGAAGATGCGCGCGCCGACCCAGGTCAAGCCGAAGGCCGTGAACAGCACGGCATTGGCGAGATCGATCGAGATCAAGTCGGAGACCGAGCCGTAAAGGCCAAACAGCGTGACCGAGGCGGCACGCAACAGGTGCGCGAAGCCCCAACAGGCCACGGCATGAATCGCGGTGTTCTGTGCCCAGACGAACAGGAGCAGCAATCCGAGGATTGCTTCCACATAGATGGTCACAAGGAATAAGGTATGGACGTCGAGATTCATCGCGTTCAACGAAATTGGCCGGGAACCTCGCAACGAACCCGTGATCGCCGCTATAGCGGCCGGGGCACAAACAATAGGTGAATTGCCGCGTGGTCGGCTGCTTCAAGCACCGCTATGGTTTCGACAAGCTTGCGATTTTATGCGGCATTCGAGGTAGTCTTGTTTCGGCGAGTTCGGTCATTTAGGGTCACGGGCTTTGGATATAGCGACAATGCAACTGCGCAATGGAATCATCGAAGCGATCGGCAACACGCCGTTGATCAAACTCGAACGCGTGTCGGCGGCGACGGGCTGCACCATTCTTGGCAAGGCCGAATTCATGAATCCGGGCCAGTCGGTCAAGGATCGCACGGCCCGCCAGATCGTCCTCGAAGCGGAGAAGCGCGGCGAGATCCAGCCGGGCGGCCTTGTCGTCGAAGGCACCGCCGGCAATACCGGCATCGGCTTGGCGCTGGTCGCCAATGCGCGCGGCCACCATACGATCATTGTGATCCCCGACACGCAGAGCCAGGAAAAGAAAGATATGCTGCGGCTGTGCGGTGCCGAATTGATCGAAGTACCAGCGGTACCGTATAGTAATCCCAACAATTATCAGCACGTCGCACGCCGCTTAGCCGAACAATTGCGCCAGCACGAGCCGAAGGGCGTGCTCTATGCCAATCAATGGAACAATCTCGACAACCTTCTGGCGCACTATCTGACGACCGGGCCGGAAATCTGGCAGCAGACCGACGGGAAGGTCAATGGATTCATCTGCGCGATCGGGACCGGCGGCACGCTCGCCGGCACGGCAAAATATCTGCGCGAGAAGAAAAAGGACGTGGTGATCGGTTGCGCTGACCCGCATGGTGCGGCGATGTATGAGCTCTTTGCGCACGGCGCCGCCAAGGCTTCGCCGGGCAATTCGATTACTGAGGGAATCGGGCTCGGCCGCGTGACGCCGATCATCGATGAGCTGAAAGTCGAGAAGCCTTATCTCATTCCCGACGAGGAAGCGGTGGCGATCATCTTCGATCTTCTGGAGCACGAGGGGCTCTGCCTCGGCGGCTCCTCCGGCATCAATGTCGCCGGCGCGGTTCGGCTGGCAAAGGAGCTCGGCCCCGGCCGTGTCATCGTCACCATCCTCGCCGACTATGGCACGCGCTATCAATCGAAGCTGTTCAATCCGCAATTCCTGCGCGAGAGGAAGCTTCCGGTCCCGGCCTGGCTCGAGCGGCATTCGCAGATCAAAGTTCCCTACGCCTGAACGACGCGGCCGCGCGCGCGTTGTTCCCCCGACCGAGGATGCCCATGCTCAGAAGCGACGACTCCCCTGCCCCATCGTCCGCGAGCCGCTGGCTGGTGACGACCGAGTGGCTCGCCGAGCATTTGCGCGACCGCAACTTCGCCGTGGTCGATGGCTCCTACGCGTTACCGACGCTGCAGCGCGACGTTCAGGCCGAATACCGCGCCGGCCATATCCCCGGCGCCGTTTTTTTCGACATCGAGGCGATCAGCGATCATTCGACCGAGCTGCCGCATATGCTGCCCGGCGCGACGCAATTCGGCGAGGCGGTCGGGGCGCTGGGCATCGGCGACGGCGATACGGTCGTCGTTTACGACAGTGCCGGCCTCTATTCGGCGGCGCGCGTGTGGTGGACGTTCCGCATCTTCGGCGCGCGGAATGTGCTCATCCTCGATGGCGGGCTGCCGAAATGGACCGCCGAAGGCCGGCCGCTGGAAAAAGGCGACGGCAAGCGCCCGCCGAAAAAATTCACCGCCGAGATGAATGTCGGCCCCGTGGCGATGCTGGCGGATGTCCGCATGGCGCTCACGAGCGAGGGCGCACAGGTCGTCGACGCCCGCTCGGCCGAGCAATTCAGCGGCAAGGCGCCCGAGCCGCGTCCCGGCTTGCGCTCGGGCCACATGCCCGGCTCCTTAAACGTGCCTTACAGCCGGCTCGTTGAAAACGGCCGGCTACTGCCGCGCGAGCGGATCCAAGCTGCGTTTGTGGAAGCCGGCGTCGATCTCGACAAACCGATCATTACAACCTGCGGCTCCGGACTGACGGCCGCCATCCTCACGCTGGCGCTTGAATCGATCGGCCGGGAACCGAAGGGCCTTTATGACGGCTCATGGGCGGAGTGGGGCTCGCGCCCCGACCTTGCCGTCGAACGCGGTTAGCGCGCGATCGCGGGGCCGAGCCGCGGCGCTTCCGACGTCCAAAGGTGCTGCGCCGCGTAAGCGCGCCAAGGCCGCCACGCGTGTGCCCGGTCGAGAAGCTCCGAGGACGAATGATCGCGACCTTCGCGGCTGGCGATCGCGCGCATGAGACCGAGATCGGCGGCAGGAAAGGCGTCCGGCTCGCGCAGCTGGCGTAGCGCAATGTACTGCGCCGTCCACTCTCCGACGCCGCGGATCGAGCGCAGCCGCTTCACCGCGTCCTCTAGTTCGCAATTGGCGTCGAAGAGATGCCGGTCGGCAACCGCAGCTGCGGCAACCGCCGACAATGCCGACGCCCGGCTGTGCGGCATGCCGAGCACGCTCAGGTCGGCCGACGCCAGCCTCTCCGGCCGCGGAAACACGTGCGTCAAATCTCCGTCCGGCTCGGCCAGGCGATCCCCGTAGGCCGCCACCAGCCGGCCGGCGAGACGCGCCGCGGCAGTCACCGTGATCTGCTGTCCGAGCACCGCGCGGATCGCCAACTCGAATCCGTCCCAGGCCCCGGGCACGCGCAGGCCCGGCCGGGATTTGACCAGCGGAGCCAATGTCGGATCCTTGGCGAGATGCGCGGCAATCGGTGCCGGATCGGCCGCCAGATCGAACACCCGCCGCAGCCGAGCGATAATCGCCGGCAACGCCGTGAGCTTGGCAAAGCGAACGGTGGCGCGCAGTGCGTTGCCGTCGGCCGGCTCGACCGCGACGGTGCCCTGCACGCCGTCCAATTGCACCGAGCGCGCGTAACCGCCGACGGCGACGCGCTCGACGCCGGGAATGGCGCGCTGGCGCAGGAACTCCAGCATCGCCGGCCAGTCATAGGGCGGATGATAGCGCAGCAGCAGATCGATCTCGCCATGCGGGCCGGCTGGAATGTCCGGCCCGCCGGCGCGCCGCAGTTCACGCGGCGGGCGTCCGAATAGCGTCAGGAACGTCTCGTTGAACCGGCGCAGGCTGCCGAAGCCCGCGGCGAAGGCGATCTCGGTCATCGGCAGGTGCGTCTCGTGGATGAGCTGCTTGGCGAGGAGCACACGGCGGGTCTGCGCGACCGCGACCGGCGAGGCGCCGAGATGCTGGCGGAACAGGCGCCGAAGCTGCCGCTCCCCGACACCGAGCCGTACCGCCAAAGCCTCGACATCGGCCTCATCCAAGGCGCCGAGCTCGATGAGCGTGAGTGCGCGCGACACGGTATTCGACGTGCCGCGCCACGCGCCGAGATCCGGCGCCGTCTCCGGACGGCAGCGCAGGCAGGGGCGGAACCCCGCCTCCTGCGCCGCGGCGGCCGTCGGAAAGAACGTCACGTTCTTCGAAAGCGGCGTCCTCGCCGGGCAGATCGGGCGGCAATAGATGCCCGTTGTTTTGACGCCGGTGAAGATGCGGCCGTCGAAGCGGGCGTCGCGATGGCAGAGCGCGCGGTAGCAGGCGTCGTGATCGAGATCCATGGGCGGACTGTGATCGCCCTCCCCGCTTGCGTCTAGCGGTTTTCGGACATGGTCATGGCTGCTGTACGCGGGCATGAATGCGTCCGAAAAGCGCCAGTGCCTCGCCTGCGCTTCGGCGACAATAGGCACGCTGCAACGAGGATCGATCGCCGTGAGCGCGCAAACCTTCTGTCTCGAGCATCTCGAGACACCCACCGGCAGATTGCAGATCGTCACCGACGCACAATGCCGCCTGCGTGCCGTGGACTGGGAAGACCATCATTCGCGCATGCAGGAGCTGCTGCACCGCTACTATGACGCCGGTACGCGACTGCGCGAAACCCCGCGCCGTTCGGAGGCCGCGCGGGCGCTGGCGGATTACTTTGCCGGCGACCTCGATGCGATCGCCGATCTGCCCACCGCGGCAAATGGCACCGCGTTCCAGCTTTCGGTCTGGGCGGCGCTGCGGCAGATCCCGGTTGGCGAGACCGTCAGCTACGGCGCGTTGGCCGCGCGGATCGGCCGGCCGAAGGCGGTGCGCGCGGTCGGCCTCGCCAACGGCGCCAATCCCATCGCCATTGTCGTCCCCTGCCATCGCGTGATCGGCGCCGACGCTTCGCTCACCGGGTATGGCGGCGGGCTGCATCGCAAACGCTGGTTGCTGGCGCACGAGTGCGGCGGCCAGGCGCTGTTCGCCGAACCTCGACAGGAGGCTGGATGATGATTGCCAACAACAGCAAGCACGTGGTGTTGGCGGCGTGGCAGGCTTTGGCCAGCCGCGATCCGCAGCGGATTGCGGCAATGTTCGCCAAGGACGCCGAATGGCTCGCCCCACAAGGAAATGCCACGGCTACTGCGCTGAACAGCACCTCCCACATGGTCGGCAGGGAGCAGATCGCGCAGTCCTTTGGCAGCGATATCTGGAAGCTGTTCACGGCAAACGTTAAAGTCGAATTCCGCGGGGTGTATGCCGAGGGCGACGTCGTCGTTGTCGAGGAACGGATGCAGGCGACGCTGGCAAATGGGAACGCCTACGACAATGATTACTGCTTTGTGTTCGAGGTGGAGAACGGCTTGATACGGCGCGTGCGCGAATATATGGACACGGCCAAAGGCCATCGCATGATCTTCGCGACCGATAGGTCGAAGTCATAGAGGGCGACCATGCTTCTGCTCAAACCCAACTGTGAGTGCTGCGATCGCGATCTCGCGCCGGATTCCCGCGACGCCGTGATCTGCTCGTTCGAATGCACCTTCTGCCGCGCCTGCGCGGAGGGTGTGCTCAAGGGTCACTGTCCGAATTGCGGCGGCGAGCTGGTGCGGCGGCCGATCCGGCCGGCGGCCAAGCTCGCGAAATTTCCGCCGTCGCGCGAACGGGTCTTCAAGCCGGAAGGTTGCGCTGCGGCTGCGACGCGTTAGCGGTTCTAGACGGCGACGCCGCGCGGGGCGGTGAACTTCTCGTCGCGGACATTGCCGGTGTTCAATGTCGCGGCCGGTTCGAAGACCAGAATGCAGGCCTCGTCGTCGGCGCAAGTCCGATGTTCGGTGCCGCGCGGCACCAGCACGCATTCTCCCGGCCCCAGCGTCACGACGCGATCCCGGAATTCGACCCGGAACCGGCCCTTCCACACCAGGAAGAACTCGTCCTCGTTCTCGTGGTGGTGCCAGGGAAACTCGCCCTTGACCTTGACGAGCCGGACCTCCTGCCCGTTCAAGGCAGCGATGGTCTTCGGCCGCCAATGCTCCTCGAACAGCGCAAATTTCTCGTCCAGGATGATCTTGTTCATGTCGGGTGCCTCGCGCGCGCATTTCATTCTAGCATGCGAGGCGCAGCTCGGAACGATCGCGCCGTTCAGAGATTGGTCCCGGATTTTGCGTCAGGTCGTCTTGAGGTTTCCCACATGGCGAAAGTGCAACCCGTCGCGCTGGTAACCGGAGGAGCGAAAGGCATCGGCCGCGCCATTGCGCAGCGGCTCCTGGCGGACGGCTGGCGGGTCGGCATCCTCGACCTGCCCGAGGCCAAGCTGCGCCGCGGCTTTCCGCACGGCACCCGCGATGTCCTGCTGATCGAAGGCGACGTCGGCATCGCGGAAACAGCGCCGCGTGCGGTCGCCGCGCTGCTCGAGCGTTTCGGCCGGCTCGACGCGCTCGTCTCCAATGCCGGGATCATGATCCGCAAGCCGCTACGCCGGCTGACGCTGACCGAATGGTACAAGGTGATCGACACCAACCTGACCGCGACATTCCTGTTCGCGCAGGCGGCGGAGAAGCCGTTGCGCCGGTCGCGGGGCGCGATCGTCACCATCGCTTCGACGCGCGCGGCGATGTCGGAGCCGAACACCGAGTCCTATTCGGCGACGAAGGGCGGTATCCTCGCGCTCACCCACGCGCTGGCGATCAGCCTCGGCCCGGAGGTGCGGGCGAACTGCGTCAGTCCGGGCTGGATCGAGACCAAGGATTATGGCGCCTTGCGTCGCAAGGATCACACCCAGCATCCCGCCGGCCGTGTCGGCAAGCCGCAGGACATTGCCGAGATCGTCGCCTGGCTCCTCGACGGCGAGCGTTCCGGCTTCGTCACCGGCGCCAATTTCGTGATCGACGGCGGCATGACCCGCAAGATGATTTACGAGGAGTAGCAGTGGAGTAACCCGGATTGCGCCGGGCGAAACCCCGGCGCGGCGCTCAAGCGGCTTGAAAGCCCCGGGTTTCGCTCACGCTCAACCCAGGTTACCATGCGCATAAGGAGGTCGCGCGCATGATCTTCCGCCAACTCTTCGACAGCACGTCCGGCACCTATACCTACCTTCTCGCCAGCCGGCACGGCGGCGAGGCACTGATCATCGATCCGGTGCTGGAGCGGGTCGACCGCTACCTGCAGCTCGTGCGCGAGCTCGATCTGCGGCTGGTCAAGGCCGTGGACACGCATCTGCATGCCGACCATGTCACCGGGCTCGGTGCGTTGCGCGACCGAACCCATTGCATCACGGTCATGGGCGAGGCGACGCATGCCGACGTCGTCTCCATGCGCGTTGCCGAAGGCGATCGCGTCGAGATCGAGGGCGTGCGCCTCGACGTCCTCTACACGCCGGGCCACACCGACGATTCCTACTCGTTCCTCCTCGCCGACCGCGTGTTCACCGGCGACACATTGCTGATCCGCGGCACCGGCCGCACCGATTTCCAGAACGGCAACGCGCGGGCGCAATATGATTCGATCTTCAACAAGCTGATGAAGCTGCCGGACGAGACGCTGGTCTACCCGGCGCACGACTACAAAGGCGACACCGTCTCAACCATCGGCGAAGAGAAACAATTCAACCCGCGGCTCAGGGTCAAATCGATCGACGAATATGTCGACCTGATGAACAATCTGAAGCTGCCCAATCCAAAGATGATGGATGTGGCCGTGCCGGCCAATATGCATGTCGGCCTTCGGCAAGAAGAGATCGCGCGCAAGGGCTGGGCGTTGTCGGCGGCCGAGGCGATGGCGCTGCGCGGCCGCACCGACGTGGCGATCGTCGATCTGCGCGAGAAGAGCGAACGCGAGAAGCACGGCGTCATTCCCGGCTCGCTGCATGCCCCCTATCCGAGTTTGCCCGAGCACATTGCCGCCGGCGGCATGCTGCACGAATTGGCGGCGGCGACCGGCAAGCGCATCGTGTTCTACTGCGCCTTCGGCGAGCGCTCGGCGATGGCGGTCGAGGCGGCGCAGAACGCCGGCCTCGCTACCGCCTGCCACATCGAGGGCGGCATCGACGCCTGGAAGAAGGCCGAGGGACCGCTCGCGCGCTAGCTGCGGCACCGTCCGCTCAGAAACGTGAAAGCCGCAGGGGCGAGCCTGCGGCTTCCGCTTTTACGCCCGCTGAAGGGAGGATCAGCAGACGCTCTGCAATTGCCGGGACTTGCCGGCGATTTGACGGCTTAGAGCTGCGACTCCTGTTCGTCGCCGTTTTCATTGCCCATCAGCTCGTGGATGCGGCCGCGATCATGCCCGAACCGGTGACCCTCGTTTCCGAAGCCCTGACCTTCGTGCCAACCGCCGCCCTCACCGCCAAAGCGATGCTCGCCGCGCCAACTGTCGCCGTCGCCGCCGAAGCGGCGGTGCCCGCCGCCGTCACGCCCGAAACTGCGGCCATCGCCTGACGCGTGCATGTGATGATGCGGGCGCAAAATGTGCGACAGCATCTTGAAGCGATCTTTCTGCGCGTCGTTGAGACTCATGTAGAGCGGCGCGCCGGTGTCGGCGACGCGCTTGAGCGCGGCGCTGAACTTGGACATGTTGTCGGCGCGCTGCGACAGGCGATCGAACGGCGAGCCCGGAGTCTGCGGCTGTTGGCTCGCGGCTTCACGCGCTTGCCTGCGCTGGGCGCGCAGCTGCGCCATGTCGCGCAGGGCTTGCTCGAAGGCCGGCCAGCTCTTGGCCTGGTCGGCCGTTAGCTCGAGACCCGCCTTGAGCGCGGCGATGCGCGCATCGGTCAGTGCAGCCCGGTCCTCGGCACTCAGATGATGGCGATGTTCGTAACGCGGGCCGCCGTCGCCCTCCGGACCGTTCCAACGCTGCTGCGCATACACAATCGAAGAGCCGGCGATGGCAAAGACGGCCGTCGCGGCGATCACTGGCTTGAGCATGTTCTCCTCCTGAGAGATCAAGGTGCGCAAATTAAACGGCGGTCGTCGCGAAGAGACAAGTTAAAGTTTGGTCAGGTGAATGATTGTTCAAGATTACATTTGCGTAATATTGTAATTATTCTGCGCGTTGTTGACGTATAAATCGACAGCATCAGTATTACGACATTCATAACACATAGCTAGCCTAGTATTACTTGGAACACCGCCCCGGCCGAACCGAGACATCAAAGAATTTGATCTTGAAATTAGCTGGATGGCGACGCCGCGGTATCCGTCTCGACCACGGGCAAGAGCCCCAGGTAGCGACAGAGGAAGAAGAGCGGCCGGCCGAGGAAAATACTGATCGCGAACATGCAAGCGAGACTGACCCCACCCAGCACGGCGCGCAGCGCCAGGGCGCGTTCGAGCGGGAGGGTCATCCCGAGCCACAGGTAGACGGCGGCTTTGACGAAAAAATAAGCGGCCCAAAACAGTGTGAACAGCCGGAAAAATTGCCGGACATCGGCACGGTCGGGAAACGTATTGCGCCTCTCCGCCACCTCCTGAATGAGCGATTTCTCCCCGCGCGCGCCGGCCACGAAGAAGATTCCGGTGGCGATGTTGGTGATGACCGCCTCGTACTTGATCATGAACGGATTGGTGGCGAGCAGATCAACGCAGCCGAACGCCACCGCGAGCGCGCTGGTCAGCAGATAGATCCGCGTCACCGGGATCTGGCGCCACCAGCGATACGCTCCGTCGAGCAAGATGAAGGCAACAGTCGCAGCGATCGCCGCCTTGATGCCGGCGCTATAGAGCACGACCCAAAAGACGATAAGCGTCCCGAATTCCAGGAACACATAACGGAGGAAGCCGAATATCGACCGGATCATCGCCCTGTCCCATCGTGCGGCAAGCTGTGCTTCCCGAACATGCCGACTCTACCATGGCGCATCTGTGTACCGATATGACGGCTGCGCAATCAATGCAGGATCTGCTGCAGAAAAAGCCGCGTGCGCTCATGCTGCGGGTTGGCGAAGAAGCCCTTCGGCTCGTTGATCTCGACGATCTGCCCCTCGTCCATGAAAATCACCCGGTTCGCCACCTGCCGCGCAAAGCCCATCTCGTGCGAGACCACGAGCATGGTGATGCCGTCGCCTGCGAGCTCGACCATGGTGTCGAGCACCTCCTTCACCATCTCCGGGTCGAGCGCCGAGGTCGGCTCGTCGAACAGCATGATGTTCGGGTTCATGCACAACGCCCGCGCAATCGCCACGCGCTGCTGCTGGCCGCCGGAAAGCCGCGCCGGATATTTGTGCGCCTGCTCCGGTATCTTCACCCGGGTCAGATAGGTCATGGCCAACGCCTCGGCTTCGCGCTTCGGCATGCGCCGGACCCAGATCGGCGCCAGCGTGCAATTCTCCAGCACGGTGAGATGCGGGAACAGATTGAATTGCTGGAATACCATGCCGACGTCGCGGCGCACCGCGAGGATGTGTTTCGGATCTTCAGTCAACTCGACGCCGTCAACCACAATGCGGCCGCGCTGCCAGTCCTCGAGCCGGTTGATGCAGCGCAGCAGCGTCGATTTGCCGCCGCCGGATGGACCGCAGATGACGATGCGCTCCCCGCGCGCGACCTTGAGATTGATGTCGCGCAGGACGTGGAAATCTCCGTACCATTTATGCAGCCCGGCGACTTCGACTGCGACATCGGGCAGGACGGTCGCGCCGGAATCGTTTGCACGCTCTGCCATCGCTCAACCTTACCGCCGGCCGCCGCGCGCCAGGCGCGTCTCGACGCTCCGGGCGTAGCGCGACATGCCATAACAGCAGACAAAGTAGAAGAGCGCCGCGAAGGCGTAGCCGGTGACGGCCACGTTCGGCGCCGCCCATTTCGGATCGGCACGCGCCGCCTCGATGGTGCGCAGGAGGTCGAAAATTCCAACGACGAAGACGAGCGTCGTGTCCTTGAACAGTCCGATGAAGGTATTGACGATGTTCGGCAGCGTCACCCGCAGCGCCTGCGGCAGGATCACGAGCCCCATCATGCGCCAATAGGTGAGCCCGAGCGCGCGCGACGCCTCATATTGGCCGCGCGGGACCGCCGCGAGGCCGCCGCGCACCATTTCCGCCATGTAGGCGGACGCAAACAGCGCAACACCGATCAGCGCGCGCAGCAGCTTGTCCGGCGCCCACTGCTCGGGGACGAACAGCGGCAGCATCACGCTCGCCATGAACAGCACCGTGATCAACGGCACACCGCGGACAAACTCGATGAAACCGATTGCGAACAGCCGAACCACCGGCTTGTCGGAGCGCCGCCCCAGCGCCAGCAGGATGCCGAACGGCAACGAGAAGACGATTCCGATCGTCGCTACCACGATAGTCACCAGAATGCCGCCCCAGAGCGCGGTCGGCACGACCGCGAGCCCGATATACGGGGCGCCGTGCAACAAAAGGAAGGAAAGAACCGGAAGGACGACGAAAAAGTAGAGGGCGCCGAGGTCGCGGCGCGGCGCTGAGAGCCGCAACAGCCAAGCGACGCCGAACGCCAAAGCGAGGAAGAACAGGTCGACCCGCCATCGCTGCCCGGTCGGGTAGAAGCCGTAGACGAAGTAGGAGAACCAGACGCGCACGAACGCCCAGCACGCGCCCGGATGAGGTTGCGCAGGCGAAGCAAGACAGGCTTCCCGGTCGGCACCAGACCAGACCGCATCGATGAAGAAGAATTGCAGCAGCGAGGGGAGCGCCCAGGCGATGAACAGAATGCAGACGAGCGTGAGCGCGATATTCGCCGGGCTGGAGAGCAAGTTGGCCCGCAGCCAGCCGAATAGTCCGGCGCGAGCCGCCGGCGGCGCCAGGCGTTCCACCGGCGCCCGGCGCAGATAGGAAAGCGAATGTTGCTCGATCGCGGACATCGCTCAGCGCTCCACGATCATGGTCGCGCGGCTGTAAAGATTCATCAGCGACGACGTGAACAGGCTGATGGCGAGATAGACCGCCATGGTGATGGCGATCACTTCGACCGCTTGGCCGGTGATATTGAGCACACTGCCGGCGAAAACCTGGACGAGATCGGGATAGGCGATGGCCACGGCAAGCGAGGAGTTCTTGATCAGATTGAGATACTGGCCGGTCAGCGGCGGCACGATGACGCGCATCGCCTGTGGCACGACGACGAGACGCAGCGTGCTCCGAGCGCGCAAGCCGAGCGCCTGTGCTGCCTCGACCTGGCCATGCGGCACGGCGAGGATGCCGGCGCGCACCACCTCGGCGATGAACGCGGCGGTATAGACGGAAAGAGCAATCAGCAGCGCGGCGAATTCCGGCAGGACCTCCAAGCCGCCGCGCACATTGAAGCGCCCGAGATCCGGAATTTCGAAGGCAAGCGGAAATCCGGTCAGGACAAAGGCGGCGAGCGGCAATCCGCAGACGATGCCCAGCGCCGGCCAGAGAACGCGGATCTGCTCGCCGGTTTGCGCCCGGCGCCGGCGCGCCCACCAACGCAGGAGCAGCATAGCGACGATGCCGAGGAGCGCAGCACCAATAACGACGGTGAACCCCGGTGCGAACAGCGGTCGCGGCAAAAACAGGCCGCGATTGTTGAGAATGCCGCCGCCAGGAAGCGCGATGCTGCTCGCGCAGCTTCGGCAGCGATTGCAGCACGGCATGGTACCAGAACAGAATTTGCAGAAGCAGCGGCACGTTGCGGATGAGCTCGACATAGCCGCCGGCGAGCCGCGCCACCAGCCAGTTGCGCGACAGCCGCGCGATGCCGACGATGAACCCGAGCACGGTCGCCAGCACGATGCCGATCCCGGCGACGAGCAGCGTGTTGAGCAGGCCGACCCAGAAGGCGCGGCCGAATGTCGAGGTGCTGGCGGAATAGCTGATCAGCGCCTGGCTGATGTCGAAGCCGGCGGTATTGTTCCAGAAGCCGAAGCCGGAGGCGATGTGCGCGCGCGCCAGATTTTGCGCCGCATTGAGGATGGCGCCGTACGCCAACGCGGCGACGAGAACAACGAGGCCGATTTGAATCGCGACGCCGCCGAGACGGCGCGTGCGGCGCGGCACTGTCTGGGCTTCATCGGTCATGGCCGGCGCGCGGCAAAACGACGGGCGCGCGGAAAGCGGCTCAGCGGAACGGCGGTCCGTATTGCAGGCCGCCCTTGGTCCACAGCGCGTTGAGGCCGCGCACGATCTTCAAGGGCGAGCCCTGGCCGACAGTGCGCTCGAAAACCTCGCCGTAATTGCCGACATGCTTGATGATGCGATAGACCCAGTCATTGGTCAGGCCGAGCGCCTCGCCGTATTGGCCTTCGGCGCCCAGCATGCGCCGCGTTTCCGGATCGTCGGATTTCATCTTCTCGTCGACATTCGCCTTGCTGACGCCGAGCTCCTCCGCGTCGACCATGGCGAAATGGGTCCAGCGCACGATGTCGGTCCATTGGCTGTCGCCATGGCGCACGGCCGGACTGAGCGGCTCCTTGGAAATGATCTCCGGCAGCACCAGGTGCTCCGCCGGTTCGGCGAGCTTGAGCCGTTCGCCGTAGAGGCCCGAGGAATCGGTGGTGTAGGTGTCGCAGCGACCCGATTCATAGGCCTTGAGCGCCTCGTCGCCGGTCGCGAAGGTCACCGTCTTGAGCCCCATATGGTTGGCGCGGAAATAGTCGGCCAGGTTGAGCTCGGTCGTCGTGCCCTGCTGCACGCACACGGCGGCGTCATTGAGTTCGAGCGCGGAGCTCACTTTCAGCGATTTCCGCACCATGAAGCCCTGGCCGTCGTAGTAGGTAACGGCCGCGAAATCGAGCCCGAGCGAGGTGTCGCGCGACAGCGTCCAGGTGGTGTTGCGCGACAACACATCGACCTCGCCGGATTGCAGCGCGGTGAATCGATCCTTCGCCGTCAGCGGGACGAACTTGATCTTGCTCGGGTCGTTGAAGATGGCCGCGGCTATAGCGCGGCAGAAGTCGACGTCGAAGCCGGTCCAGTTGCCCTGCGGGTCGGGGAGACCGAAGCCGGCGAGAGTGCCGTTGGCGCCGCAAATGAGCTGACCACGATCCTTGATCGCATTGAGCGTCTGCGCCCACGCCGCTTGCGTCCCGAACGCCAGCACAGTTGCGTAAGCCATTGCCGTAGCGAGGCGTTTCATGATCAGGCCTTTCAGGATGGATGGCCGCGCCGCGAAGCCCGTTCCCCGCCGCGCCCGCTCTTGCTTGTCGGCCGCATCTGAGAACGATCACACTGCAACGTCAAGGGGTTGACGAGCGCATACGATGCCGGGGTAATGCTCTTTGAGCGCATTGTGGCCGCGTTTACCCCGCCACACAGGATTAGGAGAGGCACGGCCATGAAAGCGGGCAGCAATGACCGTCCCCGCAAGGCCCGACGTCCGCACACGCAGGTGGTCACCGGCGGGCGCGATCCCGCCTCCTATCATGGCTTCGTCAACCCGCCGGTCTATCACGCCTCGACCGTGCTTTATCCGAGCGCCGAGGACTACGTCGCCCACCGTGCGCACTACCAGTATGGACGCCGCGGCACGCCGACGACCGAGGCGCTCGAATTCGCGCTGCAAGAGCTGGAAGGGCCGCAATGTACGCATGTCGCGCTGCTGCCTTCGGGCCTGGCGG
This sequence comes from uncultured Alphaproteobacteria bacterium, assembly GCA_963850855.1. Classification (GTDB taxonomy): domain Bacteria; phylum Pseudomonadota; class Alphaproteobacteria; order Rhizobiales; family Xanthobacteraceae; genus BOG-931. The sequence continues at coordinate 26,830 of CAWKNH010000017.1, forward strand.
CGATCTCGGCGGCCTTGCTGTCGGTCGTCCATGCCGGCGACCATGTGCTCGTCACCGACAGCGCCTATGCGCCGACGCGCACTTTTTGCGACCAGATTCTCACCCGGCTCGGCGTCACCACCACCTATTATGATCCGCTCGCCGGCGCCGCGATTGCCGGATTGATCCAGCCGAACACGCGCGTCGTCTATCTCGAATCCCCGGGCTCGCTCAGCTTCGAGATGCAGGACGTCAGCGCCATTGCCGAGGCGGCGCATGCGAAAGGCGCGCTCGTGCTCATGGATAACACCTGGGCGACCCCGCTCTATTTCCGCCCGCTCGAGCATGGCGTCGACCTTTCGATCCAAGCTGGCACCAAATATATCGGCGGCCATTCCGACGTGATGCTCGGCACGGTTTCCGCCAACGATGCGACAATGGCGGGGCTCAAGAACACCGTGCGCTTCAGCGGATGGTGCGTCGGCCCCGACGACGTCTATCTCGGCCTGCGCGGCCTGCGCACGCTTGCGGTCAGGCTCGATCGGCATTTCCAGTCCGGGCTTGCCGTCGCGCGCTGGCTCGAGCAGCGGCCCGAGGTTCTCCGGCTGCTGCATCCGGCCGTGGCGAGCCATCCGGGGCACGCACTGTGGAAACGCGATTTCACCGGCGCCTGCGGGTTGTTCAGCATCGTGCTCAAGCCGGTATCGCAGAAGGCGGTGTACGCTTTTCTCGACACGCTGGAATTGTTCGGCATCGGCGCGTCATGGGGCGGCTACGAGAGCCTCGCCATTCCGTTCGACTGTGCGCCGATCCGCACCGCGACCCGCTGGGCGCCCGGCGGACCCGGAGTTCGGTTCCATATCGGCCTTGAATCCGTCGAGGATCTGCTGGCCGATCTCGAGCAAGGTTTTGCGGCGCTCGCCGTCGCCGCACGCGCGTGAATGTTCCACGGCGGCGGATTTGAGCGGCGCGCGACGCTTGGTCCGGACAGGTGACATCGCGCCAGCCCAGAGTCTATATTTGGCGACCGCGGGCGCGGGCTACCCGAAGCTTAGTTGCGCGCGCTTGCAGTGAGGCGATCGCCCGCGAGCGATAAGACGATGAGTATCTCGGACCATAAAGATATCTCGGATCATAAAGATATCTCGGACCATAGAGATATCTGGGACCATAAAGATATCTCGGACCGTAAAGGTATCTTGGACCATGAAGGTATCAGACGCGCCCGGCGCATGATCGGCTTCGCGGTCGTGCTTTTCCCGGCGTTCTATTTCTTTCCGATTGTCACCACGATCTTCGTTGTTTGCGGGGCGCTCGATGTCGGCAGGCACCGCAAGATCACCTTTGATTTGATCGAGAAATACTTCATGGGCCGCGGGATCCCGACCTGGCTCCTATCGCCTTTCAATCTCCTGACGGATTTGTTTTCGTTTCCGAACAAGGGCCAATACGCGCTTGCCGACCTGCCGGAGGAGCACCGCAGCGAGATCGAGGCCTGCGTGCGCGCGTTCGTCGACAATGGCGAGCTTATCAAGGCTCACATTGCCAAGGTGATCGGCCAGAACAAGCGTTGCATGCTGACCTTCAAGTGGTACGAAGCCGAGCAGTTGACCGACTTGAAAATACCGGCTTTCGCCAAGGAATACCGCTACATCAAGACCATCGCGGTTTCCGCGTTCAACTCGGGGGAGCGGACGTCATGGCACTTCGGTCCAATTCGGCTCACGTTCCGCGTACTTTACAACCTGGATCCGATCGACAGCCGAAACGTCTTCATCCAAGTGGACGACATAATTCACTATTGGCGGGATGATCCATTGTTCATTTTCGACGACACGATGTTCCATCGGTCGACCAACAAGGTCGATCACATCAGGTACTGCCTGTTCATGGATATCGTGCGTCCCAACCATGCCGAAGGCGTCTTCGCGGTTGCCATCCGTGGGGCAAGCGTCGTCGCCGGCTCGTTCAAGCGGCTCTTTTACCGAACTTGGTCGTTTGTCCGCTGACGATTACGACCCGATGGTGATTTGCCGTGCGGCGGCTCTGATGCGCCTGAGCGAAGGCCACGGACGAGCCTTCAGATCGCCTGGGTAAAACCCGAGACACCGCGCCGCGAAGTAGCGCCGCACCCAGAGCGCGCCGACGACGCCGACGAGCGCGCCGGCAATCACGTCGCTCGGATGATGGGCGAGAACCACGACGCGGCTCAGCATGATGATCAGCGCATAGGGCCACATGACCCACCGGCTGCGCGGCCAGAGGGCGCCGAACGCGATCGCCGCCGCGGCCGCCGTGGTCGCATGTCCCGACGGCATGGCCGCGTAGGCCGGACGCCAGATGAACGGCGCATAAAGAAACGGATCGTCGTGGCCGCCGACGAACGGCCGCGCCCGGCCGATCAGGCGCTTGACGATGGTCACGAACAGGCCCGGCGCGCCGATCGCCAGGAACAGGAATCCGCAGCGAACCGCGAGCGCGGCGAACACACCCTGGGTGAGCCGCGGCAGCGTCTCGGACATGACGGCAGCGAGCCCCAGGAGAATGAATCCGAGCGGAAACAGGAACCAGCCGGAAAGGCCGAGCTTGGTGATCACCTGGAACGGGTCGGCAAACCAGCGCGGCAGATCGCGCGCCCAAGCGCTCGCCGCCACATCGAGAAGAAACATCGACGCGATGACGACGGCCACGGTCAGGATCGCCGCGGCGACGGCGGTTGCGCGCAGCCGCGGCGGCCGCGCCCGTGGCGCGCGAACCGTGGCGCGCAGCCCGCGCATGATGTTTGCCGCAAACCGTCGCGGGAATGCGTCCGCTTGCGGCGCAGAGCGGATCTGATGCGAATGAGCTTCGGTCACGGTCGCGGCGACAATAATGAAAGCGCGCGCGCCGGGGAAGCGCCCGTCAAGGCTGGCCGCCCTCGTCGAGGCGCACGACCACGCTGTCCGTCGCCCCGGCGGCGTCGATCACCGTCACGCGGGCGAAACCGGGGCCTGCCGGCCGGAAGAAGTTCCCCCGCGACTGGCCCGAGGATTGGCCCGACGACGCGCCCAAGACCGGCATGCCGTTGACAAGAACGGTAAGCGGCGCGCTGGCGCCGGTGATCTTGAGCGGGACCGGATTTGGCTTGCCGTCGGTCGTGGCGAGCTCGAGCCGGGCGCCATCCGGCGGAAAGAGAATATGCAGCCGCGGCTGCGTGGCGCCAGCAAGATCGCCCGGCGCAAAACGCTTGAGCGGCGGCGGCAGCTTAGCGGAGGTGGTCACCAGCACGCCCGTGGGCGCATGCGCAAGCGCGGCCGGCGGCGTCAGCAACCGGGCGAAAGCCTCGAACAGAATCGGCGCCGCGGCCGCGCGCCCGATCAGGCCCGGGACCGGCGCGCCGTCAGGCCGGCCAACCCACACGCCGATCGTGTGCTTGCCATCGAAACCAATCGACCAGGCGTCGCGGTAGCCATAGCTGGTGCCGGTCTTGAAGGCGATACGGCCCGGCGCGCCATTCTCCGGCGGCGGCGTGCCGATGAGGACATTGCTCACATACCAGGCGGCCACCGGCGCCATCAGTGTCTTGCCTTCCCCCTTGTGGGAAGCGGCCGGGGGTAAGGATGCAGAGGTGTCGCGCTCGCTCAAAGGCAACACCGTGCCGAGGCGCGCGATCCCGGCATAGAGCATCACCAGATCGGAGAGCCTGATGCCGACGCCGCCGAGGCCCATGGCGAGACCCGGAGCCTCGCCCTCGGGCAGCACCAGGGCGGCGCCGGCCTGGGTGAGGCGCGCCGCCAGCCGGCTCGGTCCCACCTGGTCGAGCACCGCAAGCGCCGGCACATTGAGCGAGAACTGCAGCGCCTTGCGGATGGTGACCGTGCCCTGGAAGGTGAAATCGAAATTCTGCGGCGCATAGGCGCCGTAACGCACCGGCCGGTCCTCGATCAAAGTTTCCGGATGAATGAAGCCATCCTCGAAACCGAGGCCGTAGATGAACGGCTTCAGCGTGGAGCCCGGCGAGCGCAGTGCCTCGGTCATGTCCACCTGGCCGGCGCGGCGTTCGTCGAAATAATTGGGCGAGCCGACATGCGCCTCGACGTGGCCGGTGGCGTTGTCGATAACGAGCATAGCGAGCGAGACATCGGGCCCGAGCGTCAGCGCTAGCGTGCGCACGCGCTCGCGCACCAACGCTTCGAGATTCTTCTGTATTTCGGCGTCGATGGTGAGCCGGACCTCGCTTCCCGGCGCGGCCTCGGCGATCGCGTGATCGGCGGCGTGCGGCGCGAGCATGGGCATGGCGCGCCGGCCTGAAGGCACCGGTTCGGCCTCGGCGAGGGCGATCTCGTCGGCCGGCACGCGGCTCGAGGCGGCAAAGCGGTCGAGCACGCGATTTCTCGCGCTGCGCGCCGCGTCGGCCGAACGGTCGGGCCTTCGCAGCTCCGGCGATTGCGGCAGGGCGACAAGAAGCGCCGCTTCGGCAAGCGAGAGCCGGCGCGGCTCCTTGCCGAAATAGGCGAGCGAGGCGGCGCGGATGCCTTCGATGTTGCCGCCATAGGGCGCGAGATCGAGATAGAGCGCGAGCACCTCGTCCTTGGTCAGTGCCCGCTCGATCTCGATCGCGCGCACGATCTGCCGAAGCTTGGCCGCAAAAGTCCGGCCGCTGCGCGGCTCGAGCAGCCGCGCCACCTGCATGGTCAGCGTCGAGCCGCCCGAGCGTATCCGCCCGCTGCTGGCAAGCTGGAACGCCGCGCGGCCGAGCGCCAAGGGATCGACGCCGTGGTGCGCGCGGAAGCGCTTGTCCTCATAGGCGAACAGCATGTCGAAGAAGCGCGGATCGACGTCCGCCACTTTCACCGGCAAGCGCCAACGACCTTCGCCGGCGGCGTAAGCGCGCAGCAAGCGGCCCTCGCGATCGACCACGCGGGTCGAGAATTGCAGCGCGCCGCCGGTCGGCGCCGGGCCGAGCGCAGCGATCGACCACGCGCCGATGCCCAGCGCTACGCAGATGAGCGCAGCGGCGATGGCGACGGCGCGCAGTCTCGTCATCGCCGGATCATTTCGCCGCGGTCACTTGCACGCTTTCGGTCGCGGTGCGGCCGAACCGGTCAGGCGCGTACATGTCCTCGACGCTCGCCTGCGGGCGCACATATCTGCCGGGCGCGACCGCGCGCACCACATAGGCGACGGTGAACACCGCGGCGTCGTCCTTCTTGCGCTCGAACGCCGCGGTGAAGCGGTCGTCGCGGAACTCGGTGTTCACCGGCTCCTGCGCATCCGTGATCCACGACAGCGTGCCGGTGTCGCCGGAGGAGACGAGGTGCGGATTATCGATCTCGAAACCGGCCGGCAGATAATCGGCGGCGATCACGCGGCCGAATTGCGGCTGCGCCTCGGTGATTTTCAGCACCACGACCAGGCGGGTGTTCTGCTTGACCTGCTTTGCATCGACCGGGTCGCCACCGAGCGTATAGGTGAGGCGCTCGATCTTGAAGCCTTTTTCCGCCGCCGGCTCCGGCGTGAGCGGCGCACCGGCGACGGTCACCACCGCCTTGACTTCGTCCTCGCCGGTATTGGCCACGCGCAACGGCTCCTTCAAGTCGCCGGCGCGGATGGTGCGGAACAGCGGACGCTGCATCACCGCGCCGCCGACATCGAGCGAGATTTTGCCGGCGTCCTTGGCCATGGCGCTGGCCGCGAGCAACAGCCACGCATCCTCTTGCGTGGAGGTCAGGCGCAAGGAGGCGCGCGTCGCCTCGACCTTCTCGACCGCGCTCTGCACGGTCGCGCGCGGTGCGCCACCCTCCGCGGCGAGCGCAACGAGCGCGGCGGCATCGCGCAGGGTCGAGCCGTAATCCTGACGGCTCACGAGATCGGTCGGCGACTGCGCGGTAATGGCGGCGAGCGCCGCGGCATAGGCGTGCTCGGCGCGGGCGCGGTCGCCGACCAAAGCGAGCGCAGCGGCGATCTGCGCCTTAGCGATCGGCGTCGCTAGCGCGTCAAGCTTGGCGTCGGCGAGGTAGCGCAGATCGCCGATCGGCGCCGCCCCATTGCGGGCGAGCACATAAAGCGCGTAGGCGAGATCGGTGCCGCCATTCTTGCCGACGTCGGTGGTGTTGGCGACGGCATTGCGCAACCGGTCGAGCGCCAGCTTGAACGCGCCGTCGGGCACGGCGAATTTGTGCTCGCGCGCGCGTGTGAGGAAATCGCTGACATAGGAGTTGAGCCAGACATCGTCGCCGCCGACGCCCCACAGGCCGAACGAGCCGGTGGAATCCTGGCGCGTGAGCAGCGCCTCGATGGCGTCGCGAATGCGCTGCTCGGTGGTGACATCGAGCGCGAGATGCGCCTCCTTGGCGAGATCGCTCGCGTAAAGGAGCGGCAGCGCGCGGCTCGTGATCTGCTCGGAGCAGCGGTACGGATAGCGCTCGAGCGCGGCGAGCAACGCCGCCGCATCGAGCGCGGTCGAGGCGCCGACCGAGATCGAGACCGAACCGGTGCCGGGGACGAGATCGGCAAACAGATCGCTCGACAGCGTCAGGCTTTCACCCTTGGCGATCGGTTTCACCGTGCGCCGCGCCAGGATCTGCGCCGGGGATCGCACCGCCAGCGTGAAATTCCGGTCGAGAGCAAAGCCCGCGGGCCCGCTGACGCGCACGCGCACCGCGCCCACGCCGGCGGCCGTCGCCGTGATCGGGACCGCCAAGGCGCCGCGCTCTTTGGCGCGCAGCGTGAGCTTCTGCGGCGCGCCCAGCTCGGAGGCGACCGCATCAGCAGCGGTGACCGCAATCGCATAGTCGCCCGCCTGGCCTTCGACATTGTCGAGGTCGAGATGCAGGCTCGAATGGTCGCCGGGAAGGAGGAAGCGCGGCAGCGTCGCTGTGAGCACGACCGGATCGCGGACGACGACGTCGGCCGTGCCGTGGCCGATCCTGTCCTTGCTCCAGGCCACCGCCATGACGCGAAGCGTGCCGGCGAAGTCGGGGACATCGAAGGCGACCTCCGCATTGCCGTCGGCGCCGACGCTGACGATGCCGGAATAGAGCGCGACCGGCGGCCCGGTGGGCGGATTGCCTTGCAGCTGCGCGCTCTCGTCGCCGCCGCTGCGGATCTGGCCGCGCGCACCTTGCATGCCGTCGATCAGGTCGCCGTAGAGATCGCGGATCTCCGCCGATAGCGCCCGCTGGCCGAGATAATAATCGTCCGGCGAAGGCGGCTTGTAGTTGGTGAGATTGAGAATGCCGACGTCGACGGCGGCGACCACGATTCGCGCATCTTCGCCGGCCGCGAGACCGCCGATTTTGACCGGGATGCGCAAGGTGGTGTTCGGCCGCAACAACGACGGCGGCTTGACCTCGAGGCTGAGCGTCTTGGCGGCGCGATCAATCGAGAACCACTGTATGCCGATAGCGCGGCCGGGCATGCGCTGCGCGGGTGCATCGAGCGGGCGGCGCAGCGTCGCCACGATGTAAGCGCCGGCGCCCCAGTCGCGGCCGACCGGCACCTTGATCTGGACGACGCCCGGCTTCACGTCCGCGGTCTGGCTCGCCAGGAGCTTGTCGCCGATCACATTGAGGGTCAGCTTTCCCGCGTTGCGCGCGGTGACGGCGAGCGTCATGGTGTCGCCCGGCAGGTACTCGGCCTTGTCGAGCGCGACTTCGAGCATGTCGGGCGTGTCGGCGTTCGCCTCGACATACCAGCCGGCATCGAAAGCGACCGAGGTCAGCGCACCGCCGGGATCGGCGCCCGACACCTGCAGCCGATAGCGGCCGAATTTCACCGGCAGCGAAATGCGCGCCGAGCGGTCCATGGTCACGTCGACGGTGCCGTCAGCGACGCGCGTCGTGGTCTTGACCGGCTCGTAGTTCCAGCTGCCGTCACGTTTGTAAAACTGATAATGCGTGTCGATGCGCAAAAGCTCGTAGGTAAGGCCGCGCTGCGCGACCGCCGTATTGTCGGGTGCGATCAGGACAACGTCGAAGGTAGCGTTGGCGCCCTCGGCGAGCGAGCGGCCGGAAAATAGCGGCTTCACGCCGATCATGTTGCCGTTCGCAGCGACCGGCAAAGCGAGCTTGTGCTCGACGGCGCGGCCGCCAGGCTCGGCCATGCGCACGGTAATTTGCGCCTCGAGTGGATGCGTGCTTACCGGCACCTTGTCGAGATTGACGGCGAAGCTTGCCTTGCCCGCGGCATCGGTCGCCGGCAGATCCTCGAGCTGCCGCTGGACCGGCTGGACCTCCTCGTCGTCGAGGCCGAATTGATAGCCGGCAAAGCCGAGCCGCTCTTTGGTCACGGCGACGGTGACGTCGCCCTCGAGATCGAGGTTCGCGGCCGGAGCGCCGTAAAGGAAGCGGCCGGCGACATCGACCTTGGCCGGGGCGCGCTGCGAGATACCGGCGGCCGACGATTTCAGGTCGAACTCGACGCGGTCGGGCACGTAGTCCTCGACCAGGAAGCTGGTCTCACCGACCGCCGGCCGTTTCGGATCGGTGAAGGCGTGCACGTGCCACGTTCCCGTCGGCGCCGAAGGCGGCAAGGCCAAGGTGAGGGCATGGCCGCCGACGCCCTGATCCGCGACCAGGGCGCGGCGGAATTCGACCCCGTCCGGGCGCTCGACGACGAGGGTCAACGGCACGCCGGCAGCCCCCGCACCCTGCGCGTCGCGCAACAGCGCGGTGATGTAGGCGGTCTCGCCGGAACGATAGACGCCCCGTTCCGCATAGACGAAGGCGTCGAGCCCGGTCGGCGCCGGACGGCCGCCGACGCCGCGGTCGGTGAGATCGAAGGCCGGGGCCTTGAGACTAAGGAAGGCGTAGTCGCTCTGCGCATCGGTCACGGAGAGCATCGCCGGGGCGGAGCCCCCCTCCCCGTTCGCCAGCCCGGCCTCGAACTGCGCGTGGCCGCTCGCGTCGGTGCGGCGCGTGGCCAGAACCTCATTGCCGCGGGAGATAAGCCGGACCTCGACGCCGCTCTTGGCCTCGGTCGTCGCCAGCGAATTGACGAAGGCATGGATGCCGTCATTGCCGGAGAACGCGGTAAGGCCGAGATCGGAAACGATGAACCACTGGGTCGCCAGCGCATCGTATTCGTTGTCGAGGTTCTTGGTTTCCTGCGGCTGCGCCACCATCACGTAGATGCCGGGCTTGAGCTCGCCCACCGCCTGCTCGACCGGGAAGGCGGTGGTAATCTCGGCGTTGAGCGGCTGCGACTCGACGGCAAGCTCGCCCTTCCACACAAAGACGCCGCGCGATTCCTTGAGCCGCTCGAGGTCGTAGCGATAAAGGCTGCGCTGGAAATCGCCGCGGCCGGAATCGCCGCCTCCGCCGGTGGCGTCGATCAGGCTGCGGTCGCCGAGGCGGTAGATTTCGACCGCGACGGAACGCGTGTTGACGCTGACGACCGGAATCCCGTTCTGGCCGACGCGCGGCAGCACATAGGCGGTCGTGGAGAAGCGTACGAAGGGCTTGCGGTCGCGCACATAGACCGCGAACTCCGCCGACTTCGACAAAGTCTCGTGCACGGTTGACGGCAGCCCGGCGCGCAAGGTGACGCTCGTGTGCTCGCCGTGCTTGAGGCCCTCGACGCAGAGCTGCCTCTCGTCGACCGACAGCGCCGGCTTGTCGGTGCCGGACACGACGACGAAAGGCGAGAAGTCGCTGCGCGCCGGCAGGCTCTCGGAGAACTGGAAACAGGCGCGCGGCGAAGCAGTGTCGGCGTCGATGGTATAGTCGAGCACGCGGAAGCCATGCTCCTGGCGAAGCCGCTCGTATTGGCCGCGCACATCGGCCACCTCGTGCAGCTCGAGCGACAGCCGCAAGGCGTCGAGCGCCGGGCGCCATTGCTCGCGCTGGCTCAACGTATTGCCGAGAAGCGCGAGGCCGTCCGCCTCCTCGCTCCGGCTGGTGGTACGCTGGTAGGCGATGTAGGCGGCGGTCGACGCGCGCTCGAGCAGAAGCTTGCGCTCATCCTCGCTCGCCGGGCGGATTTGCAGGACGGTGCGCGCGAGGCGCAGCCAAGTCGTGGCGTCGGTCGGTGCCCCGGCAACGATCTGGCCGAGGAGCGCCATGCCGGTGCGGAAATCGTTCTTGGCGAAGGCCGCGTCGGCATCGCGCCGGATCTGAGGAAGCGGCTTGGTTGGTGTCCCGGCGTCGGCCTTGATCTGCGCCTCTAGCTTAACCGCGCTGTTGGCGAGGGCGCTGTTCTGAAAGGGTTTTTCGGCGGCGACGGCGGCCAACGGCGCGAGAGCAAACAACGCGACGATAAGGCCGGCGCGGACGAACGAAAGCATCGGTGATCTCCTCCGGAGGGTGCGCAATTTCACCCGGCGCGCAGTTGAAGAAAAGATCGTGTCGAGGTCGTGACCGAAGCGGCCAGGTCGAAGCTTAAAACTTAGCAATCATATCGGATCAGCGTGTTTGCCGCCAAAAACGCAAGGCCGTGACGCCCTCGCCGCCGCCCCTTAAGACGGCCTTTTCGAAGCTTGCATTCGCACGCTCAAGGATATTCGCTCAGCAGCAATCTGAGCGACGCTTTTCCGGCGCGGTCGGCCTCGGTCATTGTCGCGAAAAAAGCATCGGAGCGCTCGATCGGGCTCTTTCTCCCGGCGCGATAAATCTCCCATCCCCACGATTTTGGCGAACGCGCCATTTCTTTTACGACAACGGAAAAATCGGAATGATCAATCATCCGGGAGACACCCACCACAATCCTGCAAGATTGGCCGGCAAAGCTTGGCCGCCGCATCGTCCGCAACACGCCCGGAACAAAAAAACCGCCCCTTTGGGGGGCGGTTTCGATTCGCTGCTCGTGGCGTCACGCCGCCTGGATGGTGCCGACGGCAATCTTGCCGCTGCGGCTATCCTCCTGCGTATCGAAGGCGACCTTTTGGCCTTGGACCAATCCACGCATTCCGGCGCGCTCGAGCGCGGTCGCGTGAACGAAGACGTCCTTGCTGCCGTCGTCCGGTTGAATGAAGCCGAAGCCTTTTTGATCGTTGTAGAACTTTACGGTGCCGGTAATCATAAGGGTATCCTTTCGCTGATTCAGGGCACTTGAGCTAAAGTCGCGCGGTCGCGCGACTTGCTGCTCGATTCGTCGATGTTTGGAGGGGTCTGAACGTGCGCCTGGCATTCAGCGAAGGCGATACGGCCCGATTGTCCGGCCAAATCTCGATGGCCACACTTAGAAGATAAGCGTGGCCTTTGCAAGGCGGACGCCAGCAGCAAACCCGATGCAGCAACGCGCCAACAAGAATTGTAATGCAATCGCGCCCGAGCCAAACCGGCCGTCGTCACCGATCAGAGAGCGTGGATGCGCGTCGCGCCCGACCCGAGGCGTCGCCGAACCGAGTTCGCAGTTCGCGAAATGAAATGAGCCGGTGCGCCGTTTCATCCCACAGCACGAGGCGCACGCACGCAAGACTTTGACCGAGAGTGAGCCGGCCGACGGTCGCCAGCTCGGGATGACGGCGAAGCGCGAGCGGCAGCCGATAAAAAGGAATTCGGCTGCATAGGTGGTGAATATGGTGCATGCCGATATTGGCGGTAAACCAGCGAAGCATTGGCGGCAGCTCATAGTGTGAGCTCCCGTACAGCGCCGCCGTCGAAAAGCTCCACTCTCGGTCTTCAGACCAGACCGTATGTTCGAATTGGTGCTGAACGTAGAACAGCCACACCCCGGCCGCGCCGCCGACAAGCGTAATCGGCAGATGCACCAGCACGAACGGCCCGACGCCGACCCACCAGATCATGCCGGCCACGACCAGCGCGGTCCCGCCGTTGGTTGCCATGGTGCTGACCCAGGACAACCAGCCTGCTTGCCTCAGCGCCAAGGGAAGCCGGTGGCGCAGGAAGAACAGATAGATCGGGCCGACGCCGAACATGACGATCGGATAGCGATAGAGGCGATAGGCGAACCGGCGCCAGCGCGGCAGCGCCAGATATTCGCGCACGGTGAGCGTCTCGATGTCGCCAACGCCGCGTTGATCGAGATTACCCGATGTCGCGTGATGGATGCCGTGCGCGCGTCGCCAGGAATCATAAGGCGTGAGCGTGAACACGCCGATCACGCGGCCGACCCAGTCGTTCACCAATCGATGGCGAAAGAACGAGCCGTGACCGCAATCGTGCTGGATCATGAACAAGCGGACAAGAAAGCCCGCGGCGGGAATGGCGAACAGCAAATAAAGTCCGTATCCGACCTGGAGCGAGAACCACATCGCCAGCCAAAGGAGAACGAACGGTACGACCGTAATCAGAACTTCGATGATGCTGCGTCCATGGTTCGGTTGGCGATATCGTGCGAGACTCTGCGCCAAGGCGCGCAGATCGGTCACAGCGGCGCCGGCATCGACTTTCGGTCCATCCTGCAAAGTTCTCTCCATCCTCGATCGCAGATGCGACAGCCGCGTCGTCTGCTCTTGCACGGTCAGCGGAAGAATTGGCCGCGATCTCCGGACGGTCTTTGCTGCTGCCGTGACAGGCACGGCAACCGGCGAGAGCGAGCAACTCTTGCAACCCTACAATGATTAACCGCTCAAGTCACCGACAGATGACGGCGCACACTGGAACCGCGCCGCAGATGTCTACGACGCAAAGCAACATAAATCGACGTAATATTGTCGGGCGGCCGCGATTTCGGCAACAATGGCGCGCAGTTGGCCCTGGTAACGCTGCATTTTGTGCCTATATTCATGCTATCGTTTGAATGCTGATCATTCAGATGGTTGTTTCATCCGTTTCATGGAGCGGTCAGATGGCCGAATTCGACTACAACGCCTTGGCCGAACTCTATCCGACCCGACGGCGGCCGCCGCGGCGTGAGCCTTTTGGTTACAAGCGATTCGAGCGAGCCGCGCAGGCCATCCGTTTCGCCATGGAAGATCTGCCGCCGGAATGTCTTGTCGGCGCGTTTCTCGAAGTCGACGAGCGCAGATACGGCAGCGCCGACATCCGTCGGCTGTACGAGAGCGTCGAATATCCGCTAACCCGCCCCAGCGTCCGGTCGTGACCGAAAAGACGATCGATCTTGATCAGCATCGCGGGATGGCCGCGCAAAAAGCGACCGATCTCCGCCGTCTCCTAGCCGGCGTGGAAGAGAACGAGAAGGCATTGCGCCTTCGGCAGGACGAATTGGAAGCTCACTTGCTGGCGTCGCCGGCAGCGAATTGGGAAGAAGCCGCCGAAAAAGCCGGCTACCTCCTCAATCTCTTTTCGACGACACTCGCTGCCGAGGACCCGCGCCGACAAAAGCTGGTTGCCGCCGTGCTTGCCGACTTCAAGCGGCTCTCAGGCGAAAGCTAGCGCCCTGCCAATCCGCGCGCTATACGTTCAAACCCGAGCAGCGAGGAAACCAGATGGCAAAGGGTCAAATGCGAAGCAATCGCGAGAAGAAGAAGCCGAAGGCGGACAAGAACAAGAAGAAAAACGCTCCGGCGGCCGCGCCGTTCACGCCGTTCACGCCAGCGCGGCCGGCTGACAAGGACGTCCGCAAGAAATTCTGATAGTCGTCCCGCGCCGACCCGGAAGGCCAATAGGTCGCGCTCCGGAGCGCGGCTTGCGCCGAATCGGTGCGCAAACGCGTGCCTTGGTCCTAAGGGAAAGGTTACCAATGGCATGCCAATAGTCTACCGGCTGAGACGGCGGACCGGTGCAGGTTTCGATCGCCCAGCCAAAGGAATAGAAGATGAGAAAAGCTGTGCCGGAGACAATGTTCAAAAACGCCGAGGGAAGCCGGCTCAGCATGCTCCGCTCTTGGATTCTCGACAACGCCGTCACCGAAATCGAGATGAAAGAGCAGCAATTTTGGAATTTTGCCCAGCTTCAACCGACCGCCGAAAAGCCGTGGGCGACCTTTATGGGCCGCGTCATCCGCGTCCCCGACATGCCCATCGAAGCGCAGAAGCATCTCGGGATTTTCGATAAATGCAATGTCGGCGCCATATGAACGGCGACCGTTCCTGAGGCGATATCAAAAATCCGTCGCCGAAAGTTCGTAAGAACCTTTTCGCTCCCGCTTATACACCCGCATGGCGGCTGCGTAGATCGCGGCCCGATTGGTATCGAAGGCGAGAAGCAGGCTCGCCACATCGCGGGCCATTTTCGGTTGCAACCGCTTGAGCGCATCTTCGGTTACGAAGAACGACCACTCCATCGCGCTATCATGTCCCCAGAACCGCACGGCGCGGCGCGTCGGATCGAAAACCCGGCTTTGGTTGGGAAAATTAAGCACAGAAGCTCACCGCCGCTTTTTCACTCGATGCTGGAAATCCAGCATTTCCGCAGGCCTTCGGCATCGCGCGCCCACCAATAATTTCCTTCGGGGTTGTGCCCGGATGCCCTGAATGTCCGCAGATGCCGCTTGACCGCAGCCTTGGCCTCTTCCTGCGTGAAGTATCCACGACCGACTTCCGCCGCCGGGGCAACATCCGTGCCTTTGAGCTCGAGTATCTTGAACATTGTCGGCTCCCTCCGGTGCCCGGCCGGTTCATTGCGCCGTGCCCGGGCGGCGAAAGGCGCCGCCGCGGCCACCCATTAATCGAATTTCACACGTACTGAAAGTCTGAGGTCGCTCTCCGCCACGACGCGCTCGTGGGTTTCGCTTCTGCTCTTGATGCGATACTGCGGACCTTGGCCTTCGGCCGGCCGTAGGCTGACGATTTCGTAGTGTCCGCTCGCCGCCGATCGCGATATCGAAGGGATGAGATCGACGGTTTGCCCGACCTTGAACTTGTGGGTGCGGTCTGTCATCGCGGATTCCTCCAGCGGCGTCGCGCTTGTGGTTCGCATTGGATGTGATTTAAGTCCGATCCGGACTCCCTTCCTTCTTGCTCATGCGCCAAAGCTGAAAACCCCGGTCTTTGATGGCCGCTTCGATCGCGTCACGGGATAGCTCATGCGGAGGATCTCCGTCGGGCGCGATAGCGCCGATCGCCCGCCACGGCCTGAACTGCTTGGGCAGCTGGCTGCCGGTCAAATCGCCGCCGAACGCGCGCAAATCCGGCTTTGCCTCGGACTTGAAAATGAATATTCGCATGGTCTTGCCCCGGTGTGGTGTGACGTCATTGTCGTTGTTGGCCGGCGCATCGAACATCGCTGATCACCGCCGGCGAAAATTCCTGCGCTGCGCCGGAGCGCCGCCCGATCCGGCGCGCTCCTCCTTGTGACGGAAGATCAATCGTCCTTTTTCCAGATCATAGGGCGACATCTCGATCGTCACCCGATCGCCGGCCAGGGTTTTGATCCGGTTCTTTTTCATCCTTCCGGCGGTGTAAGCCACGACCTCATGCCCGGCATCGAGCTGAACGCGATAGCGCGCGTCGGGCAATATCTCGGTCACCAGGCCGTCAAACTGCAGGAGTTCTTCTTTTGCCATGTCACGATCCTCTTGGATGATTGGCCCGATGCGGAGCGCCGCGCGCGCCTTGGCGGCTCGCTCGGGCGCTGCGCTGCAGGAACGCGACGGAGCCAATTCCATCCGGGGATTCCCCGGGTTGTCCTTGATGCCCGTGATGCCCGTTGGAGCGCGCCGCCTCGCCTTGGCGAGAATTCCGCCGCCTACCCGAGGAATGATCGGGCCGCTCGCCGGCATGGCGCTCAATTTTCGGCGCCTCGGTCCGGCCCGGCCGGGCGCGGCTGTCGGTCACCGGAATGGACTTGCGGATCAGCTTCTCGATGTCGCGCAGGAACGGCAGCTCCTCGGCATCGCACAACGAGATGGCGATCCCATCGGCCCCCGCCCGCGCCGTACGGCCGATCCGGTGCACGTAGGTTTCCGGGATGTTGGGCAGGTCGAAATTCACCACGTGGCTGATGCCGTCCACGTCGATGCCGCGCGCGGCGATATCGGTAGCAACGAGAGCTTTGACATCGCCCTTGCGGAACGCGGCGAGCACGCGCTCGCGCTGACTTTGCGACTTGTTGCCATGGATCGCCTGCGCCGGCAGGCCGGCCTTGATCAAGCCGCGGACGACCTTATCGGCGCCATGCTTGGTCCGCGTGAAGATCAGGGCACGATCGATTGCCTCGCGCCGCAAGACCTCGACGAGGACAGCGGGCTTGGCGCCGCGATCGACGCGGATGACCCGCTGCTCGACGCGCTCGACGGTCGAAGCGACCGGCGTCACGGCGACATTGACCGGGTCCCGCAACAGCTGCACCGCGAGTTCGGCGATGGCGTGCGGCATCGTCGCGGAAAACAGCAGCGTCTGCCGCTTCGCCGGAAGCTTGGCGACGATTTTGCGAATGTCGTGAATGAAGCCCATGTCGAGCATTCTATCGGCTTCGTCGAGCACGAAGAATTCGACGCCGCCCAGGCGGAGCGCGTTGTTCCTGCTCAGATCGAGCAGCCGTCCCGGCGTGGCGACGAGTACGTCTACGCCGTTGAGCAGCGCACGCACCTGTCCGCCCATGGGAACGCCGCCGATCGCCAGCGCGGTTCGGATGCGCAGATGCCGGCCGTAGGTGCGGAAGCTCTCCAGGATCTGGCCGGACAGCTCGCGCGTCGGGCTGAGCACCAGGACGCGGCAGCTTTTGCGCTCCGCGGGCCGCGGATTCGCGATCAGCTGATGCAGGATCGGCAGAGCAAATGCGGCGGTTTTTCCGGTGCCGGTTTGAGCAATTCCGATCACGTCGCGGCGCGACATGACGATCGGGATGGTCTGCACCTGGATCGGCGTTGGAGTCGCGTACTTTTCTTCTGCGATTGCACGCGTAATCGCGTCGTCAAGGCCAAAGCCGTCAAAGGAGGTCAATGAATAACTTTCTGTTGGCGCGTTGGCGCGGCGGTTGCGCCGCGTCCCGCATTGCGGGTCAAACACGGCACCCGCGCGATCCAGGTGCCAATGAGGATGAAAAAGCGAGCCAGAGACCGTTTGACGGGAATGACCGTTTTGACGGGAATCCGCACACGCGGCTCGCCGGAGCCAATCACGGCTAACGCACCATATGGGACAAAGATGTGTTCGTTTCAAGGCCCGCCGCCGCGATCGCTCGACCTGCGGGCGTTTCACGCTCCCATTCCGGCAAAAAGCGTGCGCGTGTCATTCATCGACTTCTCCGCGGCAGCATGGCCCGGCTAGGCCGAATCATCTTGGTCCGCGTTTCTTAGAGATTATCCTTTATTTGACGGGCCGTCCTCCTCGCCGGGATCGGTTTGGCGTGGTATCTTCTCCGCTGGGCCGCCAAGAAGCGCCGCGGCCCGGGCGCGCAGGCGGTTCGACCCGGCCTGCTGCTGGAGGCGAGTATGGCGTTTGACTACTGCCTGCCGGCAGAATTGTTCGTGGGAAAGCGCAAGAGCCGTGCGCGGCAGCAGCTTGGCTATCGTCGCTTCGCCACGGCCGCGGAGGCCATTCGCTTCGCGGTCGAAGACTTTCCCGCTGTTCGCACTCTCGGCGCATGGATGCAGGTCGGAGACGACCGCTTCGACAGTGAGGATATCCATCGCCTTTATCAGAGAGGCGACTATCCCCTGCCCCGGCGCGCAACCTAAAACCGGGCGCGATCGGATTTTTGCCGCCGATCGACATCATGACGACTGAGGACCGGGGCGCGACGCCTCGGCCAATTGCGCTCCGGAGACGCGCATCCCAGCGCGAGCAAGGCTTCCCTTTGCCCCAACTCGAAAGCCGACTAAAATGCCGCGACGCGGTTTCCAAAAGCGTGGCGTGGGTGTTTCAGCCGCCGAGACTACGGCCGAGAGCCCACCTAAAAGTATCAGGCGAAAAAGCGCTTACGGCCCCGTAGCTCAGGGGATGAGCAACAGCCTTC
>CAWKNH010000018.1:0-89109 GCA_963850855.1 uncultured Alphaproteobacteria bacterium
TGGCTGGGGCGCCAGGATTCGAACCTGGGAATGGCGGAATCAAAATCCGCTGCCTTACCACTTGGCTACGCCCCAACGCGCCGGCGCGCCGCGCGGCGACGCGGCCGGACCATAGCGACGCGGCCGGCGCGGATCAACCACGCCCGTTCCGCGCAGTCGCGTCACGCGCATAAAACGGCGGAAAGGGCATCAACAGCTTCCTGGCCAGGAATATCCGCAGCTTGATTTCCTGCATTCCGGCGCGGCCGAACGAAAACGACGGCAGCTCCTCGATTGAATCGAAGAACGGCCGCAGGCGCTTCTCGACGTACGGCTCGATCTTAACGCCGATGATCAACGCGTCCCAGCCGACGAACGAGTGTTGATCGTCGCGCGAAGCGAAATTCCTCGCATCGGCGAACGCGACCACAGGCAAGGCGCCGCCCAGCGCCTGATCGATCCTGCCGGCGTCGATCCAATTGGGCGCGACGACGAACAGGTTCTTGCGCTCGAGATAATTTCGGGCCGCGAGCTCACGGCGCAGCGGCGTCCATTCGAACGCTTCAAGCGTCGGGTCGCCGCGCCGGAAAGCTTCGGGGACAACGAGCTTGCCGAAGCCGGTCGCCGCGTGACCGACAATGATCAGCGCCAATGCCGCAAACAACGCTGCAGAAGAGATCGCCCAGCGGCGCGGCCATTGGCGGCTCGCGGCGCGCTCGAGATAGTCGCCGAGGAGCGGATAAAGCATCAGCCAGCCGGACATCGGCCAATGCGGCAACCCTTGGCGTCCCCACAGCGGAATGATGGTGAAAAACAAGATCGTCGGCAGGCCAAGACAGAGGCAATACCAGGATTGCTCACGCCGGCGTCCCGCCCGCAGCGCCTGCCAGGCGGCGAGCACCAACGGCACGACGATCCAAGGAGAGATCCAGGCCGCTTGGCCGGCGGCGTTGACCAGCACATTGCCGACATGGCGCGCGCTTTGCGCAGCATCCTGGCTCAGATAAGCGAAACCCCGGCCGCCCTGAAAGATGAACGAGACCCAATCGTGCTGCGCGTTCCAGATCAGGACCGGTGTGAACATCGCGAGCGCGACGAACGCTCCGGCCCAGGGAGCCGGATGCAGCAGAACACGGCGGCGTTCCGGCACGCTCAGGAGATAGAGCAGCAGGCTGAGAGCAAACAGCACGGCGTGATATTTGGAGAGCCCGGCAAGCCCCAGCCAAATTCCGGCAGGGATCCATGTCCGCCACGGCGAAGGAGCCGCGGCGGCGGGAAAGAACGCGTTCGCGAGCGTCAGCGCCGCGGCGAGAAGACAGAAGATGAGCGGACCGTCGGGAACAATCCAGCCGCCGGCGGAAACCGTGAAGAAGAACGAGAGGTTGAACGCCAGCGCCGCCCAGACGCCGGCCCAAGCGCTGAAAAGCCGGCAGGTGAGCCGATAGAGAAGCCAGGTCGAGCCGGCGAACAGGACTATGAACGGCAATCTGAGCGCATGACCGTCGCCGAGCAGCGGCATGAACGCGTGCGCGATCCAGTAATGCAGCGGCGGATGGTCGAAATAGGAGAGACTGAGATCGCGCGCACTGGCGACCGCGTAGCTTTCATCGACGGCAAAGCCGAGCACAGCGGCGATGCCGAGTCGGCAGGCGAGAAAGGCGCCGATGATCGCCAATGCCACCGTATCGGGATTTTCACGAAGGGACACAAGGGTCTTGCGGGAGGTGAGGATTTGCCGGAAGCGCAAAGACATCCGCGCTCGGATATGCGAGCCTTCCGTCATTGTAAAGGTGCACGCGCAGCCGCGATTGCGTCTTTGGTCGACGCCCGCTGGCCGCCCTCCCCGTTGCCGCGCGTTCCCGCTTTGCGCCGATCCGCCATAGGCAACGCTACTCGCACACGATAATGATGTGATGATGTCACCGGCTCGCCGCGCGAGCCGACGCAATGCCGGGGAGGCTCTCCGTGACCTACAACGCCCCACTCGCCGACATGGGCTTTGCCCTCAAATACGGCACCGCGCTCGTGCCGGCGCTGGCCGACGGCTTTTTCGGCGACCTTGCCATGGATGATGTCGAGGCGGTGCTAGCCGAAGCCGGCCGCATGGCCGGCGAGATCATCGCGCCGCTCAACCGGGTCGGCGACCAGGATGGCGTGATCTTCGAGGACGGCGCCGTCACCACCGCGCCCGGCTGGAAGGAAGCCTATGACGCCTGGCGAAAGGGCGGCTGGAACGGGCTGGCGGCGCCGAGCCAGTGGGGCGGCCAAGGCCTGCCGCAAGTGCTCAACGCCGCCTGCGTCGAAATGTGGAACGCGGCCTCGATGGCGTTCGGCGTCGGCCCGCTGGTGAGCATGTCGGCGATCGACGCGTTCAGCGCCCATGGCAGCGAGCCGCTCAAGCGCGCTTATCTGGAAAAGCTCATCAGCGGCGAATGGATCGCCACGATGCAGCTCACCGAGCCGCAGGCCGGCTCCGACGTCGGCGCACTGCGCACGCGCGCCGAACGCGCGGGAGACGGCACCTATCGCATCAAGGGCCAGAAAATATTCATCACCTATGGCGAGCACGACCTCACCGACAACATCATCCATTTCGTGCTGGCGCGGCTGCCCGACGCGCCGCCCGGCACGCGCGGCATTTCGTTGTTCCTGGTGCCGAAATTCCTGCTCAACGCCGACGGTTCGCCCGGC
Organism: uncultured Alphaproteobacteria bacterium; assembly: GCA_963850855.1. Lineage (GTDB taxonomy): Bacteria > Pseudomonadota > Alphaproteobacteria > Rhizobiales > Xanthobacteraceae > BOG-931. The sequence goes on from CAWKNH010000018.1 coordinate 2,671, forward strand.
AAGCGCAACGACGTGCGCGCCCATTCGGTCGAGCACAAGCTCGGCATCCACGGCTCGCCGACCTGCACTATGATCTTCGGCGACCAAGGCGGCGCGACCGGCTTCATCATCGGCGAAGAGAACAGCGGCATGGCCTGCATGTTCACGATGATGAACCGCGCCCGGCTTGCCGTCGGCCTGCAGGGCGTCGGCGTCGCCGAGCGCGCCACCCAGCAGGCGCTCGCCTACGCGCGCGAACGCCGGCAAGGCCGCGTCGCCGGAATGCCGGCAACGGAAGCGGCGCCGATCATCGCGCACCCCGACGTCAAGCGCATGCTGCTCAGCATGCGCGCGCTGACCCAGGCCGCGCGCACCATCTGCTACGCGACCGCGCTCGCGCTCGATCATGCCGAGCGCGGCAGTGACCAAGCGGCGCGGCAGGCGGCGCACCATCGCGCCTCGCTGCTCACCCCGGTCGCCAAGGCGTTCTCCACCGAAATCGGCATCGAGGTCGCCTCGCTCGGCGTACAGGTGCATGGCGGCATGGGCTTCATCGAGGAGACGGGCGCGGCGCAGCTCCTGCGCGACGCGCGCATCGCGCCGATCTACGAAGGCACCAACGGGATTCAGGCGATCGATCTCGTCACCCGCAAGCTGCCGCTCGGCGGCGGCGCGGTGGTGGAAGCCTATCTCGGCGAGCTGCGCGGCATCGTCGAGGCGGTGAACGCAACCAACGACCCGGCTTTGGGCTGGACCGGCGTAAGGCTGCAGGAAGCGGTCGAGAGCCTGACGCGCGCGACGCACTGGTTGCTCGCGCGCCTCGACAAGGAAGCCGACCAGGCGCTCGCCGGCGCCAGCCCGTATCTGCGCCTCTTTGGTCTCGCCGGCGGCGGCTGCCTCTTGGCGCAACAGGCGCTCGCCGCGCTGCGGCTTGGCCCGGAGGCCGCTCCCCGCATCGCGCTGGCGCGCTTTTTCGCCGAGAATTATTCCGTTCAGGCGGCAGCGATCGAACGTATCATCGTCGAAGGCGCTGCCGGCGTTCTCGGCGCCGACGCGGTGCTGGCCTCCTAAATCGGCTTCAACCCGGCCTCGATCTCGGCGCGACGCGCTTCGAGGAAGGGCGGAACGGAGAGCCGCTCGCCGAGCGACTCGGCCGGCTCGTCGACGGCGAAGCCCGGCCCGTCGGTCGCGATCTCGAACAGAATCCCGTTCGGCTCGCGGAAATAAAGGCTGTGAAAATAATAGCGGTCGATCTTGCCGCTGTTGCGCACTTTCGCGGCGTCGAGCCGCTCCGCCCAGGCGCCATATTGCGCATCGTCCGGCGTGCGCAACGCGACGTGATGCACGCCGCCCGCCCCCTCCTTCGCCCGCGGCAGATCGGGCTCGACCGCGACATGCAGTTCGGCAGCCGCCCCTCCCGCGCCCATCGTATAGACGTGGACGCTGTCCTTCTTGTTGCTCGGGTTCGGATAGTCGCGCACGCGGCGCATGTTCAGCACTTCGGAAAGGAGCCGATCGGTCGGCGCCAGATCGGCCACGCTCAACGTGACCGGACCGATGCCGCGGATCTGGTGCTGTCGCGGAATCGGGCTCTTGTCCCAGGCGTGCCCCGGTTCCGCCGCGGCATCGACGACCAGAGCGAGCCGCTGGCCCTCGGGATCCTCGAAGTCGAAGGTCTGCCGGCCATCGCGCCCCCCGATTTCGCCGACCGACACGCCGGCGCGGGACAGATGCGCGTGCCACCATGACAGGCTGGCGGCGTCGGCCACGCGCAAACCGGTGCGGCTGATGCTGCCGGTTCCGCGCTGTTCCGGTTCGCGTTGCCAGTCGAAGAAGGTGACGTCGCTGCCCGGGCTGCCCCGCCCGTCGGCGTAGTAGAGATGATAGGCCTTCACGTCGTCCTGGTTGATCGACTTCTTGACCAGCCGCAATCCAAGCACGCCTGTATAGAAGGCGCGGTTGGCCTTGATGTCGGCGGAAATGGCCGTGAGATGGTGCAGGCCGCTGAATTGCATCGCTGGTCCTCGACCGTTCGTTGCCGTTGTCCGGGCGGGTGTGGCTCGAATCTGGAGCCCGCCACCTTCCCTGGCCGGCCGCGCTGGCTTAAGTGTGGATCAGGTCTAAAGTCAAACATTCGATGTCGACGCTCTTCATCACCCACCCTGCCTGCCTTGAACACTTGACTCCTGCCGGCCATCCCGAGCGGCCGGACCGGCTGCGCGCCATCGTCCGCGCGCTCGAAGCGGAGAAATTCCAATCGCTGGCGCGCGCCGAGGCGCCGTTTGCGTCGTTGGAAACGATCGCGCTGTGCCACCCCATGGATTATGTCGAGCAGATTCGCGACGCGACGCCGAGGGAAGGCCTGGTGCGGATCGACGCCGACACCTCGATGTCGCCCGGGAGCTTCGAAGCGGCGTTGCGCGCGGTCGGCGGCGCCGTGTACGCGGTCGACGAGGTCTTTGCGAAAAAGGCGGCGAATGCCTTCGTCGCCGCCCGACCGCCCGGCCACCATGCCGAGATCGCGCGGCCGATGGGCTTTTGCCTATTCGGCAACGCCGCGATCGCGGCGCGTCATGCGCAGGATCGTCACGGCATTGCCCGCGCGGCGATCGTCGATTTCGACGTGCATCACGGCAACGGCTCGCAGGACATTTTCTGGGCGGACAAGACGGTGATGTATTGCTCGACCCACCAGATGCCGCTGTTTCCCGGCACCGGCGCGGTCGGCAAATCCGGCGAGCACAATACCATCGTCAATGCACCGTTGCGGCCGGGCGACGGCGGCGAAGCGTTCCGCGCCGCGTTCGAGAGCCGGGTGCTGCCGCGGCTTGCCGAGTTCCGGCCGGAGCTCATCATCATCTCCGCCGGCTTCGACGCCCATATGCGCGATCCGTTGGCTAATCTCAATCTAGTCGAGGACGACTTTGCCTGGGCGACGCGCAAGATCATGGACATCGCCGATCGCTGCGCCGGCGGCCGCGTCGTGTCGCTGCTCGAAGGCGGCTACGATCTGCAGGGCCTGGCGAACTCGGTCGCCGCGCATGTCACCGCGCTGATGCACGGGTAATGTGGTAGATGTAGCCGGGATCGAGCGGAGCGAAATCCGGGCTACGATGCGGAGAGCCGGCGATGGCGCAGCAAAACACGCAAAATAATCAGAACGTGACCGAGGTCGGACAATTGTCGTTCGAGCGCGCGATCGAGGAATTGGAAACGATTGTCAGACGGCTCGAAGAAGGCAAGGTGCCGCTCGAGGAATCGGTCGCCATCTATGAGCGGGGCGAAGCGCTCAAGCGCCGCTGCGAGGATTTGCTGCGGCAAGCGGAAGCGCGGGTGGAAAAGATCACGCTCGACGCATCCGGCAAGCCGACCGGCACCGAGCCGCTCGATGTCGAGTAAAGGCGCGGCCGCGCCACGCACCACGCCGGCGCAAGCGGCCGCGATGTTGGCGTTGATCTGGGCCGCGGCATTCGCCGGCGCCGCGGCAGCGCGCGCCGCCGAATGGATCGAGCGCCCCTACGATCCGCCGGTCGGCAGCCATTGGATCATCCAGCTTGACACCTCGACCGAGGAAGACAGGGACGGGCGCGTGCAGAAGACCGCGCGGGCGATGACATCCGAATTGACCATCGAGGAGAAACTTGCCGATGGATTTCGCGTCACCTTTGTGGTGCGCAAAGCCGACTATCAGGGCGACCAGCGCACCGCGGCGCTGGTCGAGCCGCTGAACAAGCTGTTCGAGAATCTGGTCGTGCGCGGGACCACCGGCGCCAACGGCGCGCCGCTGCACGTCGACAATCTCGACGAGCTGGGAACAGCCGTCCACGCGGCGATCGATCGTTTGGCTGCGGCTTTGCCGAACAAACCCGCGGCGGACGCGCTGCGGCGCTTGGCGAACCAGATGGTCGCCGACGAAAAGCAGGCGCCGAAAATCTACTTGTCGAGCCTGGCAACGCTGGCGCTCGGACAAAATACCGGGCTGCATCCCGGCGAGACGCGGCACGAAATCGGCGAAGTGCCCAACCTGTTCGGCGGAGCGCCGATCAAGTCGAACGCGACCCTCGCCATTGACAGCGCCGATCCGGCGACCGGCAAGGTTCACTTCGTGCGCACGGCCGTGTTCGACCCGGAGACGATCCGCGAGTTCCTCAGCAACCTGGCGCAGCGGCTCGGCGGCGGCGACGGGTCGCAAAAGCTCGACGACCTCCTCAGCCAGTTCGCCATCAAGCTCGACAGCCGCACCGACATCGAGGTCGAGGACGGCATGACCCGCAGCATTCGCCAGGACGATGCCGCGACTGCGACCTTCCGGGGTCAAACCACGGTCAAGCGCGCGCACAAGCTGATGACGGTCGCGCCGGCGCCCTAGGGCGGCGCGCCGCCGCAAACTCGATTATACTGGCGGCCGAAGCGATGTAAGAAGAACGCAACGCCAGGGAGGTGGTGAGCGTCATGAGTAGAATGGCCGATGTCAGGTCCGATGCCGTTGGGCCGCACTTGCCCAATCTTCGATCGCCATACTTTTCGGAGCAGCACGAGATGCTGCGCGCGCAGGTGCGCCGCTTTGTCGAGACCGAGATCAAGCCGAAGGCGCTCCCCTGGGAGGAGCAGGGTTACGTGCCGCGCGAGGTGCTGCGCCGCATGGGCAGCTTGGGATTTTTCGGCATCCGCTATCCGGCCCGCTATGGCGGATCGGAGATGGACGCGCTCGGCAGCGTGGTGCTGGCGGAGGAGCTGGGGCGTTCGACCTTCACCGGCGTCTCCTACACGGTCCTCGATCATACCGACATGGCCTCGGTCCATGTCTTCAACTCCGGCAGCGAAGTGCAGAAGGACAAATGGATGCCGCGCATCATTTCCGGCGAGGTCATCACCGCCGTCGCGGTGACCGAGCCGGATGCCGGCTCCGACGTGAAAGGCATCCGCAGCTTCGCGCGGCGCGATGGCGACAGCTACGTTCTCGACGGCGCCAAGATGTTCATCACCAACGGCGTCTATGGCGATCTTTATTGCGTGGCGGCGAAGACCGACCGATCCGGCCCGCCGAGCCGGTCGGTGACGATGTTCCTGGTCGAGAAGGGCACGCCCGGTTTCAACGTCGCCCGCGCCCTCGACAAGCACGGCTGGCGCTCTTCCGACACCGCGGAGCTGCATTTCGAGAACTGCCGCATCCCGGCCGAAAACCGGCTGGGCGAAGAAGGCAGCGGCTTCCGCGCCATCATGCGGAATTTCCAGAACGAGCGCACCGTGATCGGCGCGGTGACGATGGGCGAGGCGCAGGCCGCGATCGAGCTCACGCTCGATTATGTGCGCACGCGCAAGGCTTTCGGCGCCCCGCTATGGGAGAAAGATGCGATCCGTCAGCGCCTGGCGATGCTGGCGAGCAAGGTCGAAGCCGGCCGCCAGCTCGTCTACCACGCGGCCTGGCTCGATACGCAAGGCATCGACGCCACCAAGGAAGTCTCCATGGTCAAGGCCTTTTGCGGCGAGCTGGTCAACGAAGTCACCTACGCCTGCCTCCAGTTCCACGGCGGCATGGGCTTCATGCGCGAGAGCACGATCGAGCGCATGGCGCGCGACGCGCGGGCGCAGAACATCGGCGGCGGCGCGACCGAGGTCATGCTCGAGGAGGTGGCGAAACGGCTCTAGGGGGTGTCGTTCTCGGCCAAGCGGCGGAAGCTGCCGGTGAAAAAATGTGACCGGGCACGGCACTTACAGCGCGCCAGCGCTTTGCTAATCTGCGCCCTATAGGGCGTCTCGAACCACAAAGGAGTCTTCATGTTACGCATGATCGCCATAGCCGCGATGCTCGCGCTCGCGCTGCCCAGCCTGGTCATGGCTCAGCAGCCGCCTCCGCATCATCCGGCCGGCAAGCCCGCAATGCGGTCGGGCGGCGGCGGACCGCCCCCAGGCGGCGGCAATAAGGCGTTCGTCCGGCCCGGCCCCGGCGGAGCTGGAGCTCATGTCGGCGGCCCCATGGCCGGGCAGCGTGTCGGGGGGCCCGTCGGGGCCCAGTTCAGCTACCGCGGCCACATGATCAATCGGATCCACGCCGCGCCCTATGCTTATCCGTCCGGCTGGGCCTATCGGCGCTGGGCCGCCGGCGCAATTCTGCCGCCGCTCTTCCTCGCACCGGCCTTCTATTATGCCGACTGGGCGGCGCTGGGCGTGGCCGCGCCGGATCCCGGCTTCCAGTGGGTGCGCTACGGACCCGATCTGGTGCTGGTGAACGTCACCACCGGCGAGATCGTGGATGTGGTCTACGGCGCGTTCTACTGAGCCGACCGAGGCCGCATCGCGGCGCAAATCCGGAGGCGGGTCCGCCGACCCGCCTCCGCTCGCATTGCCGAGCGGAGTGCTTGATGAGCGAAGCCGCGCAACTTTTTACCGACGGAAAAGCCTATGAGCGGATCATGGGCCGCTGGAGCCGCCTCGCCGGCGACACCTTCCTCGACTGGCTCGACGCTGCAAAAGGTCTTCGCTGGCTCGACGTCGGTTGCGGCAATGGCGCCTTCACCGAGGCACTGATCGCGCGCTGCGCCCCGGCCGCGGTCGCCGCGGTCGATCCATCGGAAGGCCAGCTCGCTTATGCGCGGCAGCGGCCCGGCGCGAAGATGGCGCAATTCCGCATCGGCGACGCGCAGGCGCTGCCTTTTGCCGACGGCAGCTTCGATGTCGCCGCCATGGGGCTGGTGATTGTCTTCGTCCCCGATCCGGCCAAGGCGGTCGCGGAAATGGCGCGCGTGGTCCGCCCCGGCGGCTCGGTCGCGACCTATATGTGGGATATCGAAGGCGGCGGCATGCCGCTGCGGCCGATCTATGCCGCGATGAAATCGCTGGAGCTTGCGCTTCCGTCTCAGCTCGCAACCGCGGCCTCGCGGGCGGATAATCTGCAAGCCCTGTGGGAGAAAGCCGGGTTGCAAGCGGTTGCCGCGCGGGTGATCCGTATTACCGTCGCCTATTCCGGCTTCGACGATTTCTGGGAGTCGAACAGCGCGCCGGTCGGTCTCGCCGGCAACGCGATCAGCAAATTGCCGACGGGCACGCGCGAGGAGCTGCGCGCGCGGCTGCGCGCACAATTGCCCGCCGACGCCAATGGACGAATTACCTACGAAGCGTTCGCCAACGCCGTGAAAGGCCGCGTTCCGGCTTGAGCAGCGGACGCTGACTCCGGCAGCCCGGGCAGCCCGCGGAATACGCCAAGCCGGCGGTTTCGACGGCCATTCCGCAGCGTCAACCTTTGGTTAGGGCTCTTCGAAACGGGCTCTTGACGGGCGCGAACAAAAAGAGAACAATTCGCCGTCTGAGTCACGGTGGAGACGGCCATGGACCCGGACAAACGCAGCGCTTGGCTGCGCAAACTCGACGCCGAATGCCCGCACCAGGTGGTGCTGCCGCGGCAGCAGCTCGCTGATGACAGCGAGATCATGAACTTCCTCATCAGATATGTCGGCAAGTTCGACATGTATGTCGAAGACGACTACGCCGCGTTCGTTCGCTATTGCTTCGAGGACCCGCTCGACGCGGAGATTTTCCGCTCGCGCTTCGAGCCGAAGGCGGAGCGATTGCGGCTTGCGGGGTGAACGCGGCGTGGCGCGCCGATCGAATGGCTCACGGTTTACAGCCATAGAGCGCGATCGTGTGCGCCGGATCGTCCATGCACTCTGGATTGCGGGAACGAGTTTCGCCCGGACCGCGTTGGCAATGTATCGGAATTGCCTCGTCGAAGCCGAAGCTATTTCTCCAACCAGCGGTGCTCTGTGTTCAACCCGTGGATCGCATTGGGCTTTCAGACGATACAGCTTGGAATGGAGATGCAAAGCGTCGTGGCTCTTCGCCTAATGCGCCTGGCGGCGGGCGGAGCGCGCGGGCGAACCGAAGCAAGCCGCATGATCGCGGAAAAGATTGCCGCGGCCGGAGAAGTTCAAATGGCGGCCGCCTCGGCCCTCGCGACCGGCCGCCGCGACAATGCCGTCGCCGGCAAAGTGCTGCGCGTCTTGAGAAAGCGCGTGCGCGCCAACAAGCGTCGGCTCTCGCCGAAAGGGCGCCGTCGACGCGCACGCAGCTGATCGCCGAGCGGCAGTTCTACTTCCGGTCCGGGACCCAGCTCGTAGTATCGCTGTCGTATTTGAAGCCAGGGAGCGCCTTTGAGCTCATCCTTGGTCGTGTTCATCACCAGGTACCATTTGTTATTGTTCTTGCTGGTGACGCGCACGGAGTCGAAAGGAACGGCGACGTCCTTTTCACCGGCGCCGAGAAAACCGCCGACGCCGATGATCAGCGAGGTCACCTTCCCCGACTTGTCAACGAGCACGTCCTTGACCTCGCCGATCTTCTTGTCGTTCGGATCATAGACGCTCTGTTTGTACCAATCGGTCACCGTCACCGAATCGGTGGGCATTTCCCGCAGCATTCGCGCATTCATGGTGTCAGCGACCGCGGGAACACTCAAGACGGCGACGATCGCCGTCGCATAAGCCAACTTCAACATTCGCGTTCTCCTTTGGAATGGTTGTGGCAAAAGAAAAGCCCGGTGCGCCGGGCTTAAACGGGCCGCAAGAACGCCGCCCGATCCGCCTGAGGCCGTGGCGATCTTTCGTTAGAACGAACGCCGCGGCGAATTATTTGTTCCGTGCGCGTTTTGCGCCGGGGTCCTAGAGCGGGCGATGCGTCCGGCCAAGAAGCCAGCCGATGCCGAGAGCGATGGCGGCGGCGGTATACGGCCGGGTTTCGATCGTGTTGCGCAATATATCTTCGACAGATACGGCAGCCGTGCGGACGCCTTCAGCCGCTCCACTCGCCGCGTCCTTGGCCTGGCCGTAGAGCCGTTCGGCGCTTCCTTGCGCCTGGTCCAAAATCCCTTGCACTTCCCGTTTGGGATCGCCCGCAACGCGGCCAAAACCTTCCTCGATTTTTCCGCCGACCTGCCTGGCGGTTCCCGTGACTCGATGCTCGTCCATGATTTTCTCCTCTGTGGGTGTCACCTCAACGAGGAGCGGGAACTTTGGTTCAGTTGCGCGATAACTTCTCAGGAAGCGCCGCGGCGGGGGACGGATTTGGCCGGCAGCTTCTGGCGTAGCTTGCCGATGTCGGCCCAGGCGTCGTCTTTGAGGCGCTTCGCTACGTCGCGCAGGGTAAAATCGCCGCCGCCGGTGGTGCGCGAGAGCCGCTCCCAGCCGACCGGCGCAGAGACCGGCGCGCCGGGGCGTGCACGCGTCGAATAGGGCGCGACCGAGGTCGCCTCGCGCGAGTTGCGGAAATAATCGATGAAGATACGGCCTTTGCGCAGCGCCTTGGTCATCTTGGCGAGATAAAGCTTCGGGCTGTCGGCGGACATCGCCGCGGCGATGCGCTGGGCGAAGAGTTTCGCCGTGTCCCAGTCGGTGTCGGCGATCGGCACCGCGACATGCACGCCCTTGCCGCCGGAAAGCTTGACGAAGCTTTCGAGTTTTTCCGCCTGGAGCCGCTCGCGCGTCTCGCGCGCGGCGGCGATCATCTGCGGCCAGGTAACTCCTTCACCGGGGTCGAGGTCGAACACGATACGGTCGCAGGTCTCCAGGCTGTCGAGGCGCGAGCCGCGCACGTGAATCTCCAACGCGGCGGTCTGCACCAGCGCCACCAGGTCCTCGAGCGTCTCCACCGCGATCACATCATGATCCTTGCCGGCGACGACATGGCGCAGCGGCGAAGATTTCACGTTGGCGGCGATATGCTTCTGAAAGAAGGTCTCACCGCCGATCCCCTCGGGAGAGCGCACCAGCGACAACGCGCGGCCGAGGATGTGCGGCCTGATCCAGTCCCAAACCGCGACGTAGTACTCCGCCAGATCCCTTTTGCTGATGCCGGCGTCCGGCCAGTAGACCCGATCCGGGTGGGTCAGACGAATGCCGGCGACTTTGCCGTCGCTGTCCCCCTTCTTGTCTTTGCTCTTGTTGTCTTGGCTTTTGGTTCGCGTGGTCTTGCGATCCTCCGACCGCATTCTCGTCGCGGATTTTTTCGCAGCCATTGCCGCCCCCATCGAATGTCCCGCGGCCGGCTTTGCCGCCTGCCCTGCCGGCACCTCGCGCACGACGTCCTTCGCCGTCTTGTCGTCGCGAATCCCCTTGAACGACGCCTGCCGCAGCACGCCGCCATGCGTGACGCCGGCAAAGTCCGCCTCGACGACGAGCTCGGGCCTCACCCAGATGACGTCCTTGCGCCGCTCGTCGGCCGGCAATTCGACCGGCCGGCGGTCGGTACGCAGCGGTTCGAGCCGCTTGAACAAGTCGCGCGCCAGCTTTTCCGTATAGCCGGTCCCGACCCTTCCGGCATAACGAAGCTCGCCGTCCTCATGCACGGCGACGGTCAGCGCGCCGATCGCCTTGGGCAAAGAGGCCGCCGGTGTGTAGCCGGCGACGACGAATTCCTGGCGGCCGCGGCATTTGATCTTGACGAAATTATCCGTCCGGCCCGAGCGATACGGCGCGTTGCGGCGCTTGGAGATGAGACCCTCGAGCCCTAGCTCGCACGCTTTTTTGAGGATCAGCGGGCCGCCCTCCTCGAAATGGTCGGTATGGCGGATCGGGCCGGCCTTGTCGGTGGAGCGCAGGAGTTGCGCCAGCGCGGCCTTGCGTTCGAGCAATGGCGCGGAAGTAAAATCGCGGCCGTCGAGATAGAGAAGATCGAAGACGTAGTAGATAAAGTGATCGCGTCCCTCTTTCAGGTCGGTCTGCAGCAGCGAGAAGTCGCTGATACCGCGCTCGTCTTCCACCACCACCTCGCCGTCGAGGAGCGCGGTTTCCGCCGGCAGCGCGGCCACCGCCTTGGCGACCGATTTGAAACGGTGCGTCCAATCCTGCTGCTTGCGCGTGAGCAGGCGCACCTTGCCGTGGTCGAGCCGCGCCTCCAGGCGATAGCCGTCGAATTTGATCTCGTGAATCCAATCCGGCCCGCTCGGCGCCTTGGCGTAGAGCATCGCCAGACTGAGCGGAACGAAGTCGGGGAGCGGTTTACCGGATTTTGCCGTTTCGCCACGCCGTGTTTTTTGCCCGCGCTTGCTCGCGGCGCCGGATGCGTCCGGCTTCGCCTTCGTTCTCGGTCCCCTCGCCGGCCTGGCCGCGAGCTTTCTTATTTTTTGCTTGAACTGCGCCTGGTCCGGCAGCTTGGCGGTACGATTGCTATGCCAGACACGTTTCTTGCCGCCCTTGCCGGCGGCGATCTCCTCGATCGAGCGGCCGGTCGCGACCGAGCGCGACTTTTCTTCGAGCACGTCCGGCGCCCGCGGCCCGCGCGCTGCCTCGTCCTTGCCTTTGATCAGGAGCCAGTTCTCGTGCCGCTCGCGCTCTTGCGTGCGCATGCGCACGAGATGCCAGCGGCCGTGGAGTTTCTCGCCCTCGAGATCGAAGACGAGGTGACCCTTGGCGTAGGCCTTGTGCGGATCGCCGTCCGGGACCCAGCGCCCCCGATCCCAGATCATGACGGTACCGCCGCCATACTCGCCATTCCGGGATCGTGCCCTCGAAAGTGTTGTATTCGATCGGATGATCTTCGACGCGGACGGCAAGACGCTTTTCGTTCGGATCGAGGCTCGGGCCGCGCGTCACCGCCCAGCTCTTCATCACGCCGTCGAGCTCAAGCCGCAAATCGTAGTGCAACCGCCGCGCCGCGTGCTTCTGAATGACGTAGCGATGGCCGCCTGGGGCCCCGCGGCGGCCGCGCGGTTCCGGTGTCACGTCGAATTGGCGCTTTTTCCGGTAGGTTTCGAGGGCCAAGACGCGCTAACTCATCCGATTGCGCCGTTTGCGCCGCCTAACATTAGTAAGGCCAGACGGCATACCGTAGCCCCCGTCGCGATCCGCATGACATGGATCGCGTTGCCGATCACATCTGCGGGACGCTTTTCGCCCTTACGGCCTCGGGGCATCCGGAAACTCTGTCGATTCACTCTTAATCCGTGGAACTTGGTGCGAGAAGGCAACACTCGTCAAGAAACCGTCATTCGACGGGTAGCGTCGTCGGGAACATGGCGCTATATGCCGCGTTCGCCAAGGCATAGGACTCCCTCAGGTTCGGAGTATGCCTTAACGGAAGCCACTGAGCCACAAGGCGAAAATTCGAACTGCGACACGACCGACAATTTGCCGAAATTGCCTTTCCGGCCGGGAATGGTGTAAGGGTCAAGGGTTTTGTGCGTGTGTGCCAGTGGACGGGCGCGCGCGGCCTTCAAAATACACGCCATTTAGGCCCCAACGGCCAACACGGCTAGTAACGTAGGAGCATTCGCGTGACCGTTCCGTCAAAGTCCCCGTTGCTCGACCGCGTCAAAGTGCCCAGCGATCTCAGGAAGCTCGACCCCGGCCAGTTGCGCCAGCTGGCCGATGAATTGCGGCAGGAAACGATCGACGCTGTCGCCGTAACCGGCGGGCACTTGGGCGCCGGGCTCGGCGTGATCGAGCTCACCGTCGCGCTGCATTACGTATTCGACACGCCGAATGATCGGCTGGTTTGGGACGTCGGTCACCAGGCCTATCCGCACAAGATTCTCACCGGCCGGCGCGACCGCATCCGCACACTGCGCCAGGGCGACGGCTTGTCCGGTTTCACCAAGCGTGCCGAAAGCGAATACGATGCCTTCGGCGCCGCGCATTCCTCGACCTCGATCTCCGCGGCGCTCGGCATGGCGGTCGCCCGCGACCTCGAGAACAAACAGAACAACGTCATCGCCGTGATCGGCGACGGCGCCATGTCCGCCGGCATGGCCTATGAAGCGATGAACAATGCCGGCTCGATGGACTCGCGCCTGATCGTGGTGCTCAACGACAACGACATGTCGATCGCGCCGCCGGTCGGCGCGCTTTCCGCCTATCTTGCTCGCCGCGTCTCCGGTCGCGGCTATCGCCGCGTACGCAACCTGTTCCGCCAGATTGCCAAGCGCATGCCGACGAAGATGCTGGAGAAGCGCGCGCTGGCGATGGAGGAATACGCGCGCGGTCTGGTCACCGGCGGCACGCTGTTCGACGAGCTCGGCTTCTTCTATGTCGGTCCGATCGACGGCCACAACATCGACCATCTTCTGCCGGTGCTGAAGAACGTGCGCGACGCCAAGAACGGGCCGTTCTTGGTGCACGTCGTCACCCAGAAGGGCAAAGGCTACGCCCCGGCGGAGAACTCCGCCGACAAATATCACGGCGTGGTCAAGTTCGACGTCGCCACCGGCGCGCAGGTCAAGGCCAAGGCGGCGGCGCCCGCTTATCAGAAGGTCTACGGCGAAAGCCTGATCAAGGAAGCGCGCAAGGACCCGAAGATCGTCGCCATTACCGCGGCGATGCCCTCGGGCACCGGCGTGGACCTGTTCCAGAAAGAGTTTCCCGATCGCACCTTCGATGTCGGCATCGCCGAGCAGCACGGCGTGACGTTTGCGGCCGGGCTTGCGACCGAAGGCTACAAGCCGTTCGCCACCATCTATTCGACCTTCCTGCAGCGCGCCTACGACCAGGTCGTGCACGACGTCGCCATCCAGCGGCTGCCGGTGCGCTTCGCCATGGACCGCGCCGGCCTGGTCGGCGCCGACGGCCCGACGCATGCCGGCTCCTTCGATATCGCCTATCTCGGGTGCCTGCCCGGTTTCGTGCTGATGGCGGCTGCCGACGAGGCCGACCTGGCACACATGGTGGCGACGGCGGTTGCCATCGACGACCGGCCTTCGGCGTTGCGCTATCCGCGCGGCGAGGGCCGCGGCGTGCCGATGCCGGAAGAAGGCAAGCCGCTCGAGATCGGCAAGGGCCGCATCCTGCGCGAAGGCACCAAGGTCGCGCTGTTCTCCTACGGCGCCCGGCTCGGCGAATGCCTCAAGGCGGCCGACGAGCTCGCCGCCCTCGGCCTTTCGACCACGGTCGCCGATGCGCGTTTCGCCAAGCCGCTCGACGTCGATCTGCTGCTGCGGCTCGCGCGCGAGCACGAAGTGCTGCTCACCATCGAGGAAGGCTCGATCGGCGGCTTCGGCGCTTTCGTGTTGCAGACGCTTGCCGAGCAGGGCGTGCTCGACCGCGGCCTGAAGATCCGCACCATGGTGCTGCCGGACGTCTTCATCGACCAGGACTCGCCGAACGCGATGTACGCGAAAGCCGGCCTCGACAGCAAAGGCATTGTCACCAAGGCGTTCGAGGCACTCGGGCAGAATTTGCGCGGCGACGTCGTGAAGTTCGTGCGCTCGTAGACCATCCTTCCCCGCGAAAGCGGGGGGAGGATGAATCCCATGACCCCTCGCCGACGCGCCGATCGGCTCCTCGTCGAGCGCGGCCTGTTCGAGAGCCGCGCGCGGGCGCAGGCAGCGATTGCGGCCGGACGTGTCTGCGCCGACGGGGTGCCGGTGCGCAAACCGTCGGAGGAGATCTCCACCGCCGCCGCGATCGAGGCCGAGCCGGAGCATCCCTATGTCTCGCGCGGCGGCGTCAAGCTTGCGGCCGCGCTCGACCATTTTCATCTCGATGTCGCCGGCCGCGTCTGTCTCGATGTCGGCGCCTCGACCGGCGGCTTTACCCAAGTGCTCCTCGAGCGCGGCGCGCGGCGCGTCTTTGCGGTCGATGTCGGCCGCGGCCAGCTGCACACTTCGCTGCGCGGCCGGCCGCAGATTGTGTCGCTTGAAGCAACCGATATCCGTAAGCTCGATCCGTCGCGGCTCCCCGAGCCGCCGGATTTTGCGACCGTGGATGTGAGCTTCATTTCGCTCAAGCTGGTGCTGCCCGCGATCGGCAAGCTCATGCCCGCGCGGGCAACGCTCGTGGCGCTGATCAAGCCGCAATTCGAGGCGGCGCGCCGCGACGGCAAGAAAGGCATCGTGCGCGAAGGCGCAGTCCATGCCGCGGTCTGCGACGCGATTGCGGCATTTCTCGCCGCGCAGCATTGGCGCGTCGGCGGCCTGATGCCGTCACCGATCCGCGGCGGCGATGGCAACGCTGAGTTCTTCATCGAGGCCGAGCGTGACTGAGCGGCTCACGATCGACCGGATCGGCCACCGCGGCGACGGCATCGCCGACGGCGCCGGCGGTCCGATCTACGTCTCCGGTGCGCTGCCGGGCGAGACCGTCGAGGTCGATCAAGTCGCCGGCCATCCCGACCGCCGGCATCTGGTTCACGTCGCTGCGGCAAGCGCGGAGCGCATCGCGCCGATCTGTCCGCATTTCGGCGTGTGCGGCGGCTGTGCCGTGCAGCACTGGGACACTGCCCATTATCGCGCGTGGAAGCGCGACCTCCTCGTCGCGGCGCTGCGGCAGGCCGGCCTCGATGCCCCAGTCGCCGACCTCATCGACGCGCATGGCGAAGGCCGCCGCCGGGTCGTGTTCCACGCCCGGAGCGGCACGCATGGGGTGCTTGAGGTCGGCTTCTCCGCCGCGCGCGCGCATCACATCATCCCGATCGACCGCTGTCCGGTTTTGGCCAAAAGCCTCGACGGTGCGCTCAACACCGCTTGGGCGATCGCCGAAACGCTCGATCCCGCGAACAAGCCGCTCGACATCCAGGCCACTGCGACCGATGCCGGCCTCGACGTCGACGTGCGCGGCTCCGGCCCGCTGCCGGCGCCGCTGATGAGCGCGCTCGCGCGCGTTGCGCAGGAGCGCAATCTCGCCCGCCTCACCCGCCACGGCGAGTTGATCGCGCAGCAGCGGCCGCCGACCTTGCGCATCGGCAACGCAACCGTGCAGCTGCCGCCGGCCGCGTTCCTGCAAGCCACCGCCGAAGGCGAGGCGACGCTCGCCCGCCTCGTTCTCGCCGCCTGCGCCGACGCCGCGATCATCGCCGACCTGTTCTCCGGCATCGGCCCGTTCGCGCTTCGCCTCGCCGAGCGCGCCCGCGTCCTCGCCGTCGATGACGACGAAGCCGCGCTCGCCGCGCTCAAGCGCGGTGCGGCGACTGCCGCCGGCCTCAGGCCGATCGACGTCGAAACGCGCGACCTCTTCCGGCGGCCGCTCGCGGCGGCGGAGCTCAAGCGCTTCGACGCCGTCGTCTTCGATCCGCCGCGCCAGGGCGCACAGGCGCAGGCGCGCGAGCTGGCGGCGAGCAAGGTTGCTCGCATCGTCGCGGTGTCCTGCAATCCGGCCACGTTCGCCCGCGACGCCAGTGAGCTCGTCCGCGCCGGCTATCGGCTCCTCGAGGTCACGCCGGTCGACCAGTTCCGCTACGCCGCGCATGTCGAGATCGTCGCGCGACTGGAAAAATAGCCGGTGTTGGCGCAAGAACGATCAAGCCAAGGGTAGATTGTAAGGCTAAGAATGGCCATGCCGAACCGCGATGTCCCCTTCGTCGGCCGCATCAGCTATTGTTTGGTGCGCTGCTTCAAGATGGTCCTCGACGCCCGCGGCGACCGCTACGACCTTCCTTTTCTCGAATGCGTCAGCAGCGAGCCCTTCGGTTTTACCTATGTCCGCGGAGCCGACGGCGGGCTTGCGGTCAACGGCATCCCCTACCATCTCGCCGGCGAGCGTCTGCCCCAGCTCCTTGGCTACGCCTACGAATTATACGCGGACGCATCCGAGCAGGCGGCGCTGGCCTGGCTCGCCGAACGGGTCGCGCGCGGACCGGTCGTAGCGGGAATGCTGGACGCGGGATTCCTCACCTATGATCCCAACCATCTGCATCTGCGCGGCGCCGACCATGCGGTCGTGGTCCTCGATGTCCGCAATGCCGAGGTCGTTGTGCACGACCCCAACGGCTTCGTTGCGACGCCGCTGCGCCTGGAGGATTTCCTCGCCGCCTGGCGCGCGGACGGCATCTATACCGGCAAGGCGCGGATGGCCTGGGTGATCGGCGCCCGCGAACGCCGACCGTCGCTCGAGGAGGTGTACCGTGGCGCCTTGGAATTGAGCCTCGACAATCTGCGCCGAGTCGCCCCGCCAAAGCGCGGAAACGTTGCGGTCCTGTTCGGGCCGGCCGCGATCCGCGCGTTGGCGCACGACGTACGTGCGGACTCGATCGCGCCGCGGTGGAAGCAATCCTATACGCACTGGGCTTTCCGCGTGTCCGGCCAGCGCTGCCACGACAGCGCGCTGTTCATTCGCGCGGCGCCGTTCTGCGACGCGCGGTTCGCGCAGGTCGCCGAATTGCGTCTCGCCGAGGCCGGCGAATTCGGGCGCGCGCAAGCCGCGCTGACCGGCGGACGCACGACCGAGGCGGCCATTGCGCTCGAGCGCCTCGCCGCTTTGGAGGAGGAAATGACCGAAGCGCTGGCTGCCGCGCTCGGTTCCGCCGCTCCGGACGCGAACACGGCTGCGTGAGGGTGCAGCGGGCGCGCGTCGCTTGGCTGCGCGCAGCGAGAGTCAAACTGGACATGCGCCCCCCTTGCCCGGCGCATTTTCATGCTGCTGCAGCGATCAATGGCGGACGAGGATGAGCGAACAGGGGAAGCGTTACACCGGCGGCTGTCTCTGCGGCGCGCTGCGCTACGAGGCGCAAGGCGAACCGACGCTTGCCGGTTACTGCTACTGCGCCGATTGCCGCAAAGCGTCCGGCTCTGGCTTCATTCCCTTCATGAGTTTTCCGAAGAGCGCCGTGCGCTTTGCCGGCGAAACCCTGACCTTCACCTCCAAGGCCGCGAACGGCGGCGATGCCGTGCGCAATTCATGTCCGGTCTGCGGCGGCCTCGTTTTCGGCGGCGAGATCGGCTATTCCCAGTCGTTCACGATCTATGCCGGCTCGCTCGACGACCCGTCGCTCTTCCATCCGACGGTCGCCATCTTCACCCGCGATCGCCCGGCCTGGGCAATCGTTCCGGCCGGACTGCAGATCCTCGACAAAGCCGATTGAAGCAGCAATCGTGGTTCAGAGCCGCCGCTTTGACGAGCAGCACGCGCCGGCCGATGATGCCGAGCGCGGGACGCGAGCAGGAGCTGACGGCGCCGGTTTGCGGTTGTCGGGAGGAGAGCGCGCCATGAGGCCGAAATTCGCCTTCCCCCTGGCAGCGATCGCGTGCCTCCTCGGAACGGGCCCTGCCGCCACGCAGACGGCAACCGAGCTTCTGCAAAGCTGCGAGGCGATAACCAACACCGCCCGCTCCACGCGGGCAGACACCATCGATATCCCGCGTGCCGGCGTGCCTTGCTGGTATTACATGTCGGCGATTCAGAACGCGTCGGTCCTGGTGGACGGCGGCGGAAATCGGCTGCTCGGCATTTGCGCGCCGCCGGACGCGACGCTGATAGATCACGTGCGAATCTTCGTCCAATACGCGCGCCGCAATCAAAAAGACTCGCCGGACAATGCCGCTGCGCTAGCGGTCATTGCGCTGAGCCAGGCCTATCCGTGCAGTGGCAATTGAACGCCCAATCGGTCACGCCGCACGGGCGACGCGCACTAGCGCCTTGCCGAAATTGCGGCCTTCGAGCAGGCCCATGAACGCGGCCGGCGCGTTCTCGAGCCCGTCGGTGATGTCCTCGCGATAGCGGATACGCCCGTCGGCGATGCCCGCCGATACCGTTTTCAGGAAAGCCGGATAGTGCTCGGCGGCGAACTCGACATTGATGAAGCCGCGCAGCGTGAGACTCTTGGTCAGGACCGCGCGCATGGTCGCGGGCAGAAGGTTCGGTCCGGCCGCCACGCCGGTGGCGCTGTATTGCGCGATCAGCCCGCAAACCGGCACCCGCGCGTAGGTATTGAGCAAGGGCAGCACCGCCTGCCACACGGCGCCGGCGACGTTCTCGAAATAGACATCGATGCCCTTGGGACAGGCTGCGGCAAGCTGGTCGGCAAAATCGGGCGCGCGGTGATCGATGGCGGCGTCGAAGCGCAATTCGCCGGCGACGTAGCGGCACTTTTCCGGACCGCCGGCGATGCCGACCGCCCGCGCGCCGGCCATCTTGGCGAGCTGGCCGACCAGCGAGCCGACCGGGCCGCTCGCCGCGGCGACGACGACGGTCTCGCCCGGCTTCGGCTTGCCGATAACGTAAAGGCCGCCATAGGCGGTAAAGCCCGGCATGCCGAGGACGCCCAGCCCGGTGGTGATCGGCGCCTGCTTCGGATCGAGCTTGCGCAAGGGAACGCCGTCCCATGCCGCGTGCGTGCGCCAGCCGGTGCGCGCCAGCACAATGTCGCCGGCGGTATAACCCTGGCGATCGGACGCGATCACCTCGCAAACGCTCTCTCCCTCCATCACCTCACCGATGCCGACCGGCTTGGCGTAGGATTTGGCGTCGTCCATGCGGCCGCGCATGTAGGGATCGAGCGAGAGATAGAGCACCCGCAAGAGCAGACCGCCGCGCGGCAGCGCCGGCATCGGCACTTCCTCGAGGCGGAAATTCTCCGCCGTCGGCGGCCCTTTCGGCCGGGACGCAAGCACGATTTGTCTGACCGCCAGTTGAGCCATGGTCCTCTCCTAAACCCGCGCGAGGCGATGATGCATTCGCGTTGCACCAAGCCTAGCGGGAAGTAGCTCGCCATTCCAGGATATGTAAATATCGGCCGAGGATCGCCGAAGGAGCGCAAGTGATGCAGATTGAAGGTCGCGACGCGTTGTTGAGCTATGGCACCGCTACCGAGCTCGTCCAGGCGCTCCAGGCGCGGAAGCTTTCCGCGATCGAGCTCACCGACCACGTCATTGCCCGCATCGAAAGGCTCGACGGCAAGCTCAACGCGGTGGTGGTACGCGACTTCGAGCGCGGCCGCGCGGCGGCCAAGGCCGCGGACGCCGCGCTGGCGCGGGGCGAGCGCAAACCGCTGCTCGGCATTCCGATGGTGGTCAAGGAATCCTTCAACGTCGCCGGCCTGCCGACGACCTGGGGCGTGCCGGAGTTCAAGGACTGGATCGCGCCGGAGGACGCAACCATGGTCGCCCGCGTCAAGGCGGCGGGCGCCCTCATTCTCGGCAAGACCAACGTGCCGTTCCTGTTGGGCGACTGGCAGAGCCACAACGAGATCTACGGCGCGACCAAAAATCCCTGGGATCTCGCCCGCACGCCCGGCGGCTCTTCGGGCGGATCGTCCGCCGCGCTTGCCGCCGGCTTCGGGCCGCTCTCGCTCGGCTCGGATATTGGCGGCTCGTTGCGTACGCCGGCGCTCTATTGCGGCATCTACGCCCACAAGCCGACGCTCGGCCTAGTGCCGATGGGCGGACACATCGTTCCCGGCACCGTGTTGCGCGAGAACGGCTTGTCCGTGGTCGGACCGATGGCGCGCAGCACCGCCGATCTCTCCCTGACGCTCGACGTCACCGCCGGTCCCGAGGAGATGCGCGAGGGGATCGGCTATCGCCTTGCCTTGCCGGCGCCGCGCCACCGCGAGCTCACGGCTTTCCGCGTCCTCATCATCGACGATCATCCGCTGCTGCCGACCGCAAAGACAATGCGCACCGCCATCGAGCGCCTGGCGCAACAACTGGCCAAGGCCGGAGTGAAGGTCGCGCGCACGAGTCCGTTGTTCCCCGATCTCGCGGAATCCGGACGGCTTTACATGCGCCTCCTGATGACGGCGCTCTCGGTGCGCTGGCCGGCCGACCTCTACGATGAGGCGCTCGCTACCGCCAAGACGCTCAAACCGGACGACCGGAGCCTTACCGCCGAGCGCGCCCGCGGCGCGGTGTCGAGCTATCGCGAGTGGGCCGCCGATGACGCGGCACGGGTCAGGCTGCAGAAGCAATGGAGCGCGTTCTTCCGCGAATGGGACCTGGCGATTTGCCCGGCGATGCCGACGCCCGCCTTCCCCAACGACCAGACGACGCCGATCTCCGGCCGAGATATCGATATCGACGGGAAGAACTATTCCTATTTCGATCAGATGGTCTGGCCCGGCGTGGCAACGGCGCCCGGTCTGCCCTCGACCGCGGCGCCGATCGGTCTTTCGGAAACCGGGCTTCCGCTCGGTGTCCAGATCGTCGGTCCTTATCTCGAGGATCGCACCCCGCTGATGTTTGCCGAACTGATGGAACGCGAGTTCGGCGGCTTCGTGCCGCCTCCGGGTTATTCCGTTTGAACAAGCTGAAGGATCTCAACAAATGGCTAGCGTCCTGTTTTCCCCGATCACGCTGCGCGGGCTCACCCTGCCTAACCGGGTCGTCGTTTCGCCGATGTGCCAGTACAACTCGGACAACGGCTCGGCGAACGACTGGCATCTGATGCATCTCGGCAGCTTTTCGCTCGGCTGCGCCGGGCTGGTGATCTGCGAGATGACCGACGTCACGCCGATCGGGCGGATTACGCCGAAATGCGCGGGCATGTGGTCGGACGAGAACGAAGCGGCGCTCAAGCGCGTGCACGATTTCTGCCGCACCTACGGCGTGGCGAAGCTCGGCGTGCAGCTCGCGCACGCCGGACGCAAGGGGCCGACCGCGACGCCGGCGGCGGGCGGCAAGCCGATCCTGAGCAAGGAAGAAGGCGGCTGGACGCCGGAGGCACCCTCGGCCCTTCCTTTCGACGCCGGGTGGCCGGTACCGCACGCCATGACCAAGGACGATATCAAGCGTTGCATCGGCGAGTTCGTCGCCTCGACCAAGCGGGTCGAGCGCATCGGCTTCGATGTGATCGAGCTGCACGGCGCGCACGGTTATCTCCTCCACCAGTTCATGTCGCCGCTCTCGAACCGGCGCACCGACGAATATGGCGGCTCGCTCGAGAACCGGATCCGTTTCCCGCTCGAGGTGTTCCGCGCGGTGCGCGCGGCGTGGCCGCAGCAGAAGCCGCTCGGCATTCGCGTATCGGCAACCGATTGGGTCGACGGCGGCTGGACGCTCGATGAAACCCTGGTGCTGGCGAGGGAACTGAAAAAGCTCGGCTGCGACTATATCGACGTGTCGACCGGCGGGCTCGATCCGCGGCAGAAGATTCCGCTCGCGCCCGGCTTTCAGGTGCCGTTCGCCGACAAGGTCAAACGCGAGACCGGCATTCCCACCATGACCGTCGGCTTGATCGCCGGCTACCGCCAGGCCGAGGACATCCTCGCCGCAGGCAAGAGCGACTTCATTTGCATCGCGCGCGGCGCCATGTGGGATCCACGCTGGGCCTGGCATGCGGCCGAGGAGCTCGGGGCCGAGACGCCCTACGCGCCGAAGATGATGCGGTGCCAGCCGAAATTCCGGCCGGAATTGTACCCCAAGCACGCGCCGGCGGTGGCGGCAGGCTGAGACGACAGGCGCGCGCCGCGAAGGCCGGCGCGTTTTGACGGCGGAGAGGATCGCTCGATCCAGGGAGGAACGGTCATGAGTGAACGCGTTGGCAGTATGGGAATGGCCCTTGCCAAAGGGATCACACCGGCAGGCTCCGGCAAGGCCGGCCAGCCCAAAGAAGTCGTCTGGAGCATTCTCGGTCATACCTATTGGCTCAAGGCGGAGAGCGAGGGTTGCTTCATTTTCGAGACGCTCGACCCGCCAGGCACGTTCGTGCCGCCGCACATCCATCCGACCCAGGACGAGTTCATCTACATGCTGGAGGGCACGTTCGACCTCTACCTCGACGGATCGTGGACGCAGGCCAAGCCCGGCGACCTGGTGCGCATGCCAAGGGGCCTGCCGCACGCCTACTACAACAAGCAGGACAAGCCGGCGCGCGCATTGTTCTCGGTCAGCCCGGCGCGACGCCTGCGCGAGCTGTTCGATCAGCTGCACAATCTTGGCGATCCGGAAGAGGTCGTGCGCCGCTCGAAGGCCTGCGAGGTCGATTTCCTGCCGCCCGGGTCGGTGCCCGGGGCGTGACTTTCGGCTCTCGGCGTGCGCCCGTGACATAAGCGCCGGACGTCAGACTCGGGTTTCGCAAAAAGTTACGCCGCCGCGACGGCGATGCCTTCCTGTTCGCAGGAATTGGCCACGTCGCTGACCGTGGCGCGCTGCATGTCACGCTTCCAGCGCAGATCGTCGAACTCCATTCCCCGGTGCATGGTGCAGCGATTGTCCCAGATGACCAGATCGTTGAGCCGCCAGCGATGGGTGTAGACGAATTGCCGTTGCGTAGCGTGGGCGACCAGCTCGTCGATCAGCAGGCGGCCTTCGGGCTCGGGCACGCCGAAGATCCTGCCCGCGTGCGACGCGAGATAAAGCGATTTGCGGCCGGATTCGGGAATGGTGCGCACGACCACCTGCGGGACCGGCGGCATTTCCCGGCGCTCCTCGTCGGTGAAATTGGTGAAGCCGAGCCGCGCGCGCGAATTGAAGATCGAGTGCTCGGCCACGAGCGAGTGGAGGCGACGCTTCATCTCCTCGGGCAGCGCGTCGTAGGCGGCGCGCTCGTCGGCAAATTCCGTATGCCCGCCGACCGGCGGAATCGAACGCGCGTAGAGGAGCGACGCCCGCGCCGGCAGCCGCTTGAACGAGCTGTCGGTGTGCCAGAGCCGGTTGCCCAGCTGGAACAGGCGCACCCTGCTGTCCTTGCCCCACATCTCATTGTTGTGATTGAGGTTGGAAACGTCGGCGAACTCCTGGCGCACCCGCAGCGGCGCATCCTTGCGATAGACGCCGATCGTGGTCTCGAGCGGCCCGAAGTGCCGGGCGAAGTCGAGATGCTGGTCCTGCGAGAGGTGCTGGTCGGGGAAGACCAACACCGCGTAGGTCGCAAACGCCTCCTTGACCGCCGCGAGATCGGACGGCTCGATCGGTGCCGACAGGTCGACATCGCCGATCTCGGCGGCAAAGCTCGGCGTGACCGGATACACGGTTGCGGCCATGGTCGTTGCCTCCCCGGTTGCGGATTTCGCTGGTTTACCGATTGAATCACAACGCGTCGGCACGTGCAATTCAGTTGCGAAGAGGCGCGCCGCCGCGCGCCGGTCATCGCCGCAGGCACGCCCGCTTGTGCAGCGCGAATTCCCGCGATAGCCATCGGATATGGACGACGCCCAATTCGTGAAGCTGGCGGCGTGGATCGCCGAAACCGGATTGGCCGGCGAGAGCGAAACCGCGATGGTGAGCGGATTTTGTGCGCGGGCTATCGCGGCGGGCCTGCCGCTGGCGCGCGCTGCCGTCTTCATCGACACGCTGCATCCGATTTACGAAGGGCGTCTGTTCAGCTGGCAAGCCTCCGACGGCGAAACGACGCTGCGCGAATATGGCTCCTCGCGCGAGGGAGAAGGATTGGAGCGCTGGGTGCGCAGCCCATTCTACCGCCTGCTGCAATCCGGTGAGCCGCTGCTGCGCAGACGCATCGGCCCGGCGAGCGAAGCCGAATTTCCCATTCTCACCGAACTCGCGGCCAGCATGACCGACTTCGTGGCGATGATCCACCGCTTCACCGCCGAAGGCATCATCGGCGACATGGATTGCGTCTACTCCTCGTGGGCGACGAACGTCGCCGACGGCTTCAGCGATGCGGATATCGATGACCTGAAAAGGCTCATGCCGTTGCTTGCGCTCGCGGTGAAATCCGTCTCGCTCACGCGCATCGCCCGGACTTTGGTCGAGACCTATCTGGGACGAGACGCCGGTCGGCGGGTGCTTGCCGGCGGGATCGTGCGCGGGATCGCCGACCGGATCGAGGCCGTGCTTTGGTTCAGCGACCTTCGCGGTTACACGCGGATCACCGATACATCGGCCCCGGAACAGATCATTCCGCTGCTTAACGATTATGCCGATGCTATCATCTCCGCCATTCACGCCAAAGGCGGCGATGTGTTGAAACTGATCGGCGACGGCACGCTCGCCATTTTCACGGCCGCTGATCGCGAAACGGCTTGCCGCGCCGCGCTCGCCGCGGCCACCGCCGCCCATCGACGGGTGCGCGAGCTCAACCAGCGGCGGAACGCGGAAAACTTGCCGGCCACCGACATGTATCTCGCCCTGCATTTCGGTGAGGTATTTTTCGGCAATGTCGGGAGCAAAGAGCGCCTTGATTTCACCGTCGTCGGCCCGGCGGTCAACGAGGTGAGCCGCATCGCGACGCTCTGCCGCTCGCTCGAGCAGCCGGTCCTGTTTTCCGCCACCTTCGCGGCGGCGGCGGGGAACGCAAAAAGCCGCCTGGTGTCGGTTGGGCGCTATGCGCTGCGCGGTGTCAGCCTGCCGCAGGAGCTCTTTACGCTCGATTCCAGTCAGGCGTTCCAATAGCCGGAATCTGCGAGCCCATGAGCAGCTCGATGAACTTCAACCATTTGCTGATCGGCGCGGGTTTAGGTTTTCGCTGCCGCCGTGTAATGTTTGGACGATGATGCGAATCGGCATTCGCCTCGCGATTTCCGGCCTTGTCCTCGCCTCGATCATCGTCAGTGCGATCGGCGTCCACGTACTGTGGTGGCGGACAGCGGAGGCGAACAGCCACACGCTCGCTGCGACGATCAACGCGCAGATCGTTTCGGCGGTGCAAAAGGAACTCACCGCCATCACCACGGAAGCGCGCGCGGCGCACACCGCCATCCGCACGTTGTTTCTTCAGAACGTCCTCGAGACTCGCGAGGCCGACAAACGCGAGTTCGTCTTTCTCTCGCAACTGCAGTCGCAGCAGAGCATATCCTGGGTGGCGTTCGGCTGGCCGAACGGCGATTTCTTTGCGGCGCATAAGCTCGGCGATCTCGGCCTGGAAATGATGGAAATTGCGCCGGTCGACGGCGTCGTCAAGCGGCGGGTCGACCAATACCAGGTGGTCGTCGGCGACATCCAATTCGAGAAGCGCCGCTTCGAAAACACCGACTATGTCGTCACCGACCAGGAATGGTACCGCGAAGGGATAAAGAACGATGAACCAGGCTGGT
Organism: uncultured Alphaproteobacteria bacterium; assembly: GCA_963850855.1. Taxonomy (GTDB): domain Bacteria; phylum Pseudomonadota; class Alphaproteobacteria; order Rhizobiales; family Xanthobacteraceae; genus BOG-931. Next base: position 28,276 of record CAWKNH010000018.1, read on the forward strand.
TCGAAATGACAGCCCATCCGGTGGGATTGCGTCCGTCGATTGCTTATGCCGGCCCGGTCGACGTGTACCAGAAACGCCAAGGCGTGCTCGCGGTCATCATCGAGAACACGCGGCTGGCGCAATTTCTGTCGCAGCTCTCCGTCGGCAAGACCGGCGCGGCGTTCATCCTGGGTCGCGACGGGACGACCATCGCCGCGCCCGATCCGGATGCTGATGAAGTCAACATGCAACGATCGGATCAGCCGCTGCTGCCGGTCGCCCAAGGCGCGCTCAAACAAGCCGGTAGCTGGTCCGGCGGCGACGAGAAGGCGGCCCGCCGCGTCAGGTTCCTGGCCGGCGGAAATGCCTATGCGGTTTCGTTGACGCCGCTCACCTTTCCCGGCTGGACGCTCGCCACCGTCATTCCGGAAGCGGAGTTTCTCGGTCCGATTGAAACGACGATCCAGCGTTTGCTCATTGGCTTGGCCGTTCTCATTCTTGCCGCCGGGGTCCTTTCGGCCTGGCTAGCGCGACGGGTCATCGCCCAGCCGTTGATTACGGTCGTCGATGAACTCCGGCATGTCGAGCGTTTTGAGCTCGATCAAGTGCGCCGGCACCCCTCGCGCCTTGCCGAACTTGAAAATCTGTCGAACGCCATCGCCGACATGGCCGCCGGGCTTGCCGCCTTTCGCAAATACATCCCCGCGGATCTCGTGAAAATGCTGGTGAGCGAAGGTATCGAACCGCACCCCGGCGGCTCGATCCGCAGCCTGACGGTCTTGTTCGCGGATATCGCGGGCTTTACCGGACTGTCCGAGCGGCTTGGCGACCGGATCATCCCCCTGCTCTCGAGCTATCTCGACACCATGTCGCGCGAGGTCAGCGCGCATGGCGGCACCATCGACAAATTTATCGGTGACGCGGTGATGGCGTTCTGGGGCGCACCGGCGGCCAATGCCAATCACGCCGTCGACGCCTGCCGGGCGGCGCTCGCCTGCCAGAGGGCGCTGGCGGCGTCGGGGCTGGCCGATGATCAGGGCCGGCCGCTCAAAATGCGGATCGGCATCAACTCCGGCGACATGCTGGTCGGCAATATCGGATCGGAGTTTCGCCTCAACTACACCGTTATCGGCGATGCCGTGAATGTCGCCAGCCGGCTGGAAGGCGTCAACAAGGAATACGGCACAGACATCATCATCGGAGAAGAAACGCGCCGGCTTGCCGGCTACCGCGTCCACGTGCGCGAACTCGACCGGCTGATGGTCTACGGACGAGAAGGCGGATTGGCGATCTACGAATTGATCGGCGTTCCCGAACACGAAGCCGAGCCGCCGAGCTGGGTTGCGCTCTACGAGTCCGGCCTCGCCGCCTATCGCGCGCGCGACTTCGCCGGCGCCGCGACCTTCTTTCATCGGCTTTTGGACGTGCGGGCAGCGGATCAACCCGCGCGGATCATGCTCGAACGGTGCAGCCAATTTCTCGAGTCGCCGCCGGGGGAGGACTGGGAAGCAACGAACGCGATGAAAGTGAAGTAGGTCGCAGCCAAACTCCAACGGCACGATTTCGATGCCGAGCTTGCGGAGGCGCGCCGCATAAAGGCGCACGCCGGAAATGCTCGCTGGGTTCGCGATATAGTTCACACGTGAACTAGATTGTGATAGCATCCGCCGGAGCAGTCAAGTTCCGCCCTGGAGAACGCCGATGCGATCGATGGCGCCAGATCAAGCTCGCCTGTTTGCCGCAAGCTGGCTGCCGGCATGGACCGGAAACGACCCACGGAAACTGGCTTCGTTTTACACAGACGACCTCTTCTACTCGGATCCGACGGTTCCCGACGGCCTGAGGGGCAAGGAGGCGTTCATCCGTTACCTGTCCAAGCTCCTCGCCAACAATCCCGACTGGGTGTGGACACATGAATCAGCGATCCCGCTGGAGAATGGATTTCTCAACAAATGGCGGCTGGATGCCCCGGTAGGCGATAAAATCATCACCTGCCGCGGGGTATGTACCGTGCAGATGACCGGCGATCTGATCTATCGGAATGAGGTTTACTTCGACACGCTCCAGTTGATCGCCGCAATCCGCGACCGGAACGAGCGCAAGATCGGTTCGGCCCGCGGCTCTTGACCGCCGGAATGTCGCGAGCGCCTAGAGCGTCTCGATGAACTTCACCATTTGCCGGCGCTGCTCGGGATCGGGCAACGGGCCGCGCATGGCGCCGGCATTGTCGGTCATATGCGCGGCATCGGCGGTGCCGGGGATGACGGCGGTCACCCGCGGATCGCCGAGGAGATATTTGAGAAAAAACTGCGCCCAGCTCTCGGCAAAGCCGCGCGCCCAGTCGGGCAGCTCCTTGCCGCGCACGGCGCGAAAGAGCCGGGCGCGGCCGAACGGCAGCGCGGTCAGCACGCCGGCCTTGACCTCGGCGGCGAGCGGCAGGATGCGCTCTTCGGCTTCGCGGTCGTCGAGCGAATAATCGATCTGCACGAAGTCCGGCTGCTCGCGGGAAAGCACGGCTTCGATCGCGGCGAACTGAAAGTGGCTGGTCGAGGTGATGCCGATATAGCGGCATATGCCCTGGGCTTTCCATTCCTTGAACTGCGCCAGCGATTCCCGCGGGTCGTGGATGTTGTGGAACTGCAGGAGATCGAGCTTTTCGGTCTTGAGCCGCGCCAGCGAACGCTTGAGCTCGTCGGCATTGGGCGATTCGAGCTTGGTGGCGACGAACACCTTGTCGCGCAGGCGCCCGTCGGCGATCGCATCGCCGAGCACGATCTCGGAATCGCCATACACCGACGCCGTGTCGATCAGCTGCCCGCCATGGCCGACGAGCGCGGCGAGCACCGCGGCGGCCTTCTGCCGGGTCGCCGCGTCGGCAGTGTCGAACACTTGCGCGGTGCCGAGGCCGACGGCCGGTATCTGCTCGCCGCTCTTCGGGATCGCGCGCGTGAGCAACGCGCCGGTCTGGGCGAAAGCCGGCGGCGCCAGCGCCGTCGCGCCGGCGAGGATGGCGAATTCACGTCGGGTCATGCGTGCGCTCATCTCAACCTCCCGCGGCCACGGCCGCCGCGGCAGCGGCCGGCAGCTTGGCGCGGCGTTCCTGGGCGCGGCCCAGCACCGCGGACAGCACGAGCCAGCCTGCCGCGACCGGGACGGCCACGAGCGCGATCCCGCCGAGCTTCAGCCCCAGGCCCTGCAGGCTGTCGAACACCCAGCCGTACAACGCATCGGAGCCGCGATAGACCACCACGTCGATCAGATTCTTGGCCTTGTACTTCTCCTCGCGCCCGAGCACGGTGAAGAACACTTGGCGCGCCGGATTGGCGATGGCGAAATTCATCCAGCGCTGCGCCACCTGCAGCGTCAGCACCGCGGCGAGCGTCGGCGCCAGCGCCAACGCGGCGAAGCCGGCGACATAGACCGCCGGCAGCGCGCCGGCGGCGATGCCGGTGCCGAGGCGCCTGAGCACTTGGCCGGTGGCGAACACTTGCGTCGCCAGGCTGAGCAGGTTCACCGCGAGATCGATGCCGGCGAACAGGCGGGTCTGCGTGTCGCGGTCGTGCACCGCGGCCGAGACGATGTTGGCCTGCTCCAGATAAACGATGGTCGCGCAGAACGAGAGCAGGCTGACCCACGCGCCGATGCCAAGGAGATAGGGCGAGCGGATCAGCTCCGTGAGCGCCGCGAAGGCGTTGCCGCCGACACGCCCCGGCTCGGCACGCGGCCCGGCCTGCGCCGCGGCCGCGCGCTCGAGCCGGTAGACGCAGAACACCGCCAGCTCGAGGAGCACCGCCGCGGCAATGAGGAGATTGACCCGCCCGAGCGGCGCCGACAGCGCGATGGTGATGACCGGGCCAAGGAGCGCGCCGGCGGTGCCGCCGGCGCCGATGAAACCGAACAGCCGCTTGCCCTGTTCGGCGCTGAAGAGGTCGGCCATGAATGACCAGAACACCGCGACCGCGAACAGATTGAAGACGCTGACCCAGACGAAGAACACCCTCGCCACGACGACCGGCGCGACGTCGAGCGTCAGGAGGAGCCAGAACAGAACGAGGTTGGCGACGAAGAAGTGATAGACGATGGGGATGAACCGCGCGCGCGGCAGCCTCGCCACCAACGCGCCGTAGAGCGGCTGCGCCACGAGGAGCGTCACGAAAGTAGCGGTGAACAGCCACGGCAGATTCTTCACCCCGCCGGCGATGCCCATTTGGTCGCGCAGCGGCCGCAGCACGTAGTAGCCGGCGAGCAAAGTGAAGAAATAGGCGAACGACCACAACGCCGCCGCGCGCTCCTGCGGCGTTGCCGGCACCGCCCAGCCGAGAACGCGCCGCAGCGCGGCCGCCATTGCGGTCATGGCGCGAGCGACAGCTTTTGCCTGAGTTCGGCCGCGGTCACCGCCTGCCCGTAGCCTGGTGCGCCGCGCTGGAAGCGGCTCGCGTCGGCGAGCTTGCCGACCACCACCGGATCGAAACCGGCATCGTGCACCAGCCCGGCGGCGACCTTCACCGCCTCCGGATCGTCGCCGGCGATCGGCACCGCGATCCGCGGATCCGGCCGGTTCGCCTCGCGCGCGAAGATCGTATAGTTGAGCGTATTGAAGGCCCGCACCAGCCGCGCGCCGGGCAGATATTTCTGCGATACCACGCCGATGCCTTCGTGTTCGGCCTCCTCGGCAAGCGCCGCGCCGTCGCGCGGGGCGATGGCGTTGCAGGCATCGAGCATGATCTTGCCCTTCATCGCCGGGCCGTAATCCTGGCCGATCTGCGGCAACGCCGCATAGGGCACGGCGATGAAGAGGACCTGACCGACGTCGATCGCCTGTTGCACCGTGCCGGCCTGAGCGTTGGCGCCGAGCCCGGCGACGAGGTCCTTGAGCTCCTCGGGATGGCGCGAGGAAAACAGCACCTCGTGGCCGTCCTTCGCCCATAGTCCGCCGATCGTGCCGCCGATATGGCCTGAGCCGATGACGCCGATGCGCGACTTGCCGCCATTGGCTTGCGCCATCGCGCGTCCCGGAACGAGCGCCGCGCTTAGCAACAACGCGCCGCCGGCACTGAGCAGTGCGCGGCGATCGCGGCTCACAGGATCATGCCCGGGCATTGAAACCTCCTCGCTTTGGGACATCGGCCTATTCGTTTCTCGCCGCCATTATGTACGTCCTGATAGGCCAATGCGACAGGGTGACGGCGCTAGGATTGCCGTTGTGGAATCTTCAAGTATGCGAGCGAACCTGCCGCGGGATTGTCCGGTGGGCGGTTTGGGCTTCGATGCGCCGGCGCGCCGTTACGGCGTGGCGCCCCGCTCCATCGCCAGCTCGGCGTCGAGGCTGGCGACGTCGCGGAAGATCGAGGCGACCGCGAGCACGCGGCCGTTGCGTCTATAACGGACGAGGCAATCCTTGGCCTCGATACTGCCGTCGATCGCGATCTCGTCCCACTGCTCAGCGTGGCCGACGTAGTTGATCGGCACGTCATAGTGCTGGCTCCAGAAGAACGGCACGGCGTCGAAACGTTCGTTGAGCCCGAGCATGTTGGCCGCCGCGATCTGGCCCTGGCGTTCGGCCACGACCCAATGCTCGACGCGGACGGCCTCACCGGAATGCGGGTCGGGCCAGCGCGCGATGTCGCCGGCGGCATAGACGCCGAGAGCGCTCGTCTGCAGAAAGGCATCGACCACCACGCCGCGGTCGATCCTGAGGCCCGCCTGCTCGGCCAGCGCCAGGCGCGGCCGCACGCCGACGCCGACGACAACGAGATCGGCGTCGAGGGCGGCGCCACCCTTGAGACGCGCGCGGGCGCCCTCGATCGCGGCGACCGTTTCGCCGAGGTGGAAGACGACGCCGTGCTCCTCGTGCAGCTTGCGGATGAAATCGCCGAATTGCGGGCCGAGCACGCGCTCCATCGGCCGCGCTTCCGGCGCCACCACGTGGACCTCGATATCGCGCGTACGCAGGGCGGCGGCGGCCTCGAGCCCGATGAAGCTCGCGCCGATGACGAGCGCACGCCGCGCGCCTTTGGCGCCTTCGATGATCGCCCGGCAATCGGCGAGCGAGCGCAGCGTATGGACGTGCGGCAGATCGGCGCCGGAGATCGCAAGCCGCACGGGCTCGGCGCCGGTCGCCAGCAACAGGCGGTCGTAAGCGAGACTGGCGCCGCCGGCGAGGCGGACCTGGCGCTGTTTCACATCGATGCCGGCAACTTCGGTGTTGAGCCGCAGCTCGATGTTGTTCTCCGCATAAAACTCATCGGGGCGCAGCGGCAGCCAATCCTCCGGCGCGCTGCCGGCAAGATAATCCTTGGACAGATTGGGTCGGTCGACCGGCGGCGCGCGATCGTCGCTCAGCATCACGATGCTGCCGCGGTAGTCGCGCCGCCGCAGCATCTCGGCCGCGGCGAAGCCGGCGGCACCGCCGCCGGCGATGACGATCTTTCCGGGCGCATCCGCCGCCGCGGCCCGGCCGCGCGGTTTTGGCTGCTCGCGCTGGCCCTTGACGAAGACGCGGCCGTCCCGCTGCTCGACATTCCAGCACGTGAGCGCGCTTAGGGCAGGCGCGCGCACCGCTTCCCCGGTGCGCAGATCGAAGCAGGCGTGATGCCAGGGACAGCGCACGCTCTCGCCGACCACGATGCCGTCGGCGAGCGGGCCGTGATAGTGGCTGCAATGCGCGCCGACGGCGAACACCTCGGCGCCGCTGCGCACGAGCAGCACCTCCTCGTCGCCGACATGGCCGGCGAGCTTGCCGCCGGCAAAGTCTGCGAACGCGACCCCCTTGGTCAGGTCCGGGCCGCGCGGCGCCGTTTGTTCTTGCGCCATCGCACTGTTCCTCCGTTCACGCAGTCATGTCACGCAGTCATGCCGAGAAATTGTTGGCGAAGCTGCGGGTTGTCGCGGAAACATCCTAGCATGCGGCCGGTGACGAGACTCGTGTCCGGCTTGTGCACGCCGCGCGTGGTCATGCAGTGGTGGAGCGCCTTGATGACGACGCCGACGCCGCGCGGCTTGAGCACCTCGTCGATCGTATTGGCAATCTGCGCGGTGAGCTTCTCCTGGATCTGCAAGCGCCTGGCATAGACCTCGACCACGCGCGCGAGCTTGCTGATGCCGACCACCCGGCCGCGCGGAACATAAGCCACGCAGGCGTGGCCGATGATCGGCGCCATGTGGTGCTCGCAATGGCTCTCGAAGCGAATATCGCGCAACACCACCATCTCGTCATAGCCCTCGATCTCTTCGAAGAATTTCTGCAGGATGGCGGCAGGCTCCTCGGCATAGCCGGCATAGAACTCCTCGATCGCCCGGGCAACGCGCGCCGGCGTCTCCAACAGGCCTTCGCGGCTGGGGTCGTCGCCGGCCCAGCGGATGAGGGTCCGCACCGCAGCCTCGGCCTCCGACCTCTCGACCCGGCGCCGTTCGGCATGGGGCGCCCGGATCGGCTCCAGCGCGTGCACATTCGCAGTCATGATCATGCTCTCCTCGACAGGCCGGAACCGGCCCGGCTTTGCCAACCTCGACAGAGCGTTAGATGGACGAGAGCGGGAAAGGTTCCGGCCGTACGGCGCTTAAATGCGCAGCGCCTGCTCCGCGTGCGTGTAAGGGAGCCTGAGCGAGTCGGCGACGGCGCGGTAGGTGACGCGGCCGACATGCACGTTGAGCCCGTCGCGCAGATGCTCGTCTTCGCTCAGCGCCCGCCGCCAACCCTTGTCGGCGAGGGAGAGCACGAACGAGGTGGTCACATTGCTCAAGGCGAAGGTCGAGGTGCGCGCCACCGCCCCCGGCATGTTGGTGACGCAATAATGCACCACCTCGTCGACGATATAGGTCGGGTGCGAATGCGTGGTCGGCCGCGAAGTTTCGGCGCAGCCGCCCTGGTCGATGGCGACGTCGACGATCACCGCGCCGGGCTTCATCGCCTTCACGGTCTGCGCCGAGATCAGCTTCGGCGCGGTCGCGCCCGGCACCAGCACCGTGGCGATAACGAGATCGGCGCGGCGGCAGAGCAGTTCGACCACGTCGCGGGTGGAGAACAGTGTGCGCGCGCGGTTGCCGAGCTGCGCGGCGACGCGGCGCAGCGCCTCCGGATTGCGGTCGAGGACCGCGACGTCCGCGCCCATGCCGCAGGCGATCAAGGCGGCATTCGTTCCGGCAACGCCGCCCCCGAGGATGACGACGCTCGCCGGCGAAACGCCGGGCACGCCGGCGAGCAGCACCCCGCGCCCGCCATTCTCCTTCTCCAGGCAGCGCGCGCCGACATGCGGCGCCATGCGGCCGGCGACCTCCGACATCGGCGTGAGCAAGGGCAGCGCGCCGTCGCGGCCGGTCACCGTCTCGTAGGCGATCGCGGTGACGCCGGCCTTGAGCAAATCCTCGGTCTGCTCGCGGTCGGGCGCGAGATGCAGATAGGCGAACAGCACCTGGCCGTGGCGCAGCTTCTTGCGCTCGGCGGCGAGCGGCTCCTTCACCTTCACGATCAGGTCGGCGCGGCCATAGACGGCATCGGCGTCGGCCACAATCTCGGCGCCGGCGGACTTATAGTCGCCATCGGAGAGCCCGGCCCCCGAGCCTGCGCCGGCCTCGACCAGCACCTGGTGACCCTTGTCCGCGAGCTCGCGCACGGTCGAAGGCACGAGGCCGACGCGGTATTCGTTGTCCTTGATCTCCTTCGGTACGCCAACCAGCATGGCAATGTCCTCGACGCTCAGCTGCGGCCGACGCGAAAAATCCGCTGGAAGAAAAGATTATTGGGCACCTGCAGAACGCAACCATCCTCCTCGAGCAGCACCGTGAACATCAGGTTGCGGTCGATGGCGCGGCCTCTAAGCTTTTCCGGCAGCAGCTCGACGGTATCCCCGAGGCGAAACGGCCGCCAGATGGTGAGGAACAGGTCGGCGGTGACGTTGCTGACCATCGCCCAGGTGGCCACGAACGCGGCGCCGATGATCGTCGCGGCGCTGACCAGCACGGTCCAGAAACCGCCGAAGCCGATCCCCCAGAGGTCGAACGCCACCAGCAAAGTGACGAACCAGAGGATGGCGGTCACGACGCGCACGAGGGTGGCGATGTCCTCGGTCCGGAGCCCGAGCCGCGCCTCGGCTGGCTGCAGCCATTTCTTCAGCAGGCGATTGACCAGAAAAATCAGGATTGACGCCACGGCGACGAGCACAAAGGTCGCTAGCACGATCGACAGCTCGATATTGTGACGCGCAAGCCATCCGACGATCCGATCCATGACCGCATTTCCCGAATTGGGCGGGCGCCGCCCGCTCGCCATTACATCACATAGAGCCGGTCCGGCAATTCGTTGGGCGCGCCGTCGGCCGGAGCGTGCACCGCAAGCACGGCGCCGCAACGCTCGATTGCCGCGGTGAAGCCTTGGGCAATGCGGCCGTCGCGCATGTGGCCGGTGAGCGCGTCAACCGCCGCCTGCCATTCCGCATTCGGCACCTTCTGCGCAATCGCCTCGTCGGCGATGATGCGCGCATAGCGCTCGGCGAGCGACACGAAGATGAGCACGCCGGTGCGGCTCCTGGTGTGGGCGATGCGGCGGACGACGAATTGCTCGAGCGCGGCACGGTGCGCCCGCGCCCGGCGGACCACGCGCGGCACCAGCGCCAGCCGCAGCCGCGGCAACGAGAATATCAGGGCCGCGACGATGAAGACCGCAAGCTGGATCGCGAAAATCCGCTGCACGCTCCATGGCGTGAAAATGATCAGCGGCCATGGCGCGAGCAGCGCCAGCGCGCTCGCCCACAAGAGCGGGACATAGGCGTAGTCCGAGGAGGCGTGGGCGAGCACGCAGACAATCTGTCCGCTGGTGCGCGTCTCCGCGTTATGGATGGCGGCCGAGACCGCATCGTAATCCTGCGGGGTCAGCTCCATCACCAGCTCCCCGATGCGCCGCCGCCGCCCGACGACCCGCCGCCGCCGGAGAAGCCGCCGCCGCCACCACCGAAGCTGCCGCCGCCTCCGCCCCAGCTCGAACCCCAGCCGGAGCCGCTGGAAGGAACGAAGACCGTGCGGCCGCCGCGATTGACGTAGCGCCCGGCCGTTGTGTTGCTCATACCGCCGACCAGAAATCGGAAAATGAGGATGATCGCCAGGAAGAACAGAAACGGAAAGAGCGCATTGAGAACGCCCGCGGGATCGTCGTGACGGACGGTGGGCTTCGGCTGCCAATCGGCGGTGTCGCCGCTGAGCACGCTGATGATGCCTTCGACGCCGCGCTCGATGCCGCCGGAGAAATCGCCGGTCTTGAACCGCGGGATGATGGCGCTCGAGACGATGACCGAGGAAAGCGCGTCGGTCAGCGTACCCTCGAGCCCGTAGCCGACCTCGATGCGCACCTTGTGCTCGGCCGGAGCGACCAGAAGAAGAACGCCATTGTTCTTCTTCGCCTCGCCGAGCTTCCAGAAGCGGAACAGCTGATTGGCGTAAGTCTCGATATCGCTACCTTGCAGCGACTTCACCGTGGCGACGACAAGCTGAATGCCGGATTCGTCTTCGAGGCCTTTGAGCATCTCCTCGAGATCGCCGCGGGTGCCCGACTTGATGACACCGGCCTGGTCGACGATGCGGCCGGTGAGCGGCGGAAAATCAAACGCCAAGGCGGACAGCGCCAGGCAGAGAACAAGCCCGGCGGCCGACCACGCGGTGATCGCGGAGCGCGCTAACGGGCCCGGCCTTCGGCCGGCCGGACGGGCCGCCCCCGAACGACGGCCGGGTGCCATCAAAACTTCACCGGCGGCGGCTTGTCCGAACCCTCCGTCGCCGTGAATTCGGCCATCGGCTTGTTGCCGGAGAAGAAGAACTTCGCCCAAAGCAGGGTCGGGAAGGTGCGCAGGGCCGTGTTGTAGGCGCGCACCGCGTCGATGTAGTCGCGCCGCGCGACGGCGATGCGGTTCTCGGTGCCTTCGAGCTGCGACTGCAGCGCCAGGAAATTAGCGTTGGATTTGAGATCGGGATAGTTCTCGCTCACCGCCAGGAGCCGGCCCAGCGCGCCGGTGAGCTGGTTCTGCGCGTCCTGGAAGGCCTTGAGCTTGTCCGGATCGGTAAGCTGGGAGACGTCGATCTTGGTTTGCGTCGCCTTGGCGCGCGCCTCGACGACCGCGGTGAGGACGCTCTTCTCCTGCGCGGCGTAGCCTTTGACGGTCTCCACGAGATTGGGAATGAGATCGGCGCGGCGCTGATACTGGTTCTGCACGTCCGCCCAGCGCGCCTTGGCCTGCTCCTCGAGCGTCGGAATGGTGTTGTAGCCGCAGGCCGACACCGTGAGGCCGATGCCGATAACGGCCAAGGCCACGCCAATCCGCGAAACCGGTCCAGTCATTTGCGCCCCTCCGTACTTGCCGCAGCCTTGCGGCGACCGTTTCAGCCCTCGACCGGCTCCGTGCCCACGATCTCGATGCCGAAGCCCGAAAGGCCGACATAAGTCATGTGCCGCGAAAACGTCAAAATCCGGATCGACGACACGCCGAGGTCCTTGAGGATTTGCGCGCCGAGGCCGACTTCGCGCCATTGCCGGTTGCGCGCCTCGCCGGACGCAGTCTCGTCCGATTTGGGAATGGCGACTACCGGCACGCCGGCGGTGCCGTCGCGCAGCACCACCAGCACGCCCCTGCCCTCGGCCTTGAAGCGGGCCAGCGTGCGGCGGACGGCCTTGGCGCCGCCGAAGACGTCCATGATCAGATTGGCGCGGTGCAGCCGCGTGAGCACGTTCTTGCCGTCGCCGATGCGGCCATAGACGAACGCCATGTGATAATTCGGATCGAACGGCGTCAAGAAAGCGTAGCCGGTCAAGGTGCCGATCTCCGATTCCACCGGAAACTCGCTGGCGCGCTCGACCAGCTTGTCGCGCGCCTGCCGGTAGGCGATCAGGTCGGCGATCGAGACGCGCTGCAGCTTGTGGCGCACGGCAAAATCGGCAATCTCGGGTCCGCGCATCACCGTGCCGTCGTCGTTCATCAGCTCGGCGAGCACGCCGACCGGCGGCAAGCCGGCTAGCCGGCAGAGATCGACGCATGCCTCGGTATGACCGGAGCGCATGAGCACGCCGCCCTCCTTCGCCACCAGCGGAAACACGTGTCCGGGCCGCACGAAATCGGCGGCACCCATGTTGCCATTGGCGAGCGCGCGCACCGTGTTGGTGCGCTCCTCCGCCGAGATGCCGGTGGTGAGGCCGTGGCGGGCGTCGACCGAAACGGTGAAGGCGGTGCCGAGCGGCGCGTCGTTGCGCGCCACCATCGGATCGAGGTGCAGACGCCGCGCCTCCTCCGGCGCCAGCGGGGCGCAGACGATGCCCGAGGTGTGCCGGATGATGAACGCCATTTTCTCCGACGTGCACAGCGAGGCGGCGACGAACAGGTCGCCCTCGTTCTCCCGGTCGTCATCGTCGGCGACAATGACCAGTTCGCCGCGGGCGAAGGCGGCCACGGCGGCCCGGATGCGTTGGTGAGCGTCGTCCATCTTGTTAGCGTCTCGCGCCCTCAGCGCGCCGGCGGCGAAAACGGCCAATCCGGCATATCGCCGACCTGGCCGCGCTGACGCAGATAGTGATCGGCGATGACGCACGCCACCATGGCCTCGCCGACCGGGACCGCGCGGATGCCGACGCAAGGGTCGTGGCGGCCGGTGGTCGAGATCTCGGTCTCGCGCCCGTAACGGTCGACGGTACGCCGCGGCGTGAGGATCGACGAGGTCGGCTTGACGGCAAAGCGCGCGACCACGGGCTGGCCGGTGGAGATGCCGCCGAGGATGCCGCCGGCATGGTTGGCGAGAAAGCGGGGCTTGCCGTCATTGCCCATGCGCATCTCGTCGGCGTTCTCCTCGCCGCTGAGTTCGGCGGCGGCAAAGCCGGCGCCGATCTCGACGCCCTTGACCGCGTTGATGCTCATCAGCGCGGCGGCAAGATCGCCGTCGAGCTTGCCGTAGATCGGCGCGCCGAGGCCTTCCGGCACGCCCTCGGCCACGATCTCGATGACCGCGCCGATGGAGGAGCCGCGCTTGCGCACGCCGTCGAGATAGTCGGCGAAGAACGCGGCTTTCTCGGCGTCCGGGCAGAAGAACGGATTGCGCTCGACCTCGGCCCACTCCCAACGCGTGCGATCGATGCGGTGCGGGCCGATCTGCACCAGCGCGCCGCGCACGTTCAGGCCGGGCACGACCTTGCGCGCGATCGCGCCGGCGGCAACGCGCATCGCCGTCTCGCGCGCGGACTGGCGGCCGCCGCCACGATAATCGCGCAGCCCATATTTGATGTCGTAGGTGTAGTCGGCGTGGCCGGGACGGTATTTGTCCTTGATGTCGGCATAGTCCTTGGCGCGCTGATCGACATTGTCGATCAAAAGCGCGATCGGCGTGCCGGTGGTCACCTGCCGGTCGGTTGCCTCGTCGGTGAACACGCCGGACAGGATTTTGACCGCGTCGGGCTCCTGGCGCTGCGTGGTGAAGCGCGACTGGCCGGGCCGGCGCCGGTCGAGATAGGGCTGAATGTCGGCTTCGCTCAGCGCAATGCGCGGCGGGCAGCCATCGACCACGCAGCCGATGGCCGGCCCATGGCTTTCGCCGAAGGTCGTGACCCTGAACAAATGCCCGAACGTATTGAATGACATGGGTGAACGACTTGGGTAGACAACTTGGGCGAACGACTTGTTGCAGCTCGCGGCGCGCTGGACCGACGCTAAACGGCGTCACCCGCGTATACCCGCTCGCATACGCCTGCGTATAGGGCGGGCCTCGTTTTGCACCGCAGGCATCCTGTCCACGTGCGGGAATCCGGCGAAGAAACATGTCTCCCGTTCACGTCGCATTCATCTCGCTGAACGCTCATTAATGAAAACCTGAATATCCGTTAAGCTACGGAAAAATCAGGGTTATTTTCGGTTTTTCCATTGCGGATGCGGCGCTTCTGTGGCATCCTGGCTTTCGGTAAGGGGGGCGACGGCCCAAGGGACCGAGACGAACGCCCGCAACGCTTGACCTCAACCCTGCCGCAGGATCATCACACAAGAAGGAAATGAATCATGGCCATGAAGAAAAAGCCGAAGAAGAAGAAGATGGATAAGAAGATGTGATTGTGCGCCGGCCTCGTATTGGGGCCGGGCAGTCATTTTTTCGTATTCGCGGGGCGCCTCGAGCGGTGTTTCGTGACGGCGGCCGGATCGATGTCCGGCCGCTGCTGTTTTTGCAGCGTCATTGCCGAGCTTGAGCCGGCAATCTTTTGCGGCGGGTACGCCCTCGCGGCAGCGCCTGCATTTTCCGGAATTGAGCACGGATGCGCGGGTCAAACCGCGGACGCCGCGGAAGCTCAATCCTTCCCGTCGGCACCGTCCTTGACCGTAGCGATATCGGGCGCATCGGGATGCTTCATGCCGACGATGTGATAGCCGGCATCGACGTGATGCACCTCACCGGTCACGGCGCGCGACATGTCGGAAAGAAGATAGGCGCCGGCTTCGCCCACCTCCTCGATGGTCACGCTGCGCCTTAGCGGCGCATTGTATTCGTTCCATCTGATGATGTAGCGGATGTCGGCGATGCCGGACGCGGCGAGCGTCTTGATCGGCCCCGACGAGAGGGCATTGACGCGGATCTTCTTCACGCCGAGGTCGGCAGCGAGATAGCGCACGGACGCTTCGAGTCCGGCCTTGGCCACGCCCATCACGTTATAGTGCGGCATCCATTTCTCCGCTCCGTAATAGGTGAGCGTGAGCATGGCGCCGCCGTTCGGCATCATCTTCTCGGCGCGCTGCGCGACCGCGGTGAAGGAATAGCAGCTCACCAGCATGGTCTTGCTGAAATTATCCTGCGTGGTGTCGACGTAACGCCCGTCGAGCTGATCGCGGTCGGAGAATGCGATCGCGTGCACCAGGAAGTCGATCGCGCCCCACTTGGAGCCCAGCGCCGCAAAGGCGGCGTCGATCGTCTCGGGCTGAGTGACGTCGCAATCGCCGACCACGATGCCGCCGACTTCCTGAGCGAGCGGCTCGACGCGCTTGCGCAGCGCGTCGCCCTGGAAGGTGAAGGCGAGTTCGGCGCCGTGCCCGCGGCACGCCTTGGCAATGCCCCAAGCGAGCGAGCGTTGGTTGGCGACCCCCATGATCAGGCCGCGCTTGCCGCGCATGAGGCCAGAGGCTTCCGGCATTCTCTCGACCCCGCTCGGTATTTGTTTCCGCCCCTCGCCTCGTATGGCATAGGGCCGTGGCAGGCTTCAAGCGCGCGGCCCGAGGCGCGGTGGCGATACACTATCGCAGGCCCAATGCCGGCTGGGGCTTTCGGGACCGATTCAGCGACGTTGACCAGCGCGCAATCGACCTATTGGGGGGCGCGTGAGCGTGCGCCGGAATACCGGCTACATGCCCTTGCGCGGGTCGTAGGGCTTCTCGCTGCGCCACTTTTTCATCAGCGCTTCGAGCTCGGGGTTGCTCGTTTCCGGCAGCATGATGCGCACGCTGGCGAGAAGGTCGCCGCGACCGGCTTTGGCCGGGAAACCCTTGCCCTTGAGGCGGAAGGTGCGGCCGCTGCTGGTGCCGGGCGGGATGGTGATCTCGACCGGGCGGTCGAGCGTCGGCACCCGCACCTTGGCGCCGAGCGTCGCTTCGTAGAGCGTGATCGGCAGGTCGAGCCGCACATCGGCGCCCTCGAGCGTGAACAGGGGATGCGCGGCGATCGCCACGGTGATCAGCACGTCGCCGGTCCCGCCCGGGCCTGCCATTCCCTGGCCGCGAAGCCGGATCTGCTGGCCGCTGGTGATCCCCGCCGGGATCTTGACGTCGACGTCCTTGCCGGCCGGCAAGCGCAGGCGCTGGGTGACGCCGTGCGCCGCTTCCGGCAGCGTCACCGTTACCGCGGCGGCAACGTCGGCGCCGACGCCGAAATCCTCGGGCGCGAACGCCTCGCCGCCGCCCGCCCGCCCGCGCCCGCCCATATTGCCGAAGGCCTCCTTGAGAATGTCCTCGAAGCCGCCGGACCGAGCGCCGCCGCCGCGCCGCGCCGCGCGGGTGAAGCCCTCGGGACCGAAGCTGAAGGTCTCGAATTCCGCCTCGGGCCCGAAGCCTCCCTGAGCACGGCCGGCGCCGGCACCGGCGCCAAAACCCTCGAAACCGCGGAAGCGCGGCTTGCCCTCGGCGTCGATCTCGCCGCGATCGAAGGCCTTGCGCTTGTCGTCCTCGCCAAGGATCTCGTAGGCGGCATTGATCTCGGCAAAGCGCGCCGCCGCTTTGGGATCGTTTTTGTTGGCGTCGGGATGCAGTTTCTTGGCGAGGCGCCGGAAAGCGCCCTTGATGTCGCCCGCGCTCGCCTTGCGATCGACGCCCAACACCTCATAGGGATCACGCGCCCCCATGGACTCCATCTCTTTTTCGGGGCCAGCCCCGCCCGCCGATCATACTCGATCTGAGAATAATGTGGGCGTTACGCGGCGGCCCCGCAATGCGAGCCCGAATCGGCCTCGTGGCCGCCATGATACCCGGATCAGCCGTGCTTGAGGGGCGTCAGGCTTTTGACTTCCCACTTGCCGTGGTCGGTGCGGCAGGCCTCGCCCTGCAGCCAGGCTTCCGATCCCGCGTGCACATAGCTCGCCAGGAAATCGCGGCAGGTGAAGCCGCCTTCGCTGTAGGCTGCGGCGAGCGGGGTGATGTTGCCGCCGGCGCCGGTATGCGGATTTTCCCAGGGCACGCTGGCGTCCTTGCCGCCGCGCGTCAGCGCATCGGCGGCGACGGCGCGCGCATAGGCGAGGTCGATCTCGGGCGGCCCGCTCGCTTCGGCGATGCGCCCGGTCTGATCCGCCGCGCGGGTGACCGAGCCGGTGGCCTCGGCGTCGGTGTCGCCCTTCGAGAACAGCGAGGAGAGCTGATAGGAGCAGCCGGCCAGCGCGAACCCACAGAGCACGGCGGCAAACGTCGCAAACCGCCGCCAGCCGCCGTGTAGGCGCAGCGCCGCGGTTCCACTATATAGAGACTGGCGGTTTCCTTCCCGACCGGCCGGCGCACGCACTTGAGTACCCCGAGAATGCCCGACGCAGCCTCGATAGAACACCCGGCAGGGTTAACGGCTGGTGACTTCGCCGATCACGACGAGCCGCTGCGCCTGTTCGCCGACTGGTTCGCCGAGGCGAAGCGCTCCGAGCCGGTCAATCCGGAAGCCGTGGCGCTCGCGACCGTCGACGCCGACGGGCTGCCCAATGCGCGGATGGTGCTGCTGAAGGGCTTCGACCAGCGCGGCTTCGTGTTCTACACCAATCTTGACAGCGTGAAGGGCCAGGAACTGGCGGCCGCGCCGAAGGCGGCGCTGACTTTCTATTGGAAATCGCTGCAGCGGCAGGTGCGCCTGCGCGGCACCGTCGCGCCGGTTTCCGCCGCTGAGGCCGACGCCTACTTCGCCACGCGCTCGCGCATGGCGCAGATCGGCGCCTGGGCCAGCAAGCAATCGAGCCCGCTCGAAAGCCGCTTGGCCTTCGAGAAGGCAGTCGCGATCCATACCGCGAAGTTCGCGGCCGGGCCGGTGCCGCGCCCGCCGCACTGGTCGGGCTATCGCGTGGCGCCGCAGGAGATCGAGTTCTGGCAGGAGCGGCCGTTCCGCCTGCACGATCGCGTCGCCTTCACGCGCGCAAGCGCCACCACGCCGTGGAGCAAGACGCGGCTTTATCCATGAGCGCGACCCGGAAAGGTGGAATCCGGTTTGCGGAAAAGATCATGCGCGAACCAAGCTAGCGCAGATCCGAGACAGAGAAGATGGCAACGACCAACCAGCCGCGCCGCACGCTCCTCCTTACCGGAGCGAGCCGCGGTATCGGCCACGCCACGGTCAAGCGTTTCTCCGCCGCCGGCTGGCGCGTCATCACCTGCTCGCGGCATCCGTTCCCGGAGAATTGTCCGTGGGAGGCCGGGCCCGAGGACCACATCCAGGTCGATCTGGCGAGCCCGGAAAGCACCGCAGAGGCGATCGAGGAAACCAAGCGCCGGCTCGACGGCGAGCTGCACGCGCTGGTCAACAATGCGGCGATCTCGCCCAAGACCGGGAACGGCCAGCGGCTCGGCTCGATCGACACGCTGCGCGACGACTGGCACCGCGTCTTCCAAGTGAATTTCTTCGCTCCGATCATGCTCGCGCGCGGCCTCCTCGACGAGCTGAGGGCGGCCAAGGGCTCGGTCGTCAACGTCACTTCGATCGCCGGCTCGCGCGTGCACCCCTTCGCCGGCGCCGCCTATGCGACCTCGAAGGCGGCGCTCGCGGCGCTGACCCGGGAGATGGCCGCCGATTTCGGCTCGCTCGGCATCCGCGTCAACGCCATCGCCCCGGGCGAGATCGACACCGCCATGCTCTCGCCCGGTACGGAAAAGATCGTCGAGGTGATCCCGATGCATCGGCTCGGCACGCCCGACGAGGTGGCCAAGATCATCTACGTGCTGTGCACGGAGACCTCCTCCTACGTCAACGGCGCCGAGATCCACATCAATGGCGGCCAGCACGTGTAGTCGAATCGAACTGATGAGAAGGTGAAATGACCGGTGAACAAACCGACTATCTGAGCGCCGCGCCCTTCGTCGATAGCGGCGACCCGGCGATCCACGCCTTCGCGCACCAGGCGCTGGGCGGCGCGCAGACGGCCAAGGACAAGGCGCTTGCGCTCTACGGCGCGGTGCGCGATTCGATCCAATACGATCCGTATGTCGATTTTCTCGACCCCGCCGTGTTCCGCGCGAGCGACGTGCTGCGCGCCGGCAAAGGCTTTTGCGTCGGCAAGTCGGCGCTGCTGAGCGCGGCCGCCCGCGCCGCCGGCATCCCGGCGCGCCCCGGCTATGCCGATGTGCGCAACCATCTGACCTCGAAGCGGTTGCAGGATCTGGTCGACGGCGACATTTTCTATTGGCACTCCTACACCGAGCTCAACATCGACGGAAAATGGGTCAAGTGCACACCGGCCTTTGACGCGGCCTTGTGCGCGCGGGCAAAGATCGCACCGCTCGACTTCGACGGCGTCAATGACAGCCTGTTCCATCCCTTCGACCCGGCCGGACGCCGGCACATGGAATACCTCAAGGACCGCGGCGCGTTTGCCGACGTGCCGTTCGCGACGATCATCGCGGATTTCAAGAAATTTTATCCAAAGCTGGTTGCCGCGAGCCCGGCCGCCGCGAGCTTCCGTGACGAAGTCACGACCTGATCGGAGTTGACCGCGGCCGTCAGGCGGCACGCTCGTTACGCGTCAAGTTTGCTCCTGCGCCCGCCGCTTCCGCTCGGCGCGGCGCGCGTGCAGGATCGGTTCGGTATAGCCGTTCGGCTGCACCGTTCCCTTGAACACGAGATCGCACGCCGCCGCGAAGGCGACGGAATTCTCGAAATGCGGGGCCATCGGCGCGTAGTGCGGATCGCCGGCGTTCTGCCTGTCGACCACGGCGGCCATGCGCTGCATCGTCTCCATCACCTGGCGCTGCGAGGTGATGCCGTGGCACAGCCAATTGGCGATGTGCTGGCTGGAAATACGCAAGGTCGCGCGGTCCTCCATCAGGGCCACGTTGTTGATGTCGGGGACCTTCGAACAGCCGATGCCCTGGTCGATCCAGCGCACGACGTAACCGAGAATCCCCTGCGCGTTGTTATCGAGCTCCTGCTGGACTTCCTCGGGCGACCAGTTGACGCCGCGGGCGACCGGGACGGTCAGGATATCCTCGAGGCTCGCGCGCGGGCGCGACGCAAGCGCTTGCTGGCGGCGTGCCACGTTCACCTTGTGATAGTGCGTCGCATGCAAGGTCGCGGCGGTGGGCGACGGTACCCACGCGGTGCTGGCGCCGGCCTCGGGCTGGGCGATTTTCTGCTCGAGCATCGCCGCCATCAGGTCCGGCATCGCCCACATGCCCTTGCCGATCTGGGCATGGCGGGGAAGGCCGCAAGCGAGGCCGATATCGACGTTCCAGTCCTCGTAGGCCTTGAGCCAAGGCTGTTTGCGCATCTCGGCTTTACGGATCATCGGTCCGGCTTCCATGGCGGTGTGGATCTCGTCGCCGGTGCGATCGAGGAAGCCGGTATTGATGAAGAACACCCGCGATTTCACCGCGCGAATGCATTCCTTGAGGTTCACCGTCGTGCGCCGCTCCTCGTCCATGAGGCCGAGCTTGATGGTGTTGCGGGCAAGGCCGAGCATGTCCTCGACGGCGGCAAACAGATCGTCGGCGAATTTGACCTCTTCCGGTCCGTGCATCTTCGGCTTGACGATGTAGATCGAACCGGCGCGGCTGTTGCGCGTTGCGCGTTCGCTCTTGAGATCGTGGAGCGCGACGAGACCGGTGATCGCCGCATCGAGAACGCCTTCCGGAGCGGGATGGCCGTCGCGGTCGAGAACGCCGGTATCGGTCATCAGATGACCGACGTTGCGGATCAGCATCAGGCTGCGGCCGGGAAGCGCAAGCGCGCCGCCGTCCGGCTGGGTGTAGGTCCGGTCCGCAGCGAGACGGCGGGTGACCGGCTTGCCGTCCTTCTGGAAAACCTCGACCAGCGTTCCCCGGCAAAGACCGAGCCAGTTGCGGTAGGCCGCCACTTTGTCGAACGGATCGACGGCGGCGATTGAATCTTCCAGGTCCATGATCGTGGTGAGCGCCGCCTCGAGAACGACGTCGGCGACGCCGGCGGCGTCGTCACGGCCGATCGGGTGCGCACGATCGATCACGATCTCGATGTGCAGGCCGTTGTTCACCAGCAGGATGGCCTCGGGCGCATCCGCGCGGCCGCGATAGCCCCGCAGCTTTCCCGGTTCCACGAGGCCAGCCGTCCTTCCGTCGCCACGATCGACGGCGAGCGTCCCGTTTTTGATCGAGTAAGCACGAGCCTCGGCGTGCGAGCCCACGGCCAGCGGCACGGCCGCGTCGAGGAAATGCCGCACCCAGGCGATGACGCGCTTGCCTCGTTCCGGATTGTAACTCTTGCCCGGCGCCGCGGCGCCCTCGCGCGGGATGGCGTCGGAGCCATAAAGCGCGTCGTAGAGCGAGCCCCATCGCGCGTTGGCGGCATTAAGCGCATAGCGCGCATTGCTGATCGGCACGACGAGCTGCGGCCCGGCGATCGTGGCGATTTCCTCGTCGACATTGGCGGTGTCGACTTTGAAGTCTGGACCCTCGGGCACGAGATAGCCGATCTCGACGAGGAACTCCCTGAGCGCAGCTGCGTCGAGAGGGCGTCCGCGGCGCTCCCGGTACCAATTGTCGATTTGTTCCTGCAGCGCGTCCCGGCGTTGCAGCAGCGCGCGATTGAGCGGAGCAAAGCGATGAATGATGCGCTCGAGCGCCGGCCAGAACGAGGCCGCCTCGATCCCGGTGCCGGGAAGCGCCTCATCGACGACGAAATCATGCAGGATCTTGGCGACCTTCAGGCCGGCAACGGATACACGCTCGACATCGGACATCCGGACGGTTCCTCAGGTTTCGCGCTTGCGCCGCAAATTTCGGGCGGCGGGTACAATATCGGATCGGATCGGGAATAGCACAGGCCCCGATCCGCGGAATAATCGCGCCGGCGCAATTCAACAGCTCCCGCGACCTTGCTACAATCCCGTTTGCGATCCAACCGGGCGGCGGCGGGACGACGAGCGGTCGGCGCGTCCAGCGGGAACCCACCCGGAGCGGGAAAAACAGGACGGTCGTAATGCAACAGGATCAGGAAGTGAAAATGTATTCGGACTTCAAGAGTCCCTACGCGTTCCTGGCATTCGATCCGGCATTTGCGCTCGAGGACAAATACCGCGTCAAGCTCAAGTGGAAGCCGTTCCAGCTGCGGCTCAAGGGCAAAGGCGAGCGCAGCCAGTACTCGGAATACAAGGTGAAATACTCCTACATGGACGCGCGGCGTTGGGCGAATATGCGCGGCGGGCTGACGCTCCGCGGCCCGCTGAAAATCTTCGATACCAGGCCGGCGCTGATCGGCGGGCTCTACGCCGAGAAGCACGGCAAGCTGCGCGAATACGGCAACAAGGTCTTCGAGCTGTTCTTCAAGCGCGAGCTCGCAGCCGACGAGGCTGACGCGATCGCCCCGCTGATCGCCGGCGTCGGCCTTTCCGAACAAGGCTACCGCGACTTTCTCGCCGCCGAAGGCGCCGCCGAATACGAGCGCTCCCAGGACGATGCGGTCGCCGACCAGGTGTTCGGCGTGCCCATGTTCTTTTTCGCCAATGAACCGTTCTGGGGCTACGACCGCATGGGCCTTCTGGAAAAGCGATTGACCGAAGCCGGGCTCAAGCGCGAGCAGCCGCTCAGGCAGGCCGTCTAGAGACGCGCCGCGCGATGACGCCCGATTTGCCGATGCTCAAAGGCTACCGCGTGCTCGATATCGGGCAGTTCGTCGCCGCGCCGACCTGCGGGCGCATCCTCGCCGAGCTCGGCGCCGAGGTGATCAAGCTCGAGCTCGCGCCGTTTGGCGATCGCGGGCGTTTCTCCGGCGACAAGCCGCGCGATCCGGCGCTGCAGAAATCGTCGCAGAGCACCTATAATTTTCAGCACAATCATTCGAAGAAATCGCTCGCTGTCGACATCAAGCGGGAACGCGGCCGCGCGCTCGTTCACGCCCTCGTCGGCAAGAGCGACGTCGTGGTGGAGAATTTCGCGCCCGGCGTGATGGCGCGCAGCGGGCTCGGTTACGACGCGCTGTCGCGGATCAATCCCAAGCTGATCATGTGCTCGATCTCGCTCGCCGGCCAATCCGGCTCGCTCAGCGGCAAGCCTGGATTCGACTATATCGCTGCCGCCTACGCCGGGATCACCGCCGGCATCGGCGAGCGCGACCGCGCGCCTGCGCAACTGCCGATCGCCATCAGCGACTACGCCACCGGCGTGACCGCGGCCATGGCGGTCGGCTTTGCGCTGCTGCACCGCGAGCGCACCGGCGAGGGTCAATTCATCGACTGCTCGCTCCTCGACACCTATTTCAACATGCACGAGGTGAACGTCCCCAAGGCCACGTTGCGCGGCGAGCAGTTCCAACCGGGGCGCATGGGTTCGCTGCATCCCGATGGCGGCCCGACCGGCGTGTTCCGCTGCCGCAACGATGAATTCATCGCCATCATGGTGCTGCCCTATCAGTGGCCGCAAATGCTCAAAGCCATGAACATGCCGCAGCTCGCGGAGGATGCCCGCTTTCGCGATGCCCGCGCCCGGCGCGACAACAACGAAGCGCTGGCGGCGATCATCGAGGAATGGCTTTCGCGCTTTCCCGGCCGCGCGGAGGCGATCGCGGCGCTCGAAGCGGAACGCGTTCCCTGCGCGCCGGTGCTGAGCCTGCACGAGGCAATCGCCCATCCGCATCTGCGCGAGCGCGGCACCGTCCGCCGCGTCTCTGATGACGCCATCGGCGCGTTCGACATTCCCGGCCTGCCGGCGAAGTTCTCGCGCTGGCCCGCGGCAACCGCAGTCACGGCCGATCGCCTGGGCGAGCACAACGAGGAAATTCTGCGCCAGGTGCTCGGGCTGAGCGATGCGGAGATCGGTCGGCTCTATCTGGACAAGACGATCGTTCGCGATCCCCTGCTCGACGGCGAGCCGCGGCAATCTCAGCGAAACACGGACGCCGGCTAAGCGCCCGTCCTCCGCCGGATCACGGCAAGCGCTGGACCGGAGGCGGCAGCCAGCTCCCGGCAACGACGCTGCGCGATGGGCCGTAGAGCCGCAGCATGAGATTGAACGGCCCGCGCGGCGCCGGCAGCCAGTTGGCTTGCTTCTCACCGCCGGGATCGGCGGCGGAGATGACGAGGTCGAGCGAGCCGTCGCTATTCGCCGCGAGCCCGTCGCGACCACCAACGGCGAAGCGATCAAGCGCATTGGCAACGGGGTAACCCTCGCCGTCATAGAGCGTGATCGACCAGAACGCGCTCACCGGCGGCAGCCCGTCCTTGGCGAAATGGATCAGATAATTGTGGGCGCCGTCGAGCGGCTGGCCGTCGCCATCGACCGACGTTGCAGGATAAACGGCGTCCTCCGGCAGATTGGCGCCCAACAATGTGCGCGCAACGATCGCACGCTTGAGATAGCTCGCCCCATAGACACCGATCGTATCGGTGCTGATCTGCCAGCCATTGACCTGCCGGCCGATATGCGGCGCCCGCTCGGCCATGAGCTTCGACGCATCGGCGGCGGCGCGCTCGAGCGCGCCTTGGATCGCCGGCGCGGGAGCGTTGAAATCGAAGACGGCGCCGTATTTGAGACCGATGCGTTGCATGCGCGCGAGGATCGGCTGATCGGCCGGGTGCGGACCCTGCCGGCGCAACAGGTCCATCGCCACCGCGAAGAACCGCGCCGCCGGCATCGCAGCGAGCTGGCGCGGCGGAGGCGTGGTCATATCGATCGCCGGATCGAACGTCGGCGCCGGCGGACGAGCCTCGCCTCCCCATTGCGACAGCGCGCGCACGTGGAATCCGTTCTGAACCGCGTGAACCGCCGGATAATCCTTTGCCCCATTGGTCTGCGTCCGCCCGATGATCCACACGATGGGCGTCGGCGCGTCGATCCGCTCGACGCCTTCGGGCAGACGGCCCTGCCAGCCCGGCGGGACGAGCGCGTAGTCCCCGGCCGCCGTGCCGGTGGTGCGCTTGCCGACGACGGCGAAAACATCGGTCCACATGTCGAGCATCGGCAGCAGGTAGTAACGTCCGGCGGTATCCGGCACCGAGACGATCATCGGCTCCTTCGACAGATCGAGCCACGCCGACGAGTAGAGCGTATCGAAATTCGGCCGAACCACGAACTTGAAGCTTGCCGGCGGAAACACGCGCAGGTGCCCGAACGTATTCATCGGCGCCCGGGTCGGCGGCTTGCCCGGTTCGATATTGGTCGCCTGCGCGCGGGTGATTTCCATCAGCACGAGCGGATAGAGATAGAGGTAAGCGTCGAGGCCGATCTCGTAAGCTTCCTGTACCGATATCGCTTCGCCGGCGCGCGCGGGCGCCGCGGCGTTGCCGCATAGAGCGACGGCGGCGACCGCGAGCAACGCGAGCGCGCCGCGGATCGGCAATGGGCGCATGATCGTCATTCTGCTCGAGCCTCCAAATCCCCTATTGGTAGAATTCCGGCGCGTGGCGGCGCGCGTCGCTCGATGGCTTGTCATGATTGATCCAGAGTTGCGCGTGCTTCTCCTCCAGGATCCGCGCGATTTTTTCCAGCGAAGCCGACGATTGCGCCTTGTCGTAGTTGAAGTTGGGAACCCGCTGGTTGTCCCAGTTCGACTGGAAATGCACGGCGTCGCCCGACAGCACGACGTAACCGCTCTTCGGCAGATGGACGAGCAGCGACTGGTGTCCCGGCGTGTGACCCGGCATCGATGGGATGGTGAGACTGCCGTCGCCGAACAAATCCTTGTCGCCCTCGACAAGCTGCGTCTTGTGCTCGGGGTTGAACAGTTTCAGCGGCAGCTTGAGGCCATACTCCCACTCGGCTTTCTGGATGATCAGGGTCGCGTCGGGGAATTCCTCGACATTGCCGGCATGATCGGGGTGAGCATGCGAGATCGCGAGATAACGCACATCCGCGGGCTTGACGCCAAACGCCGCGAGCGCCGCCACCAGAGTTTGCGTGCGGTACCAGGTCTCGCGAAGTGCCGGGACGGCCTGGCCCTCCGGGAGCGTCGCGAGCCGGTCGGTGATGCCGGTATCCCAGAGCAGATAACCCTCGCCGCTGTGATGAATGAGATAGCAATTGTCGGAGAGATCGATCGGCACGCCGACATTGACACCGGGCGACCAAAGCGACTGGTCGGCCGCGTGCGCCCAGCCGCAATCGATGACGTAGAGCCGGTCGATCTCGCCCGCCTGGGCGCTCGCCGCCAAGACGAGCAGGAGCGCCGTCAAGAACGACGCCGCAAGGGCGCGCAAGGCGGTACTCGTTTCAAGTTTCTCGCAAGCCGCCATTGCCGTTCCGGTCATTGTTGCTTGTGGCCGTTCCTCTGCCGGGCCCACAGCGGCTGCCAAATCATGTGGGTCTGTGCACATAACCGTAGCGCAGATTGGTGCGCGAGGGTTCGCTGCGCTCGTACACTTCCTTCATCTGCGTGAAACGATCCGGCCGGCCGAGCTCGGCCTTCTTGTTGTAGCCGAAGATGCGCAGCCCGTTTTCGCCGAGGATCGCGTTCTTCACCGGACCGTCCGCTGCCCCGAGCGGCGCGAAGCCGTATTTCTTCTGCATGTCGTCCGGGATTTCGAGCCGGCGCATCGCTTCGATCTGCCACTGCGGCGAGCCGGTCCACACCGAATCGGTGCCCCAGATCACATGATCGGCGCCGAGCCCCTTGATCAGCGTGCCCATCATCGCGGCGGCGAGGACCGGCTGGGCGATGACCGTCCAGGCGAAGATCGCGCCGAGATCGCCATAGACATTGGTCACGCCGTATTTTTCCGGAATCTCGGCAAGATCGCTGAGCCAGGAAAGACGCCCGGTCTGCTCCCACTCGTTCATGCCGTCGGTCGGCGGACCGCCGAGGTGGCGGTAGCCCGAGTGGTAGATGGCGAAATTGAGCTGCGGCCAATCCTTGGCCGCCTTGCCGACATCGCCGACGGCCGCGTGGACGGCAAGATGCGGCAGCACCTTCTCGGCGAACATCGGAAAGAGGCCCTTGTGAATGCAAACGTTCTTGATGCCGGCCTTGGCCGCCTTCTCGTAGAACGGATACATCAACTTCTCGTCATCGAGCTGATAGGCGTAATGGCCGCCGTGCCTGATGATGACGTCGCCGATCGTGTAGCCCTTCCAGCCGTCGGGCTTGTGCACCTCGATCGCCTGGTCGATGCCTTCGAGCCAGCCGGGCTGGCCGGGCGTAATCGTGTAGTGCGCCAGCATGCGCCTGGCGCCCGCTTCTCTGTTGACCCTTTCGCGCGCCTTGAATACCGCCTCCTGCGGCAGCAGCCAGTCCTCCGGCGCGTCCGAGGGCGCGTTGGTCAGCAGCGCCACCTTGGTGTCGCTGTCGAGGTAGATTTCCTTGAAAAAATTATCGAATTTGAGGTCGCCGATCGTCGGCTCCCGGCCGACGAGATCTTTGTTCCACCCGAGCTTGGTCACCAGCGTCCGTTGCCACATCAGGCCGCCGACACGCGTAGGATCACCGACCGTCGGGGATGGGTCGTCGCGAATGAAGTGGGTGTGGGCGTCGAAGATCATCTGGCCCTTGAGCGCGGCGGCGCGTTCGGTCGCGAGCTCGGGAGTAGCCGCTTCCGCCTCGGTGACCGAGAACAGCTGCCCGTAGACCTTGTTCATCACGTAGTAGGAGGCCGCCATGCCGGCCGCAGTCTGGAAAAACCGTCTGCGGCTGACGCCCTGCTTCGCGGCGAGCGAAGCGCCCAGCTCCTTGAGCCGCGCCTCCACTTCGCGTTGCTGGTCGGTCTGCGGCGCCGGCAGATACTCGTCGCTGGAGACGATCTGGGTCGGGATCGGCGACGCGAACGGCGCCTCTTCCGCCGGCAACACATCCTTCATCTGCTCAGGGCCGATGGCGCGCATATCGATTTCCTTCCTTTGCTGCCGGCTGGCCGACGCACGAAGCGCGTGAGTGCTGGCGCACAGGCGCTCACGCGTTACCTCGCGATCAGTATTCGACCTTGACTGTGACGGCCTTGCTCGGCTCGCCGACCTCGAATGACGCTTTGCTCCAGAACGGTGGCGACAAAATCTCGCGAGCGTTGTTGGAAACGCCGTAGCCCTCCGTCGGCGCACCGGTAGGGTCGGCGTCCAGTTTCCCGTTGTTGTTCTCGTCATGATAGGCGGTCACCGCGTATCGACCCGGCGGCACGTTGTGGACGGTGAAACTGACCGGCCCCTGCTTCGCCTTGATGCGGAATGCCGCGAAGACCTGTTCGGGCTTCGGGAAGCCGCTCTCGCTGGCGAAAATGCCGGCCGCGATCGAGCCGTTCGCGTTTCGCGCTCCGTCGATCGTGACGGTAAGGTCGGCCGCGCTTGCGGCTGTCAGCCCTGCAGCCGTCAGCAGCGAGAGGTGGATCGAAGCCGCGATAACCAGTTTCCGCATTTTTTCCTCCGTTCGCGTAAATCGAGTGAGCATTGCCGGGATGACGGGCGCCCGGATCCGTTCGCGCCTGGCGCGGCGCGCTCAGGCCGGCCGGCTCGCCGGCATGGGCGAACCGACGTCCCGCGTTATCCCGCTGCGCCCTGCCCGGCGCTTGAGCTGCCACAGCGATACGCCGTGCAGGATCAACGAGAGCGGCACCGCAAAGGCGGGAACCATCACCAGCGGGTAGCCGAGCGGTCGCGGCGCTATTCCGAGCCGCCCGGTCGAAGCCAGGAAGCCGAGCGTGATCGCGACCACAAGATCGAGAATGCCGAGCATGTTCCAACCCACGGCGATCGCGCGACCGCTGTCCTCGTAGCGGGCAAGATAAAACGCGACCGGCAGGGCCAGGACCCCGACCGCGACGTCGCCGATCCCCGCCGGCAAGGCAAAGACCGGTGAGAGGTGGCCCAACGCCAATTGAACGAGAAAAGCGCCGCCAAAAA
This sequence comes from uncultured Alphaproteobacteria bacterium, assembly GCA_963850855.1. Taxonomy (GTDB): domain Bacteria; phylum Pseudomonadota; class Alphaproteobacteria; order Rhizobiales; family Xanthobacteraceae; genus BOG-931. Next base: position 56,718 of record CAWKNH010000018.1, read on the forward strand.
CCCGGTAGACCTGAAGGCCGACCAGCCAGCTTGGCGGCAGCGCGTCGAGCGCCGCGGCGATCCGGCTCGAACGCACGAGCAGAACGAGACCGAGGGCGACCGGAACGAAAATCGCAAGCGGCAGCACCGGGAAGACTCGGAACACGCCGGTCGGCGCGACGAGCCAGATCAGCGCGAACCAAGCCAGCAAAGGAACCGCGACCGTTGCCCATGTTCGCGTCCGTTGCGATGGGGCAACGCCGGCGCGCTCGAGGCCGCGCCAGAGCCCGAACAGCACCGCGCCGACAATGACGATGCGCACCGCGCCGGTGCTGCCGAGAACGTCGAGAAATCTCGCCAAGCCGTCGATCAAGCTCATGAAATGCCTCCTCGCCAGGCGTTACTTGCAGCAGATGGTACTGGACGGTACCACAGTCATCTGGTACCGTCTAGTACCGACGCCGCCGGTTTACGCCCCGGCACGAAAAAGTGATATGTGCAGGTACGTCACGGTACCGGAGAGGAGATGGCGTTGGCGCAGCGCAGGAGAACGGCCACGGCGCGCCGCGAACGGGAACAACCGGTCCGGCCGGTGCGCGAACGCGTCCTGTCCGCGGCGTTCGCGACCTTTCGCGACCGCGGCTTTGCCGGGGCGAGCACGCTCGAAATCGCGACCCGGGCCAAAGTGTCGAAACGCGAGCTTTACACGCTGTTCGACGATAAGCATGCGATGCTCAAGGCCTGCATCGCCGCGCGTGCCGCGCGCATGCGGGCGCCGTTGCAGTTACCGGCGCCGCACACCCGCGACGATTTGGCGGCGACGTTGACCGCGCTCGGCGCCTCGCTGCTGCGCGGCACCTCCGACCCCGACGTGTTGGCGGTCTATCGCCTGGCCATCAGCGAGTTGGAGGGCTCGCCCGCCGTCGCGCGTACGCTCGATGCCGCAGGACGGCAGACCAATCGCGCCGCGGTGGTCAAGATGGTGGAGGAAGCCCAGGCGCACGGCATTCTGCGCGGCGGCGACGCCGCGGCGATGGCGGAAATATATTTCGGCGCGCTGTGGAATGATTTGCTGGTTCGCATGCTGTTGCGCGTCACCGACGCCCCGACCGCCAAGGAAGCGGAACGCCGGGCGCAGGCCGCCGCCGAGTTGTTCCTCACCGTCCACGCACCGGTAGCGAGCAAAACGCCGAAATAGGTTCGGCCAAGAATGTAACCCTCGCCGGCCTCGCGGCGAATTAGGTCTGAGCGGCTCCCGAGGAATGAGGCGTGGCACAAGCAAATGTGATACCCGCGTCAGGGCGCAAGACGTTGCGCCCCTTTCCATTCCCGTGCTCGATACCGCTCTCACCGGTGACGGCACCGCCGGCAGCGACGCCGCGGTCCGCACATACGATGATGAACGCCGAGCAGACCCGAACCGAGGCCGACGCGCGCCGATCGGCATTGATGGCCGCCGCGCAGTCAGGCGACCGCGTCGCCTACGAGACGCTGCTGCGCGATTGCGTGCCGTTCATCGTCGGCCTTGCGCGCCGCCGCGGCATCCCGGCCGACCGCACCGACGACGTGGTGCAGGAGACATTGCTGACGCTGCATCGGGCGCGCGCGACCTACGATCCGCGGCGCTCCTTCGATGCCTGGCTGCGGGTCATCGTCGAGCGGCGCGCGATCGACCATTTGCGCCAGCTGCACCGCCGCGGGCGCGAAGTGTATGCCCCGTACGCTTATGAAAGCCATGCCGACGAAGCTGTCGATCTTTCCGCCGGAATTGAGCGCGGGGAACAGGCCAGGTGGATCGGCGCGGCGCTCGCGCAATTGCCGCGGCGGCAGCGCGAGGCGGTGCACCATCTCTTGCTCGAGGAGAGATCGCTGAGCGACGCCGCCGGGCTGACCGGCCGCAGCAAAGGATCGCTGAAGGTGAACCTGCATCGGGCGTTGAACGCACTGCGCCTCAAGATCAATCGCGGAGATTGAAATGGACGACTCGCATGACCGCCTGATCGGCGCATTGGCGGCAAATCTCGCGCCGGTGCGCCGCCTGCCGCCGCCGGCTCTGCGCATGTTGCGTTGGCTCATCCTGGTCGCGGCGCTGGCTGCCGCGCTAGCGCTGTTCGGCGACCTGAACGGGATGTGGCATCGCCTGACCGCGAGTACCGACATGGGGCTCGCGGCACTCGGCTCGATCGCTACCGCCGCGACGGCGGCGTTCGCCGCCTTTGCCCTCAACCTGCCGGATCGCTCGCGCGCCTGGGCGCTGCTGCCGCTGCCGGCAGCGGCGTTGTGGGTGGGAGCAAGCGGTCTCGGCTGCCTGCGCGCCTACGTGTTGCCGGGGACCCATGTCGCGGCGATCGGTGAGACGCGCGATTGCCTGCTGTTTATCGTCGGCTTGTCGGTGCCGCTGTCGGCGGCGCTGATTGTCATGCTGCGGCGCGGCTATTCATTGGCGCCGCTATTGACTGCGGCCATGGCCGGCCTCGCCGCGGCGGCCGCGGCGGCGACGCTGTTGAATTTCTTCCATCCATTCGACGCCGCGGCGACCGATCTTGCCGTGCATGCGGCTGCGGTGGCGCTGGTCGTCGTCGCGGCGCGGGCGCTCGGCGGCCGGTTCCTGCAAAATTCTCTCGCCGTGCCTGTAACCGTTCCGCCTTCCGGTTCGAATTAGGGAGGATGGGATCGATACCATCGTAACCTAGCGGAGAACCAGGATGATCATCCGTTCGCGTCTACTCTTGCCGGTGGCCGCCGTCGCGCTGGCCTTTGCCTTCGCCGTGCCCGCCGCATTCGCCGACGACATGAACAAGGACAGCATGTCGAAGGACGGCATGAAGAAGTGGACAGCATGTCGAAAGACGGCATGAAGAAGGACAGCATGTCCAAAGACAGCATGTCGAAGGACGGCATGAAGAAGGACAGCATGTCCAAGGACAACATGTCGAAGTAATCATCCGCTGCCGAGCCGCGCCGGTCCGCTCGTTGGCGCGGACCGGCGCACTCGGCGCGCCGTCCGGCTGCGCTGGCTTTCAATGTCCAATTCCCATAGTCTCGCGGCGGTGATGTGCTGCTGCCGGGGCCAGCCGCGATGGCTGATTACTATCCTGTTCTCGCCCGCGCGGTTTCGCGATTGCCGGAGAACAACGCTCGGACGCGGCACGAGCTATACGAACGCGCGCGAGGCATCGTCCTCGAAGAGCTGCGCAAGCGCGACCCGGAGAAATTAGCGCCGGAGCAGGCCGCGCTCGAAGCCGCGGTTCTCCGGCTGGAGGCGGAAGCCTCGGCCCAGCAAGCGCCGGCGCGCGCGGCCCCGGCGCCGCCGCAAGCTCCGGCGCGCGCAGCCCCGGCTCCGCAAGCGCCGCCAAGCCGCCCTCAGGTGAACACAGCCGCGCCGGCCAAGACCGCTCCGCGTTATCTTTTCGGGATTTTCAGGACCCGACGGCCAAGCAAGCCGCGCGAAAAGGCTGTCGAGAAGCCGGCGCCAGCGCGACCCGCGCAGCGCGCGGGTAGCGACAAACGGACGCCTGATACCGGCGAAGTATTGGGCCGAGCGCTCAATTCACTCAGCGTCATGCTGTACGGCACCGCGTTCCTGGTGGCGGTGATGGCCGTCACCGGCGTCGTCTATATCCGCGGCCTGATTTGGGTCGCCGAGGGCGTTGTCACTTATCCCGTGCTGCTCGTCGTGACCGCGATCGTGTTCGGTCTCTTGATCATCGTGTCTCGCGCCATGTTTCACAGCGCATCGACCTGGACGACTTTCAACTTCCTGTCGCGCCTTCTCTATTCGGCCTCACGCCGGGTATTTTAGGGCGTGTGCTCATTGAGCGTTTGCCATTTCTGCTTTGGGGAGGCAAAGCAGACATCCCAATTTAACGGCATCCCTCCCGCTTCTGATGCTGTGGACGGCTCCTCCACCCGGCACGCGAGTGCCCTGGTCGTACCCTCGCGCAAGTTGCCTAAGTTAGCCTCTTCTCACGACCAAGCGGCCTCATCGACAGACCATTTTGTCCGTTTGACCAAGATCAATGCGCCGACCAAGTCACGGTGGCAGGCGAGATTAGTAATGCTAACGTTTGCGATCATGATGTATGCACAGGAGGGAGACATGCGCGATGCTCGCTATTTCGTCGAGCGCCTAAAGGCCCGCAACGACGCTTGGATGATCAAGTTCGATGATGAAGAATACGGTCCTTACAAGAGCCAATCTGAAGCGGTGTTTTTTGCGATCGAGGCCGCCGAAAAGCTCAATGAACATGGCGAGAAGGCCCAGGTCGTAATTATAGGACCCACGTCGACTTACGACCAGGACATCAGTCGCGGATCGTGGTGACCGTACCACACCAGCAATTTGTAAAAATTGGTACTCGATCTTTCGTACAGCTCCGACCACGATGCCTATTGTAGCCAGATGGTTTCTCAGTCCGCGCCTCCGCCTGAACCGCGCTAACCATGAATATAGTGCTCAAGTTCGTCGATTACGAATTTCTGTTTAGAAATTATGCTCTTTAGCAAATCGCCGATGGAGATGATGCCAATCACCTTTTTGCCTTCGAGCACGGGCAGGTGACGCACACGATTGTCGGTCATCAGGGTCATGCATAGCTCGATCGACTGATCTGGCCGGACATGGATTACGTTTCTCTCCATGATATCCCTGACCAACGTGGTGGGGGAGGTTTTGCCTTTGAGAAAGACATTTCGCGAATAGTGTCTCTCGGTTATGATGCCAATCAATTCTTCACCGTCCATCACAACGAGAGAACCGATATCTTTCTCGGCCATTCTTGCCACTGCATCAAGTACTGTAGCATCCGCATCAATGGTCCAAAGTTTCCGGCCCTTCTGTTCAAGCAGATATTTTACGGTCATCTCGCGCCCCCTTCTCTTGCTTCGGCGCATTGGTATTTTAGGCCCCCGCTGGATACACCTCTTTGATCTAGCTCAATACGGCGTCGCGGTTGGAGCACAAGATATGTGGAGTTTTTTGCTGGCTGCCATATTTCTTATTGTCAACATTGGCGGCGCTGTCGCCCAAGATGCGCAAGAGCACGCGGCTGAGCGCTTGCAAAACGTTGTCCATCACCTTGTCCGAAAACTTTGGAGACGACCGGGTCGGGTTGTTAGCAGCAGGTCACGCGACAGTGCAGCACAATGTTTTGTCTGATAACAAAACGCTTCACCACAGCCGCCGCGTAAAGCCCCCTAGGCTGGCCTTTGAGCTAGATCAACGCGGCGTCGTGAATTTTAGATAACTGATGTTAAATGGAAAATGCGTGGCAGCCCGTCGCCATAGCTCCGGCAGGTTTCGATCTGGAGCTCAGCATCTACGACAATGGCGAATATCATGCGTTGGCATTTCCATGTCAGCGTGAGGGTACGCGTTGGCGCGATGTGCAGGCCCATCGTTTCATGCCGCTTGAGCCAACGCACTGGCGGATTTGGAATCACTAACGCGATTGAGACGGCGCGGCACCCCTGCGGTAAGCCGCGCCGTCCCCCGGTCGCAAAATAGGCACGAAGTGCCGTCATCGCGAGTGGCAAACGCTGGTGCTGACTGGGAAACCTGTCGAGTTAAATGTACAAAATTGTACGCAGTCGCATTTGATACAGCAGCTGCTTGCCACTTCCGATATTGGCTCTTCGCATCAAACATTGCGGCGCAAGCGAATGTCGGCTTTTGGGGGAAGAGCGGAAGTCGCGTGGATACCCTGAGTGTGTAGCAAATGACCCATTTGAGACCTGGAAGCTTTCAAATTGCTGCCGTGCAACTTAACCTCTCAAGCCCATTACGCCGGTCGCAAATTCCTGCTGTAATCTTGTAAGCCACGTTCGGCGCAGTCATTAGCCTTTTGGGAGGGCTATGCGACGACTTGAGCTAAAGGGAGTTGAGCCATAAAATGCAGCGAGCGGTCATTTGCCGTCGTCTCCCTCATCTTCGCAGTGCTTCTATCGTCGAGTATTGGAACACTCAATGCGCGCGACGCCGATCTAGCCTTTCGTACCTTCGCGGCCGCTCAGATGGCTAAACAGCAATGCATAAACACCTATCGTGCACGCTATCGTGACTGTCGTCATCTGAACCAGTTGCCATCGTCCGAGTGTCGGGGTGTTTACCGGGACTGCACCCGATACAAATGCACTGGTTTAGGACCAGGATGACCGACGTGCTTTTTGCCGCCGTCAGCGGCAACACCGGCGCTCGATCTCCATCCCTCCAGGGCCACTTCGAGGCGGCGGGGTTAGAGGTACTTGCAGGCGTCACACTAGAGACCGAGAATGCAACCGGGGTCGGGGTCGCGGCCGTACACGCATTTGCGTGAGGAAGGACCCGCCATGAAGACCACCACGCTGGCATTCTCCGCAGCAACGCTACTTGCCACTACCTGCCTTCCAGCAGCAGCCCAGCAGACTACAGGCGCGCCGGGTTCGCCGAGCGCCACGACCACGATCCCCGGGACGCAACTTCCGTCGCCCGACCCGAAGTTTGGCGGCGTGATCAAGGATGATGCTTTGCAAGCGAAGCCCTGGTGGGCGCCCCGCGTCGTGCCGCCGGAGGGCGCGCCGAACGTCCTGCTCATCATCACCGACGATGCCGGCTTCGGGGTGCCGAGCACCTTCGGCGGTGTGATCCCGACGCCGACCATGGACCGCATCGCGAATGAGGGACTGCGCTACAACCGCATCTTCTCTACCGCGCTGTGCTCGCCGACGCGGGCGGCACTCATCACCGGGCGCAACCATCACTCGGTAGGCTTCGGCGTGATCTCGGAGCAGTCGACGGGCTTCCCCGGCTACAACAGCATCATCGGCAAGGACAAAGCGACGATCGGGCGCATCCTGCTCGATAACGGCTATTCCACGGCGTGGTTCGGCAAGGACCACAACACGCCAGCCTTCGCGGCCAGCCAGGCCGGGCCGTTCGACCAGTGGCCGACCGGCATGGGCTTCGAGTACTTCTACGGCTTCGTCGGCGGTGACGCCAACCAGTGGCAGCCGAACCTTTTCCGCAACACGACGCAGATTTATCCGTTCCTGGGCAAGCCGCCCGGCACCTGGAACCTCATCACCGCGATGGCCGACGACGCCATCGATTATATGACGCGAATACACCAGACGGACCCCTCCAAGCCCATCTTCATCAAGTACGCTCCTGGCGCCACGCACGCGCCGCATCACCCAACCCAGGAGTGGGTGGACAAAATCCACGCGATGCACCTCTTCGACGACGGCTACAACAAGCTGCGCGAGCGCATCTTCGAGAACCAGAAGCGGCTCGGCGTGATCTCAAAGGATTCGATGCTGACGCCTTGGCCCAATGAGGTGCTGAAGCCGTGGAACCAGCTTAGCGACGAGGAGAAGAAGCTCTTTATCCGCCAGGTGGAGGTCTTCGCCGCCTTCGCGGCGTATAACGACCACGAGATCGGACGGGTGATCCAGGCCTTCGAGGACCTGGGCAAGCTCGACAACACGCTGATCGTCTACATCAATGGCGACAACGGAACCAGCGCCGAAGGCGGACCGCTCGGGACGCCCAATGAAGTGGCGTTCTTCAATGGCGTGAGTGTGCCCGTCGCAGAGCAAATGAAGTTCTACAACGTCTGGGGCACCGAGCAGACCTACAACCACATGTCGGCGGGCTGGTCGTGGGCCTTCGACACGCCGTTCGACTGGTTCAAGCAGAACGCCTCAAGGCTCGGCGGCATCAACCAGAACATGGTGGTGTCGTGGCCCGCGCGTATCAAGGACAAGGGGAGCCTGCGAGAGCAGTTCATCCACGTGATCGACGTCGTGCCAACCATCCTCGAGGCTGCTGGCATCCGTGCTCCTGATTTGGTCGACGGCATCCAGCAGGCGCCGATCGAGGGCACAAGTTTTCTCTACACCTTCGATGCGAAGAACGCGAATGCACCGTCGCGTCACATGACGCAGTACTTCGAGATGATGGGCCAGTGGGCGCTCTATGACGACGGCTGGCTGCTGAGCACCAAGGTGAATCGCGCGCCCTGGGAGGCGTTCGGTGTGGCGAACCCCGACCCGCTGAACAACCAGGTGTTCCAGCTTTACGACCTGCACAAGGACTTCAGCCAGGCCGACGACATCTCCGCGAAATACCCGACGAAGGTGGCGGAGATGCGCAAGGAGTTCGTCGCGGAAGCAAAGAAGTACCAGGTCTTCCCGCTAGATGCGTCGGTGGCGGCCCGGATCGTCGCGCCGCGCCCGAACATCACTGCAGGGCGCACGGAGTTCGTCTACACGCGGGCGATGGTCGGCCTGCCACAGGGCGACTCACCTTTCCTGCTGAACTCCTCATACACCATCACCGCCGACATCGAGGTGCCGGATGGTGGCGCCGAGGGGATGATCCTGACATCGGGCGGGCGCTTTGCCGGGTACGGCTTCTACCTGCTCAAGGGCAAGCCAGTGTTCCTTTGGAACCTGCTCGACCTCAAGCGCGTCAAGTGGGAAAGCCCTGATGCGCTCACGCCCGGTAGGCACACGCTTGAGTTTGACTTCAAGTATGACGGCCTCGGGGTGGGTACCTTGGCCTTCAACAATATCAGCGGCCTCGGCCACTCCGGCACCGGCGCGCTCATGGTGGACGGCAAGGAAGTGCAGTCTATCAGGCTGCCGCGAACGCTACCCATGATCCTGCAATGGGACGAGAGCTTCGACATCGGCTCCGACACCCTCACCGGAGTGAATGACGAGGACTACAAACCGCCGTTTCCGCTGACGGCCAAGCTCAACAAGCTAACAATCAAGGTCGATCGCCCCACGCTGTCGCCCGAGGACATCAAGAAGCTCGAGAACGCAGAGGCTGAGGCGCTTGATGGTACGCCGCTGAAGCACGTGCAGGCTGGGCCACAGTAACGTTGCTGCACTGGCGCCCCCTAGGGGCGCCAGCTTAGTAGCGCGGAAAGCGGAAGCCGATTTGGAAGAGGCCACTGCAAGGTGATCTTGCTGTTTTCATTTCGCCAACTAGCGGACGTTAAACGGCACCTCCGTGCCGGATGCCGCGACCAGCCACGCGGTCTGACGAGTGGGACGGTGAAAAGGCTCGCTGATTTTCCGCAGTGCGAAGTGACGCGATTGGCCCTTCACGACCGAACAGATTTTGAAAGTCGACGGTCGCTCTCGGGGGCGAAGCGGACATGTACGAGCCTCGGCCTTGACCATCTCGGTCGAGAATGACCCGACTCAGACATTCGCAATCGACGCTGCGCCTTTCCCGAAATGTATCGGCTTCTCCGATATTCTTTCATCAATGACGGGTATCGTATTGGCTGCTCGACAACCGTGTAGGAGGAAGCCATGGCATTTAGAACACTCTCAGCAACCATTTGTCTCCTGCTCGCCATACCGTCTCACGCAACGGCCCAGCTAAGTTTAGCCGAAGACACCGCCATTGCCGATGTCCAGAAACATTTTGCGGAAGCGTATAATCACAAAGACGTCGACGCGATGGCCGCAGCATTCACTGAAAATGGCGTCAGGGTAACGCCTAGCGGCATCTTTCAAGGCCGCGATGCCATTCGCCGCAACCTGCAGGATGTCCTCGACATGGGGCTGCACGACTATACAGTGCAACGAACTATATCGCGTTCGGAGGGCAACTTCGTTTTCAATGCCGGGGAGTGGCAGGCCAAGCTGGGAGATAAACCTTTCCACGGCTATTACACCGCGATCCTTATCCGCGAGGGTGATCAAGCGAAGATCATGGAAGAGACGGTTACTATCGCCGCACCCTGACGGGAAGGCCGCTCAGCTGGCGGCCTCGTTCGTTTCTCACGTGATGTCATGTCCGCGTCTGGCCCATCGCGTCGTTTCGCTGCGATGCAAAGCCATGTCCGATCTTGGAGCAACAGCCGACAGCGGGCGGCGCTATGGGCTCGATGGGTCGGTAGCTTTTGACCCAGCAGCGACATTGTCCGGCGTTTTATGTTGCAGCGCGAAGCGAGTCTCAGCTCTATCAAAACATTTGCTTGAGCCGGTACGATGCAGTCTCCTCGGCAGCTGGAGGGTGGCCCGTTAACGGTGCCCCTCCGTTTTCCCTCCCGGACGCCGGCGACAGCACCGCGGTTCGTCTGTCAGCCCCCGGGGCCGTCCGTCATGATGTAGCCCATCAGGTCGCCCACGTTGTGCTCCAAATTTCGGATGATGTCCTTGACGACGTCTCCGATCGAGATCACGCCCACGACCTTGCCCGCGTCCAGCACTGGTAGATGGCGAAAGCCGCGCGCAGCCATCATTGCCATGCAGCCTTCCAGTTGGTCGTCCGGCTTGACCGTCACCGGGTCGCCCGTCATCACTTGGCCCACCGGAATCTGCTTCGCATCGAGCCCGGGCAGCAGCACTTTTATGGCGCAGTCACCCTGGGTCACGATACCGACCAGTACGTCGTCGTCGATGACCAGCACCGACCGGACCCGGTTGTCGCGCATCTGGCGCAAGGCTTCGACGACCATGTCGCCGGAACGAACATGGATCAGGGCGCCACTCTTCTGGGCCAGAGCGTCTTTGACTGTGTTCATCGAGCTCCTCTCGTGAGCCCTGTCCTGGCCCGCCTAAGTGGTACGCATTGAAGGTTAGAGCCGGCTCGTTCAGCATCGACCATAATCTAGCTCACTACGCGGCTATTAATCGAGGGGCTGGGCTCGTTCGCGTCGCATCTCTTCCTTTGCTGACCCGGAGCGAATCGTCAGCTGCACTTATCTCGTAGCTAGTCGTCATTCAGTGGATTTGCGCCCACGGGCCAGCACCGCGACAATTAAGCATGCTCACCGGTTCGGTCTATCTCTGTCATATCGCGTACAACGCCGCCGGCCTCATCGAATAGCGAAGCGAACTTTGCTGCGGTGCGTCGAGACGCAAATCGGACGTTAATGGCCCAAAGCGGACATCGAGATGGCGCTGAGGAATATCCGCTTTCAGGAGCAAAACGGTCGTTGAAATCGACCTCGATTTACCAGGACACGCGCTACCTTGCCTGCCTGCCGCGGGTCGCGGACCTCAACCACGCAGAAAATCCAGCACCGCGGTCTCGGCGAGCACCGCTTCGGGAATGGCGTGGCGCGCGGCGCGGTTTTGCTCCTCGGCGCTTTGCGTCGCCTGCAGATAGGCGCCGAGATGGCGGGCGCGCTCGATAATGCGTCGGCCGACCGGCAGCCGCACGGCCTCGAAGCGGCGTAGCGCTGTCTCGACGTCGGCATCCGCCTCGAGCGCCTCGGCGAGCGCCGCAGCATCGTCCGCCGCCTTGGAGACGCCGGCGCCGACATGCGGCCGCGCCACGAACGCGGCATCGCCGATGATGGCGGCGCGGCCGATGGCAAGACGCGGGCTCGCCAGATCGTAGATCGGCTGCAGCAGCGGCTCCTCGATCAATCGCACGACGGCGCGGAACTGCGGCGCCAGCAGTCGCTCCGCCGCGGCGCGCATCGCGGCGATGGCGTCGCGGCGGATGAGCGGCGGCGGGATCGAGATCGCGTGGGTGACGCCGTGCGCGTCGGTCAACAGCGCCGGAAGCTCGCTTCCCTCGTCGGCCGGGCGATACCACACGATGTTGTAACGGCGCTGCCCCGGGCGCATCTCGCCATCGCGGCCGGCGATCGGATAGCCGATGAACTGCTCACCCGGCGGCAGGCAGAAGCTCATCGCTTCGAAAAGATCGGCGTGAATGGCGGGCGGCAGCGCACCTTCCGGGATCAGCGCGCGCCAGGCGACATAGCCGGCGTAGAGCGGCGCGACAGCGGGCAGGCATTGCCGGCGCACGGTCGAGCGCAAACCGTCGGCGCCGATGAGCACGTCGCCTGGCGCCGTGCTGCCGTCGCTGAAATGCGCCACGACGCCGCCGCTGTTCTGTTCGAACGCCTGCAGGGCGAGGCCGCGATGATAATGCTCCCCCGGGAGCGCATCGCGCAGCAGACGATAGACGCGCTCCCAGGCGGTGAGCACTTGCCGGCATTCGCGCGCGGCGATCACGCGGCCGTCGCCATCGAGCATTTTGCGCGCCATGTTCTCGACGCCGAGATCGCGCAGGTCAAAACCGAGCGCCGCAAGCTGCGCGAGCAGCCCGCTCTGGGCGACAATGCCGGCGCCGCGGTCGGCGAGCTCCCCGGGCACGCGCTCGAAGATCTCGGCCTCCCAGCCGCGGCGGCCGAGCATCGCCGCCGCCAAGAGCCCGCTCATCGAGCCGCCGACAATCAGCGCGCGGCGGCGGCTGCGGCGTTGCGCCATGCGGACACCCTGCTATTTCGTGCAATGCGTGGTTTCTATAGTGTAGTTTGCCAAGAAGCGCCGGGGGAACGCCATGGCCCTGAGCATGCCCGGGCAGGGCTGAGTGATGTTTTTTTCCTTCGATCTTCTCATCAACGCCATCGTCTCCGGCATCCTCATCGGCGGCTTCTATGCAGCGGTGACCGCGGGCGTGTCGCTCTCGTTCGGCATCCTCGATATCGTCAACATCGCCCATCCCGCCTTCATCATCCTCGGGTCCTACGCCGCCTATATCGTCAATGTCAGCCTCGGTCTCGACCCGATTCTCGTCGGCATCGTCATGATGCCGGCGTTCTACGCGCTCGGCGCCGGCATTTATCAGGTCTACTACGTCTCGTTCGAGAAGCGCGGGCAGGAATCGCTGCGCGGCCTCGCTTTCTTCTTCGGCCTCCTGTTCATCACTGAGGTGAGCCTAGTGCTCTATTTCGGCGTCGATTACCGCTACGTCGAGGCGCGCTATATCGGTCCGACCTGGCACCTTGGTCCGATCGACATGCCGCTGCGCATCCTCGTTCCCTTCCTGGTCTCGCTCCTGATGATGGCAGCGCTCGAGCTTTTGCTGACCAAAAGCTTCATCGGCCGCGCCATCATGGCGGTGTCGCAGGATCAGCTCGCCCTCAGACTCATGGCGATCGATCCGATCCGCATCAAGCGCATCGCCTTCGGCATCTCGATTGCGACCGCTTCGCTCGCCGGCGCCTTCCTCATCATCATCCAGCCGGTCGAACCGTCGGTCGGGCGCGAATATATCGGCCGCGTGTTCGCGATCTGCGTCCTCGGCGGCATGGGCAGCCTGCCGGGGACGGTGATCGCCGCGATGCTGATCGGCATCTTCGAAAGCCTCACCGCGACTTTCTACGGCCCCTCCTGGGCGCCGGCGGTATCGTTCGGCTTCCTGTTGCTGACGCTCGCGGTGCGGCCCGCCGGCCTGCTCGGACGCTAGCCGTGCGCTCCGATTTGTTTTTCCTCATCTGTCTCGTCGTCGGCGGCGCGGCGTTCGCCGGCGCGCTTGCGCTCGGCAATGACTACCTGTTCTTCGCCGGCTATGTCGTTGCCCAATACATCGTGCTCTCGACCGCGTGGAACATCCTCGGCGGCTATTGCGGCTATGTGAATTTCGGCTCGGCCGCCTTCTTCGCGCTCGGCGCCTATTCGACCGTCGCGTGTTACCGGCTGTTGCCGCTGCCGATCCCGGTCCTGGTCGGCATTGGCGGCGTGGTGTCGGGCGTGGTCGGCCTCGGCATGGGCTACCTGACGCTGCGGCTGCGCGGCGCGTTCTTCGCCATCGCCACGCTCGCGCTCGCGGTCGTGCTCCAAACGTTGATCGTCAACTGGGACTATGTCGGCGGTTCGCGCGGCGCCTACATCGTGCGGCCGGAAACCCTCTGGCCGTTCGGCAACTATGTCCGCTATCTGTTCCTGGTGATGCTGCTGCTGGCAGTCATCGCGATCACGATCGCGCGGCTGATCGAACGCTCGCGGCTCGGCTATGGCTTCGCCACCATCCGCGACGACGAGCTGGCGGCGGAAGCCTCCGGCGTGCCGACGCTGCGGCTCAAGTTGATCGCGACCGCGATCTCCGGCGCGCTCATGGGCATGGCCGGCGCGCCGTTCCCCTACTACATCGGCTTTTTGCAACCCTCCTCAACCTTCGGGCTCGAATACGCCATCAACTCGATTGCCATGCCGCTCATCGGCGGCACCACGAGCTGGGTCGGTCCGCTGATCGGCGCCCTCCTCCTCGGCTCGCTGCAGCAGATCGCGACGGTGACGATCTCGTCGGCAATCAATCTGTTGATCGTCGGTTTTCTGCTTGTCGGCTTCGTCATCGCCGCGCCGAACGGCATTGTCGGGCTGGTGCGCACGTATATCCGGCATAAGCCGGCCGGCCTCGTCGGCCGCCGCCGGCTCGGCGCCGATGCGGCGGGGCCGGCGCCGGGAGCGGCACCATGAGCGCGCTCCTCGCCATCGACAATCTCGGCAAGCGCTTCGGCGGCTTCGTCGCGCTGGAGAGCGTCTCGCTCGCCGTCAACGCCGGCGAGCGCGTCGGGCTGATCGGGCCGAACGGCTCCGGCAAATCGACGCTGGTCAATTGCATCTGCGGGACGATGCGCAATGAGGCCGGATCGGTACGTTTCGACGGCCGTCCGCTCGACGGCGCCGCCGCACATCAACGCACCCGGCTTGGTCTCGCCCGTACCTTTCAGCTGCCGCGGCCGTTCGCCAGCCTCAGCCTCCTCGACAATATGCGCATCCCGCTCCTCTATGCCGTGGCGGCGCGCAGCCAGCGCCGCGCCGCGGCGGACATCGAGGCGCGCTGCCTTGCGCTGCTGCGCGAGGTCGGACTGGAAGCGAAAGCGCGGCGGCTGCCGCGCGACCTCACCCAGGTCGAGATGCGCAAGCTCGAGCTAGCGCGCGCCATGGCGGCAGAGCCCAAGCTTCTGATCGCCGACGAATGCATGGCCGGCCTCACCCATTCCGAGGTCGAGGATATCCTCATCTTGCTCAAGCGCCTGAACGCCGAGGGGGTCACCATCGTCCTCATCGAGCACATCATGCGCGCGGTCATGAGCTTCTCGCAGCGGCTGGTGGTGCTCGTTTCCGGCCGCAAGATTGCCGACGGCGCGCCGGACGAGGTGGTGCGCGATCCGGAAGTGGAGCGGGCGTACCTTGGCCAGTAGCCTCAGCCTCGCCGGCATCCACGCCGCCTATGGCGCCGTGCGCGTGATCGATGACGTCTCGCTCACGGTCAACGCCGGCGAGACCGTCACCCTTCTCGGCACCAACGGCAACGGCAAATCGACGCTGATGAAATGCATCATGGGCATCGTGCCGCCGACAGCGGGCTCGATCGTCGCCGAGATCGACGGCGTCCGCCACGATCTCATCGGCCGCACCACCGAGGAGATCGTCGATCTCGGCATCGCGCTGGTGCCGGAAGGCCGCCGGTTGTTTCCGAAGCTCACCGTCGAGGAGAACCTCTTGCTCGGCGCCTTCCGCCGCACCGCGCGCGCGGCGCTGGCGCGCAATCTCGAGGTTTGTTTCGATACCTTCCCGCGCCTCGCCGAGCGCCGCACGCAGCTCGCCGGCAGCATGTCGGGCGGCGAACAGCAGATGCTCGCGCTCGGCCGCGCGCTGATACTGGCGCCAAAAATCCTGCTGATCGACGAACCCTCGGTCGGGCTGGCGCCGATCCTGGTCGCCCGTACCATCGACGCGATCGCACAGATGAAGGCGCGCTACAATCTCACCGTGCTGATGGCCGAGCAGAACTTCACCCAGGCGATCAGAATCGCCGACCGCGGCTATGTCATCGTGCACGGCAAGATCGCCTTCGAAGGCGCCTCCGCCGAGGCGCTCAACAACAACGACCTGATCAAGAAGTTTTATCTGGGGCTTTGAAGCGACGCATCTTGACCTCTGGTCAGGGCGAGCCGAAATACTTTAAGGTTTCCCCGCTTGAGCGCTACATGGAGACGGGCGCCGACTTCGACGCGCGCGAACTCCTGCCCCAGGTGCAGGCGCGCACTCTGGTCATGCATGTTCGCGACGACCTCACCGTCCCCAGCGCGCAGGGGCGGGAGTTCGCGGCGGGAATACCGGGCGCGCGCTTCGTCGCGCTGCCGGGCAAGAATCACGTCCTCCTCGAACAAGATCCGGGGTTGCCGCTCTTCTTCGAGGAACTGAAGGATTTCTTGAAAGACGCAAATTAGCAGCAGCCATCGGCATCACGGATTGCGGCTATGTGTTGGGCTTGCGGCTGCCACGCATTTTGCCGCAGATATGCCGCAGACGCCCGGAGTGAGACGCGTGGCCAAGAGCCCATTTTACGCCGCCGAACATCTTGCGTTCCGCGACATGGTCCGCCGCTTCGTCGAGCGCGAGATCGAACCTTACGCCCATATGTGGGACGAGGCCGGCGAATTTCCCCGCGCGCTCTATGAGAAGGCGGCGCGGATCGGCTTGCTCGGCCTGGGATTCCCCGAAGAATACGGCGGCACGCAAGTCGACCGCTTCATGTGGATCGTCGCGGTGCAGGAATTGGCCCGGGCCGGCGCCGGCGGGGTCAGCGCCAGCCTCAACAGCCATTCGATCGGTGCGCCGCCGATCGCGCGCGCCGGCAGCGTCGAGCTCAAGGCCCGCGCCCTGCCGGAGATTATCGCCGGCAAGAAAATCTCCGCGCTGGCCATCACCGAGCCGAGCGGCGGGTCGGATGTCGCCAATCTGCGCACCAGCGCGCGCCGCGACGGCGAGTTCTACGTCGTCAACGGGGAGAAGACCTTCATTACCTCCGGCATGCGCGCCGACTACATCACCACGGCGGTACGCACCGGCGGCGTGGGCGCGAGCGGAGTGAGCCTCCTGCTGATCGAAGGCGGAACGCCGGGGCTCACTCGCACACCGCTGAAGAAGATGGGCTGGTGGGCGTCCGACACGGCGACGCTCCATTTCGACAATTGCCGCGTTCCCGCCGGCAATCTCCTCGGCGCCGAAGGCTCGGGCTTCAAGCTCATCATGCACAATTTCAATGACGAGCGGCTGACCATAGCGGCCGGCTGCATCGCGGCCGCCGGCGTCTGTCTCGACGAAGCGGCGGAATACGCCAAACAGCGGCACACCTTCGGCAAGCCGCTGGCGCAGCATCAGGTGATCAGGCACAAGCTGGTCGACATGGCGCAGCGCGTCGCCGCCTCGCAGGCGATGCTGGAGATGCTGGCCTGGCGGCTCGAACAGGGCGAAAATCCGGTGGCGGAAATCTGCATGCTGAAGAATCAGGCGACGCAGACCATGGCGTTTTGCGCATCGGAGGCGGTGCAGATCTTCGGCGGCGCCGGCTATATGCGCGGCGTCAAGGTCGAGCGCATCTATCGCGAGGTGAAGGTCAACGCGATCGGCGGCGGCAGTGAGGAGATTATGAAGGACCTCGCCAGCAGGCAAATGGGGCTGTGAGACCATGATCACGCTTTATCATTGCGTCGGCGCGCGCTCGTTTCGCCCGCTATGGATGCTGGAAGAGCTCGGCCTTGCCTACGAGCTCAAGATGCTGCCGTTCCCGCCGCGCGTCCTGGCCAAGGAATATCTCGCCATCAATCCGCTCGGCACAATTCCATTCATGATCGACGGCGAGACGCGGATGACCGAATCCGCGGCGATCTGCCATTATCTCGGAACGCGCTACGGCCCGACGCAGCTCGTGGTTGGCGTCGAGGAGCCGGCCTATGGCGCATTCCTCAACTGGCTCTCTTTCGGCGAGGCCACGCTCACATTTCCGCAAACGCTGGTGCTCCGCTACGGGCGGCTCGAGCCGCAGGAGCGGCGCAGCCCGCAAGTCGCCGAAGACTACGCCAAGTGGTTCCTCGGCCGGCTGCGGGCCGTCGAAGCCGCGCTCGGTCAGGCGCCGCTGCTGTGCGCGGGACGCTTCACCGCGGCCGACATTTCCGTCGGCTACGCCTTGCGGCTCGCCGAGAACATCGGTCTGGCCAAGGATTTCGGCCCGAACGTCGCGGCCTACTGGCAGCGGTTGCAGCAGCGCGACGGCTACGCCCGCGCCGCGGCGGCGGAAGATCGGGCCGGCGAGCAGCAGAACATCACGGCGCAATCCTGGTCGCCGGCAACATCGCCACGCGCGCCGACATGAAAGCGCACGCCGACTTTGCTTAGGCTTCAGGGAACGGCCGGCGCATGCCGGCCTATGCCTTCGGCTCACCGGACGGGAAAATCGAAATAAGTAGCCGGAAACGGCTCGTGCCTGAGCGTGAAGTGCCACCATTCCCGCGCGTAGGGCCGAAACCCGCGCCGCTGCATCGCGCCGGCAAGGAGGACGCGGTTCGCCTGCGCCTCGGCGCCGACGTTCGGATCGGCCGGCCAGGATTTCGGACTGAAAAAATCAAACGGCGTGCCCATGTCGAGCTCGCGCCCATCGTCGGCGCGCGCGAGCGTGAGATCAACGGTCGAGCCGCGCGAATGACCGGAGAGCGGCGAGATGTAGCCGTCGCGGAATAGCGTCCGCTTGTCGACCTGCGGAAAGAACTCCGCCTTGCCGGCGGTGTCGCCGGGGTCGCGCGCCCAGCGCACGAAGTTCGCCACTGCGCGCGCCGGCCGATAGCAGTCGAATATCTTGAGCACGACGCCGCGCGGGGCGAGATCGCGCGCCACGGCGGCCAGCGCCGCGGTGGCGGCGCCGGTGAGCAGGCAGCGCGGCCGTTCGTAGCCGTCGATCCGCCGGCCGACGAAATTGTGCGTGCCGGCATAGCGCATATCGACGATGAGCCCCGGCACGGTGGTTGCCGCATCGACGAATTGCGCCGGCTGCTCCTGCGCAAGTGCAGCCTGCGACAGGCCGGCGACGAGCGTGGAGATCAGCGAATAGCGAATGGCAAAGAGCGGATAGTTGGGGTCACGTCTTGGCCGAGCGTTCTTCCCCATTCGCTGCCCGCTATTCGCCATTCGCCGTCAGTGCCGACACTCGTTCACCTCGATGGTGACGTGCGAGAGCCCGGCCAGGCCTTCGAGCCGCTCCTTGTAGACCGACGGCGCTTGCGGCGCATTGGAGACGATCGATGCGATTACCGCGGCATGGCCAGGTCCGAGCTGCCAGAGATGCAGGTCGGCCACACGGTCGCCGCCGGTTTCGATGCGCTCGCGGATGCGCTGCGCCAGCGCCGGATCCGGAACGGTGTCGAGCAGCACGCGGCCCGCAGTGCGGATGAGGCTTAGCGCCCAGGACGCGATCACGACCATCCCGACCAGTCCGACCAGCGGATCCATGAAGCCCCATCCGAAGGCCCACGCCGCCGACAGGCCGGCGATGGTCAAGACTGAGACCAGCGCGTCGGCGAGCACGTGCATGTAGGCGGCGCGGAAATTCGTGTCGTGACGATGCGCGCCATGGTCGTGATCGTGATGCGCATGATCGTGATGGGCATGATCGCGATCGGCGTGGGCGTGACCGTGATCCTCGCGCAACAGCCAGGCGCTCGCTAGATTGACGCACAATCCCAGCGTGGCGATCGGGACTGCTTCGCGGAAGTGGATGATGACCGGATTGAACAGCCGCAGCACCAACTCGTAGCCGATCCCGAGCGCGACGATGCCGAGAATGATGGCGCTGGCGAACGCAGCGAGCTCGCCGAATTTTCCGGTGCCGAGCGAAAAGCGCGCGTCCTGGGCGTGACGGCGGGCAAACAGATAAGCGAGCCCGGCGATTGCCAGCGCCGCGACGTGCGTCGCCATATGCCAGCCGTCGGCAATGAGCGCGATCGAACCGAACAGCGTGCCGCCGACGATCTCGGCGACCATCATCGCCGCGGTCAGCGCCACCACGCTCCAGGTGCGCCGCTCGTGCTCGCCGTGATGCGCGCCGAGAAAGCTGTGCGCGTGAGTCCACGGTATGATCGAGTGCGAATGCATCTGGTCACCTTGCTGCCACACTCTAGCGCGCCCTGCGCTCGCTTGTCGCGGTCGTCGAACGTCCGGGCGTCCCAAGTCGTTTGTTATGAAACATTGCACGCTTTGCGGAGGCGACATGCCGACCCCGAAAGCCAACGGCGAAATCCTCATAGTGGGAGCCGGGCCTACCGGCCTTGCGCTGGCTGCAGAGCTGCTGCGTCGCGGCATCATGGCGACGATCATCGATCGGCAAGCCGCCGGCGCCAACACCTCGCGCGCCTGCGTGGTGCATGCGCGTACGCTCGAAGTACTGAAGCCGCTCGGGGCCACGGCGGACCTGTTGGCCCGCGGGCTGAAGGTTCCGGTCTTTCGCGTCCGCGACCGCGATCGCGCCCTCCTCACGATCGACTTCTCGGAGATCGCGAGCCCCTACCCGTTCACCTTGATGATCCCACAAAACGAAGTCGAGCATTGCTTGCTGGACCATCTCGAGGAACTCGGCGGCGCCGTGGTCCGGCCTTGCGCGCTGGTCGGTTTCACGCCAGCGGCATCCGACATCGAGGTGCAGGTCACCAATGGCGGCGCGCCGCAGACGATGCAGCCGCGCTGGCTGATCGGCTGCGACGGCATGCACAGCGCGGTGCGCGAACAATCCGGCGTCGCCTTCGCTGGCGGCGCCTATGAGCAGGATTTCGTCCTCGCCGACGTCCACATGGACTGGCCGCTGAGCCGCGAAGAGGTCACCCTGTTCTATTCGGCCGACGGCCTCGTGGTGGTCGCGCCACTGCCCGAAGAGCGGTTTCGCATCGTCGCCACGGTGGAGCACGCGCCGGAGCTGCCATCGAAGAACTACATGCAATCCGTGCTGGATCGCCGCGGCCCGACGGTCAGGCCCGGGCGCATCCGCGACACGGTCTGGAGCTCGCGCTTCCACATCCATCACCGGGTGACCGAGACACCGCGCAAGGGCCGCATCCTTCTCTGCGGCGACGCCGCGCACGTGCACAGCCCGGCCGGCGGACAGGGCATGAATACCGGCATCCAAGACGCCGTCTCGCTCGCCGAGGCGCTGACCGAGACCCTCAACGACGGCGACGATGCGCGGCTCGACGCCTGGGCGGCCAGCCGCCACCGCGTCGCGCGCGGCGTCGTCGCCATGACCGACCGGATGACCAGGATGGCAACGATGAAATCCGCGACCGGGAAGGTTTTGCGCAACATCGCCGTCGAGTTTGCCGGTCACATACCGCCGGTGCGGGCGGCTCTGGCGAGGACGCTCGCCGAACTCGACGCCCGCTAGATGGCCGCACCATGAAAATTGTCGGCAATACGATCCTCATAACCGGCGGCACGTCCGGTATCGGTCTCGAGCTCGCCACGCGATTCCTGACGCTCGGCAACACGGTGATCGTCACCGGGCAAAGCCGGTCGCATCTGGATGACACCGCGAGGAGCCTTCCCGGTGTGCACGCGCTGCAAAGCGACGTGAGCGATCCGGCGGCGATCGCCGATCTCTATCGCAGCACGGTGAAGGAATTCCGCGGCCTGAATATGCTCATCAACAACGCGGGAATCATGCGCAAGATCAACCTGCAGGCCTTCGGCGCGGACTTGCAGGACCTCACCCGCGAAATCGAGGTCAACCTCAACGCCGCGATCCGCATTGCCGTGCAGTTCCTTCCGCAGCTGAAAACCCAGCCTAGCGCCGCCATCGTCAACGTCTCGTCCGGTCTGGCTTTCGTGCCGCTGGCGATCGCGCCGGTCTATTGCGCCGCGAAGGCGGCGATCCATTCGTTCACCCAGTCGCTCCGCATTCAGTTGTGGAACACCAACGTCACGGTGTTCGAATTGGCACCGCCGATCACCGACACGGCGCTGTTCAGGGGCGATTTGAGCATGGACGATGTCGGCGTGAAGCCGATGGATGTCCGGGTGCTCGGCCAACATGCAATCGACTGGATCGAAAGCGATCGCCTGGAGATCCGCCCCGGCCTCAGCAACGTGCTCAAGCTCATGAGCCGGGTGGCGCCGGATTTTATCGCCGGGCGGCTGGGCAAATCGGCCGGCCACATGCTCGCGCAAGCAAGCTAGGCCTGGACGGCCGGCCGCCGCGCGGTCGAATGCGAGGGTGAAGCTTAAAAACAAACGGAGTCGATGCCATGATCCAAAGACTGAACCCTTACAAGGCCGCCCCGAACGGCGTCGCCGCCTTGGTCGCCGTGGAGAAGTACATTGGAGCCTGCGGGCTCGACCACCGGCTGATCGCGCTGGTGAACACGCGGGTCTCGCAAATCAATGGCTGCGCCTACTGCCTGCACATGCACACCGAAGAGGCGCGCAAGCTCGGCGAGTCCGAGGTGCGGCTCTATCTGCTCGACGCCTGGCACGAATCCGAGCTCTATTCGGCGCCGGAGCGGGCGGCGCTGGCGTGGGCGGAATCGCTGACCGACATCGCGGCGACCCACGCGCCGGACGATGTCTATGACGAGGCGCGACGCCAGTTCTCCGAGAAGGAGCTGGCGGATCTGTCGATCGTGATCGCCATGATCAATGCCTGGAACCGGCTGTCCATCGGCGCGAGGTCGGTGCATCCGGCGGACCACGCCAAGGCCGCGTAGCGGTTTTCCGCGGAAACTTGGCCCCCGGACACGGCGCGTTAACTCGCCAGTAACCATATACCCGGCACATTTTGCCGGGGAGGCTATTGTCGTTTCCACGCACCTTCGGGGGCAGGCTTGGACGCGAGTACGGCTCCTCTCTTCCGTGCCGGCGGCCCGCAGGCCGCCGCACACAGCTTTGAAACACGCGACCGCAATAGACGGGGCCGAGCGAGCGGCATGACCGACGCGACTTCCGTGCAGGGCGACGAGCCGTCCTCGACGCTCTCGCGTCTGGCCGATCTTGGCACCATGCTCCGGCGCAGCGACATCGCGCTCGCCGTCGGCATGATGACCATCCTCGTGATCCTCATCGTGCCGCTGCCGCCACTGCTGCTCGATTTTTCGCTCGCCGTTTCCATCATCTTCTCGGTGCTGATCCTGATGACGTCGCTGTTCATCCAGGCGCCGCTCGAGTTCTCCGCGTTTCCGACCGTGCTGTTGATCGCCACCATGCTGCGGCTCGCGCTCAACCTGGCCTCGACGCGGCTCATCCTGGCGCATGGCCACGAGGGGACGGCCGCCGCCGGCTACGTCATCGAGGCCTTCGGCCGCTTCGTCATGGGCGGCAATTTCGTCATCGGCATCATCGTGTTCACGATCCTGGTGATCGTGAACTTCGTGGTGATCACCAAGGGCTCCGGCCGCATTGCCGAAGTCGCCGCCCGCTTTCACCTCGACGGGATGCCGGGCAAGCAGATGGCGATCGACGCCGACCTCAATGCCGGCCTGATCGACGAGAAGGACGCGCGGCGGCGGCGCAAGAACCTGGAAGACGAATCCGGGTTCTTCGGCGCCATGGACGGCGCCTCGAAATTCGTGCGCGGTGACGCCATCGCCGGCCTGCTGGTGGTGCTGATCAACGTCATCGGCGGCATGGTGATCGGCATCATCCAGCAGAATCTCACCTTCGCCGACGCCGCCCACGCCTACACGCTGTTGACCGTCGGCGACGGCCTGGTCACCCAGGTCCCGGCGCTGATCGTCTCGACCGCCGCAGGCCTGCTCGTCTCCAAGGCCGGCGTCGCCGGCGCCGCCGACAAGGCGTTGCTCGCCCAGCTCTCCGGTTATCCGAAGGCGCTCGGCATGTCGGCGGCCGTGATGCTGGTGATGGGGTTCCTCCCCGGCATCCCGATGATCCCGTTCTTCCTGCTCGGCGGCGGCGCCGGGGCGTTCGCCTATCTGATCAACCGCCGCCAAAAGCGATCGGCCGATGCCGAGGCGAAGAAGGTCGACGCCGCCAAAACGCCGGCTGCCACCGAAGAGCCGATGTCGGCGACGCTGAAGATGGACGATCTCAAGATCGAGCTCGGCTACGCCCTTTTGCCGCTGGTCAATGCCGGCGACGGTTCCGACCGCCTGACCGAGCAGATCAAGGCGCTGCGCCGCTCGCTCGCGATCGAGATGGGCTTCGTCATGCCGGCGGTGCGCATCCTCGATAATGTGCAGCTCGAGGCCAACAACTACGTGATCAAGATCAAGGAAGTGGAATCCGGCGCCGGCAAGGTGTGGCACGGCCAGTACATGGTCATGGACCCGGCCGGCAAGCAGGTGACGCTGCCCGGCACACACACGACCGAGCCGACCTTCGGCCTGCCCGCGACCTGGATCGACGCCACGCTCAAGGAGGAGGCTTCGGTCAAGGGTTACACGGTCGTCGACGCGGCAACCGTGCTCGCCACCCATCTGACCGAGCTAATCAAGGCCAACATGTCCGAGCTGCTCTCCTATGGCGAGGTGCAGAAGTTGATCAAGGAGCTGCCGAAGGAGCAGGGCGAGCTGGTCAAGGACATCGTGCCGGCGCACATCACCATCTCCGGCATCCAGCGCGTGTTGCAGCTCTTGCTCGCCGAGCGGATATCGATCCGCGATCTCGCGACCATCCTCGAAGGCATCGCCGATGGTCTGGCGGCCACGCGCAATCCGGCGCTGCTGGCCGAGCATGTTCGCGCCCGCCTCGCGCGCCAGCTTTGCGCCCAGCACACCAGCAGCGGCGGGTATCTGCCGATCATCGCGCTCACCGCCAAGTGGGAACAGGCCTTCGCCGAATCGATTGTCGGCCAGGCCGACGACCGCAGCCTGGCGATGCAGCCGTCGAAGCTCACCGAATTCATCAATCTGGTGCGCGAGAAGTTCGAACAGGCGGCGCGCGACGGCGAGGCGCCGGTGCTGGTGACCTCGCCGGGCATCCGCGCCTTCGTGCGCGGCATCGTCGAGCGCTTCCGCGCGCAAACGAGCGTGCTGGCGCAATCGGAGATCCATCCCCGGGCGCGTCTCAAGACGGTCGGGAGCATCTGAGCGAATTGGCTTGTTATTTCAGATGGTTAGAGGTTGCGTGCCGCTGTTCCGCGCGGCGTCGGAGTGCCGAGCACAGGAACAAATACCCCGTTCACTCGTTATCACGGGGCATTCAAGGATTGGTGAGTGACGCTTCCCAACCGAGTGCGCGTTACGTAAATCGCCCGTCATGTGAGTTGAATCACATTTTTCGCCCGCCGGCCGAGCTACATCGGTCAAAACGGGAGGACTATTATGAACCATTCGATGTACAGCGCAGACCGGCGCACCCATTTGAAAGTCGTGGTCATTGGTCTGGTGTGCGCGACGCTGATCGCTGCCGTCGGCGTGTTCTCGCATAT
This sequence comes from uncultured Alphaproteobacteria bacterium, assembly GCA_963850855.1. Taxonomy (GTDB): domain Bacteria; phylum Pseudomonadota; class Alphaproteobacteria; order Rhizobiales; family Xanthobacteraceae; genus BOG-931. The sequence continues at coordinate 81,649 of CAWKNH010000018.1, forward strand.
CGGCGATGTCGATCTCGGCACCGCGCCGCTCGTCAAAGCCAGCCAGTCAACAGCGGTGAGCGGTCACCTGCCCGCCATTCGGTAAATCCCTCGCGCGTCGCCGGGCTCGTCCCGGCGATCGATGTGGTCTTTGCTCAGGCCCCAGATACTTAGGCTCCAGAGACGTGAATGCCCGCGCCAAGCGCGCGTGCCGGCCGCAAACCCCATATTGCTTTTTTTGATTTCGTTTACGTCCGCGGCGGCGCCGCGGGCAACGATTCCACCGCCTTGCCGGTGAACAGGACCGGGCCGGTCGGCACGCCGCTCGGCGAGCCGCCGGCGGGCTCGAGCGATACGGCGTAGCTTGCGGTGCGCAGCGTATCGACATCGTAGTTTGCCGGCAGCGCGTGCTGGGTGAATTCGCCGTTGCCGACAACGCCGAGCGAGCGCGGCGCCGAGAAGCGGCTCGAGATCAGCCATAATTCATAGCTGCGGCCGGTTTCCTGCGCGGCGGAAACCCGGCGCAGGACCAGCGTGCGGTTCTGCGTATCGACGGTCAGCAAGAAAGCGGGGGCCATCGGCTCCTGTTGCAGCACTGCAACCAGCCGGTCCTGCTGAGATCGCCCTCCTCCCGGCGCCGCGTCATGCCGCGCCAGCATGCCGGAAGCCGACGGCCGCAACTGCAGCGGAATGAGGTCGGGAGCGGTCTGCCATACCGCTACATACACCGCCAACAGGGCGGCGATGGCGCCGACGGTGAGCGTGAGGCGCCGCCAGCGCCGCACGCGGCGCGCCAGATAGATGACATCGGCGCTGCGCTCGACGCTTCGGGGCGCAGCCGACGGCTGCGAAAGCTGGCTCGCAAGCTGGCTTGCAACCTGGCTTGGCAGATCGGCAAGCGTGTCCAGCGCCGGCGTCCGGCTTTCCTCCGGCGGCATTCGCGTCTCCCCTGCCGACATTCGCATTTCCGGCGGCGAGCGTATTTCGGCTGCGGCTTCCGAGAGCTTCGCGTCGAGGACGGAGAGAGGCGAAGGCTGATCCGTCGCCAAACCCTCGGCGCGCGGCATCTCTGCGCGTGGCATCTCAGTGCGCGGCATCTCAGTGCGCGGCATCTCGGCCTCGCCGCCGGCTTGCGCGGGCGCAATGCTGGTCTTGATCTTCTCCCAGACCTCCGGCCGCGGCTCGACCGCCTCGACCATGACGTTAAGCTCGCCGAGCCGGCGCTCCCATTGGCGTACCGACGCCTCGAAGCCGGCGTCGAGCGAGATCAGCGCCTCGGCCTGGTCGCGCTCCTCGGCCGAGAGCGTGCCGAGCACGTATTCGGCAGCAAGTGCGTCCTGTTCATCGTCGTAAGCCATACCGCACCTTCCTCACGAAGCGCCCATGCATTCGCGGATCTCCAGGAGGCTGCGCCGCAACCAGGTCTTGATCGTGTTCACCGGGATATCGAGCTTCCTCGACAACTGGTCGCGGCTCCAGCCGCTGTAATAGGCCAGGAGCAGGATGCGCTGCTTCTCCGGATCGAGCTTGCCGAGGCAGGACAGCAGCCGCTTGAGCTCTTCGGTCATCTCCCGGCGGGCGAGCGGAGCGGGCGCGTCGGCGGCGACCGCCAGCGCCTCGGCGCCGAACTCGATCGAGGTCTCGCCCTTCTTGCGCACGATGTCGATCGCCCGGTTGCGGGCGATCGCCACCATCCAGGTGATCGGGCTGCCGCGCACCGGATCGAACGCTCCCGCCGCCTTCCACACCTTGAGGTAGGTTTCCTGCATGACATCCTCGGCCACGTCGGGCCGACCTAAGATACGTAACAGCACCCCATAGAGTTTCGCCCGTGTGGCTTCATAAAGGCGCGCGAACGCCGCCTCGTCGCCCTTGGCGATGGCGGCCAGCAGCCAGACAAGTTCGCCCTGCGTCAGCATTCAGTGCCCCCCAATCCCCTGGGGCCCTTCCATAAATCCGATTATCGCCGCGGAGACGGGCGCTCGTCGAGAGCGAACGTCAGATTTAGCCGGGGACGGAGCGATATTTCGTCGCGCGCTCCCGCGAAGGCGGGATCGCCGGCATTCCCGCGCCGCAACAAAGACCCGGTTCTTGGCTTGCGCGGGGCCGGCGATTGCGAGCTTTTGCGACGTTCAGGCCGGCGCGCCGCCGCGCACGCGCATCAGCGCGATGGCGTCGAGCTCGGTTTGCTCGGCGGCGTCTTCCGCCTCGCGCTCGCGCATCTGGTCGCGTTCGTCGAGCAATTCGACCTTCTTGAGCTCGTCGAAGGCGTCGCCCAGCGCCAGCTTCGCGTCCTCGAGCTGGCCGCGCAGCTCATCGGCCGAGCGCTTGAGGTTCTCGCGCCGCGAGATCGCCGCCTTGGCATAGGTCGGATAGGCAAAATGCCCGGGATCATGGATGCCGGCACGGTCCTGCTCGACCCGGATTTCCCGCTCCAGGTCGACCGCCATGCGGTCGAATTCGGCGATCATGGTCTCGATCTGGGCAACCTTGCGCCGCTTCTCGTCGACCTGAAATTTCTTCAGGCGAATGAGCGTCTCACGAGACTTCATCGACTCGTACTCCCTGAAGCGGCAGGACCATAGCGCCGCCCCAGCCCCCGCTGCGCGGCGTCCCACGGCCTAATCATGCCATGATAACGTTAGCGTTCGGTTTCCGTGACGGCCACGATTTCGGCCAATCGGCGATATCCTTCCGCCAAGCTGGTTGCTTCTTCCTTACCTTGCGAGAGGAAGTCCTCGAGCGGCTTGTGCAGGCGGATGGCCTCGTCGACCTCGGGGCTGGTGCCCGCCCGATAGGCGCCGAGCCGGATGAGCTCCTCCATGTCCGCATAGGTCGCCATGACCGTCCGCGCCCGGGTCAGTGCCGGCAGATAGGCCGGATCGGCCGCCCGCGGCATGGTGCGGGAGACCGATTTGAGCAGGTTGATGGCCGGATAGCGCCCGCGCTCGGCGATCGCCCGTTCCATGACGATGTGGCCGTCGAGGATGCCGCGCACCGCGTCGGCGATCGGCTCATTGTGGTCGTCGCCGTCGACCAGGACGGTAAAGATGCCGGTGATCGTGCCCTGCTCGGTGCCCGGCCCGGCCCGCTCGAGGAGCCGCGGCAGCTCGGTGAAGACCGTCGGCGTGTAGCCCTTCGCCGTCGGCGGCTCGCCGGCGGAGAGCCCGATCTCGCGCTGCGCCATGGCAAAGCGCGTCACCGAGTCCATCAGCACCAGCACGTCCTTGCCTTCGTCGCGGAAATATTCGGCGATGGCGAGGGTGACATGCGCGGCCTGGCGGCGCATCAGCGCCGGCTCGTCCGAGGTCGAAACCACGACCACCGAGCGGGCGAGGCCGGCGTCGCCGAGGTCGTCCTGGAGGAACTCCTGCACCTCGCGGCCGCGTTCGCCGATCAATCCGATCACCGTGACGTCGGCCATGACGTTGCGCGCCAGCATCGACAGCAGCACCGATTTGCCGACGCCAGAGCCGGAGAAAATGCCCATGCGCTGGCCGCGGCAGCAGGTGACGAAGGTGTTGAGCGCGCGCACGCCGAGATCGAGCGGAGCGCCGACGCGGCGGCGCGCATGCGCAAGCGGCGGCGTGTTGCGGAACGGATAGGGTGAAGGCCCGTAAAGGAGCGCACCCTGGCCGTCGATCGGCTCGCCGAGCGCATTGACCACGCGGCCGAGCCAGCCGGCCGACGGTCGCACCGCGCCGGCGACCGAGGTGACGAGCGCGCGGCAGCCGCGGCGCACGCCTTCGAGCGGCGCGAACGGCATCAGCAGCGCGTTGGCGCCGGAAAATCCGACCACCTCGCAGGGAATGGCCTTGCCCGGCGTCTCGATGATCACGCGCGCGCCGACCGACATCGCGTGCAGCGGGCCGGCGACTTCGACCATCAGACCGCGCACGCCGACGACGCGGCCATAGATGGTGATGCCGTCGAGTTCGTTGATCTGTTCGGCGAGCGCCTTCACGAGCGGCCTCGTTCCCGCGCGGCGATGGTTACCTTTCTGTTGCCGGTCTTAACGCTGTATTTACCCGGGCCGTTAATCATTGCGTTGTCCTTGGGGTCAAGGAGGCCGCCCAGCCAGAACGGAGGGGCGAGTCCTGAGAGTCGGTTAACGCCGGAACTTAATTTGGAACGTGAACGCCCGAGTGGCCAAAAACCCGCTCTCACGCAACATCTTAAGGCGATTCGCTGGAATTTGCCCAGAGAATGCTTGCGCGAGGGAATCAGGTTTTGTTAACCATATCGCGTCTACTGTTTCGAATCAGTTTGTCTCAAGGCGTTGTCCGGGGCCGCCCTTGCGGTGTGTCGACCTTGAGCCCGCGCGGCGAGGAAGGGGACTGGCATGCGCGTATTGCTGATTGAAGACGATAGCGCTACGGCGCAATCCATCGAGTTGATGCTCAAATCGGAGAGCTTCAACGTCTATACGACCGATCTCGGCGAGGAAGGGATCGATCTCGGCAAGATCTACGACTACGACATCATCCTCCTCGACCTCAATCTTCCGGACATGTCGGGCTTCGAGGTGCTGCGCAGCCTGCGCGTCTCCAAGGTGAAGACGCCGATCCTGATCCTCTCCGGCCTGGCCGGCATCGAGGACAAGGTCAGAGGGCTCGGCTTCGGCGCCGACGACTACATGACCAAGCCGTTTCACAAGGACGAGCTGGTCGCGCGCATCCACGCCATCGTCCGCCGCTCCAAGGGCCACGCCCAATCCGTGATCCAGACCGGCGATCTCGTGGTCAATCTCGACACCAAGACGGTCGAGGTCTCCGCCGCGCGCGTGCATCTGACCGGCAAGGAGTACCAGATGCTGGAGCTCCTTTCGCTGCGCAAGGGCACGACGCTGACCAAGGAGATGTTCCTCAATCATCTCTATGGCGGCATGGACGAGCCGGAGCTCAAGATCATCGACGTCTTCATCTGCAAGCTGCGCAAGAAGCTCGCCAACGCTTCGAGCGGCAAGAACTACATCGAAACGGTGTGGGGCCGCGGCTACGTGCTGCGCGAGCCGACCGAGGACGAGGCGAAGATCTCGGCCTAAGCGCTTCGCTCGCCGACAGTGAAAAACCCCGGCCTCGCAGCCGGGGTTTTTGTTTTTGCAGCCGCCGCGAGATTTCACCGCCCGCCATTCACCACGACGAGGCGCGGCGGCGCCGGCTGGGAAACGATCTTGGGCTTTGGCGGGCGGATGTTCGGCGTGTAGAGGCCGTGCTTGTCGCCGATGGTCTTGAAGCTATCGGTCAGCCCGACCACGGTTTCCGCGGCGCCGAGGACAAGAAAGCCGTCGCCGGCGACGATTTTGGCCAGGCGGTTGAGCAGGTCGATCTTCGTCGCCTGGTCGAAATAGATCAGGATGTTGCGGCAGAAGACGAGATCGAACATTCCCAGATGGGAGAAATCGGCCAGCAGATTGAGCTGCCGGTATTTGATCATGGCGCGAATTTCCGGCGCGATCTGCCATGACTCGCCGACCTGGACGAAATGCTTGATCAAGAGCTGGATCGGCAGTCCGCGCTGCACCTCGAACTGGCTATAGAGCCCTTGCCGCGCCTTCTCCAGCACCTCGTTGGAGATGTCGGTCGCCAGGAGCTCGATGCGCCAGCCGGAAAGATCGCGCTCCATCTCCTTGAGCGCCATGGCGAGCGAATAAGGCTCCTGGCCGGTCGAAGCGGCCGCGCACCAGATCCGCAGGGTACGCGAGCTGCGCCGGGCGGCGGTGAGCGCCGGCATCACCGTGGTGCGGAAGTGCTCGAACGGCGTCTTGTCGCGAAAGAACAGCAACTCGTTGGTCATCATCGCCTCGACCACCGTAGTCATCAGCGCGTCGGCATTGCCGCGCTTGAGCGTGCTCACCAGTTCGCCGAGGCCGCCGAGCCCGGCGCGGCGCGCGACCGGCAGCAGCCGACTCTCGACCAGATACTGCTTGTCGCCGGAAAGGACGAGACCGGAGCGGTCCTTGAGGCATTTGCGCAGGAAATCATAATCGAGCGGCGTCACGAGCGGTCCCCGGCAAACAGGCGAACGACTTTGGCGGCAATCTGCTCGAGCGGAAGCACGGCCGCGCACAGCCCGGCTTGCGCGACCGAGCGCGGCATCCCCCACACCACGCTGGTTGCCTCGTCCTGGGCGATCACGCTGCCGCCGGCGGCGACAATGGCGCCCGCGCCGCGCGTGCCGTCGCTGCCCATGCCGGTAAGCACGAGCGCAAGACTGGCGCCGCCCCAGATCTCCGCCGCCGATGCGAACAGCGGATCGACCGAGGGCTTGCAGAAATTGATCGCCGGATCATCGCCGAGCGCGATAGTCGGGCCGTCGGCACCGCGTGCGACGCGCATGTGGCGCCCGCCCGGCGCCACATAGATCCCGCCGGCGACGACCGCCTCGCCATGCTCGGCTTCGTGCACGTGCCGGCCGCTGGCACGGGTCAAATGCTCGGCGAGCACCGTCGTGAAGGTCGGCGGCATGTGCTGCGTGATCAGGAGCGGAACCCGCTCCAGCGCCGCGCCGAATTGGCCGGTCAAGACGTTGAGCGCCTGCGGCCCGCCGGTCGAAGAGCCGATCAGCAGCACGCGCGGCAGGGCACGCGCGAACGCACGCAGGCTCGGGGCGACAGCGTCGGCGTGCTGCGGGACGGCCTCGGCTCGCCGCCGCGCCGCCGGCGCAGTTTGCTCGGCAGCGATGCCGGGCGACCATTGCCGCGCCACGGCGCGGCCGCGGCGGCCGAGATGGCGGATCTTCTCGATCAGCTCGCGATGGAACGCCACCGATGCCGCGGCATCGGGCGCCGATTGCGGCTTCGGCACGTAATCGGCGGCGCCGAGCGACAGCGCCTTCAGGCTCACCTCGGCGCCACGGCGCGTCAGCGTCGAGGCCATGATCACGACCAGGTCGCGTTTCTTCCGCAGGAGCAGCGGCAGCGCCGAAATGCCGTCGAGAACCGGCATATCGACGTCGAGAATGACCACGTCGGGATTGCAGCGTTCGAGGTCGTCGACCGCCTCGCGCCCGGTGCGCAGGGTGCCGACAATCGCCATGTCCGGCTCGGCTTCGATCCAGCGGGTCAGCAGGCTGCGGACGACGATCGCGTCGTCGACCACCATCACGCGAATTGGCTTGCTGGCGCCGATCGCCGGGTTCGCGGCGGCAAGGACGGTACTCATTGCACTCACTCGGGTACGCGGGACGCTACATGCGGACGCCCCAATCCGATCGCCGGGGACCGGCGTTCTCGGCTGGGACGCTCAGATCAGGCCGACTTCCTGGAACTTGGCTTCGACGATGTCCTTGTCGAACGGCTTCATGATGTATTCGTTGGCACCGGCGTGCAGTGCGCGCGCGATGTGGGCGACATCGTTTTCAGTGGTGCAGAACACCACCTTCGGCCGGTCGCCGCCCGGCAGCCGCCGCAGCACCCGCAGGAACTCATAGCCGTCCATTTTCGGCATGTTCCAGTCGAGCAAGATCGCGTCGGGCAGCTTC
>CAWKNH010000019.1:0-135913 GCA_963850855.1 uncultured Alphaproteobacteria bacterium
CTATCCTATAGGTCCGTGGCCCGCCCAGATGCGTGCTGATATGGTTGCCGCCTTCTTCGATTTCGAAAATACCGCTGAGCTGGTGGCCGCGGTGAAACGCGGCGAGGCGCCCCCGCCGTCAGCAATGCGTAAAAGGGGCAAAAACGCGGAGCCAGTCTGGTCGCGGGCGCACCTTGAACATTTCTCCGCGCCTTCGATTGCCGCACTCGAAAACGGAACAGAGGTTGAGAACCTGGAGAGCCTCGTATGAGAGCGCCTCGCACGGTACAGCCGCTACCGCGCCACGTCCGCCGGAAGTGGCTTAAGGGACAAACCTGGGCTTATTTCTTTGAGCCGCCGACGTGGGCGCGCAAAGACGGGTGCCCGGTTGCTGCCGAAGCCTTAGGTGGCGACTACGAAAGTGCCCGCGACAAGGCCGAGTCAGTCCTTCTTCCATTATTTGACTCGTGGCGTACCGGTGGACTTTCGGACGTTGTCCCGCAAAGGGCACTGCCGGGCACATTCGATTGGCTGAAGGTTTTCAAAGAGAACCGCGCATGGAGTGAAATCGATAAAAAGACACAACGGATGTACGAGCAGGGGCTCAATCTGGTCGCCGACCATATCCTGAAGGACAGTACTCGCGTTGGCTCCAAATTACTTCTGTCGTTCACCCGAGGATTTGTTGACGCTCTTTACGCCAAGATTTCTTGTTGTGGAAGAGGTCGATTCAGAAGGTCAAACAAATAAGCGAGAGCGAAGGAGGTACGCCAACGCGGCAATGACGGCATGTCGTCGTGCATGGTTCGTCGGTGTCCGCGCCCAGGAAAAGCTCGTTCCCGCAACTAATCCGTTGTCGAATATGGGTCTAAAAGCACGCGCGCCAGGCCAATCTCGACGCGAAACTCCGACTGCAAATTGGGACGAACTTATTGCATTCCGCAGCAAGGCCAAGGAACTGGGCTATGGGTCGATCGCCACTGCCGCTCTCACCGCCTGGGAATGGCTGCAGCGCGAAGAGCATCTGTCGGAGCCTTCGAGGTGAAACACTATAGGCCGCCCGAGCGGCCTGACAGCGTGCACGTCGTCCATCCCAAGACAGGTGAGGAAGCTTGGTGGCCCCTCTTTGACGAAGCAAAGCGGCCACTCTTCTCCGAACTGATGGCGGAACTGGACGACATCAAAAAGCGAACAATCAGCGGGCACATCTTCAGACGCGACCACGGGCACCGGCGCAGCGCTATGTTGCTTCCTTGGGTCACCGCTCGCGGTGACTTGGACTATGTTCGATCCGTCGTGAAACAAATCATTCGCGCGGCAGGCCTGCGCGATGAGCTATCGTTCACTTCATTCCGGCATGGCGGTTTCACCGAAGGAGCGGATTTGGATTTAACCGATGCCGAACTCCGCGCAGCGGGCCGACATCGCTCAGCGCGGCAGTTGCCGACCTATGCCAAGCGCACGCGCAAGCAGCTCGTTTCGGTCGCCACAAAGCGCCGCGCGGAAAGAACAAAAGCGGCCCATTTGTCGGAATGACGGGCCGATTTTGTCGGAATGAGCCGCGCGGGCCTCTGCTAAGTCATTGATTTAATGGTGGGCGCACAAGGACTCGAACCTTGGACCCGCTGATTAAGAGTCAGCTGCTCTACCAACTGAGCTATGCGCCCTGACCGGGACTTCCGGCCGGTTAAAGGCACTACCGCCATTTTGCCGGCAGCGCCAATTCTCCGCCAAGATAAAGAAGCCGCCCCCAACGGAGGCGGCACCCTGTCGCCAGATATAGCGAGAGGACGCCGGGCGAGCAAGCGGGCCCCGGCCCTCGCGCTGCGCCCGCGAAAACCGTCGAGCTCAAACCAATCGACCAGGGTGCTCAACGGCTTAACCTGGAGATGGCGGAGGTGGGCAAGCGGCGTACGCGCTGATCCGCGGCCGAGCGGCCCTTCCTCCTGAGCCGGGCCGCCTTCCCCCAGAGCCGCACGGATATTCCGGGATGTTGCCAGGGGTACAGGGTTGGGCCTCCGGTTTTGTCGTCCTGCGGGTGGCTGCCCAATGGGGCAACTTTCCGGATCGAGGAGTCAACAACGTCATCCGCGGCGGCGTGAACTGGAAGTTTTGACCGGCGGAACGGCCGGCTCAGCTTTGACCTGACAACGCCCAAGCCGGTACTCGCCGACTTGGGCGTCATCATTTGATGCACCCAGCTCTCCGACATTTCGCTCGGCAATCCCGAAAGCCTCCGATCGGTCCCGCCACCACCCGCATGCACTTGCGGCTGGGCAAGCGGCGATGCTCATGCGAAACCATCGTCTTCGGCGGGTACGCGAGCGCCGCGATGATCGAAGGAGCAGACATGAACGACCCGTTCTACCGCGCCGTGGTCTGCGCCGAACTTGGCCCGCCCGGGCGGCTCGCATTGCAGCGACTGCAGCGCGCGCCGCTGACGCCGGGCACGGTGCGGGTGGCGATCAAAGCGGCCGGTATCAATTTCCCGGACCTGCTGATGATTGAGGGAAGGTACCAGCGCCGTCCGCAGCTTCCCTTCGTGCCGGGACAGGAGGCGGCCGGAATCATCGCCGAGACCACGCCAGAGGTCGACGCTCTCCAGGTAGGCCAGAAAGTCATTATCCGCATGCAGACCGGCGGCTACGCCGAAGAAGCGATCGTGCCGGCGGATCAAATCCTCGAGCTTCCGGCCGGTTTCTCCTTCGCCGAAGGCGCAACTTTTTTCGTCGCGCACATCACCGCCTACCACGCGCTCGCCACTAGGGCCGCGCTCACGCCTGGCCAGAAGCTTCTGGTGCTTGGAGCCGCCGGCGGCGCCGGCCTCGCTGCGGTGCAAATCGGCAAGGCGCTGGGCGCCGTGGTGATCGCCGCCGCATCGACCGCGGAGAAGCTCCGCTCCGCCGGCCGCTGCGGAGCCGACCATCTCATCAACTATAGCGAAGAGCGGGTCGACGAGGGCATCAAGCGGCTCACCGCGGGTGCAGGCGTCGAGGTGGTGTTCGATCCGGTAGGGATCGCGCAGGAGGTGGCGCTGCGCTGCGTCGCGCGCGACGGCAAGCTCCTCATTGCCGGATTTGCCGGCGGCTCGATTCCGGCCTACGCCGGAAATCGCATCCTGCTCAGAGGCTGTTCGGTAATCGGCGTCCGCGCCGGCGAAGCCGGGCGGCACAATCCGCAAATGCGCCGGCAAGAACTCGTGGCGCTGCGCGCGCTGGCGGAGCGAGGCCTCGTCCGCCCGCTGGTCTCCGCCTCCTACCCGCTAGACCGCTTTGCCGAGGCGATGCAGCTTCTCGGCGATCGCCGCGCCATCGGCCGGGTGGCGCTGATCAATAGCGACTAGGTTCAATGGCGACTAGGTCTTGGCGCCGAAGTGAGAGCGGGCGGGGCGGGCAAATTGTCCGCCCACCCCTGCCCCTGCTTTTTCAGCCGACATCGGTCGAGTGAATGCGGCGCTCGCCGATGGTCATCGCCGTTTGGCCGCGCAGCCGCCGCGCCACCAGCTTATTGAGCGCGGCCAGATAGGCCTTGGCCGAGGCGACCAGCGTGTCGGGATCGGCGCCTTTCGCCGTCACCGCCCGCCCCTGCTCCGACAGGCGCACCGAGACCTCGGCCTGTGCGTCGGTGCCTTCGGTCACGGCGTGCACCTGGTAGAGCTCGAGCACCGCCTCGTGCGGCACCATTGCCTTGATGCAGTTGAACACCGCGTCGACCGGACCGTTGCCTTCGCATTCCTCGATCGCCGACTGGCCGTCGATGTCGAGCTTCATGGTGGCGCGCTGCGGCCCGCGCGTGCCGGCGATCACCGACAGCGAGACCAGCTTGATGCGGTCCTGCGCGGTCGCGATCTCCTCGTCGACCAGCGCCTCGATGTCCTCGTCGTAGACGTGCTTCTTGCGGTCGGCGAGCGCCTTGAAGCGCACGAACGCGTCTTCGAGCTGATTGCCGGCGAGCTGATAGCCCAGTTCCTCAAGCTTGTGCACGAAGGCATGACGGCCGGAATGCTTGCCCATGACCAGCGAGGTCTGCTTCACGCCGACGTCCTCCGGCACCATGATCTCGTAGGTCTGCGTATGCTTGAGCATGCCGTCCTGGTGGATGCCGCTCTCGTGCGCGAAAGCATTCCGCCCGACGATCGCCTTGTTGTACTGCACCGGGAACGAGGTGACGGCGGAGACGAGCTTCGACGCCCGCGTCAGCATCTTGGCGTCGACGGCGGTCCAATACGGCATCACGTCGTTGCGCACCCGCATCGCCATCACTGCCTCTTCCAGCGCGGCGTTGCCGGCGCGCTCGCCGATGCCGTTGATGGTGCATTCGATCTGCCGCGCACCGGCGCGCACGCCGGCGAGCGAGTTCGCCACCGCCATGCCGAGATCGTCATGGCAGTGCACGGAAAAACACGCTTGATCGGAATTCGGCACCCGCTCGCGCAGCATCTTGATGAGCGCGAAATATTCCTCCGGCACCGCGTAGCCGACGGTGTCGGGGATATTGATGGTGGTGGCGCCGGCCTTGATCGCCGCCTCGACGCAGCGGCAGAGGAAGTCGTGCTCACTGCGGGTACCGTCCTCGCTCGACCACTCGACATTGTCGGTATGGCGCCGCGCCCGCGTCACCGAGGCGATCACCGCCTCGTAGACCTGTTCCGGCTCCATTTGCAGCTTCCACTTCATGTGCACCGGCGAGGTGGCAATGAAGGTATGGATGCGCGAGCGCTTCGCCGGCTTGACGGCTTCGCCGGCGCGGTCGATGTCGTTGAAGCCGGCGCGGGCGAGGCCGCAGACGACCGCTTTCTTGGTGCGCTTGGCGATCTCGTTGACGGCGGCGAAGTCGCCTTCCGAGGCGATCGGAAAACCGGCCTCGATGATGTCGACGCCGATCTCGTCGAGGAGCTCGGCGACTTCGAGCTTCTCCTCGTGGGTCATGGTCGCGCCCGGGCTTTGCTCGCCGTCGCGCAAGGTGGTGTCGAAGATAACAACGCGGTCCTTCTCGGACCTGACCGGCCCGGATGCGGCCGGCTCGGATTTGGCTGACGTGCTCATGATGCTGGTCCTTGTCGCTTCGCGCCTGCCGCCTGCTGCGGTGTCTCGGGCGCTCGTGGGTTCCCTGGCTTAAGCCGACCCCTGAGTGCCCAGGCGCAAAACGCCCAGCCGGCCCTCAGGGGGCGCTAAGGAGCAGGAGCCCGCCGAGAATGAGGGCGGCGCCGGACGAAGCCTGCAAGGCCTTCCGGTTCATCGCGCTGATCTGGTGGCGCATCGCCATCATCTGCCCTCGTCGGCCCAAGGTCGCGGCAAACGGTAAACGCCGCGTTAACCTCGATTGGGACCGGTATGCTTTTAGCGGAAGACGATGCACGGATGCAAGCGGTCGGGGGTCAGCGCGGCTTCTCCGCCTTGAGCGCGCGCTCCGCCTTCTTCAGTTCGTCGAGCGCCTTGCCCTGGACCTTGGGAAACTCGAGCTTAAGGCCTTCCAGCGCCGCGATGATCGCTTCGGCGACCGTCAGCCACGCCACATGCTTGTGGTCGGCCGGGATCACGTACCAGGGCGCATAGTCCGTCGAGGTTTCGCGGATCATCTCCTCGTAGGCGCCCATGTACCTGTCCCACAGCTTGCGCTCGGTGACGTCGTTCATGGAGAACTTCCAGCGCTTTGCCGGCTCGTCGAGCCGCGCCAGGAAGCGCTGGCGCTGCTCCTCCTTGGAGATGCGCAGGTGGAACTTCAGCACCAGCGTGCCGTTGCGCGCAAGGTGGTGCTCGAAAGCGCGGATCTCCTTATAGCGGTGCTTCCAGATGTCTTTGCCGGTGAGCCGCGGCGCCAGCTTCTCCGCCGCCAGAACCCGGGGGTGCACGCGCGCGATCAACACCTCTTCGTAGTATGAGCGGTTGAAGATGCCGATCCGCCCGCGCCCCGGCAGCCGCACGGCGGCGCGCCAGAGAAAATCATGCTGCAGCTCCTCCTCGCTCGGCGCCTTGAACGGGTGGACCTCGCAGCCCTGCGGATTGACGCCCGACATCACGTGCTTGATGACGCTGTCCTTGCCGGCGGCATCCATGCCCTGCAGCACGATGAGCACCGCCCAGCGGTCCTCCGCGTAAAGCCGCTCCTGCAACCCGGCGAGCCGGCGGATGCCGTCGGCGAGCATCGCCTTGACGTCATCCTTGTCGATGGCCAGGCCGAAGGTTTCCGCCGCATCGTGGCTGGCAAGCCGCAAGCGGCCCGGCTTGTCGATCCGGCAATGTTTGAGGATTTTGGCGAGCTTCACCGGCGTCTCGCTTGCATCGTCACCTCATTCAATGTCGCCACCTCCGTTGAGGAAACGCAATGAGACATAGTTTGGATCCAGTCAAACAAAAAGCCGGAACTCGGACGGGCCGAGTTCCGGCAGCATTTGCGCGCCCAAGCGCTGGATGCAATCAGGCGAGCTGATTGCCGATCGGCAGCCGGCGGATACGCTTACCGGTCGCCGCGAAGATCGCGTTGCAGAGCGCCGGCGTAAACGGCGGCACGCCCGGCTCGCCCACGCCGCTCGACGGTACTTCGATGCCGTTCTCGACGATGTGGGTGTTGGTCACCGCCGGCGATTCGTCGTGGCGCACCACCGGGTAGTCGTTGAAGTTGCTCTGCTCGACGCGGCCGTTCTTGAGCGTGATCTCGCCGTATTTGGCGAGCGAGAGCCCCATCACCGCCGCGCCCTCGATCTGCGAGCGGATGCGTTCGGGATTGACGTAGAAGCCGCAGTCGATCGCGGTGTCGACGCGCGGCACCGAGATGTTGCCCTTGGCGTCGACCGCCACCTCGACCACCGTGGCGATGTAGCTGACGAAGCTGCGATGCGCCGCGATGCCGAGACCATGGCCCGCGGGCAATTGCCGGCCCCAGCCGCCTTTCTCCGCCGCAAGCTCGGCGACCCGCCGCAACCGTCCGGTGTCCACCGGATAGGTCCCGTACGGTTCGCCGTAGTCCCACCAAGGCGTGGTGGCTTTTTCAGGGGCGGTCACGGTCCGCGCCGGACCGATCAGCTCCAGCAGCATATCCTTCGGATCGCGGCCGAGCTCATGCGCGATTTCGGCGATGAACGACTGGATCGCCCAGGCATGCGCCACGTTGTTGACCGATCGGAACCAGCCGACGCGGACATGCGATTGCGCCTCGCCGCTCTCCAGCCGCACATTCGGCACGTTGAACGGCGTGTCGACGAATCCCATCCCGAGCTCGATGAACTGCGGATATTTCGGATCGGGCATGAAATTCGCAAACAGGCTCGGCGCGGCGCTGCGGTGCCGCCAGGCAACGACCTTGTTGCTCTTGTCGAGGCCCGCCTCGAGGCGCTCGGCCGTCACGGTGTGATAGAAGCCGTGGCGGATGTCGTCCTCGCGAGTCCACACCACCTTGACCGGCGCGCCGTCCATGGCCTTGGACAAAAGCGCCGCCTCGATGGCGAAGTCCCATTTCGACTTGCGGCCGAAGCCGCCGCCGAGCAGCGTGCAGTGAAGCGTCACGTCCTTGATGTCGGCGCCGAGACGCTTGGCAATATCGTCGCGGGCGCCGCCGGGGCTCTGTACCGAAGTCCAGATCTCCCACTTGTCGCCGGTGCGGCGCGCCGTGGCGGCCGGCGGCTCCATGGTCGCGTGAGCAAGGTGCGGCGAATAGTATTCCGCCGTGATCACCTTGGCAGC
The DNA here is from genome assembly GCA_963850855.1 of uncultured Alphaproteobacteria bacterium. Lineage (GTDB taxonomy): Bacteria > Pseudomonadota > Alphaproteobacteria > Rhizobiales > Xanthobacteraceae > BOG-931. Next base: position 7,659 of record CAWKNH010000019.1, read on the forward strand.
CGAGCCGAGTGCGGCATCGACGTCGCCTTCGTTGCGCTCGAGCTTTCCGGGCTTGCGGACGTTCTCTTCGAGCATCGCCTTGTAGGCGACCGAATCGAACGAGGCGTTTGGCCCGTCGTCCCAGACGATCTTGAGCGCGTCGCGGCCCTTCAATCGCCGCCCAGGTGCTCTTGGCAATGACGGCGACGCCGCCGAGCGGCGAAAACGCCGCCGGTGGGGGCGTGCCGTCGATCGCGACCACTTTCACGACGCCGGGCACCTTCATGGCCTCGGCGGCATCGTATGAAGCAACCTTGCCCTGGACCACCGGCGGGCGGGCGACGACTGCGTACATCATGCCCGGCAGCCTGACGTCCTGGCCGTAGGTCGCCTTGCCGGTCGTGATGTCGAACAGGTCGACGACCGAGATCGTGCCTTTGCCGATATAGCGGAAGGCGCTTGGCTCCTTGAGCCGCAACGTGTCGAGCGCCGGCGCCGGCAGGTTTGCCGCGTCGGCGGCAAGTTCGCCGTAGCCGAGCGTCTTGCCCGAGGCGGAGTGCACGACTTCATGCAGCCGCGCCTTGACCTCGCTCACGTCCACACCCCAGCGCTTGGCCGCGGCAGTCTCGAGCATCTGCCGCGCTCCAGCGCCGACCTGGCGCATGGGCTGGATGAAATGGCGGACGCTACGCGAGCCGTCGGTATCCTGGTTGCCGTAGGTCTCCTCGTCCCCCGGCGATTGGACGACGCGTACGCGCGCCCAATCGGCCTCGAGCTCGTCGGCGACGATCATCGGCAGAGAGGTGCGGGCGGCGCCATTTCCCATCTCGGCGCGGTGCGCCACGATGGTGACGATTCCATCCTTGCCGATGGAAACGAAGATGTGCGGATTGGTGACGACGCCGTGCGGCATCTTCTCGGCGCCGGTGGCGTACGCCATGGCGGCGCGGACCGCCGGGAATTGCGCCGCGAGGACGAAGGCGCCGGTGCCGGCCACGCCCCGGAGCATACCGCGGCGGCTGACATTGGCGATGACGATATTTTGCTGGTTGCGATGATAGGTCATGTCAGGCCCCCTTGGACGCGGCGCGAACGGCCGAATGGATGCGCTGGTAGCAACCGCAGCGGCAGATGTTGCCGACCATGGCTTCGTCGATTTGCTTGTCGGTCGGTGCGGGGGTTTTCGCCAGCAACGCGGCGGCCTGCATGATCTGCCCGGACTGGCAATAGCCGCATTGCGGAACGCTGAGATTGCGCCAGGCGACCTGAACCGGATGCTCGCCCTTGGGGTCGAGGCCTTCGATCGTGGTCACCGACTTGCCGGCGACGTCGGACATGACGACGCCGCAGGAGCGGATCGCCTCACCATTGAGATGAACGGTGCAGGCACCGCAGAGCGCGACGCCGCAGCCGAATTTCGTTCCGGTGAGGCCAAGTTCGTCGCGCAGGAACCACATGAGCGGCATCGACGGATCGCCGTCGTAAGCGCGCTCCTGTCCATTCACATGTAGGGTGGTCATACTCCCCTCCGATGGCGGTTCTTTGGATCACGGATCGCCGCCAGCCGGGTCCGTGACGTTGCCGATTTCCGGCAGCCAGCCCATGCGTCCCGCCATGATGCGGTTCGGCCAAGGCCGGCAGAAAATTCGCGCCGTGAGAAGTTCGGTGCTTCCGAAAGTCGCATGCTATCAACCGGCCAAACCACGGCAAGGCCAATTGCCGACGATGCGTCGGTGGAGCGAAGCGGCTCTCCACACAATTGCGTGATGATCTCGGCACGGGCGCCGCGTCCGGAAATGCAAAGAGCGGCACCCTGAGGATGCCGCTCTTGCGTTCTTGGCCTAGACGATCAGGCGATCGACTTTAGGTCTTCATCGCCGCCTTGACCTCCTGCGCCGTGATCGGCAGCGAGCGAACCCGCGCGCCGACGGCGTTGAAGATCGCGTTGGCGATGGCCGGAGCGATGACCGTCACCGCCGGCTCGCCGCAGCCCACCGCCGGCTCGCCATTGCCGATGATGCTGATATCCATCTCCGGCATCTGGCTCATCCGCAGCGGCGTGTAGGTGTCGAAGTTGCGTTGCTGGATGCCGCCATCCTTCATCGTGGCGTTCTCCAGCATGGCGAGCGAAACACCCCACAGGATCGAGCCCTCGATCTGGGCGCGGACACCATCCGGGTTGACGATGGTGCCGACGTCCATGGCGACGGTGACTTTCTTCAACGTCACCTCGCCGCTCGCCGGATCGACCTTCACGTGCGCGACGCAAGCCGTCCAAGTAGGATTGTTGCGTTCCTGCGAACTCACGCAGGCGACGCCCATGCCCTCGTTCTGGCCGAGCTTGGTAGCCCCGTAGCCGGAGCGGCCGACCGCGCTGCGCAGCGCGTTGCCAAGACGCTTGGCGCCGCCCTGGTTCAGCGGTGTGGAGCCGCCGGCGTTGGCGCCGGCGCCGTCAAGCATCTTCAGGCGCATCTCCACCGGGTCCTGACCGGTCGTATGGGCGATCTCGTCCATCGCGCTTTCGACCGCCCAGAAGGTCCACGCGGGCGCGACCGAACGCAGCTGGCCGGAGGGCGTCGCGCCCTGCGCCAGCTTGTTCATGTAGTTGCGCACCGTGTGGTTGGGGATGCTGTACCAGTAGTCGGCGCCGTTGACAGTGAAGCTGTCATGCAGGCCTTCGACGGTGTCGCCATTGCGTTTCTTGTCCACCGCCGGCGTGAGGAACGCCGGGATGCCCCACTTCGCGGTCGGCCACGCGCCGATCACGTCGTGCTCCATGCCGATCGCCTTGCCATCGGCGTCGAGCCCGATCTTGACCTTCTGGTAGGTCAAGGGCCGGGTGAAATCCATCTGCATGTCGTCTTCGCGGGCATAGATCACCTTCACCGGCTTGCCGACGGCCTTCGACGCGGCGATCGCCGGGACCACCATGTCCGACTCCAGCCGGCGACCGAAGCCGCCGCCCAGGAAATGCTGATGGATCGCGACGTTCTTGGGATCGGTACCGGCAGTTGCGGCCGCAATCCCGGTCGTCCGGGTATTGAACTGGTTCCCGGTGTAGATGTGCCAGACGCCGTCCTTCTCGAAGGCGAGGGCGTTCATCGGCTCCATCGGCGCGTGGATGTTGAGGGTGGTGAGATATTCGGCCTCGATGACCTTGGCCGCCTTGTCCAACGCCGCGGCAGAGTCGCCGTCCTTGACGAAAAGGAAGCCCTCCTTGCCTTCTTTCTGCAGCCGACGCGACTCGTCGATGATCGACTGGTTGGACACGTTGGCATACGGGCCCTTGTCCCAGTCGATTTTCAGTGCTGCCGCTGCTTTCTTGGCACCTTCATAGGTGCTCGCTACCGCGACGACCCAGCCGGACGTCGTGGCGGTCTTGTCGTCGACCACGACAGCCTTGATGAAGCCCGGTACCTTCTTGGCTTCGCTGTCGTCGACCGACTTGGCCTTCGCGCCGAAGCGCACCGGCGGCAGCGCAAGCTTGCCATACACCATGTCCGGCACGAACGCGTCGATGCCGTATTTGGCGGTGCCGTTGATCTTTGGCGGAATGTCGAGCTGGCGCAAAGGCTGCCCGATCTTCGTGTACTGGTCCGGCGACTTCAGCTTGATCGCCTTGAGCTCGTCCGCCGACCAGGTCTTGTTGGCCTTGCCGCTGGCGACGATCTGCGCGTAGCTCAGACTCTTCTTCGACTTCGCATGCATCACGTGCGAGTCGCGCGCGTTAAGCTCGCTTTCCGGAACGCCGAGCATCTCGGACGCGGCTTTGATCAGCGTGAGACGGCCGGCGGCGCCGGCGCGGCACATCGCGTCGAAGTTAAATGCCGTGCTCCAGCTCCCGCCGGTGACCTGAGCGCCGAGGACGGGGTCGTTGTATTTCGGGTCGTTCGAGGCAAGGACGATGGACACGTCCTTCCACGACGCCTCCAGTTCCTCGGCGACCAATTGCGCCATGGTGCTGGAGATGTGCTGGCCCATTTCCGCCTTGCCGACGGTCACGACGACCTTGCCGTCATTGCCGATGCTGTACCAGGCGGTCGGCTCCAAGTTGGCGGCGGTCGCTGCTTGCGTGCCGCCGATATTGGGCAGAGCCGAGTAGCCGAGCACGAGCCCGGTCGCGGCGGTGCCGACGATGAAGGTGCGCCGATCGAGATTCGGCAGCATGTCGATCTTCTGATGTTTGGTCATGGATTACACTCCCCGCATGTCGGCAGCGGCGCGAAGAATGGCGCGCTGGATGCGTGCATAGGTCATGCAACGACAGAGGTTGCCGTCCATGTGCTCGACGATCTCGGCTCTGGTCGGATCGGTGTTCTTCGCGAGGAGCGAGGCGGCCTGCATGATCTGCCCGGACTGGCAGTAGCCGCATTGCGGGACTTGCTCGGCGAGCCAGGCGCGCTGCAGCGGGTGCTCACCCTTCGGGTCGAGGCCCTCGATCGTGACGATCTTCTTGCCGGCGGCTTGGGAAACGGCGGTCTGGCATGAACGCACTGCCTCGCCGTTGAGATGCACTGTACAGGCGCCGCACAAGCCGGCGCCGCAACCAAACTTCGTACCAGTCATCTGCAGATGTTCGCGGATGACCCACAACAGGGGCGTGTCGTTCGGCACATCGACCGAATGATCATGCCCATTGATGTTCAGGGTGGCCATACTCCCTCCTCCAAAGGCGGCTCTTTATTTCCGTCGCGCAGTGCCGCCCGTCAGCTCCGCGACATCGCCGGTATTCGGCGGCTAGCCTATGCACACCGCCATGTGCGGTGTTTCGAGCCAGCAAGCTATTGCAGTGCAAACAATAAACGCAGCACTGCCTAGAGTGACGTCATGCTAGCAATTTCACAGATGTTAGCAAGATAAATTCTAAACTGGCCCCGAGGCACTCCTGGCAAGGAGTTGGGCCGAAATGTGGGCCATTTTTCACCTTGCTTTGCGACAGGGATGCTCGGCGGTTCCGGCGCTATTTCGCGAGATCGCTCATCGAGATGCCCTCGAGAATGTAGGGCTCGCGCGGCGGCAGGTAAGTCATGTGGGCGGCAAGCGCCAGCGAGGCCGGTTCCCCGTCCTTGAGCATGCCTTCGAGCGCGGCATTTGCGCGCCCGATGAGGCTTGCCTCTTTCGTCAGCCCGACGAAACCCATGTTGAAGCCGATCGGGAAATAGTAGCCGGACGGTTTGAGCTTGGTGTCGGGATGATCGGCGCGATAGGCATCGAAATGGTGCAGGGCAACGAGCGTGGCGTCATAGTCGCCGCGCTCCAGTCCCGGCAGGAGCTCGCCGCGGCCGGGTACCATGTGCGTGATCTGCGAGATCAGGCGGCCGTGGTCGAAACTCATCAGAATCGCGTCGCCGAGCGTGCCGGCTTCAATTCCAAGACGTATGCCGTCGAGGTCGCCAAGGGCGGCGACATGGCGCTCCCCTGCCTTGTCGCCGAGGACGATGGTGAACGCCGCGAAGTGATAGGGCCTAGTCGGCGCCAAGACGCTCAACGCCACCCGGCGGCGGCGGTCCGCAGTCTTCGCGCCGGCGAAGTCCGGCATCCTTGCCGTCTCGAAGCCGGGCTTGGCGAGCGCGTCTTTGGTGAGCGGAAAGCCGGCGAGCAGCTGACAGCGGCCATCGGAGAGAAGAGCATTGGCTTCGATCGACGCGCTTGAATCCTCGTCGAGCTTGCTTTCGAACCATTGCACCGTGAGACGACGGCCGAGCCGCTTGGACAACGCTTCCGAGATCAAAAAGTCGAAGCCGCTGCCGCCCTCGCCCCGACGAACGGAATAGGGCGGCAGATCCTCGTTCAGGCACACCCGGAGCACACCCTCATCGGTCTCCTCGGCGCGCAGTGGTGCTACACCGCAGAAGGTTGCGAGGACGGCAGCAGATGCCAGCGCCACCAGCAGGCCCACCCTCATTGCTGTCCTCCGGTTTTCACATACGCCCACAGCTCGTCGATGTCCTTGCCGCTCAACAAGTCGCCCCACGCCGGCATGCGACCGTTCTTGCCGGTGGTCACCGAGTGCACGAACCGCGCTTTGTCGTCATGAGGAAATTGCCGCAGGTCGTAGGCGATCGTGCCGGGATTGACCATGTTGAAGCCATGGCAATGCGAGCAGTGTTGCGCGTACGAGGTCTTGCCCTTCGCAATCATCTCGGCTTCGCCCGGCGCCGGCTGCACGGCCGCGGTTTGCGTCGCATCTTCTGCGGATGCGGACCGCCAAAACGGCGTCGTCGCGGCCACGACGGCCGCGACGAGCCCGATGCAAAGCTGGATTTTCATTCCCATTCGCGACGATTGGACGAGGCCGCACCCTGCGACCTCGTCGTCGTCCTTACTGCGGTGCTAGAGCGAACACCGTGAGCGATCCGCCGGGCGGAACCGTCGCCAGCCGCGCGTCGCCGGAGAACAGCGAATAGACGCCGCCAATACCGCTCGCCACCGCGATATATTGCACGCCGTCCTGCTCCCAGGTGATCGGCTGACCTTCGACGCCAGAGCCGGTCTGGTAGTGCCAAAGCTTCTTGCCGCTGTCGGCGTCGAAAGCTTCGAACTCACCCGTCAACTGCCCGGAGAACACCAGGCCGCCGCCGGTCGACAACACGCCGGAGAACCGGGGAATGTCGCTCGGATTTTCCCATTTGGTCTTCCCGGTCAACGGATCGATCGCCTTGAGATAGCCGCGCGGTCCGTCGGGCCACTCCCAGCCGGCGGTCAGATCCATGCCGAGATACCACTCGCCGGCCTTGTACTCCGCCGGTACCGCCTTGTAGTGGCCGCCGAAATTGAGCGTGTTGGCGTAGGCGGTGCCGGTTTGCGGATTAAACGACATCGGCTCCCAGTTCTTGCCGCCGAGAATCGAAGGCCACACCGTCACCTGTTCGCCGGCACGCGCCTTCGCGGTCACTTCGGTCTCGATCGGCCGGCCGCTCTTCATGTCGATCCCGCTCGCCCAGTTCACCCGCACATAGGGATTGGCGGCAATGAGTTTGCCGTCGGTGCGATCGAGCACATAGAAGAAGCCGTTGCGGTTGGCGTCCATCAGCACTTTGGTGGGCTTGCCGTCGACGTTGATCGTGGCGAGGACCATCTCGGCCACCGAATCGTAGTCGAACGGGTTGTTCGGCGAGAACTGGATAGTGCCACTTGATCCTTCCGGTCTTGGGATCGAGTGCCAGGACCGCGCAGGTATAGAGATTGTCGCCCGGCCGCACCGCGGCGTTGAACGGACCCGGATTGCCGATGCCCCAATACACGGTGCGCAATTCCGGATCGAACGAACCGGTGATCCAGGTCGAGCCGCCGCCGAGCTTCCAGGTGTCGCCCTTCCAGGTGTCGCTGCCGGGTTCGCCGGCAGCGGGAACCGTGTAGGTGCGCCACAGGTGCTCGCCGGTCTGCGGATCCCAGCCGTCGATGAAGTCGCGCGTGCCGAATTCGGCACCGGAGATGCCGGTGATCACTACGCCGTCGGCGACGAGCGGAGCAACCGTCATCGAATATCCGGTCTTGAAGTCAATCGCGTTCTTGCGCCACAGCTCCTTGCCGGTCTTGGCGTCGAGCGCGATCACATTGGCGTCGAGCGTGGTGCGGAAGATCTTACCGTCATAGATCGCTGCGCCGCGATTGATGATGCCGCAGCAGACGATACGCGGCGTCTCCGGCGGATATTCGACCTTGGTCTTCCAGATTTGCTTGCCGGTCTTGGCGTCTACCGCCATCGTGGCGCTGTTGCTGGTGACGTAGAGCACGCCCTTGTAGACCAGCGGCTGCAATTCCTCGCTCCGGTTGTCATCGAAGCTGTAGTTCCACACCGGGACCAGCCGCCTGACGTTGTCCTTGTTGATCTGGTTGAGCGGGCTGAAGCGATTGAGGTCGTAGCCCATCCCATAATTGAGCACGTTGCCGGTGTCGGCCGAACCCTTCGTCAGTTCCTCGGCCGTTTGTGCCATCGCGGTTGGCGCAAAGAGCAACGCCAATCCGACAGCCAATAGTGGCGTCTTCATTCGGGGGTCCTCCCTTGAGCACGCGCTTTCGCTAACCGCCCTCGCGGCGCGACGCGTGTCGTGTCATTAGGTTTAGTCGGACTTCGGTTTAGTCAGACATCGCAACTTCGGCATCGCGCCGGACGTGACGGTCCTGCGGGACGCGGCCCATTACTATGCTGAGGCGCGCTTGGGGCGTCAAGCGTTCGGGTTCCCGCCGGATTCGCCTGGCGCCGTGCGCAATGGCGGCTAGGCGCAATTGGGCCGGGCACGGCGGCGGCGCCGCCGCTCAGTTGCGGCATCGCAAGGCTATAAGTTCTTGATCAAACCGGCGTCGATCAGCAGGCGATTGAAATGCCGCGCCTCCGCGCCGCCGGCGCAGGCATAGAACAGTCCCTTGCAGCGCATCATGATCTTCTTTTGCTCGACAAAGGATGGATCGAGCGGCAGGCCGGCCGCCTCCTGCACGACCAGCGGCAGATAAGGACCTTCGAGCGTATCGAGCGCGGAGGCGACGTCGACCGGGGCGAAGTTGATGGCGTCGATCGCATAGTAGGTGGTGAAATAGCGCGGATCGTAGGCCATCAGCCGGCGCGCAACCCCGTCTTCGTCGAGGCCCGGCTCGATCAGATAGGACGCGAAATCCGGCTGGTGATCGCCGAACCGCACCAGCAGGAACGAGTCATCGGGAAATTGCCGTCGCAGCCGCGCCAGGAAATCCGCGTAGTCGCCGGCGCTGATCGCCTGCCGGCGCAGATACTCATCAACTCCCTTGTCGTTCCCGGGATCGCGCCATTGCGGCATCAGGTCGGGCCGGTAGCGAGTGTCCCAGGGAAAATGATTGGCGATCAGGCAGATGAACATGAACATCGGAGCGCGCGCGTGTTCCTGCTCGATCATCCGCGCGGCAGCGTCGTAGAAGAAGCCGTCGGGCTCGTTAGCCCGCGTGCCGAGATCGTGCTGGTCGAAGAAGCGCTGCACGCCGGTCGTAGCGTGAAAACTGCGCGCGCTCATGAACGCGCCCAGCGTCGGATAGAGCGAGAACGTGCGATAGCCGCAGCGGCGCAGCGCCTGCGGCAGCCCGCGATTGACCCGGCCGACGGCAATGCGGGTGACGAAATAGGAGAAGCGGCCGAACGAGCGCGCCGAGAGACCCTCGAGCACATTGTACTCCGTGAACCAGCTCCCGCCGCCGGCGCCCTCGACAATGAAGCGGCGCCGCTTGCCGTCGAACGACAGGAAATGCGGACCGTAGCCTTCCGGCACCTTGATTCCGGGCGCGATACGGATGTCGAAGCTCGAACTCATCGTGAATCAAGATGATGTGCGGCGGCTTGGCCGCCGGCCGGCACGGCGTATCCGCCGCCGATCTCAGCCGATCGACGGAGACGGCGTCCGATTCCAAGAAGCCGTGCGTCAGCAGCTCGGAAATGGCGTCGACGCCGGTGCGCGCGAAGGACGAGACCTCGTTGTTGCCGTAGAAGGCGTCGAACTCGCGCACCGGATACCATGTCTCGAGGGTCGCGAGACCGACGACGCAGGCGCCCGCCAGCGCGATCGCCGCAAGCCGGCGCACACGCAACGGGTCATGGCGCCAGCACAACAGCACGATCGGGACCAGAACGGCCGCGCTCAGCAAGGCGATCCAGCGCAGCGCGGGAAAGATCGTGAACAGGAAAGTGACGGTGTCGGTGTCGATGATCATCAGATCGATGAAGCTCGCCGTCATCTTCAGCACGTGGTGCTTGAGATCCGACAGCAGAACCAGCACCGTCAGCAAGGTCAGCGACAGCACACCGGCGGCGGCGGGGCGGCGCAGCAGCGCGAGCCAGAGAAAATTCAGAATGCCCCAGGCGAGCAGGAAAGCGGCCATGCCCACGAGCGTGGATTCGGTCGCGAACATAATCGCGAGCGCGGCGAATTGCGGAAGCAAGACCAGCGCCGGAGGCCAAAAGCCATATCGGGCGACGAATTTCGCCACGCCCAGATGTTTGCCGAGAAGCGGCAATGCGGCACGCATGACAGCGCGCCCATGCCCGGAAATGACCCCAGCCTACATTGCCCCAGCACACCGGCGCGCTGTCATAAAACTGTAGTCAAACTGTCATTTCAAGCACAATCGTTCCGCGAAGTCGGAAAAGGCGCATATCGCGGAATGCAGATGAGCCCGGCGCTTAATTCCGCGAGCGGTCGACCAACGCGCGATCCTTGATCCCAAAAGGGCCCCGCCCCCGCGGGCCCGTCTGAACAGGGAACGCCGTGGATCAATTCCGCGACCGGTCGACCAGCGCCCGGTCTTTGATCCACGGCATCATCGCGCGCAGCTTGGCGCCGACCTGCTCGATCGGATGCGCCGCGCTTTCCGCGCGCATCGCCTTGAACGAGGTCTGGTTCACCTTGTTCTCCAGCATCCAGTCCTTGACGAATTTGCCCGACTGGATGTCGGCGAGGATGCGCTTCATCTCCGCACGGGTGCGCGCATCGACGACGCGCGGGCCGGAGACGTACTCGCCGTATTCGGCGGTGTTGGAGACCGAATAGTTCATGGTGGCGATGCCGCCCTCATAGATGAGGTCGACGATCAGCTTCACCTCGTGCACGCATTCGAAATAGGCCATCTCCGGCGCATAGCCGGCTTCGACCAGCGTCTCGTAGCCGGCCTTCATCAGCTCGACGAGGCCGCCGCAGAGCACCGATTGCTCGCCGAACAGGTCGGTCTCGCACTCCTCGCGGAACGTGGTCTCGATGATGCCGGCGCGGCCGCCGCCGATCGCGGCGCCATAGGAGAGACAGAGGTCGTGCGCGTTGCCCGAGGCATCCTTGTGGATCGCAAGAAGGCACGGCACGCCGGCGCCGCGCTGGTACTCGGAACGCACGGTGTGGCCCGGCCCCTTCGGCGCGATCATCATCACGTCGAGATCCGCGCGCGGCTCGATCAGGTTGAAATGGATGTTGAGGCCGTGCGCGAACATCAGCGCCGCACCCTGCTTCATGTTGGGGTGGAGGTGTCCATTGTAGATGTCGGCCTGCAGCTCGTCGGGCGTGAGCATCATCATCACGTCCGCCCATTTCGCGGCTTCGGCGACCTCCATGACCTTGAGCTTCTCGCCCTCGGCTTTCTTGACGCCCTGCGAGCCCTTGCGCAGCGCCACCGCGACCTCCTTGACGCCGGAGTCGCGCAGATTGAGCGCATGGGCATGGCCCTGGCTGCCATAGCCGATGACGGCGACCTTCTTGCCCTTGATCAGGTTCAGGTCGGCGTCGCGGTCGTAATATACGCGCATGGTCTCTCTCACCCCTGTTGCGGCCGGCATCGGCCGCTCATTTCTGCTGCTGCTTCTAAGTTCTGGGAGCCGCTTGGACAAGTCCGCTGCGCGACGCGCGGCGGCGCAGCGGCGGCTTGCCGCTCGCTTCGCAGCTGCCGTCGAATTGTTCGCGCGCGCGGGCGATCTTCGGCTGATTGCGGATCGCCCATGCCCCGAGCGCGGAGACCGGGGTCAACAGATCGCGTCCAAGCGGGGTGAGCGCGTAATCGACGCGCGGCGGGATGGTCGGGAATACCGTGCGCGTGACCAGCCCGTCGCGCTCGAGCCCGCGCAAGGTCAGCGTCAGCATGCGCTGGGAAATACCGCCGATGGCGCGACGCAATTCGTTGAAGCGCAATGGTCCGTCACCGAGCCGGGTGACGACCAGCACCGACCATTTGTCGCCGACGCGGGAGAGCACGTCGCCGACGGCGCGGCAATCCGCGGGCAAATGCGTGTGGCCTGGTTTCATCGATGTGCCTTCTTGCGCCGCCCTCCCGGTCACTTACTTAGCGTCAGTTATCAGTTTTAACCAGGGGTCCAAGGTCAACCAAGGAGTCCATATCATGGCCAAGCCGCGCATCGCCGTCATCGTCGGCAGCAACCGCCGCGATTCGATCAACCGCAAGCTCGCCCATGCGCTCGCCAGGCTCGGCGCCGACAAGTTCGACGCGAGTTTCGTGCGCATCGACGATCTGCCGATGTTCAACCAGGACCTGGAAGGCAACCTGCCGGCCGAGGCCGTGCGCTTCAAGAGCGAGGTCGCCAGCGCCGATGGCGTGCTGATCGTCACGCCGGAACATGACCGCTCCATTCCGGCGGTGCTGAAAAACGCCGTCGATTGGGGCGCGCGGCCCTACGGCAAGAACTCCTGGACCGGCAAGCCCGCCTTCATCACCGGCACCTCGCCCGGAGCGATCGGCAGCGCGCTCGCGCAGCAGCATCTGCGTTCGGTGATGACCGGGCTGGGCATGATCCTGCTCGGCGGCGAAGCCTACGTCACCTTCAAGCCGAACCTTATCGACGAGCAGGGCAACATCGCCGACGAGAGCACGCAGAAATTCCTGCAGGGCTTCATCGACCGGTTCGCTTCCCTCGTCGGGCGTTTGTCGGCAGAGCCGGCGCGGTCGGCGGCGTAACCGACCAAATCCGTTACATCCCCTCCGGCCCGCGGGCGATAGCGACCACGCCGGTGCGCGAGACCTCGACCAGGCCGAGCGGCAGCATCAGGTTGACGAAGCTATCGATCTTGTCGGACGCGCCGGTCAATTCGAACACGAAGCTCTCGTTGGTGGCGTCGATGACGCGGGCGCGGAAGGCGTCGGCGAGGCGGAGCGCCTCCATGCGCTGCTCGCCCTTGCCGCGCACCTTGATCATGGCAAGCTCGCGCTGCAGCGAAGGACCGGCGCCGGTGATGTCGACCACCCGGTGCACCGGCACCAGGCGGTCGAGCTGATTCTTGATCTGCTCGATCACCATCGGCGTGCCGCGGGTGACGATGGTGATGCGCGAGAGATGCTTCTCGTGCTCGGTCTCCGAAACGGTGAGCGAGTCGATGTTGTAACCGCGGCCGGAAAACAGCCCAATCACCCGCGCCAGCACGCCCGGCTCATTATCGACGAGCACGCAGAGCGTGCGGCTCTCGGACTGCTGTGAGGTGGTCATCGCCGGATAATGCGTCGTTGCTGGCGTGCTCACGGGATTTCCTCGTTGACGAATGGCGCGTTTGGCGACTGGCGAAATGGCGAATGGCAGCGGCACGTGGCGCTATCCGCCACGTGCAATTCGCAATCCTACACCATCACCTTGCCCTCTTCGGTGATCGCGTCCTCGACCCGCACGGTGGCGTCGCCGAGCAACATTTCGTTGTGGGCGCGGCCGGAGGGGATCATCGGGAAGCAGTTCTCCGTCGGATCGACCACGCAGTCGAACAGCACCGGCTTCTTCACCTCGATCATCTCGCGGATCTTCTCGTCGAGCTCGCCCGGTTGCGTGCAGCGGATGCCATGCGCGTGATAGGCCTCCGCGAGCTTGACGAAGTCAGGCAGCGCCTCGGTATAGGAATGCGCATAGCGCCCGCCATGCAGCAATTCCTGCCACTGCCGCACCATCCCCATGTACTGGTTGTTGATGATGAAGATCTTGATCGGCAGGTCGTACTGCACCGCGGTCGACATTTCCTGCATGGTCATCAGCACCGAAGCCTCGCCGGCGATGTCGATGACGAGCGAATCCGGATGCGCCAGTTGCACGCCGACCGAAGCGGGAAGGCCGTAACCCATCGTGCCCAAGCCGCCCGAAGTCATCCAGCGGTTCGGCTCCTGGAAGCGATAGAACTGCGCCGCCCACATTTGATGCTGGCCGACTTCGGTGGTGATGTAGGTGTCGCGGTCCTTGGTCAGCGCGTAGAGCCGCTCGATCGCGTATTGCGGCTTGATGATCTCGTTCGAGTTGCGATAGGCGAGCGAATTCTTTGCCCGCCATTTTTCAATCTGCGCCCACCAGGCCGCGAGCTCCTTCTTGTCCGGCACGGCGGCGCTCGCGCGCCACAGGCGCACCATGTCTTCGAGCACGTGCGCGCAGTCGCCGACGATGCCGAGATCGGCCTTGACGTTCTTGTTGATCGAGGACGGATCGATATCGATGTGGATTTTCTTCGAGTTGGGCGAGAAGGCGTCGAGCCGGCCGGTGATCCGGTCGTCGAAGCGCGCGCCGACCGCGATCATCACGTCGCAATCGTGCATCGACCAGTTGGCCTCCCAGGTGCCGTGCATGCCGAGCATGCCGAGCCACTGCCGATCGGCGGCAGGGAAGGCGCCGAGCCCCATCAGCGTCGAGGTGATCGGAAAGCCGGTGAGCTTGACCAGCTCGCGCAGCAGCTGGCTGGCGGCGCGGCCGGAATTGATCACGCCGCCGCCGGTATAGAACAGCGGCCGCTTCGCCGCCGCCATCATGTCGACGGCCTGTTTGATCTTATCGAGGTCGCCCTTGACCTTCGGCCGATAGCCGCGGTGCGGGAATTCCTTCGGCCGGGAATAGGTGCCCTTGGCGAACTGGATATCCTTCGGAATATCGACCACGACCGGGCCGGGACGGCCGCTGGCGGCGATGTGGAACGCCTCGTGCAGCGCGCGCGGCAGGTCGGCGATATTTTTCACGAGATAATTGTATTTGGTGCAGGGCCGGGTGATGCCGACCGTGTCGCATTCCTGGAAGGCGTCGTTGCCGATCAAGTGCGTCGGCACCTGCCCGGTGATGACGACGAGCGGGATCGAGTCGCACAACGCGTCGGTCAGTCCGGTGACGGCATTGGTCGCGCCCGGCCCGGAGGTGACCAGCACGGTGCCGACCTTGCCGGTCGAGCGCGCATAGCCCTCGGCGGCGTGCACGGCGCCCTGCTCGTGCCGCACCAGGATGTGCTGCACCTTGTCCTGGTCGAACAGCGCGTCGTAGATCGGCAGCACCGCGCCGCCGGGATAGCCAAAAATGTGCTCGACGCCCTGATCGGCTAGCGCCGCGATCACCATTTCCGCGCCGGTCATTTCCGTCATGGCTTGCTCCGCTCTTTCTGCCGTCTCTCCCCGCCGGGGGCCTGGTTCAGGAAATAAAAAAGGGGCCTCGAAGAGCCCCTGGACCGCGCACCGCCACGTCTCGCAGGTGGATCATCCACCCCCGGCGGTGCGCCTCGATACGAGAATCAGCGATGTTGCAACAAAACTGCGCACGGCTGCGTGCCCTTCCTTTTCGGGTGTCTTTTATATGCATTGCGGCAGAGCCGGTCAAGCCGAATGCGGCCGGAATTTGGCGGCAAGGCTTCCAATCGGCTTCAAACAAGCGTTTGAAATCGACAATCCGCGCATTGGCGCCGCCGTTAACCTTCGTTGCGTGCCACGGCGCAGCCGCGATTTTGCGCCGGAGCGGCCCGCAAATCGCCCCGCCGGTCTGCTCTGCTCACTTCCGCTGCGGGCGGCGCGCGGGTGTTGCGTGAGGTGCGCTGCCGGCTTTCTCCGCTGGAGGGGACCATGCTCGCAGATGAATGTGTTGCGGCGGCGTTGCGCCGCGCCGCCGGTCTGCTCGCGGTGGCCATCGTGCTCGGCGCCACCGTGCTCAGCCTCGCCGCGCCGGCCGCCGCGGTGCCGCTGCCGAATGGCGGCCTCAGCACGAGCGACGCAATGCTCAAATGGATCAACGCCTATCGCGGCAAGCCCGAGCCGGACGGCCTTCCCGTGCTGGTGCAGACGCTGAGCGGCATGCAGGCCTTCAAGGACGCCGAAAGCTCGGGCGCCTATATCGGCTTCGTCGCCGGCGTCCTCGGCGCCAATCCGGACCGCGCCGGCGAACTTATCGCCAGGATGCTGCCGATCGCGCCCGCCGACCATTGGGTCCTGGTGCGCGCCATCGCCTATTCCGGCCTGCCCAACTGGAAGGAATTGCTCGCCACCTTCGTCGACCGCATGCCGACGCGGCGCGCGATGATCGACAAATATCTCGACGGCAAGCTGCCGACGCTCGACCAGATCGCCTACCGGATCGAGAAGCCGGGCGTGATGGACAAGATCAAATACGTCCTGACCTTCGGCACCGACCGCGGGGAAAAGAAGGAGATCGCGATCGAGCCGAGCCCGGAGCTGATCGACCTTCTCTGGGGCTACTATCTGGCGACCGGCGCGTTCCAGCCGATCGGCCACATCGTCAAGCTGCTGCCGCTCGCGAACGACAAGGACAATGTCGACAATCTCACCACCGGCAGCGCCGCCAAATTCACGCTCGCCAGCAACGCGGTGCGCGACCTGCACCTGCTGGCGCTGCTCAAATGGGCGGCGAAGACCGAGCCGAAGGAGGTCGTCGCGGTGCTCAACGACGTGATCGAGACGGCGGAGACGGTCGATACCGTGCGCATGCGCAAGGAATCGCTGGCCGCGATCGAGGAGCTCAAGCAGAAGGGCCCGAACTCCAAGCGCGAGCTCTCGGGCTGGGGCCAGGTCGGGCAAGGCGCGCTGTCGATGGGCTGCGTCGTCGCTGCGGCGACCGGGCAGATCGAGCTCGGCATTCCCTGCGTGATCGGCGGCGCCGCTTACTCAGCCGGACTGCAATATATTTCGCACTAGTTCATCCGCCCCGCTTCGCAGGCGAGGATAGACAGCCTCGACCGACCGCCGGAGCCGGCGATCGGCCGAAATTACTGATCAGACGAAAACGATCGCGTCAGTTTGGACGGCAATGTCCCCACCGGTTGCGATGCCAGCCGCGTCCGCAGCCTTGCATGACCTGGGTGATCTGGTCGGTCTTTTCGACGGCCTGGGAAATCGCCTGGCCATTGGCCGGAGCCGCCGAGGCAGCCACGCTGCCGACCAAGCTTACTCCCGCCGCCATGACTATCGCGAGCACAAGGTGACGCATTCCAATTCCTCCCGGTTGATATGTTGCATCATGCCTGAATCTGCCATCGAAATTTTTCGCCGTAAAGACGGGCGCTTCCGGCTTCCACACTTTCGCATACCTGCGGCGGTTGCGTCATCGCGCCAATGCCTGCAATTGCTTCTCGACGGTCGCGAGCGCTTGGTCCGGCTCGACCCAGGCAAAATCGGGAAGCTGGTTGCGAAACCAGGTCGCCTGCCGCTTGGTGTATTGGCGGGTGTCGCGCTTGCCGCCCTCGGCCGCGTCCGCGAGGCTGATCGCACCGCGCAGGTGGCGAATAAGCCAGGGCACGCCGTGCGCCTTCATCGCCGGCAGGTCGGGATCGAGGCCGCGCGCCGCCAGCGCGCGCACCTCCTCGATCGCGCCAGCGGCGATCATAGCGTCGAAACGCGCATCGATGCGCCGGAAGAGCGTCTCGCGCGCGGGCATGAGAAAGACCTTGGCGGCGAGCGCCGGGTCGAGCACCGCCGGTTTGCCTTCCTCGTGCCAGTCGAGAAGCGAGCGGCCGGTCGCCAGCACCACTTCGAGCGCGCGGGTGATTCGGGAGCGGTCGCCCGGCATCAGCCGCGCCGCCGCGGCGGCATCGTGGCGCGCCAGCTCGGAATGCAGCGCGGCGACGCCTTCGCTCGCAAGCCGCGCGCGCACCCCCGCACGGATCTCGGCCGGGATCGGCGGCACCTCGGAAAGCCCGCGGGTCAGCGCATTGAAGTAAAGCCCGGTGCCGCCGACGATGACCGCGGTGCGCGCGACGCGCCGCGTCGCCGCGAGCGCCGCGGCGACCTCCATGCACCAGCGGCCGACGGAGAAATTCTCCGCCGCATCGACGTAGCCGTAGAGCCGGTGCGGCACGCGCGCCTCCTCGTCCGGCGTCGGCCGCGCGGTGATGATGCGCAGGTCGCGATAGACCTGCATCGAATCGGCGTTGATGATGGTGCCGCCGAGCTTGTCCGCCAGCGCCAGCGCCAGCGCCGATTTGCCGCTCGCCGTCGGGCCGGCGATGAGGATGACATCTGACTTGCTCACGGCCTTGACGTAATGCGGATTTACGCGAATTAAAATCCTGAAACGAGAGCCTGTCCGCCGTTCACCCTGAGGTGCGTGCGCAGCGAGCCTCGAAGGGCGACGGCCTCGACGCGACGGCCGATTCATCCTTCGCAGGCCGCCTTGCGGCCTCTCGGGACGACGGGCGAATGTCCGGAGTAAGCCTTGACCCTGATAAAACCCTTCCGCGCGTTGCGGCCGGCGCCGGGACGCGCGGCGGACGTGCTGGCGCCACCCTATGACGTGCTGTCGAGCGCGGAGGCGCGCGAGCGCGCCAAAGGCAAGCCGTGGAGTTTTTTGCATGTCTCCAAGGCGGAGATCGATCTCGATCCCGGGACCGATCTCTATGACGCCGCGGTCTATGCCAAAGCGGCGGAGAATCTGCAGCGCATGATCGCCGCCGGCGTTCTCGTCCGCGACGCAACGCCCTGCTACTACGTCTACCGGCTCACCTGGCGCGGCCGGGTCGAGACCGGCCTCGCGGCGGTCGCCTCGGTCGACGCCTACAACGACAATCGCATCCGCAAGCACGAATACACGACGCCGGCCAAGGAAGACGACCGCGTGCGCCAGATCGAGGCGGTGAACGCGCAGACCGGCCCGGTGATGCTCGGCTATCCGGCGGCGCCCGAGGTCGACGCCATGCTGGCGCGCGCCGCCGCCGGCGATGCCGCGGTCGACGTGACCGCCGACGACGTGCGCCACCAGCTCTGGGCGATCGAGGACGCGGCGACGATCGCGGCGCTCACGCGCGCCGTCGATGCGCTGCCGGCGCTCTACATCGCCGACGGCCATCATCGCTCGGCCGCGGCCGCGCGCGTGGCGCAGGCGCGCGGCGGCGAAGGCGCGCACGATTACTTCCTCGCCGTCCTCTTTCCCCAGCATGAGATGACCATCCTCGACTACAACCGCGTGCTGCGCGATCTCAACGGCCGCAGCGCCGACGAGCTCCTCGCCGAAATCCGCAAGCGCTATGCGGTCGAGGCGAGCGATCGGCCGGTGGCGCCAGCGGATGCAAGCGAAGCCGGCATGTATCTCGCCGGGCGCTGGTATCGTCTCACGCTGCAGCCGCAACAGGCGGCAAAGGCGGCTCCGGGCAAAGACCCGGTCGCCCGGCTGCCGATCACGCTCCTCACCCGCAACATCATCGAGCCCCTTTTCGGCATCACCGATCCGCGCACCGACCAGCGCATCGACTTCGTCGGCGGCGGCCGCGGGCTCGGCGAGCTGGCGCGGCTCGTCTCCTCCGGGCAGATGGCGGTCGCATTCGCGCTCTATCCGACGCAGATGCAGGACCTCATGGCGGTCGCCGACGCCGGCGCGATCATGCCGCCGAAATCCACCTGGTTCGAACCGAAGCTCGCCGACGGCATGGTCAGCCACGTACTCGATTGACGTTTGTTCCTCCCCGCAAAACGGCGGAGGTGGCGCGACAAAGGGCGCCAGTATGGGCGCATAGCGACGCGGCTTGCTCGTCCGCTGGAGAAAACCCTCGACACACAAGCCCCCATAACGACGCTCCGCGCGGTCCCCCTCACTGTGCTTCGCGCTGCGGAGGAAGGAAGACTGACGCACGCCCTCGATGGCGAGCCTTGGGGCTGCGCGACCCGGCTGTCAGCAATTCCAACAGCGCCCTGGCCGCGGGACTAAGGTAACCGTTGCGTCGGTGCAGAGCGACGACGGGAATTGCGGTGCGCATGGCGGCGACATCAAGTGCGACCAACAGGCCGCGGCGCAGTTCGTCGCGTACGCTGCTCTCCGGCACCAAAGCGAGGCCGAAGCCAGCTTGGGCGAGGCGCTTCTGCGCGGTGAGGTTATCGATCAAGACGATTCGGCGGCGTGGAGGCCGGCGCGGATCAACTGGCGCGCCAGGACGTGACCCGAGGAATTGGGTTCGCCGGACGGCGCCGGAAAGCCGATCCATCGTTCGCCGGCGAGCATGCGCGCATTGCGCAGACGACGACCGGCAAGCACGTGGTCGCGGGCAGCGACCACCACCATCGCCTCACTGCCGGCATCGAACGACACAAGCCCGGTGCGATTTCCGGTGAAATAGCGCAAACCCAGGCTTGCATCACCGCGCCGGACCAGATTGCTCACCTCGCCGCTTGTCGCGGTGCGCAGCAGCAGCCGAACGTCCCCGGCCCGGCGCGCAAAGCGCTGCAACGCGTTGACGATATGCGTGTCGGCGAGCGTCCCGACGAGCGCGAGCGAAACCGTGCCGCGCAAACCGGCCTGCAATCCGAGCACCGCCTCGCGCCCATCCTTGAGCGCAGCAAGCGCCGCCTCGGCGTGCGGCAGGAAGGCCCGGCCAGCCTCGGTGAGGCGCACGTCGCCAGGGATGCGTTCGAACATCGGCGCGCCGAGCTCTTGCTCCAGGAGCCCGAGGCGGCGGCTGATCGCCGGCTGCGTACGATGGAGCCGCCGGGCAGCGCGGGTGAAGCGCGGAGTTCGGCAATTGCGACGAAGGTCTCGATCTCAGCGATGTCCATCGATCAGGAATCCTGATGGTCAGACAAAACATTATGCATTTGACGGATGGGCAACGCCAGCTCAAATTCGTTCGCAGCGAAGTGAGGACGGAGACCCGCGCCATGCCGAGCCAGAGCGACAAAGCCGTGGCGTTCCGCGCCCTGCATGAGCGACGCGGCGCCTTTATCATGCCCAACCCTTGGGATGCCGGCACGGCGAAGCTCCTGACTGCGCTCGGCTTCGAAGCGCTCGCGACCACAAGCCTCGGCCTCGCCAACATGCTCGGCCGTGCCGACAGCGCTGTTACGCGCGACGACGTGGTTGCCAATTGCCGCGACGTCGTCGCGGCAACCGACCTGCCGGTGAATGCCGACCTGGAAAACTGTTTCGCACATGCGCCGCAGGCAGCGGCCGAGGCAATTCGCCTCGCCGCCGAGGCGGGCGCGGTCGGCGGCTCGATCGAAGATCGCGCCTAGACCATGAAACTCCTCTCGGGCGGACAATCCGGCGTCGACCGCGCCGTGCTCGACGCGGCGCTGGCGCGCGGCATCGACTATGGCGGCTGGTGTCCGCAAGGCGGCTGGGCCGAGGATTTTCCGGCGCCGCCGGGCCTGCTTGCCAAATATCCGCAGCTCAAGGAGACGCCGCTCGCCGATCCGGCGCAGCGCACGGAATGGAACGTGCGCGATGCGCACGCTTGCATGATCATCGTCGATGCCGGCGGCGTCGACGTCTCCGCCGGCACCGCGCTCGCGCGCGAGCTGGCGCACCGCTACCGCAGACCGCTCCTCATCGCCGACCTCGGCAATCCGCAGATGGTGAAGCACGCGACGCTGTGGCTGCGCGTGCAAGAGGGGCGGCATGGAAGCGATCTCGCGCTTGCCATCGGCGGACCGCGCGAGAGCGAGGCGCCGGGGATCTATGCGCGCGCGAAGGCGTTCATCGCTGCGCTGGTGTGATATAGTGTGGGACGGTCTTGGCCCGGCAATTCGGCGCCGGCGAAACGTTGCGAGCGAGATCATGCCGTTGAAGACAATGTCCGCGTTCGCCACCGGCGCGGCGATTGCAGCGCTAGTCCTCACCCTCGACGCCGGGACCGCCGCAGCCGGCGAGGCGCATCGAGGCAGGATCGTCGTGCATCCGCATTATCGCGCCGATGCGCACGACCCGTTCTATCCATATGATCCCTATTATCCCTACTACTACTCGCGCTATTCGCCTTATTCACTCTACTCGGTTTACGATCATCTCAGCGGCGGCCGGCAGTTGTGCTATCTGCCCAGCGACCCTTGCGACAATAATCACCGCGTGACGAATTAGTCCGCCGGCGTTCCCCTCGGGTCATTCCGAGGCGCCGCGAAGCGGCAATCCGGAATGACCGGCCCGCGCTATCCACCGCGGTCTTGCGCGGGCTTCGTGCGCCGCTCATTTGACGTTAAACTCGTTGCCGCGACTCGGCCGGAACCCGCCAGCGACCCAAGACAATGCGCCAATATCTCGACCTCATGGACCGCGTGCTCGCCGAGGGCGTGGAGAAGCGCGACCGCACCGGCGTCGGCACCCGCTCGATCTTCGGCCATCAGATGCGGTTCGACCTTGCCGCCGGCTTTCCGCTGCTCACCACCAAGAAGCTGCATCTGAAATCGATCGTCTACGAACTGCTCTGGTTCCTGCGCGGCGAGACCAACGTCAAATATCTCAACGAGCACGGTGTCACCATCTGGGACGAATGGGCCGACGAGAACGGCAATCTCGGCCCGGTCTACGGCAAGCAATGGCGCTCCTGGCCGGCGCCGGACGGCCGCAGCATCGACCAGTTCGCCAATGTGCTCGCCGAGATCCGTCGCAACCCGGCCTCGCGCCGGCTCATTGTCACCGCCTGGAACCCGGCGGAGGTCGAGGCGATGGCGCTGCCGCCGTGCCATTGCCTGTTCCAGTTCAACGTCGCCGACGGCGCGCTGTCGTGCCAGCTCTATCAGCGCTCGGCCGACGTCTTCCTCGGCGTGCCGTTCAACATCGCCTCCTACGCGCTGCTGACCATGGCGGTGGCGCAGGTGAGCGGGCTCAAGCCCGGCGTCTTCGTCCACTCGCTCGGCGACGCGCATCTTTATCTCAACCACCTCGAGCAGGCGCGGCTGCAATTGACGCGCAGCCCGCGCCCGCTGCCGACGCTGCGGCTCAATCCTGCGGTCAAGGATCTGTTCGCCTTCCGCTACGAGGATTTCACGCTCGAAGGCTACGCGCCGCACCCGCACATCAAGGCCGCGATCGCGGTGTGAGGATGAACATTCTCCTCGTCGCCGCCATTGCCGAGAACGGCGTCATCGGCCGCGGCAACGCGCTGCCGTGGCGGCTCAAATCCGACATGCAGCATTTCCGCGCGCTGACCATGGGCAAGCCCGTGGTCATGGGGCGCAAGACTTTTCTTTCGATCGGCAAGCCGCTTCCCGGCCGCACCACGATCGTGGTGAGCCGCGATCGCCACTTCGCCGCGCCGGGCATTCTGGTCGCGCCGAACCTCGATGCCGCCTTCGCCGCGGCGTTGGGCGACGCGCTGCGCCGCGCCGCCGACGCCATCGTCGTCGCCGGCGGCGCCGGCATCTACCTCCAGGCCTTGCCGCTGGCGACGCGGCTCGCCATCACCCGCGTGCACAAGCGCGTCGACGGCGACACGCATTTTCCGGCCATCGATCCGAAACTGTGGCGGGAGACCGCGCGCGATGAGCGCCAACCGGGCGCCGAAGACGAAGCCGCTTTCGCTTTCGTTACTTACCAACGTGCAATTGATTGAGGCGCGGCATATCTGCGCGTTGTAACGACCGGGGCCCTCCCCTATAACCCCGGCAATCAAGCCGGCCGCACGCCGGCGTCAGGAGAGATTGATGCCCTGGAGCAACCAATCCGGCGGCGGCGGCGGTCCCTGGGGCTCGGGGCCGCGCGGACCGTGGGGCTCGGGGCCACAATCGCCCGGCGGGCCGCGGCCGCCCGACCTCGAGGAATTCCTGCGCCGCGGCCAGGACCGCCTGCGCAGCCTGCTCCCCGGTAACCTCGGCGGCCGCGGCCTGGCGCTGATCGCGCTCGTCGTTGTCGTGCTCTGGGGCCTTTCCGGCTTCTTCCGCGTCGAGCCCAACGAAATCGGCGTGGTGCTGCGCTTCGGCAAGTTCACGCGCGAGGTGCAGCCGGGGCTCAATTATCACCTGCCCTATCCGATCGAGAGCGTGCTCACGCCGCAGGCGCTGTTCGTCAACAAGCTCGACATCGGCATGCGCCCGGTCGAAGATTTGCGCCGCGGCTCGACCGTGCGCGACGTGCCCGAGGAGAGCCTGATGCTCACCGGCGACGAGAACATCGTCGATGTCGATTTCTCGGTATTCTGGCTGGTCAAGCCGAATGGCGTCGGCGACTACCTGTTCAACGTCCAGTCGCCCGAAGGCACGGTCAAAGCCGTGGCCGAAAGCGCCATGCGCACCGTGATCGGGCGCTCCAACATCCAGCCGATCCTCACCGGCGCGCGGCAGAAAATCGAAACGGCGGTCCAGGAGCAGATGCAAAAAACCCTCGACACTTACGGCGCGGGCATCTTGGTGCGGCAGGTCCAGCTGCAGAAGGTCGATCCGCCCGCCCAGGTGCTCAACTCCTTCCGCGACGTGCAAGCGGCCCGCTCCGACCTCGAGCGCGCGCAGAACGAGGCGCAGACCTACGCCAACCGCGTCGTTCCCGAGGCGCGCGGCCGCGCCGCCAAGATCACCCAGGACGCCGAAGCCTATCGCGAGCAGACCGTCGCCGACGCCAAGGGCCAGGCTTCGCGCTTCCTGCAGGTCTACGAGCAATACAAGAAGGCGCCCGACGTCACGCGCCTGCGCATGTATCTGGAAACCATGGAACGCGTTCTCGGCGCCACCGACAAGACCATCATCGATACCGGCCCACAGGGCGGCCCCGGCGTCGTGCCCTATCTGCCGCTCAACGAAGTCAATCGGCCGCGGCCAACGCCGCCGCCGGCAGCGGGCAACCCGCCTGCAGGGGGCAGCCAATGAGACTCGGCCTTGCCGGCGGCGTGCTCGCCGTCCTTTTGCTGGTCGCCGTCTTCGTCGGCTACAGCACCTTCTTCACCGTCTACCAGACCAGGCAGGCGCTGGTGGTGCGCCTCGGCAATCCGGTGCGCGTCATCACCGAACCGGGACTGAACGTGAAAGTGCCGTTCATCGACAGCGTGATCTATATCGACAAACGCATTCTCAACATCGAATCGCCGGCCCAGGAGGTGATCGCGGCGAGCCAGGACAAATTCAATTCCGGCGCCGGCCAGGCCGGCGAGCGGCTCGTGGTCGATGCCTTCGCGCGCTACCGCATCATCGATGCGCTCAAGTTCTATCAGACCGTCGGCCCCGCCGGCGCCAGTTCGCAGCTCGCTATCCTGCTCAACTCGGCGCTGCGCCGCGTGCTCGGCGCCGCGACGCTCACCGACGTGGTGCGCGACAAGCGCGAGGAACTCAGCGCGCTGATGCGCAATCAGCTCGATCACGATGCGCGGCCGTTCGGCATCGAGGTCATCGACGTGCGCATCCGCCGCGCCGACCTGCCCGAGCAGAACAGCCAGGCCGTCTACCAGCGCATGCAGACCGAGCGCCAGCGCGAGGCGGCGGAATTCCGCGCCCAGGGCAGCCAGAAAGGCCAGGAGATCCGAGCCAGAGCCGACCGCGACGTGACCGTGCTGTTGGCGGAAGCGAGCTCCCAGGCCGAGCAGGTCCGCGGCCAAGGCGACAGCGAACGAAACCGCATCTTCGCCGACGCCTACACCCGCGACGCGGACTTCTTCGGCTTCTACCGGTCGATGCAGGCCTACGAAAGAAGCATGCAGCGCGGCGATACGCATCTGGTGCTGAAGCCGGACACGGATTTCTTCCGCTATTTCTCCGACCCGTCGGGCAGGGAGCCGGCGGGCTCACAGGCGCCCAAGCCGCCAGTCGCGAAATAATTTTCCGCAACACCGTCCACGCCTCGCGCACCGGATCTCGCGTCCATGTCCGACTTCTTGGCCGCGATCGGCCTGTTCTTCGCGATCGAGGGCATTTTCCTCGCCGCGTTCCCGATTGCGGCGAAGCGCGCCATGGCGGCGGCGCTGGAGACACCGGAAAGCCGCTTGCGCATCGCCGGCCTCGTTTCGGCGGTGGTCGGCGTGCTGGTCGTCTGGCTGGTGCGGCACTAAAAAACGTTCATGCGGCGCGTCGCTTTTCGGCCCCAATCCCGTTCCTAATGGCCGCCGCGCGCCCGGCTAATGGCCTTGCCTCCGCCGCGGGACGGGGGCACCTTTCGGGCAGATTCCAATCACTCGTCTTGCAGGAGCACAGACCTTCATGTCTTGCCATCTCTCCCAATGGCTGCGACGGCGCCCGGCCATTGCCGCGCTCGCGGCGGCGATCGTCGTCCTGCCGGCATGGCCGGCGGCGGCGCGCGGACCCGAGAATATCGCCGACGTCGCCGAGCAGGTGATCGACGCCGTAGTCAATATCTCGACGTCGCAGAAGGTCGACGCCCGCATGAACGGCATGCCCGACCTGCCGCCGGGCTCGCCGATGGAGGAGTTCTTCGAGGAGTTCTTCAAGAACCGGCGCGGCCAGGGCGGCGGCGGGGGCGGCGGAGGCGGCGGGGGTGGCGGCGATCCCGATCATGCCCCGCGGCGGATCAACTCGCTCGGCTCCGGCTTCATCATCGATGCGTCCGGTCTCGTCGTCACCAACAACCACGTCATCGCCGATGCCGATGAGATCAACGTCATCCTCAATGACGGCACCAAACTCACCGCCGAACTCGTCGGCAAGGACGGCAAGAGCGATCTCGCGCTGTTGCGCGTGCATCCCGACCAACCGCTCAAGGCGGTGAAGTTCGGCGACAGCGACAAGCTGCGGCTCGGCGAATGGGTGATCGCCATCGGCAACCCGTTCAGCCTCGGCGGCACGGTGACCGCCGGCATCGTCTCGGCGCGCAACCGCGACATCAATTCCGGACCGTACGACAACTACATCCAGACCGACGCCGCCATCAATCGCGGCAATTCCGGCGGCCCGCTGTTCAACCTCAGTGGCGAAGTCGTGGGCGTCAACACCGCGATCATCTCGCCGTCCGGCGGCTCGATCGGCATCGGCTTTGCGGTGCCGTCCGACAGCGCGGTCGCGGTCGTTAATCAGCTGCGCCAGTACGGCGAGACGCGGCGCGGCTGGCTCGGCGTACGCATCCAGCAGGTCACCGACGACATCGCCGAGAGCCTGAGCATCAAGCCGGCGCACGGCGCGCTCGTCGCCGGCGTCGACGGCAAGGGTCCGGCCAAACCCGCCGGCATCGAACCGGGCGACGTGGTGGTCAAGTTCGACGGCCACGAGGTCAAGGAAATGCACGACCTGCCGCGCATCGTCGCCGATACACCTGTCGGCAAGGAAGTCGATGTCGTCGTCATCCGCAAGGGCAAGGAGGAGACCCACAAGGTCAAGATCGGTCGGCTCGAGGACGGCGAGAAGCAAGCCGCCGCCGACAGCAAGAAGGACGCGGTGCCGGCGGAAAAGTCGGTCGTGCAGAAGACGCTCGGGCTCGAGCTGTCGAGCCTCTCCGACGATCTGCGCAAGAAGTTCAAGGTGCGCGACACCATCAAGGGCGTCATCGTCACCGGCGTCGACGCGAGCGTGGCGGCGTCACCACCCGACAAGCGGCTCAGCCCCGGCGACGTCATCGTCGAGGTGCAATACGAGAGCGTCGGCAACCCGGCCGACCTTTCCACCCGCCTCGACGCGCTCAAGGCGCAAGGCAAGAAGGTCGCGGTGCTGCTCGTCTCCAACGCCGACGGCGAGACCCGCTTCGTGGCGCTGAGCCTGCAGTAGACGGACCTTCGGGCGCGTGCGGCGGCAAGCCCGCCGCCCGCCCGGAGATCGCGTTCACGGCGGAGGCCAATTCCTCAGCCCTCTTTTTTCATCAATCTTTTGCGCTTATATTCTTTGGTGCCGGCGCAAGCCGGCTATGGCGATAAATGGCCGTCGTAATAAACCTTTCGGACCCGGGGGCAGTACCCGGCGACTCCACCAGTTCCAGGGGTCAGGTATCGCGAGTGAGGCGTCAGGGCGAAATTTGAATTGCCCGACGCCTGATTACCGACGCCTGATCCCTGATTACGGGGTCGAAACAGGATCGACGAGGGCGTAAAGGGCGTGCTTTTGCTCGGCATGGTTCCGCCGTTATCGGGCCAAATTCATAGTTGCAAACGACAACTATGCTCCGGTTGCTCTGGCTGCGTAAGCAGCTCGAAAGACCGATCTAAAGCCCTGGCGTCTTAGCAGCGTCAGGCGGGGTTCGGAGGCACCTGGCAACAGAAGCCTCCACTTTCCAAGCGTCAGTAGTCAGGGATCGCGGATCAGGACAGAATCGCTCTGGATCGTCGTGATTCGTTCCCTATCTGTCTGTCGGCAACCTCATTCCTGATTTCCTGACCCTGATGGCCGTCGACCATATCCGCTACGACATTCTCGCCCAGGCGGCCTTGCGCGGCGTAGTGCGCACCGTGCTTGTCGACGCGGCGAAACGCGGCCTGCCGGGCGAACATCATTTCAAGATCACCTTCGCCACCACCGCACCGGGCGTGCGGCTTTCGGAGCGCATGCGCGCGCAATATCCGCAGGAGATGACCGTCGTCCTGCAGCATCAGTTCTGGGACCTGATGGTGAGCGAGGAGGCTTTCGAGGTCGGGCTGTCGTTTGGCGGCGTTCCGGAACGGGTGGCGGTGCCGTTCGATGCGGTGACCGCCTTCTACGATCCGGCGGTCCAGTTCGGCTTTCAGTTCGAGACCATCGAGACCGCTGCGGCGGCGGACGCGAGCGCCGAGGTGCACGACGCGGAGAAGGCGAGCGCACCGGCGGGAGAGCTTCCCGCGGCGGAGACCATGCCGGAGGCTCTGCCGGCGCCCTCCCCGGCTGCCGCCGCATCGATTGTCTCCGGAATTGACGGCGGGACCGGCGGCGAAGTGGTCCGTCTCGACCGCTTCCGGAAGAAATAGACGGCGGCCAAGCGCCGCGCCGGCGGGCGCCGGCGGGCTGATAACGATTTCGTGTGGCCGATGACAGTATCTTTATACCCGGCCCTGGCAAAGGTTTCGGCAATATCCGCCGCCCGGGCGCGTGGCAATTCCCGACTTAAATAGCGTATAGAATGGCACCTTCACGCCTCAGATTTGGTTACATTCAGTACTCAAGAAGACAATTTACCGTTTTTCGTGAAGAACTATTCTGCTACGTTGTACGCGCGAAGAAATAATTTTATTGATCGCGCTATTATCTTTTGGCGACCCGATTGGATATTCACATTTGCTTGTTGCGTACACGAATGTAGAAGCGCACCAGCGCTGTGGCCCCGGTGATCCAGCGCCACCCTACCGGCGTAATTTCTACAGACGAAGCGGCCGGTTGGCCGCAGCGCCACTTTCTTTACCGTCGAGCCTTGCATGGCTGAAATCGTCAATCTGCGCACTGCCCGCAGGCAGGCTAAACGGCGCCAGGCCGAGCAAAAGGCCGCGTCCAACCGGCTTGCGCATGGGCGTTCGAAGGCCGAGCGAGCCCTCGAGCAATCGCAGAGCGACCAGGCCCGCAAAAGCCTCGACCAACGCCGGATCGAAACGGGAGACGGGCAATGAAATCGCCGGTCGTCAAACGCTCCATCGTCATCGCCGGACACAAGACCAGCGTCAGTCTCGAGGACGCTTTCTGGACAAGCCTCAAGGAAATCGCCGTCGGCCGGCAGACGACTTTGTCGGATCTGGTCGCGGCGATCGACACCGAGCGCCAGCACGGCAATCTGTCCTCGGCGATAAGGCTGTTCGTGCTCGAGCACTATCAGGCGCGGACCAATGGCCATGACGCCGCTGCGCAAGCGCCGCGCGAGATCGTGATGGTGCCGCCGGCCGCCGCCTCAGTTCTGCGACCGGAATAGGAAATCGAACGGGTTGTGCGAGACAGGCGGCGGCGCGGCGCGCCGCCGTGATGCGTCAGTCGTGCCGGCATTCGCAGTCGCGCCGTCTGCATGTTGCGGCGCCGGCTTCGCTCCGTTCGCCGCCGCGGCGGCATCGTGATCGGCGCCATGATCGGCGCCGCCAACATCGGAGCGGGTTTCATTCGGCGCTGGCGCGGCCGGCGTCTCCGGCTGCAGGCGCTCCAATCCGCGGCCTCCGAACGCCGGCGGCGGCGCCGCGTTCGCCTGCACCGCCGATTCCAGCGGCGTGCCCAGCGGGACGAAGCGGATCGCTGGCGATGCCGGGCGCACCACCGATCCGACCGCCTCCTCGCGCCGGTTGGCTTCGATCGATTCGAGCCGCCGGGTCTGCAGTTCGGCGGAGCGTAGCGTCAGCCAGCCCAGCAGCGAGGAAACATCGAGCGTGCGCGCCGGCGCCGCCAGCGGTCCCTTGACGGTGACAGAATATTCCGGCCGCGCCTGAATCAGCGCGTTGGCCGCGGGCCGGCTTGAAAGCGTCATGCGCGCGTCGATGGCGGCGGCATTGAGGTCGAGCATTCCGGAAAGCGACAGCTCGCCGCCGCGCTGCGCCTGCAACGTCGCGTTGGCGAGGCGAATCTGCCCGCCGGCGATGGTCACCTCGGCATCGGCTCGCGGCACCGAGAGCCGGCTGTTGTCGATTGCGGCGCCGACCGCGGCCCGCAGCTTCGGCGCGTCGATCGCATCGTTGAGATCGGCCGTGCGGATCGCGGCGTCGAATGCCGCGGTGTCGATGCCGGCAAAATGGCCGTCGGCGAGAGCGACCGCGCCGCTGCCGTGCAGCGAGCCGATGAAGCCCTCGGGGCTTCGTCCGACGCTGTCGCCTTGCAGCTTCACCGTCAGCCGGCCGTCGACGGCGTTAGCGCCGGATCTGAGAATCGCTGCGGCGTTGGCGCCGAGAAGTTCGATCCGGCCCTGCGCGGAAACTCCCTGCGCATCGTGCCGGAACGCCAATTCGCCAGCGAGGCGCCCGCCGGCGAGACCGGCGTCGAGATTGCTCAACGCGATCTCCGCCGGCTTGAGCTGCATCACGCCGGTAAGGCTGCGCGCGACCAAATCCGCCGTGAGCGCGGCGCGATCGACAGTAAACGTCACCACGCCGTTCATGGCGGCAGACATGCCGGCGCTAAACGGCTCGGGCGACCACGGCGCGCTCGCCGCTGGCGCGGGGCTTGGCGCTCCGACCAGCGCCGCCAACGCGGCCGCGGCGTCGATCTCGTCGGCCTTGATCTCGCCGTCGATGCCGAACGGGCTCGCCAGCTTGAGGGCAAGATGGCCGCGGACCGTGGTCTTGCCGGAGGTGATGGCGAGATCGGTGAACGACAGGGTCGCGCCGGCAACGGCAAGCGCCGCGCTCGCCGTGACCGGGATAGCCGCCGCCGCGGCCTGCCCGGTCATGACCCGGCGAAGCGGCCGCAAATCGGCCGCCGACGCTTTTACCTGCAGCCGGCCGGCCGGCGCCTCGTCGCCGCTTAGACGGATCGCGCCGTCGGCGATGACGGAAAAGCCGCCGGCGGCGGCGACAGCATTGACACGAAGCTCGCCATTAAGCGGCCCCACGGCCGAGATCGTCATCTGCCCGGGAAGCTGATCGACTGCGACGACGCGGTCGAGCCCGAGGAGGCGTGCCAGCGCCCCGCCGTCATCGGCATCGAATCTGCTGTCGATGCGCACAACGGCGGCGCCGGGCTGCGCGAGCTCGCCCTTGGCCTCGCCATTGAGCGTCACGCGCGTCGCGCCGACGCCGCCGTCGAGCGTGAGCTTGGCGACCGTGCCGGCGGTGGCGGCACGGTCGACCGTCAGGACACCATGCAGTTTCGCCGGCGCCAGCCGGTCGGCCACACGGCGAAACGGCTCTCCCGCTTGCGGCGCGAAGCGGCCGAGAAGGCTGCTGAGCCCGGCGAGCGATCGCGCATCGACGGCGAAGGTCACGCGCCCGCGCGGCTGCGACGACAATTCGTCGATGCGTCCGCTGATATCGAGGGCCGCTCCACCGACATCGCCGACCGACAGACGGTCGATGCGCAGGACGCCGGCATCGAACTTGACCTGCGCATTGACCGTGCGCGCCTCGACGCCGGCGAAGGTCGCCTTGCCGACATCGAGGACGAGCGCGACCTCGCGCGGCGCCTCAAACGCGCTGCCGGTCGTCGCCGCCTTGGCGAAGGCCACGAGCGCATCGATGTCGAGCTGTTGCGCGTGGAGCTCGCCGTCGAGGACCGCGGGGTGGCGATCGTCCACGGCCCAAGTGTAGGCGAGCCGG
This sequence comes from uncultured Alphaproteobacteria bacterium, assembly GCA_963850855.1. Lineage (GTDB taxonomy): Bacteria > Pseudomonadota > Alphaproteobacteria > Rhizobiales > Xanthobacteraceae > BOG-931. Next base: position 39,131 of record CAWKNH010000019.1, read on the forward strand.
CCCGCGATGTTCTCCTGGTCCGCCGCCGCCGTCAGATGGTCGATGGCGAGGCGACCGCGGGCGATGGTCACGTCGCCATGCGCGGTCAGCGTCTCCGACGGGCCGGAAGGCTGATCGCCGCGCCCTTCGAGCCAGGCCATCAGCATTTTCAGGTCGGTCGATTCGATGCTCGCCGGCCCGCTGAAGGCAAGGCCCTGCGCCGTATCGTCGAGCCGGCCGGTCAGCTTCACCTGGGTCAGGCCCGGGGCGCGGAAGTCGAGGTCCTTGAGACTCCACCCCTTGTCGTCGAAGCGGATATCGCCGTGCACCGCCTGGATACTGGTGCCGCCGACCGTCACTGCGTCGAGGCTGACGCCGACCGCAAGCGGCAGCGGCGGCTTCGCCGTCGCGACGAAAGCCTCGACGAAGCTCTTGAGCACGAGGAACGGCGGGCGGCGGGTCACATCGGGAGCGGCAAGCGCGCGGTCGACGTCCAGCTGCCGCGCCGAGACCGTGCCGTCGAGACGCGGATGCCCGCCGAGCTTCAGGTCGGCCTTGCCGTTGAGACTGACCGCGCGCTCTTCAGGCCCGTACAGCAAGGCGAGTTCCTCGAAGGAGACCGAGGCCGGCGTCGCCTTGAGCTTGCCGGCAAGGCGCCACGGATCGCTCATCACCCGCTCGCCGCGCGCGAGCGCCGCGCCGGCCGGCCGGGCGAGCGCCAGCGTGCCGTCGAATTGCGGCACGCCGCGATCGAAACGCAGCGTGCCCTCGATCTCTGCCGTTAGCGGACGTTCGGAGGGATCGACGGCGAGCCTGAGCTTGAGTGCGCCGTCCTCGTCGGCACGATTGCCCGAGATCCGATAGCCGTAGAGCTGATCGCCGGCGACGAACGCGCCTTCGCCCTTGAACGGTCCGAGGAAGGAGCGGATGTCGCCGTTGAACCAGAGTTTTTGCAGCACGAGGCGTGAGCCGGACACCGCATCGGTGAGAACGACCTGCCCGTCTTCGACATTGAAGCGCGAGACGGCAAGCGCCTCCGGACTGAATGACCGCGCGCGCGCCGGCCAATCGACCGCGCCAGAGCGATCGAGGCCGAGACGGATTTGCGGCGCGACCAGGCGGAGCTGCGTCGCGCGGACCTCGCCAGCAAGGAGCGGACCGAGCCCGACTTCCAGTTCGACGGTGGCGGCGCGCACCTGCGGGTCGCGGCCCGCCTCGCCGACTTCGACGTTGCGCAGCTTGATGTGCGGGGTCGGCAGGATGCTCGCGTCGATACTACCGTTCACCCGCACCGGCAGACCGGTGAGCCGGCTCGCTTCCGCCTCGAACACCGAACGATACTGGTTCCAGTCGACAACAAGCGGAGCGACCAGCGCCGCAACGAGCGCCAGGATGATCGCAATCGCCAGTCCGAGCAACGTCGTCTGCACGGCGTCTCCGCGCGCCCCGAACGCGCCATGGTGGTCACATTCCGGGCAATTCTGTGTTCGTTTTTCGTCGGCCGGTCAGAGGCTGACAATCTTGCCGGGATTCATGATGTCGAGCGGATCGAGCGCGCGCTTGACTGCACGCATTGCTTCGAGCGCCGGCTCGCCGTGCTCGGCGGACATGTACCGCATCTTGCCCTGGCCGATGCCGTGCTCGCCGCTGCAGGTGCCGTCCATCGCCAGCGCCCGCTCGGTCAGCCGTTGCAGGAAGCCATTGACGCGTGCGACCTCCTCCTTGTCGTCGAGGTCGACCAACAGGCCGACGTGGAAATTGCCGTCGCCGACATGGCCAACGATCGGCGCGACGAGATCGCTGGCGGCGATGTCGCGCTGGGTCTCGGTCACGCATTCGGCAAGCCGCGAAATCGGAACGCAGACGTCGGTCGCCAACGGCTGCCCGTTCGGGCGCAAGCCGCGCTGCGCCCAGTAGGCGTCATGCCGCGCCTGCCACAGCCGGGTGCGATCCTCGGCGCGCGTCGCCCAGTCGAACGGACCGCCGCCCAATTCCGCGGCGATCTCGCCGAAGCGCTGCGACTGCTCGGCGACGCTCGCCTCGCTGCCGTGAAACTCGAGGAACAGGACCGGCGTCTCCGGCAGGCTGAGCTTCGAATAGGCGTTGGAGGCGCGCACCTGCAGCGTATCGAGAAGCTCGATCCGCGCCACCGGGATGCCGGATTGGATGGTCAGGATCGTCGCGTTGCACGCCGCCTCGACCGAGGGGAACGGACAGACGCCAGCAGAGATCGCTTCCGGGACGCCGGCAAGCCGCAGCGTCAGCTCGGTGATGATGCCGAGCGTGCCCTCCGAGCCGACAATGAGCCGGGTGAGATCGTAGCCGGCCGAGGACTTCTTCGCCCGCCGCGCGGTCGACATCACCTCGCCATTGGCGAGCACGACCTTGAGCGCCAGCACATTATCCTTCATCGTGCCGTAGCGCACCGCGTTGGTGCCCGACGCGCGCGTCGCCGCCATGCCGCCGAGCGAGGCGTCGGCGCCGGGATCGATCGGAAAGAACACGCCGCGGTCGCGCAGCTCGGTGTTGAGCTGCTTGCGGGTGATGCCGGGCTCGATGACGCAATCGAGATCCTCGGCGTGCACGGCGAGCACGCGGTTCATGTCGCGGAAATCGAGCGAGACGCCGCCGCGCGGCGCATTGACCTGGCCCTCGAGCGAAGTACCGGCGCCGAAGGCGATCACCGGCACGCGCTCGGCCGCGCACAGCCGCACCACCTGTTGCACGTCCTCGGTCGATTGCGGGAAGACCACTGCATCCGGCGGCTGATTGCCGACCCAGGTGAGCGTGTTGGCGTGCTGCTCGCGCACCGCGCGCGAGGTGACCAGCCGATTGCCGAAGGTCGCGGCCAGCGCGGCAATGACGCTCTCGACGCCCTTGCGGTCGTGCTTGAGCGCCTCCCGCGCCTGCGTCATCGCCATGGTTTCTGCTCGCTTTAGTGTGAGGGTGGGCGCGCGGCCGCCGCCGGTCAAGGGCTACCGGCGACCGGGCTTGCTAAGCGTGAAAAATCCGCCAAAGTTGCGGCCCGTACCGCAGCAGAACAGCAGCCCAATGCTCGATCGCCTCGATACCGAACCCGCCTTTTTCGCGCCCTTCGTCTCCTCGGTGATGCGGGTCGAGCCGGGCTGGATCGACTACAACGGCCATCTCAACATGGCCTATTACAACGTGCTGTTCGACCGCGCGGTCGATGAAGCCTACGATCTGCTCGGCTGCGGCCTCGCCTATCTCAAACAGACCAACCATTCCACCTTCACCGCCGAGGTGCATATCCGCTATTTGCGCGAGCTCCACGCCGACGACCCGGTGCGGGTGACGTTCCAGCTCATCGACTACGACGCCAAGCGGGTGCATTATTTCGAAGAGCTTCGCCACGCCGAGGAAGGCTGGCTGTCGGCCACCTCCGAGAACATGACGCTGCACGTCGACATGACGGCGAGAAAGACCGCGCCGTTCCCCGATTACATCCTCGCCCGCTTGGCCCGCATGAAGGCCGCGCATGCCATGCTGCCGCTCCCTGACGGCGCCGGCCGGCGCATCGCCATGCCGGCGAAGGGATAGAAATCGCCCGGCAGGCGTTGATCCGTCATACGCGTCAAAATGGCGCCGCCCGCCGCGCGCAGGGCTGCGGTATTGAGTTCAGAGATGTCGAAGAAGCCGCCTGAAGATAAGCGCATCGCCCGCCGCCAGCTTCTCGCCGGCGGCGTCGCGCTCGCTGGAAGCGCCGCTTCAGCGGGTATTGCGGCAAGGTCTGCCCGAGCTGCCGGCGACAATCTGCCGCCGAACGTGCCGGCGTGGATGAAGGAACAGGGCGCGCCGTATCTCAGCCCGCCCTATGGACGGCCCTCGCCGTTCGAAAAGAACGTCATCCGCCGCGAGCGCGCGCCGACGCCGACGCAGACTGCGGCATCGTCGATGACGCCGTTGCAGGACCTGCACGGAATCATCACCCCGAACGGGCTGCACTTCGAGCGTCATCATGCCGGCGTGCCGACGATCGATCCCGATCAGCATCGGCTGATCATTCACGGCCTGGTCGAGCGGCCGCTCATCTTCACCATGGACGACATCGTCCGCTTCCCCTCCGAGTCGCACATTTATTTCCTCGAATGCTCCGGCAACACCTTCTGGACCGGAACGACGCCGCAATCGACGGTCCAGCATACGCATGGCGAGATGAGCTGCTGCGAATGGACGGGCGTGCGCTTGTCGACGGTGCTGGCCGAGACCGGCGTTGATCCGCGGGCGGCCTGGATGCTCGCCGAGGGCGCCGACGCCGCCGGCATGGCGCGCAGCATCCCGATCGCCAAGGCGCTCGACGATGCACTTCTCGCCTACGCGCAGAACGGCGAAAGGCTGCGGCCGGAGCAGGGCTATCCGCTGCGTCTCTTCCTGCCCGGATATGAAGGCAACACCAACGTCAAATGGCTGCGCCGCCTCAAGCTCGGCGACCAGCCGTTCCAGACGCGCGACGAGACCTCCAAATACACCGACCTGATGCCGGACGGCAGCGCGCGCCAATTCACCTTCGTCATGGAGGCGAAATCGGTGATCACCTTTCCGTCCGGCGGCCATTTGCTGCGCGAAAAGGGTTTCTACGAAATCTCCGGCCTCGCTTGGTCCGGTCATGGACGGATCGCGCGCGTCGATGTTTCCGCCGACGGCGGCGCGAGCTGGACGCAGGCGCGGCTGCAGGAACCGGTTCTGCCCCGATGCCTGACGCGGTTTCGGCTGTCGTGGAATTGGGACGGCGCGCCGGCGCAGCTGCAGAGCCGGGCGACCGACGAGACCGGCTATGTGCAGCCCGGGCGCGCGCAGCTTGTCGACGTGCGCGGGCTTCACTCGACCTACCACAACAACGCCATTCAAACCTGGCGGGTCGCGCAAGACGGAACGGTGACCAATGCCGTTTGACGCGCGGATGATCTTGTTCGGCGCCGCCGTCGCGTTCACGCTTGAGCGGCCTTGCGCACGCGGCCGATACCGGCCGGCTCGGCATCGGCCATCCCGCGACGCCGGCGGAGATCGCCGGCTGGGACATCGACGTGCGCGCCGACGGCCAAGGCTTGCCGGCCGGGCATGGCAGCGTGCGCGAGGGCGAGATGATCTATGCACAAGCGTGCGCCGGCTGTCACGGCGCCAAGGGCGAAGGCAAACCGGCGGACCGGCTCGCTGGCGGCTTCGGCACGCTCGCGACCGCAAAGCCGGTGCGGACGGTCGGCAGCTACTGGCCCTACGCCACGACGCTGTTCGATTTCGTCCGCCGCGCGATGCCGTTCGACGCGCCGCAATCGCTCACCGCCAACCAGGTCTATGCCGTGTCCGCCTATATTCTCTATCTCAACGACATCGTCGCGCAGGACACCGTCCTCGACGCCGGCTCGTTGCCGAAGGTGGCGATGCCGAACCGCAACGGCTTTACCAGCCCCGACCCGCGGCCGGACGTGCGTTGACCGGCGGTTCTCGCCGCGCCGCGCGCCTCGCAAAAGCCGCGCGGTGATGCCATCTTCGGTCTAATGAGAATCAGGGAAACTCCGCTCCTTGGCTGATCCGCTCAAGCACGCAATCGAGCCGCTCGAAGCACCGCTGGGGCCCGTTCCCGGCGGCATCGCCGCGCGCGCGATGGGCGCGGGAGGAAACGCGGCCTATCTCGCCGGGCTCAACTCGGAACAGCGGCTCGCGGTCGAGACGCTCGACGGCCCGGTGCTGGTGCTCGCCGGCGCCGGCACCGGCAAGACCCGCGTCCTTACCGTTCGCATCGCCCACATCCTCAGCCTCGGCCGCGCCCGGCCGAGCGAGATCCTGGCGGTGACTTTCACCAACAAGGCGGCGCGCGAGATGAAACACCGCGTTGGCGAGATCGTCGGCCACGTGGTCGAGGGCATGCCCTGGCTCGGCACCTTCCATTCGATCGGCGTGAAGATCCTGCGCCGCCACGCCGAGCTGGTCGGCCTCAAGCCCGATTTCACCATCCTCGACGTCGACGACCAGATCAGGCTTTTGAAGCAACTGCTCGAAGCCGAGAACATCGACGAGAAGCGCTGGCCGGCGCGCGTGCTGGCGATGCTCATCGACGGCTGGAAGAACCGCGGGCTTACGCCCGACCAGGTGCCGCCGGGCGAGGCGGCCGCCTTCGCCAACGGCAAGGGGCTCAAGCTCTACAAGGCGTTTCAGGAGCGGCTGAAGATCCTCAACGCCGCCGATTTCGGCGATCTCTTGTTGGAGAACATCCGCCTGTTCCGCGAGCAGCCGGAAGTGCTGCGCCAATATCAGACGCGCTACAAATTCATTTTGGTGGATGAATATCAGGACACCAACGTGGCGCAGTATCTGTGGCTGCGGCTGTTGGCGCAAAGGACGGCTGCGGCGAGCAACGTGATCATCACTCCCCTGGAGGGGGAGGGTCGGACTGCCGAAGGCAGTCCGGGGTGGGGTGACCGCGAAGCCTCACCTGCTGCGCCGCCGTCACCCCCTCCCGGCTCGCTGCCGCGAGCGCGACCCCCCACTCCAGGGGGAGGTATTCAGCCTAAAAACATCTGCTGCGTCGGCGACGACGACCAGTCGATCTATGGCTGGCGCGGCGCCGAGGTCGACAACATCCTGCGCTTCGAGCACGATTTTCCCGGCGCCACGGTGATCCGGCTCGAGCGCAATTACCGCTCGACCGGCCACATCCTCGCCGCCGCCTCGCATCTCATCGCCCACAATGAGGGCCGGCTCGGCAAGACGCTGCGCACCGACGATGAGCTGGGCGAGAAGGTCAACGTCACCGGCGCCTGGGACTCCGAGGAAGAGGCCCGCGCCGTCGGCGAAGAGATCGAGGAGCTGCAGCGCGGCGGCCATACGCTCAACGAGATCGCCATCCTGGTGCGTGCCTCGTTCCAGATGCGCGAATTCGAGGACCGCTTCGTCACCCTTGGCCTGCCTTACCGCGTGATCGGCGGCCCGCGCTTCTACGAGCGCGCCGAGATCCGCGATGCGCTCGCCTATCTGCGCGTGATCAACTCGCCGGCCGACGATCTCGCCTTCGAGCGCATCGTCAATGTGCCGCGGCGCGGCCTCGGCGACGCCACCGTGCAGCTGCTGCACGACCACGCGCGCAAACGCCGCGTGCCGCTCACCGAAGCGGCGCGCGCCGTGCTCGAAACCGACGAGCTCAAGCCGAAGCCGCGCGGCGCGCTGCGCGGCCTGATCGAGGCGTTCGATCGCTGGCGCAAGCAGCGCGACGAGGTTCCGCACACCCAGCTCGCCGAGATCGTGCTCGACGAGTCCGGCTATACCGAGATGTGGCAGAAGGACCGCTCGGCCGACGCCGCCGGGCGCCTGGAAAACCTCAAGGAGCTCATCCGCTCGATGGAGGAGTTCGAGAACCTGCAGGGTTTTCTCGAGCATATCTCGCTGGTGATGGACAAAGAGCAGGGGGCCGAGGCTGACGCGGTCAATGTGATGACGCTGCACTCGGCCAAGGGGCTGGAATTCAACACCGTGTTCCTGCCCGGCTGGGAGGAAGGCGTGTTCCCCAACCAGCGCACGCTCGACGACCAGGGCCGCGCCGGCCTCGAGGAAGAGCGCCGGCTCGGCCATGTCGGTCTGACGCGCGCCAGAAAACGGGCGAAGATCTATTTCGCCACCAACCGGCGCATGCACGGCCTGTGGCAGACCAACATCCCCTCGCGGTTTTTGGACGAGCTGCCGGAAGCCGATGTCGAGGTCACCGAGTCCAAAGGCGGCTTCGGCGGTTATGGCGGCTACGGGTCCTCGCGCTTCGACGCCATGACCGCATTCGGCTCCAACTACACGACGCCCGGCTGGCAGCGCGCACAGGCGAAGAAAGCGGAGAACGACCGCAACGGTTTGTCCGAGGCCGCGGCGCGCTACGAGCTCGACGAAGATTTATCCGACCTCTCCCCGCTCGGAAAAGCCCGATCTGGCGAAGCGCGATCCGGCGAGCGACCGCGGCGCCCCGCCTCCGGCGCCGGCGCCAAAACCCGCCGCCTGCCGCTCACCATCGAGGGCGAGCTCATCGCCAAATCGACCGGCACCGTCTCCGCCTTCACGCTCGGCGACCGCGTCTTCCACCAGAAATTCGGCAACGGCAACGTCACCGCCATCGACGGCAACAAGCTGACCATCCAGTTCGACAAGGCCGGGGAGAAGCGGGTGGTGGATAGTTTTGTGGAGCGGGTGTGAATCCTATTATTTTCACCTGGCCCGGTAGCGAAAGCTGGTTTCGAGATGGCCGGAGAAATGTGTACGGAAGATCGGAAGGGCGTTGCGCTCAAGGCCTCCTTACAGCGTCATGGCCGGACTTGTTCCGGCCATCCACGTCTTTGCAGCGGCTCGGCTTTTAAGACGTGGATGCCCGCGACAGACGCGGGCATGACGAGGAGACGAACATCCTAATCTCGATCGAGTCGCGTGGATGCCCAACCTTCCACGCGGGAGAATGTTTATCGTTGTGTGGCGTTGTCGGTGGCTCGTCGAATTGTAATCCAATCTTACTTAGCTCTGTCGAACGGGTATGCAAACACATCACCAGCATCAAATAAGCGTTTCATACAAATCATCCCATTCCGGATTTATCGCGTGGATAAGGCCGACCTTCCAGGCGCGGGGCCAATGTTTGATGGTTGTCTCGCGTTGAATTGCCGAGCGGATATCGTCGAAGTGTTCAAAATAGACCAATCGCTTCAAGCCATGGCGCTTTGTGACCGTCGATCAATCAAACCTTCCCGATGCTCGAAGGCGCTGGTGTCTTGAAGTTGCCACAGGCTCACCAACGTATGCGGAGCTAGCACCGCAAGCTTTTCAATCAACACTACAGCGGGGAGAAGCCGTGGCAGGTTGTTTGTAACCCCGACATGCTACAGGAATGACCGTTGCGCTGATTGGTATGAAATAAGTACCCAGCCGCCCGCCAAATCGGACGATTCAAAGTTCAATATTTCCGCGCCGATTATCGCAGGCAACAGATGGCGTTCCAGTGGTGAATTGGTATCGGCGAAATGCCGGAGTCGCGGTGACGCGATCGGACAGCGATGAAGAGGCGAAAGACGTGGATGGCCGGAACGACAAGTGCGTGCCATAGAAATCCGGCATCGCGACGCCCGGGTTTGAGCAGGTGACTATCACCATCTACATCGACGCCGACGCCTGCCCGGTGAAGCAGGAAATCTATCGCGTCGCCGAGCGCCACGCGCTCAAGGGCGTTACCCTCAAGGTCTTCGTCGTCACCAACAGCCCGATCGCCGTCCCGCGGGATGAGTTTGTCGAGCGCGTGGTCGTCGGCGCCGGCATGGATGAAGCCGACAACTGGATCGCGGAGCGCGCACGCGCCGGCGACATCGTGGTCACGGCGGACGTGCCGCTGGCGAGCCGCTGCGTGAAGGCGGGCGCCGAGGTCATCGCGCCGAACGGGCGGGCGTTCACCAAGGACTCGATCGGCATGACGCTGGCGACGCGCAACCTGATGGACAGCTTGCGCAGCGCCGGCGCGATCACCAGCGGCCCGAAGCCGTTCGCGCCGCGCGACCGCTCCAGCTTTCTCGCCGCGCTCGACCAGGCCATCGTGCGGCTCAAGCGCGCGGGGTTTGGCCGAGAGGCGACCGGTTAGCGGACCCCGGCAGCGATGGCTTTAAGTCAACGCGCACCGCGCGGCCCGGAACCTGCACGCCGCCGCGAAGTTTGATCGAACGGACGTCACCTTTCGCGAGAGAACCCGCCTATGATCCGCAAGCTTCCCTCCGGCAAATACCGGCTCTATTCGCGCAAGAAGAACCCGAAGACCGGACGGCGGCGCAATCTCGGCACCTTCGCCACCCGCGCGGCGGCGAAGCGGCATGAGCGCGCGGTGCAGTATTTCAAGCGGCACTAGTACGCCAGGCCTACTGCTTCGCGAAAGTCAGATTGCACGGGCGGATTTCGATGCGCTTGCCGGCGCCGCTCGTACGCTCGAACTGGGCCAGGGCGTGGAAGAAATACGGGGTGCCGAGTGGCATGCCGCGCGGTCGGCCGCGCGCGCCGGCGAAGCCGCGGGCAACAAAGGCCGCGGCGCCGTCGGCGCCGATCTTGCCGTCGAGGATCAGCGAACCGGCCTCGCCGGCGTTGCCGATACCGGCATGAAACGCGCCGTCCTTCACCTCGGCGGAAAGCTCCGAAATATAGCCCTCGGCGCGGCCGGAGGCCGGGCAGGAGAGCGTGGCCGACCACCTTCCGTCGTAGGCCTTCGATTTCGCCGGCGATGCCAGGATCAGGTCGGCGATCTGCAGCTGCGCCTCCTCCACATGGGCGCCGGCGGGTGAGGCTTTCAGATAATCGTTGAACGCGGCAATCGTGTCCGCCGCCGTCGCCGCCCGCCACGCGGTGTCATCGGCACTGAGTGTTGCGGCCGGAGACGATTCCGGCGGCGCGCTGCGGCTCGGCGGCGCTGCGGGTGGCTCGGGCGCCGGCGGCGCCGTCGCCTGCGTGGGTGGCGGTGGCGCGGGTGGTGATGGGGCCGGTGCAGGTGCAGGCGGCGGCGCGGGCGGCTCGGGCTTCGCCGGCGATGCGGCCGATTGCGAGGACGGCGATGGCGCGGCCACCGACGCCGCGGCGGCCGTCTGCTGCGGGGCGGGCGCCGCCGCCGATGGCGGGCGCGCGAACGGCCGCAGGTAGAGGACGGCCGCGCCGATCACCAGCAGGACGGCAATGAGCGCCGACACGACGACGACGCGGCCCGATCGTCGTCCGGCGCCGATGCGCCGCCGCGCGCCGGCCACGGTCGCAGCTTCGGCGCCGGCGCCGTCCGGCGGTTTCCCGGTCTGCAAAATCTGCCCGATGCGTACCGCCAGGCGCTCGATCTCCTGCTCCCAATCGCTGAACAGATCGATCCACTGCCGGGTGGCGAGCTCATAGGCGAAGGCGTCATTGGGGGCGACATCCTCGACGCGGATCGGGACGACGGTGACGCGATGCCGCCCGGCGAGCACCAGCTCTTTCTTGATCTCGTCGGAATTGTTGGCGTTGGCGGTGAACACCAGCAGCATGACCTGCGCCGAACGCAGCGCCTGCACGATCGCTTCCTGAAAATTCTGCCCGGGACTAACGTCGCGGCACGATATCCAGCACTGATGCCCGCGCGCCTCCAGCGCCCGGCAAATCGTTTCCGCCATGTCCTGATCTTTGGACGAATAGCTGATGAAGATCGGTGCGCTCACGATCCCAAGGTCCCCCTTGCCCGGATCGGCTGCAATGAACCGGTCCGCTTTCAGCGCTGCTCCGCGCTTGCCTTTTCAAACGGCAATGGGCGCGAGCGTCAAGATGCCGTGACGGTCATTCCGGAGTGGGGCTTCAGCCCGCGAGTCGCGAATCCATTAAGCACGCGCGCCGGGATTATGGATTCCGGGCTCCGGCCTTCAGCCGGCCCCGGAATGACCAGACATTCCTGGCCCAAGGCACTTCCCGTGGCTAAAGGCACTTCCCGCAATCGTGAAGCGGCCGGATGCCGCACTCACCGATCCCGCCGCATTTCATTCACCATTCTGCCCGCCGCTTTCTTTACTCTTTTGCCGCGAACCGATTGCTTGCCGAAGACTTCTCGTCATAAGGGCTTCATCCGCGTCACATCAGGTATCCGATCATGCGTTCCGTCCCGTTCCTCCCCGCCTCGCTCATCGCCGTGGCGCTGGCGATCTTCTCTACCGCGCCCGCCTCCGCCAAGGTGACCATAGCCATCGACCAGAGCACCCAGCACATGACCGTCTCGGTCGACGGGGCGGTGCGCTACTCCTGGCCGGTCTCGACCGGGCGGGCGGGCTACGGCACGCCGAACGGCACCTTCCGGCCGAACCGCATGGAGCTCTCGCACTTCTCCCGGGTGTTCGATAACGCGCCGATGCCGCATTCGATCTTCTTCACCGGGGCCGGCCACGCCATCCACGGCTCACTCGATGTACCGCACCTCGGCAGCGCCGCCTCGCATGGCTGCGTGCGGCTGTCGCCGGCCAACGCCACCACGCTCTACGCTCTGGTCCAGGCCGAAGGCATGCACGACACCACGGTGGTGATCTCCGGCCATATCCCGGCCGGCCCGGTCATCGCCCGGCGCGCCGCCCCAGAGGATGACTCCGCGGGCTACGCGCCGATGCAGGTCGCGCCCTACGATCAGCAGCAGGCCTATGAGGGGCAGCAGCCCTATTACGCCCGCGCGCCGTCCTCTTTCCCGCCGCAGCCACCGCCCTATTACGCGCAGCAGCCTTACTATGGCCAGCAGCAGCCCTATTACGGGCAGCGGGTCTATCAATATTATCGGCCGTATAATCCGTACTGAGCCCGGCAGCACTTATAGCTTCACTAGGCCGTCATGGCCGGGCTCGTCCCGGCCATCCACGTCTTTGAGCCGCCTCCGAGCGGAAGACGTGGACGCCCGGCACGAGGCCGAGCATGACGAGGCAGTTAGTTTCCTGGGAAAAGCCGGTGCGGCTATCGTTGATAATCTGTGGAAAGCCGGAGCTCGGCGTTGTGGACATCAATCGTCCAGAATCTCCGCTAGCCCGTCGCGTGTGCCAATGTGAATTGCGGGCAAAGGTCGGAATACATCCGGCGAACCAATGAATTCCTCTCCTGCCGCCACCCCGGTGGCGTGCCTCGAAACCGATGAACAAAGCGCCCGGCGGATCGCCGATGCCCTCGGCGGCGGCGAGCCGGTGGACAACGCCGCGGTGAGCCTCGCCGACACGGGCGGCGGACGCTGGCAGGTCGCCATCCACTTCCGCACAGCGCCCGATGAAGACGCGGTGCGCGCGCTGGTCGCGGCGGCGGCCGGGAGCAAGGCGGCGCATGCGTTGCGCTTCGCGCGCGTGGCGGCGAAGGATTGGGTGCGCGAAAGCATCGCCGGGCTCAAGCCGGTCGCCGCAGGCCGCTTCGTCGTGCACGGCGCGCATGATCGCGGGAGTGTGCCGGCGAACCGGATCGGCATCGAGATCGAGGCCGCGCTCGCCTTCGGCACCGGCCATCACGGCACCACGCGCGGCTGCCTCCTCGCGCTCGACACGCTATGCAAGTCGCTGACCCCTGCCCGGCTCGCTGATGATCGCCACCCCCACCCTTTCCGGGGGAGGACGATGAGGATCCTCGATTTCGGCACCGGCAGCGGCATCCTCGCCATCGCAGCGGCGCGCGCGCTACATCGGCCCGTGCTCGCCATCGATATCGACGCGAGCGCGGTGCGCGTTGCGCGCGATAACGCCCGGCTCAACCGCGTCGCCCCGCTGATCGAGACGGTGAAGGCCGACGGCATCGCGGCGCGCAGCGTGCGCCGCCACGCGCCGTTCGATCTCGTCCTTGCCAACATCCTGCTCGGCCCGCTGCAGCGGGCCGCCGCGCCGCTCGCCAAGCTCACCGCGCCCGGCGCCCGCATCGTCCTTTCCGGCCTGCTGCCGCCGCAGGCGAACGCCGCGCTCGCCGCCTATCGCGATTTCGCGCTCGAACGGCGCCTGACGCTCGATGGCTGGACGACGCTGGTGCTCGCGCGCCGCGCGCGGCGCGCCGGCGTTGCCCGCCGGCGACCGGCCCCATAGATTACCGCGCATGTTCGAAGCGCATTTCCAATCGTTCGAGGATCGCTCCGGCCGCGCCGGCGGCGCCGCGCACGTCGCCGCGTTGCGCGCGGAATTGAAGCGGCGCGGGCTCGACGGCTTCATCGTGCCGCACGCTGACCGCTTCCAGAGCGAATACGTGCCGCCGGCGGACGAGCGGCTCGCCTGGCTCACCGGCTTCACCGGCTCGGCCGGCGCGGCGATCGTGCTCGCCGATCGCGCCGCAATCTTCGTCGACGGCCGTTATCAGGTGCAGGTGCGCGAGGAGATCGATGCCACGGTTTTCATCGTCGAGCACCTGGTCGAGACTCCGCCGCCCGCTTGGATCGAAGCCAACCTGCCGGCGGGCGCGAAGCTCGGCTATTCGCCGTGGCTGCATACGGTCGACGGCGCCGAGCGGCTCGGCAAAGCCTGTGCTGCGGTAAGCGCCAGCCTCGTAGCGGTGGAAGACAACCCGCTCGATGCGGTCTGGAGCGAGCGGCCGCCGCCCCCTTCCGGCGCGGTCGTGCTGCACGATCGGCGCTACGCCGGCGAGGACGCGGCGGAGAAGCTCGCGCGCGTGCGCGGCGCGATGGAAAAGCCCGCCGCCGACGCGCTGGTGGTTTCCGACCCGCAGGCGGTGTCGTGGCTGTTCAACATCCGCGGCAGCGATGTTGCGCATACGCCGGTCGCGCTCGGCTTCGCGATTGTGCCGCGGGAGGGACGGCCAGCGCTCTATCTCGACGGCCGCAAGCTCGGCAACGACGTCCGGCATCGTCTCGAAGAGCTCGCCGCGGTGCGCGGCGAGACGGAGTTCGAACGCGATCTCGGCGCGCTCGGCGGCGAAAAGCGCGCGGTACGGATCGACCCTGCCGCCTGCCCGGATGCAATCGCGCGCCTCGTGACCGGGAGCGGCGGCAGGATCGTGCGCGCCAGCGACCCGATCACGCCGATGAAGGCGGTGAAGAATGCCGTCGAGATCGCCGGCGCGCGCGCGGCGCAGCTGCGCGACGGCGCCGCGGTGACGCGCTTCCTCGCCTGGTTCGACCGCGAGGCGCCGGGCGGGCGCCTGACCGAGATCGACGCGGTCGAGGCGCTGGAGAGTTTTCGCCGCGAGACCGGGCTCCTCAAGGACGTTTCGTTCCCGACCATCGCCGGCAGCGGGCCGAACGGCGCCATCGTGCATTATCGGGTCACGCGCGGCAGCAATCGCCGCATCGCGCCGGGCGAGCTCTTTCTCGTCGACTCCGGCGGCCAATATCTCGACGGCACCACCGACATCACCCGAACGGTCGCGGTCGGCACGCCGAGCGCCGACATGCGCAAGAACTTCACCCGCGTGCTCAAGGGCCATATCGCGATCGCGCGCGCGGTGTTCCCGGACGGCACCTCGGGCGCGCAGCTCGATTCCTTCGCCCGGCAATTCCTCTGGCAGGCCGGGCTCGATTTCGACCATGGCACCGGACACGGCGTCGGCAGCTACCTTTCGGTGCATGAGGGGCCGGCGCGCATTTCCAAGCTCGGCGGCGCACCGCTCGAGCGCGGCATGATCCTCTCCAACGAGCCCGGCTATTACCGCACCGGCGCCTACGGCATCCGCATCGAGAATCTGATCCTGGTCACGGAAGCGCCGCTGCTCGCCGAGGCGGAAAAGCCGCTGAATGCGTTCGAGACGCTCACGCTCGCCCCGATCGACACGCGCCTGATCGAGCCGGCGATGCTCGACGCCGAGGAAAAATTGTGGCTCGACGCCTATCATGTCCGCGTGCGCGAGACGCTCGCGCCGATCGTCGACGCCCCGACGCGCGACTGGCTGATGGCGGCGACGGCTCCGCTGCAACGCGGCAATTGAGCGAGCGTCATTCCCGGGCCGCGCGCAAGCGAGCAACCCGAACAACGGAACTTTTGCGCCGCCGCTACGTTTCCTGTGCCAGGCTGGACTGGAGCGAGGAAACACCATGCTTTCGACTATCCTGATCGTCATTCTGATTCTGTTGCTGGTCGGCGCGCTGCCGGCGTGGCCGTACAGCACTGGTTGGGGTTACTACCCCGGCGGCGGGCTCGGCCTCGTCCTGATCATCGTCGTCGTCTTGGCGTTGATGGGCCGGATCTGAACGACCGTACGCGCGGCGCGGATTCAGGGCCTCAACGAATGAGCTTCGCCCATTCGTCCTCGGTCAACACGGCGACGCCGAGCTTCTTCGCCTCGGCGAGCTTTGAGCCCGCGCCCGGGCCGGCGACGACATAGTCGGTCTTCTTCGACACCGAACCTGACACCTTGGCGCCGAGACGTTCGGCGGAGGCTTTCGCCTCGTCGCGGGTCATCTTTTCCAGCGTGCCGGTGAAGACCACCGTCTTGCCGGCGATGGCGGAATTTGCCCGCGGCATCTGCGCGTCGCGGATGCTCACCTGCTTGACCAGGCGCTCGATCTGCCGGCGGTTATGCGCCTCGCCGAAATAGTCGTGCAGGCTTTCGATCACCGTGTCGCCGATCTGGTCGAGCGCATCCATCTCCTTCTTCGTTTCCTCATCGTCCTTGGCGAGCTTGAGGCAGGCCTCGTGGAAGGCGGCCCAGCTGCCATAGCCGCGCGCCAGCGCCACCGCCGTCGTCTCGCCGACATGGCGGATGCCGAGTGCGTAAATGAAACGCTCGAGCGGGATCTCGCGCCGCGCCGCGATGGCGCCGAACAGATTGCGCACCGAGGTTTCGCCGAACCCCTCGACCTCTTCGAGGCGGATCTTCTTGTTGCGCTCCTGCAGCGTGAAAATCTCCGCCGGCTCGCGGACCCATTCGTTCTCGTAGAACAGCTCGATCTGCTTCTCGCCCAGCCCGTCGATATCGAAGGCGCGGCGGGAGACGAAATGCTTGAGGTGCTCCACCGCCTGGTAGGGACAGGCGAACTCGCCGGTGCAGTGTGCGCGTGCGCCCTCCTCGCCCCCGGCAATGACCTCGCGGACTACGTCGGTCTTGAGCGGGCACGGGCACTTTTTGGGAAATGGAAAAGGCTTGGGGCCTCTCGGCCTGTCCTCGACCACGCCCAGCACCTGCGGGATGACGTCGCCGGCGCGCTGGATCGTGACCGTATCGCCGATGCGCACGCCGAGCCGCTTGATCTCCTCCTCGTTGTGCAGCGTCGCGTTCTGCACCACGACGCCGCCGACCGTCACCGGCTCGAGCTTGGCGACCGGCGTGAGCGCGCCGGTGCGGCCGACCTGGATCTCGATGTCCTTGACCACCGTGGTCGCCTTCTCCGCGGCGAATTTGTGCGCGATCGCCCAGCGCGGATTGCGCGAGACGAAGCCGAGCCGCTCCTGCCAATCGAGGCGATCGACCTTGTAGACGACGCCGTCGATGTCGTAGTCGAGCGTCGAACGCTCCGCCTCGATCTCGCGGTGGAAGGCGAGCAGCGCCTCGACCGAGCGGCACATCTTCGTCAGCGGATTGGTCTTCAAGCCGCAGGCGGCGAACCATTTTATTATGCCGGACTGCGTGTCCGCGGGCCGGTTGCTCATCTCGCCCCAGCCGTAAGCGAAGAAGCCGAGCGGCCGCGACGCGGTGATCGTCGGGTCGAGCTGACGCAACGAGCCGGCCGCGGTGTTGCGCGGATTGACATAGAGCTGCTTGCCGGCCTCGGCCTGCTTGCGGTTGAGTTCGAGGAACGCGGCCTTGGTCATGTAGACTTCGCCGCGCACCTCGCACACCGCCGGCACGCCGCGCCCCTTGAGCCGGTGCGGAATGTCCTTCAGCGTTTTCACGTTGGCGGTGACGTCTTCGCCCTCGCCGCCGTCGCCCCGGGTCGCCCCGGTCACGAGCGCGCCGTTCTCGTAGCGCAGCGACAGCGACAGACCGTCGATCTTCGGCTCGGCGCTGAATACGATCTCCTCGTCCTCGGCAAGGCGTAGGAAGCGGCGGATGCGGCCGACGAAATCGACCACGTCCTCCTCGGCGAAAGCGTTGTCGAGCGAGAGCATCGGCACCGCGTGCCGTACCTTGGCGAAACGCGCCGACGGCGCCGCGCCGACCCGCTGGGTTAGGCTCTCCAGCGTGCGCAACTGCGGAAACCGCGCTTCGATCTCTCCGTAACGCCGGCGCAGCCGGTCATATTCGGCGTCGGAGACCGTTGGCGCGTCGTCCTGGTAGTAGCGCCGGTCGTGCGCGGCGATCTCCGCCGCAAGCTGGGCGTGCTCGGCCTTCGCCTGTTTTTCCTTGAGGTCCTCGACAGGCGTCTCACTCTTGTCACGACGGGCCATGATGGACTTATCCAGCGGCGCGGATCAGCCGTTCAGCGGCAGCGCGGGCTTCGGCGGTGATCTCGGCGCCGGCCAGCATGCGCGCAATCTCCTCGCGGCGCCGCTCGTTTTCGAGCTCGGCGACGCGGGTGGCGACGCGCTTGCCTTTGGCCAGCGCATCCTTGCTGATGAGATAGTGCCGGTCGGCGCGCGCGGCGACCTGCGGGGCGTGGGTCACGGCGATCACCTGCACGCGCGCGGCGAGCC
Organism: uncultured Alphaproteobacteria bacterium; assembly: GCA_963850855.1. Lineage (GTDB taxonomy): Bacteria > Pseudomonadota > Alphaproteobacteria > Rhizobiales > Xanthobacteraceae > BOG-931. The sequence continues at coordinate 57,160 of CAWKNH010000019.1, forward strand.
GGGCGAGGCGCACCCCGATCGCGTCGGCGGTGGCGCCGCCGACGCCGGTATCGATCTCGTCGAACACCAGAGTCGGCGCCGAGCCGCGGTCGGCGAGCACGACCTTGAGCGCGAGCAGGAAGCGCGCCAGCTCGCCGCCGGAGGCGACCTTCATCATCGGGCCCGGACGCGTGCCCGGATTGGTGCGCACCCAGAACTCGACCCGGTCGAGGCCGTCCGGCCCTTCCGCTTCGCTCTCGATGTCGGTGGTAAATTGCGCGCGTTCGAGCTTGAGCGGCGTCAGCTCGGCATTGACCGCCTTGTCGATTTTTTGCGCCGCGGCGCGGCGCGCGACAGACAGCGTTTGCGCCGCCGCTCGGTAGCGCGCCGCGGCCGCCTGCGCCTCCTGCTCGAGCACGGCGAGCCGCTCGGCGCCGGCGTCGATCAGCGTCAGATCGCCTTCGTAGCGGCGCGCCAGCGCGGCGAGCTCGTCGACCGGCATGGCGTATTTGCGCGCCGCCGCGCGCAGCGCGAACAGCCGCTCCTCGATACGATCGAGCTCGCGCGGATCGTATTCGGCGACGCGCAGCGCCTGCTCGAGATGCTGGCGCGCCTCGTCAAGCGCAGTGAGCGCCGCGTCGATCGCCTTCACCGCCGGCTCGATCAGCGCCGGGGCCTGCGCCGCGCGGCGCTCGAGGCGGCGCACCGCGGCGGCGAGCGGCGGCACCGGCGATTGCGGTCCGCTGACGCTGTCGAACGTCGCGCGCAAATCCTCGGCGACTTTCTCCGCCTGCATCATGGCGGCGCGCCGCTCGGCGAGCGAGGTCTCCTCGCCGGCCTGCGGCACCAGGCCGCTCAGCTCTTCGACCGCGTGACGCAGCCATTCCGCCTCGCGCTGCGCGCGTTCGACGTCGGCGCGATGCGCTTCGACCGCGGCCTGGCGCTCGCGGCGCTCGTCCCATAGCCGCCTCACCTCGACGGCGGCTTCCTCGTTGCCGCCATAGGCGTCGAGCAAAGCCCGGTGCGTCGCCGCCTCGACAAAGGCGCGCTCGTCGTGCTGGCCGTGAATCTCGACCAGCGCCGCGCCGAGCGCGCGCAGCACCTGCACGCTCACCGGTTGGTCGTTGACGAAGGCGCGGGTGCGGCCGTCGGCGAATTGCACCCGGCGCATGATCAGCTCGTCCTCGCCAGCGAGATCGTTCGCGGCGAGGAGCCGGCGCGCCGGATGCCCCTTGGCGAGATCGAAGGCGGCGATCACCTGCCCGTGCTCGGCGCCCTCGCGCACCAGCGCCGCGTCGCCGCGGGCGCCGAGCGCCAGCGCGAATGCGTCGAGCAGGATCGTCTTGCCGGCGCCGGTCTCGCCGGTCAAGGCGGCGAGGCCGGACCCGAAATCGATGTCCAGGCGATCGATCAGGACGATGTCGCGGATGGAAAGGCGGGCCAGCATCGGATGACGGAGGACAAATGACGGAGGACAAATGACGGACGGCGGATTCTATTCTCGATTCCGGGCGCTGTCCTCTGCCGTCTGTCGTGCGGCCTGCGTCAGCCAAGCCCCAGCTTCTTGAACGAGCGGCTGATCCAGGATTCCTTGTTCTCGTTCGGCTCGGCGCCGGCGGACCTTATGAGCTTGTAGGCGTCCTTGTACCAGGGGCTATCGGGGAAATTGTGCCCAAGCACGGCGGCCGCGGTCTGCGCCTCGTCGACGATGCCGAGCGAAAGGTAGGCCTCGGTCAGCCGCATCAGCGCTTCCTCAACTTCGCGCGTGGTCTGGTACTGCGTCACCACCACCTTGAACCGGTTGATGGCGCCGGTGAAGTCGCGCCGCTTCATGTAGAAGCGGCCGATCTCCATCTCCTTGCCGGCGAGCTGGTCGCGCGCCTGCTCGATCTTTTTCTTCGCCGCCTGCGCGTATTCCGATTCCGGATACTTGCGCACCACCTCTTCCAGCGCATTGACTGCCTTGTCGGCGCGCCCCTGGTCGTGAGTGACGTCGAGGATCTGGTCGAAATAGGAGGCGCCGATCAGGTATTGCGCATAGGCCGCATCCGGGCTGCCGGGGTGCAGCGTCACGTAGCGCTTGGCGGCGTTGACGCAGTCGTCGTATTTCTTGGCCTGGTAGTAGGCGTAGGCCGACATCAGCAGCGACTTGCGCGCCCAATCCGAATACGGATTTTGCCGGTCGACTTCGTCGAACTTCTTCGCCGCGTCGGCGTAGTTCTCCTTGCTGTTGAGGAGGAACAGGCCCTCATTGTAGAGCTTGTCGGCCGGATCGTCGGGGACGTAGTCGTCGTTCTTCTGGAACAGGCTGCAGCCCATCAGCGGCGCGAGCAACAGCACGAGCGCAACAACGCCGGCCAGCGGGGGCCGCCCGTTGCTGGATCTCTGCGATCCTCGTACTCGCAACATCATGAGCGCGATGAGAGTCCCGTCCCCGCCGACCATTGCGCGCGGCGTCTCCCGCGCGGGGGCACTCGCCGACATCATAGCAGGTTAGGTCGACAATCGGCCGGGATTAAGGCAAAAAAGTCAAGAGAATCAAGACACGTCCGGCCCGTAGGCCGGGGCCGCAAAGCCGGTGGCAAGCTCGGCATGGCCGCGCTGGCGGCGCGCCGGCTCCGGCATCTCGACATAGACCCACGCGCCCGGATCGGCCATCAGCGCCGTGACCACCGCGTGGTTGAGCTTGTGTCCGCCGCGCACCGAATGATAAGCGCCGAGGAGCGGCGCTCCCGCGAGCGCGAGGTCGCCGATGGCGTCGACCGCCTTGTGGCGGACGAATTCGTCGGAGTAGCGCAAGCCCTCGGCATTGAGGACGCGGTTCTCGGCCACCACGACGGTGTTCTCCAGCGAGGCGCCGAGCGCATAGCCCGCGCTCCACAGCTTCGCCACGTCGTTCATGAAGCCGAAGGTGCGCGCCCGCGCCAGCTCGCGGCGGAACGCGTCCGGCTCGACCTCGACGGCGAGAGATTGACGCCCGATCAGTGGGTGGTCGAATTCGATTTCTGTTTCGATGCGCAGCCCGCGCAGATGCGGCCGCAATTCGCCGTAGCAATCATGGTGGCTGACGCGCACCGCCTTGAGCACCTGAATGTAGCGCCGCGGCGCAGCGACCGTAGCGATACCGGCCTGGTCGACCGCGGCGACGAACGGCGCCGCGCTGCCGTCCATGATCGGCACTTCCGGCCCATCGACATCGACCACGGCGTTGTCGATGCCGAGGCCGTACAGCGCCGCGAGAATGTGTTCGGTGGTGGAAACGGCGGGGCCGCTCTTGTCGCCGAGAACCGTGGCGAATTCGGTCGCCGTGACGGCGCGGAAATTGGCGGCGAGCTCGCGGTCTCCCCGACCGTCGGTTCCGCAGCGCGAGAAGACGATGCCGGTATCCGCCTCGGCCGGATGTAGCGTCAGGGTGACGGGCGAACCGGAATGGACGCCGATGCCGGTGACGGCGACTTGCTCGCGCAGGGTCGTCTGCCTGCCGGCCTGCATGCCCCTCGCCATGCCCTCGTCCTACAGCTTGTGCCCAGGCTGCGCGAAGTCGAACGCAACGCGCAACCGGACAAACCCCACCGAGGGAAGCGAAGCTTTTGATACAAGGGGCGTGTGCCAGCGAAGCTGCCGCAGCCCGACCCCGATACCGTCCCCGATCCGAAACCGCCCCCGATCCCCGATCGAACTCCCCTCTAACGGGCAAACAATACCGGTGGCGGTGTTTTCGGCCAATTCACGGTTTCTTACCGACTGTTACCTTTTTCCGGCCGCACTCTTGTCAGCTGGACGCCGCAAAGGGGCTCGGGTCACCGCGCGCCGCGCCGGCGCAGCAGCAAATGCCGCGCCCGCGGCTGCTTGATGGTCCGTAAATAGCGTTAATTATCATTAGCTTGCGCTGTCGCCGGCGCCGCAGCCGCGGTCCCCCTGCCGCGCCGCTGCCGTGCCGGCCACGTCGCAATATCGCTCAGTTCGCCTGCCGGCGCAGGAAGGCCGGAATGTCCAATTGGTCCTCGCCATGGCTGTGGACAGATGCTTGCCGCCCGTGCTGGTCGAGCCCCTGTGGCGAAGAACGCTTGGCGTATTCAGATACCGGCTCCGCACGTGGCTCGGCCCGCGGCGGCAGCGGACGGCCGGGAAGCCGCTCGCTCGACTGCGGAGCGGCCATTGGCGCGCCGCGCGGACTGGGCTGAGCTTCCGGCTCCTCGTGTGCGTGCTCATGCTCGGCTTCGCGGCGACCAAGGCCGACCGACGCCAGGCGCTTGAGCAGCGACATGCGCTGTTTTTCCGGATGTCCTTCCTGCGCAAGCTCTCCGCGCCGGGCGCGAATCTCGTTCTGCGCCGGCACCGGCAGCTCGTCGATTCGCGGCATGCGCGGTGCGCGCGGCAGCCGCTCCGCCTGCGGCGGAATGAAGTTCATCGGTTCATGCGCCTCCGGACCGCCCGCCGGCGGGTCGATAAATAGCGAAGGCTTGGGCGCGAGCGGACGGATCATGACTTCTTCGCCCTGCGGCAGGATTGCCGCGGCAACGGCGGCTCTCGCCGATTCGATCAACTCATTGACCGAAGCGGGCGCCGTGGCCGGGGCCGCAGCGGATGGCCGCAGCGGCTCGGCATGCTCGATACGCTCGGCGATCCGCTTGTTGTCGGCGCGCAGGCGCTGCGCCACTTCGGCGATGCGCGATTCCGCGACCGCCACCGGTTGGGGCGGGCGATGCGACAATGCCTGGTCGATGCCCGTGGCAACGACCGAGACGCGGATGATGCCGTCGAGACCCTCGTCGAAGGTCGCGCCGACGATGATGTTGGCATCCTGGTCGACCTCCTCGCGGATGCGCGTTGCCGCCTCGTCGACTTCGTAGAGCGTGAGATCACGCCCGCCGGTGATCGAAACCAGGAGCCCGCGCGCGCCTTTCATCGAAGCGTCGTCGATCAGCGGATTGGAGATCGCCGCTTCCGCAGCGGCCATCGCCCGCTTCTCGCCTTCGGCCTCGCCGGTGCCCATCATCGCCTTGCCCATCTCGCGCATCACCGCGCGAACGTCGGCGAAGTCGAGATTGATCAGCCCTTCCTTGACCATCAGGTCGGTGATGCAGGCGACGCCGGAATACAAAACCTGGTCGGCCATGGCGAAGGCGTCGGCGAAGGTCGTCTTCTCGTTGGCCACGCGGAACAGATTCTGGTTGGGAATGATGAGCAGCGTGTCGACGCACTTCTGCAGCTCGACGATGCCGCCTTCGGCGGTGCGCATGCGGCGCTGGCCTTCGAAGTGGAACGGTTTGGTCACCACGCCGACGGTGAGGATGCCGGCCTCGCGTGCCGCCTTGGCGATGATCGGTGCGGCGCCGGTGCCGGTGCCGCCGCCCATGCCCGCGGTGACGAACACCATGTGCGCGCCGGAGAGGTGATCGCGAATCTCGTCGATGACCTCTTCGGCGGCGGCGCGGCCGATTTCCGGCTGCGAGCCGGCACCGAGCCCTTCCGTCACCTGCGCGCCCATCTGAATGATGCGCTCGGATTTCGACATGGTGAGCGCCTGCGCGTCGGTGTTGGCGACCACGAAATCGACGCCCTGAAGGCCGGCGGTGATCATGTTGTTGACGGCATTGCCACCGGCGCCGCCGACTCCGAAGACGGTAATACGCGGCTTGAGCTCACGGATGTCGGGGATTTTCAGATTGATAGTCATGGTTGCCTCTTCTCTCATACGCGGACGTGGTCAACGCCCGGCCTCGGCCGGTCCGCCACCGGCCGTTGCGATCTTCCGGCTTCGCATCGCCAGATCATCAGAAGCTCTCGCGAAGCCATTGTCCGACGCGGGCGAGATAACCGCCCGTGCCGTTCATCAGATACCGCCCGCCGCGCGCCTCGAAGTGCTCGAGGTGCGCCGCTTGCGGATAAACCAGCAGACCCGCCGCCGCGGCGAATGCCGCGCCCTTGGCCGCGTCGGGCAGCCCGGCGATGCCGAGCGGCCGTCCGGTGCGCACCGGTCGGCCGAGAATGCGGGCGGCGAGCTCGGGCAATCCGTTGAGCTGACTGGCGCCGCCGGTGAGGATGACACGCCCGCGCGGCTCGCCGGCGAACAAAGAAACCGCGAGCCGGTCGCGCACCATCTCCAGGATCTCCTCGACGCGCGGCTTGACGATGTGAGCGAGCGTCGCGCGGGATACGAACTGCGCCTGCTCGCGCTCATCCCCGCTGATTGGCGGCACCGCGATCATGTCGGCTTCGTCTGATCCGCCGATCAGCACACTGCCATAAAGCGTTTTGATTCGCTCGGCATCGGCAATGCCGGTATTGAGCCCGCGCGCGATGTCCATGGTGACGTTGAGGCCGCCGAGAGCAAAGCCTTCGCAATGGACAAACCGGCCGCCGAGAAATACCGCCGTTGTCGTCGTACCGGCGCCCATGTCGATCACCGCCGCGCCGAGATCGGCCTCGTCATCGGCGAGAACTGAAAGCCCGGCGACGTAGGGGCTCGCTACCATCGCCTCGACCGAGAGATGGCAGCGCTCGACCGCGAGAATGAGATTGCGCGCCGCGGCGATGTCGGCGGTGGCGATGTGCATGTCGACGCCGAAGCGCGTGCCGAGCATGCCGCGCGGATCGCGGATGCCGTTGGCGCCGTCGATCGAATAGCTGACCGGAAGCGAATGCAGCACGGCGCGGCCATCGCGCCGCGACTGTCGGCCGCCGGCGGCGAGGACGCGGGCGATGTCGCCCGCGGATACCGCCGAGCCGGCGACGTCGATCTCGGCCGCGAACAGATCGCTCGCCAGCCGGCCGGCCGAGATCGACAACACGACCGACTCGATCTCGACCGAAGCCATGCGCTCGGCACTGTCCACCGCGTGCCGGATTGCGTCCTCTGCCTCGGTTAGATTGACCACGCCGCCCGCTTTGGTGCCGCGCGCGCCGGTATGAGCGAAGCCGACCACCTCGACGGCATGGCTCCTTCGGGTCAGGATCTGCTGCGGCGGATGCGGCCGCAAACGGGCAATGATGCAGGCGATCTTGCTGGTGCCGATATCGAGTGCGGCAACGAGCGCGCTCCGGCGCGGCGAGATCGGCTTCATCTTCGGGGTGAGGCCGTAATTGAGGGCGCTCATGCGTCGCCGCCCTTCTTTTTCTTGCTCTCTTTCAGCGCATCCTCGCGCGCCTGCGCTGCCGCCTCGGAGAGCGCGACGCCGACTTGGTCGGGCAAGCGCAGATCGACAGCGATGATGTCGCGCGACAGGAGCTTCTTCTCCCGGTCGAGCGTCACCAGCCGGTCGAGCGCCTGCGCGACATTCGTCTCCGGCAAGCGTACCTCGATGCCGTTCCTGAGCCGCAGATTCCAGCGCCGCTCGGCGACCAGGATCGAAGCGCGCAGCGCGGCGCGGATGTCCGGGTAGCGGTTGATCACGGCGAGGAAATCGCTGGCCTGTTGTTGGGCGCCGCGTCCGACCACGAGCGGCAGGCCGAGATAGCGGTCCTCGACGAACGGTTCGAGCACGGTGCCGTCGGCGGCGATGACGCTGACCCGGCCGTCCTTCTGCCAGAGCGCAAAAGCCTGCCGCTCGGTGATCGTGATCTGCAGGCGATCGGGATAAAGCTTCAGCACCGCCGCATCGCCGATCCAGGGATTCGCCAAGAGGCGCTTGCGCGCCGCGTCGGCGTCGAGCAGAAGCAGCGACGCGCGTCCGGTCACACCGGCAATGGTCAGAACCTCTTCGCGGCTGACTTCCTTCGGCCCGGTGAGCGCGATCGCGGCGATGCGGAAGCCGGCGGCGTTCGCTGCCGTGTCGCCGACATCCTTGAACCAGTCGATGATCGCGCTCACATGGCCGCCGGCGACGACGCCATAGCCGATCGCCCCGGCCAGGAGGAGGATCGAGGCGGCGACGCCGAGGCCGCGCCGCGGCAGGAGGGCGAATCTTGCAGGCCAGCGCCGGATCGACGGACGATAGCCCGCGAGCCGGGCGAAGCGATCGCCGCGACCGCGGCCGGGATCGATGGCGGCGCGCGGAAAGGACGGCCCGTCAAGCGGCGCGCCGGCTTCTTCCGTCGTTGCTGGCCCCGACCACGTCAGCGGTTGATCGAGGCGTCCTCCACCATCCATCGCACCAGCTCATCGAAGGGGATGCCCGCGTATGCTGCCAGCTCGGGCACGAGCGAGGTCTCGGTCATGCCCGGCTGGGTATTGATCTCAAGACAGACCAGCTTTCCCGTCCCCCGATCGTCGTAGCGGAAGTCCGCGCGGCTCACGCCGCGGCAGCCAAGCGCGCTATGGGCAGCCAAACTGAGTCTTCGGACCTCCTGGTAAACATTTGGTAAAATTTTAGCCGGCAGCAGGTGCTCCGAGCCGCCGGCGGCGTACTTTGCCTCGTAATCGTAGAACCGCGTCGCCGGTACGATCTCGATGACATCGAGGGCGCGGTCGCCCAGTACGGCGCAGGTAAGCTCCTTTCCCGGGATGTACCGCTCGATGAGCACCTCATCGCCGAACGGCCAGTCGTCGCGAAAGAGCTCCTGCGGCGGGTTCGGGTGCTCCTGGGTGACGATGAAGACGCCGACGCTCGAGCCCTCGGCGATCGGTTTGATCACGTAGGGCGGTGGCATCAGGTGCCGCTTTGCCGCTTCGAAGCGCGAGGCCACCTTGTCTTCCGCGACCGGCACGCCGGCGGAGCGGAAGATCTCCTTGGCGTAGACCTTGTGCATCGCCAGCGCCGAGGCGAGCACGCCGGAATGGCTGTAGGGAATGCCGAGAACCTCAAGCACACCCTGCAGCGTGCCGTCTTCGCCGGGCCGGCCATGCAGCACGTTGAGGGCGGCATCAGGCTTGAGCGCGCCCAGCACGGTCGCGACATCGCGTCCGGCATCGATCGGCGTGACCTGGTAGCCGATGCGCGCCAGCGCCGCGGCGCAGGCTTTGCCCGAGCGCAGCGAGATTTCGCGCTCGGCCGACCAGCCTCCCATCAGAACGGCGACATGCTTGGCCATGGTCCAAAAGAGGCTGCTTGAGCCGGTTCCGCTGATTCGCTGGACCAGCAATAGAATCCACAAATGGCGAAACGTCGAGAGTCCCGGCGAAAATCGGGCCACTGGGGCAGGCTCGATTAGGGCGACAAGGTTTGCCGGCTCGCAGCGTTCTCGCGCCTCAGCGGAAGGTCGGCGCCGAAACTGGCGGGCCGTCATAGAGCCACGCCAGGCAGCGAAACATGTGCGCCTCGTCCCAATCGGCGGCGGCGCGGTTGCGCACCTCGCGGGCAATGTCCTCGGCGTGAAAGAATTCCCAGATCGAGCGCGACTCCAGCGTCACCCGCGCGGTGCGCATGAGCCGCGACGCCTGATAGCGCCGAAAAGCCGCCGCGAAATCGCCGTCGGCAAGCTCGATTTGCGCAGCGAGACAAAAGCCGTCTTCGATCGCCATGCACGCGCCTTGCGCCAGCGATTGCAGCGTCGGATGCGCGGCATCGCCAAGGAGCGCGACGCGGCCGTGGCTCCAGTGGCGCATGGGATCCCGGTCGGCGATCGCCCAGCGGCGCTCGACGTCCATCATCGCCAGCAGCGCTTGCATCGCCGGCTGCGCCGTCCGGTAGGTCTTCTCCAGCTCGGAACGGTACGCCCGCGCGTCGAGCTTGTCGGCGAAGGTCGCGGTCCGGAACACCGCAACGACGTTGAACACCGCGCCGTGCCGCAGCGGATAATGCACGACATGGTAGCCGGGTCCGCCCCAGAGCACGACGTGGTCCCGGCTCGCGCCGTCGGGGATTGCGGCGGCCGGCAGGATGGTGCGATGCGCGACATAGCCGGTGAGCCGCGGCGCGCCGTCGCCGATGAGTTGCGCGCGAATGCGCGACCCGAGCCCGTCGGCGCCGATCAGCGCCGCCCCCTCGAAGCGCCGCCCATCCATCGTCGCAACTGCGACCCGATCTCCCTGGTCCTCGAAACCGGTGACCATGGCCTCGGGCACGAGCTCGATCGCGTCCGCGCGCTTCGCCGCCTCGAGCAGAATATTATGCAGATCGATGCGATGAATGATGATGTATGGATGGGTGAAACGGGCGCGGAACGACGCCCCGGTCGGGATGCGCGTCACCTCTGCGCCGCTGAGCGCGTCGAGCATGAGCAATGCGGCCGGAGAATCCGACGCCTCGCGCACCGCCTCGCCGACGCCGAGGCGGTCGAGGACGTGGAAGACATTGGGGCCGAACTGGATGCCGTAACCGATCGCGCCGAATTCCGTCGCGCCTTCGAGCACGCGCGTGCGCCAGCCACATTGCGCCAAGGCGAGCGCCGTCGTGAGCCCGCCGAGCCCGCCGCCAACGATGAGGATCGGATCACGCACGGCGGGCAATTCGCCTACCTCGGCCACGCGGCATGCGGCGATGCACTGACATCTTATCCGCAGACCCGGTCACCTGATGATGACTCGGCCGCATTATTCGGCCGCCGCCTTCTTTAGCCCGTCGCTAAGCGGCGTGAAGCGAAAATCCGGGAAGGCTTGGCGGCAGGCGGCGATGTCGAAGGGCCGATAGCCGCCATGCGGCATCGCGCCCTGCCGCGGGGTTCCGCGCACCGCCACGGCCGGCGCGACCGAAGCGGCGATCCGCTCGGCGAGGTCGCGGAAGCTCACAACCTCGCCGGTCGCGATATTGAGCGTGCCGCGGCTCCTTCGCTCGATCACCCGGCAGACGATCTCGGCCACGTTGTCGATGAGCACATGATCGCGCCGCTCCTCGCCTTCGCCGAACAGCACGATGTCCTCGCGGGCGGCGGCGAGACGGCGGAATTGGTTCGGGCCATAGCCATTGTGCGGATCGCCAGCGCCGTAGATCAGCGTCGAACGCAGCACGGCGAGCGGCGCCTTGACGGTGACCTTGAGCATCAGCTCGCGGGCGAGGTGCATGGCGCCATGCATCGAGACCGGGACCGTCGGCGACTCCTCGGTCAGCGGCAGCGGACCGTCGCTGTAGACCGCGTCCGAGCTGAAATAGACTATGTGAGCGGCCGGCACGCGCTCGAGCGCGCTGCAGACCGCATGCATGATGCGGATATTGTCGACCATCATGCCGGTGTCCTTGCAGGGCGCGCGCGCCGAGACGACGAGCACGGTGTCGTCGGGGCGCAGCCGCCTTTGCAGTTCCTCGCCGGCATCGGCGGCGATGAGATCGATGTCGTCCTTGTCGAGCGGCAGAACCGGAATGTCGCGCGCCGCGAGCCGCCCCGCGCAGGTGCCGCCAACGAAACCAAGGGCGCCGAGCACGACGACGCGGCTCGGCCGGCGCGGCGCGGGATGCAGATGCCCCAGCATGATGGTTTACTGCCTTCCCGGTGCGGCGACACCGATGCGCTTGATTTCCCACTCGAGCTCGACGCCTGAATTTTCTCTGACGCGCCGGCGCACCGTCTCGCCCAGCGTCTCGATATCGGCGGCGGTGGCGCTGCCGAGGTTGATCAGAAAATTGCAGTGCATCTCCGACACCTGCGCGTCGCCGATGCGCAAGCCGCGGCATTGGGCGGCATCGATGAGCTGCCAGGCCTTTTGCCCGGGCGGATTTTTGAAGGTCGAGCCGCCGGTGCGGCTCTTGACCGGCTGCGTCGCCTCGCGCGATTCGGTGATCTTGTTCATCTCCGCCGCGATGATGGCGGGATCGCCGCGTTCGCCTTTGAATAGCGCGCCGGTGAAAATGTAGTCGTCAGGCGCGCCGCAGTGGCGATAGGCATAGTGCATGTCGGCGTTGCCGAGCACGTGGACGCGGCCGCGCCGGTCGACCGCGCGCGCCGCAACCAGCGCGTCCTTGGTCTCGCGCCCATAGGCGCCGCCATTCATGCGCAGCGCACCGCCGATCGCACCGGGAATGCCGCGCAGGAACGCCAAGCCGGCGACGCCGGCTTCCTGCGCCGCGCGTGCGACCTTTACGTCGGGCACCGCAGCGCCGGCGCGTACATTGACGCCTTCGACGGCGACCTCGCTAAAGCCGCGGCCGAGCCGCACCACCACGCCCGGCAGTCCGCCGTCGCGCACGATCAGGTTCGAGCCGAGACCGATGACGGTGACGGGAATTTCGGCCGGCGTGTTTTGCAAGACATACGCCAGGTCGTCTTCGTCCTCCGGCATGAACAAAACCTGCGCCGGCCCGCCGACGCGGAACCAGGTCAGCTCGGCGAGCGACTGGTTGGCGAGGAGCCGCCCGCGCAAGGCCGGCATCTCTGCTTTCAGGTCGCGCGCGATGTCGGCAAAACTCATTCGGCTCACACTGCAAGCGAATCAAGCCAAGCCGCCAGCACCTTGCGTCCAGCTTCGCATGTCGCCGGCCCGAGCGTGCGCGCCTCCGCGCGCACCTTGCGCGGATCGACGCCGGCCTTGCCAAGCTCGACGGTGTGGCCGACTAGCCAGCTTTCGAACCGCGCCGGCTCGGTCTCCAGGTGAAATTGCAGCGCGAGTTGCGACGGCGCGCGGGCGAACGCCTGCACCGGACAATGCGGCGTCGAGGCGAGACGCTCGCATCCCGCCGGCAGCTCGCAATTGTCGCCGTGCCAGTGCAGCACGGGCGAGGTGCCGAGCGGCGCCAGCACCGAAGCCCGGCCGGCGGGCGTCAGCGTCAACGGCGCCCAGCCGATCTCCTTGACCGGACCCGGCGCCACGCGCGCGCCAAGTGCTGCCGCCATCATCTGCGCGCCCAGGCAGATGCCGAGGATCGGCCTGTCGGATTCGATGCGCGCGGCGATCGCGGCGATTTCGCCGGTGATGAAGGGATAGGTTTCGCCCTCATAGACGCCGATCGGACCGCCGAGCACGACAACGAGATCGGGCGCGACTAGCGTCTGCGCGTCGAACGGCTCGATACCGGCATCATGATAGCGAACCTCATAGCCGCTCGCGGCGACCAGCGCTCCGAGCAGACCGAGATCCTCGAAGGCAACATGGCGAACCGCCAGGCAGGTCTTGGTCATGACGCCGCCGCCAATTCCCCCGGCAGCGCATAGGCCCATTGCGTGATCGAACCGGCGCCGAGGCAGACGACGTAATCGGTGGGCCGCGCCATCTCCCGCACCAGGCCGGCCAGCTTCTCGGGGCTGTCGAGCGCGACAACCTGCCGGTGGCCGTGAGTACGCAGGCCCTGAACGAGCGAGTCGCGATCGGCGCCAGGTATCGGCGCCTCGCCGGCCTCATAGACATGCGCGACGATGACGGCGTCGGCATCGTTGAAGCAGGTGCAGAATTGCTCGAACAAGGCGGAGAGCCGCGTGTAGCGATGCGGCTGCACCACGGCGATCACCTGGCCCTTGGTCGATTCGCGCGCCGCCTTGAGCACGGCGGCGATCTCGACCGGGTGGTGGGCGTAGTCGTCGACGATGGTGACGCCGTTCCAGATGCCGGTGCGGGTGAAACGCCGGCGCACGCCGCCGAAATTGGCGAGCGCTTTGCGGATCGCATCGTCGCCGACGCCAAGCTCGTGCGCGACCGCGATCGCCGCCGTGGCGTCGAGCGCGTTGTGCAGCCCGGGCATCGGCAGCGCCAGGTTCTTGATCTCGTGCAGGAAGCGCGCGGCGCGGTCGCGGAACACCACGGTGAACAGCGAGGTACCGCCGGCATGCGAGACATCGACCAGCCGCACGTCGGCCTGCGGGTTCTCGCCATAGCTGACGATGCGGCGGTCCTCGATGCGGCCGACGAGGGTCTGCACCACCGGGTGATCGGTGCACATCACCGAAAATCCGTAGAACGGCACGTTCTCGACGAAGGCGCGAAACGCCTCCTGCACCGCCTCGAAGGTCTTGAAGTGATCGAGGTGCTCGGGATCGACATTGGTCACGACGGCGATGTCGGCGGGAAGCCGCAGGAACGTGCCGTCGGATTCGTCGGCCTCGACCACCATCCAGTCGCCGGCGCCGAGCCGCGCATTGGTGCCGTAGGCGTTGATGATGCCGCCATTGATCACCGTCGGGTCGAAGCCGCCGGCGTCGAGGAGCGCCGCCACCATGGATGTGGTCGTGGTCTTGCCATGAGTGCCGGCGATGGCGACGCAGCTTTTGAGCCGCATCAGCTCGGCCAGCATCTCGGCGCGGCGCACCACCGGCAGCCGCTGCGCGCGCGCGCCGACGAGCTCCGGATTGTCGGACTTGATCGCCGAGGAGACGACGACGACGCGGGCGCCGTTGAGATTGTCGGCGGAATGCCCGATCGCGATCTTCACGCCCTTCTCGCGCAGTCGCTTGACGTTGGCGCTTTCGGCCTGATCGGAACCCTGCACCGCGTATCCGAGATTGACCATCACCTCGGCGATGCCGCTCATGCCGATGCCGCCGATGCCGACGAAATGCACCGCACCGATGTCGAGCGGCAATTTCATGGGTTCTCCCGCTTCGCCATGCCCGGCTTCACGCAAGGCATCCCCGTCTTCGGTCTATCAATGCAAGACGCGGATGGCCGGAACAAGTCCGGCCGTGACGGATGATACGGTGGCGAAACTACTGCCTGGATTGCGTTTCCGCCACCTCGAGCACCAGGTCGGCGAGGCGGTCGGCGGCGTCCAGCCGGCCGAGCGACCGCGCCGCCGCCGCCATGGCGGCGAGCCGCTGCGGCGCCGCCGCGAGCGCGGCGATCTCGGCGGCGAGCCGCCGCGGGGTAAACTCCTCCTGCACCAGCCGGATCGCGCCGCCGGCATTCTCAAGCTGGCCGGCATTGGCGAATTGGTCCTGATCGAGCGCATGCGGCAGCGGCACCAGGAATGCCGGCCGGCCGATGGCGGCAAGCTCGGCAATGGTCGAGGCGCCGGAGCGCGCCACGATCAGATGGCTCGCCGCCACCCGCGCCGGCAGGTCGGGGAAGAACGGCGCGCTCTCCGCCGCGATCGAGAGCGCGGCATAGGCGCTGCGCACCCGCGCCAGATCCTCCTCGCGCGCCTGCTGCGCGATGGCGAGCCGCGCGCGCAGCCCGGCGTCAAGCAGCGCGATCGCGGCCGGAACGACATCGGCCATGATCCGCGCGCCCTGGCTGCCGCCGAAAATCAACAGCCGCAGCGGATCGCCCGGCGCCGGATAGGGCGTTGCCGCCGCCGCGACGACCGCCGGCCGAACCGGATTGCCGGTGAGCGTCGCCTTGGCCGTCAGGCGCGGATCGCCGCCGGAGACATCGGGAAAGGCGGTGGCGATCGCGTTCACCCGCGGCGCCAACAGCCGATTGGCGCGGCCGAAGACGGCGTTGGATTCGTGGATCAGGCTAGGAACGCCGCGCCACACCGCGGCCAGAAGCGGAGGGATGGTCGGGTAGCCGCCGAAGCCGATCACCGCCGCGGGCTTGAGCCGGCCGATCAATGCCCACGCTTGGACAAACCCGACGCCGAGCGCGAGCGATGTTCGGGCCAAGGCGACCGGATTGCGCGCGCGTAGCGTCTCACTGGCGATGACGTGGATGGCCTGATCGGCGAAGGCGCCGCCATAACGCGCTGCGCGCCGATCGGTTGCGAGATGAACGGCGCGGCCGCGTTGCACCAGCGCCGCCGCCAGCGCCTCGGCCGGGAACAGGTGACCGCCGGTTCCGCCGGCCGCGACCAGCACCGCCGCGCCGGCCGGCTCGGGCATCAAATACCCCGCCCGGCGAGCATGAATTCGCCGAGCTGCGCGCGCGGGCGCTCGCGGGTGAGAGCAAGCAGCATGCCCATGCCGTAGGCGAGCGAAATGAGCGACGAGCCGCCATAGGAGATGAACGGCAGGGTCATTCCTTTCGCCGGCATGAGGTGCAGATTGACGGCCATGTTGATCGTCGATTGCAGCCCGAACAGGATCGCAAGCCCGGCGGCGGCGAAGCGGATGAATGCATCATCGTTGCGCATCGCGACGGTGAGCGCGCGGATCACAATGAACGCGAACAGCGCGACCAGAATGAGGCAGAGCGCGACGCCGAATTCCTCCGCCGCCACCGCGAACACGAAATCGGTGTGGCCTTCCGGCAGGATGCGTTTGATCGTGCCCTCGCCGGGACCGCGGCCGAACCAGCCGCCGCGGATGAAGGATTCGGTCGCGATGTCGATATTGAAAGTGTCGCCGGAGGTCGGATCGAGGAAGCGGTTGATGCGCTGCGCCACGTGCGGGACGGTGTAGAAGGCGGCCAGGAGCCCGACCGTCGCGGTGGCGCCGAGCCCGAGCACCCAGATGAAGCGCATGCCCGCCATGTAGAACAGCGCGCCCCAGACGAGCGTGATCAGCATGGTCTGGCCGAAATCGGGCTGCAGCACCAAGAGGCCGACCACGACGACAAGAAGAGCGAGCGCGATGCTGTTCGCCGGCATTTCCGCACGCTTGTCGGATTCGCCGAACAGCCAGGCGATCAGCACCACGAAGGCCGGCTTGAGGAACTCCGAGGGCTGGATGTTCACGCCGAGGATCACCAGCCAGCGCCGCGCGCCTTTGATCTCGGCGCCGAAGAAGGGCGTGGCGGCGACCAGGAGAAGACTGACGGCAAAGACGATCAGCGCCAGCTGCCGGATTTCGCGCGGCGAGAGAAATGACGTCACGATCAACACGCCCGCCGCGGGAATGAGGAACAGCACCTGGCGGTTGACGAAGTGAAACGGGTCGAGACCGATGCGCGCGGCGACCGGCGGGCTCGCGGCGAGGCAGAGCACGATGCCGCCGAGCATCAGCACGCCGAGCGCCGCCAGCGTCAGCCGGTCGACCGTCCGCCACCATTCGCTCAACAGCGTCGGCTGCGCGCGCGAGGCCATGGCGTCCCCCGAAACAAGTCCCGGCCTAGTCCTGGCACCGCGATGGTTTCCGGGGGATTAAGAACGTAGATGCCTCGCCGCTCGAATTTCGGCTTCGTGCCGCGAGCGGCATCTTTGGGTTTACGATCCCCGCAGGTCCAGCGTCATGAACACGCTGTTCGGATCGAGCACATAGTCGGCGAATGGCGGGCACTCGACGAAACCGTGGCACCGGTAGAGCGCCTGCGCCGGCTGAAAATAATCCCATGAGCCGGTCTCCAGGCTCAGCCGCGACATGCCATCGGCTCGAGCAGCCGCGATGAGGTGACGCAGCATCGCGCTGCCTGCTCCCCTCCGGCGCATGGCCTGCGCGGTGTGCATCGATTTGACCTCGCCGTGATCCGCGGACAGCCGCTTGAGCGCTCCGCAGCCCAAGAGCGTCTCGTCTTCCCACATCGTCCAAAAGCTGATCTCGGGCGATCGCAGTCCGTCGAGATCCAGAGCATGCGCACTGCCCGGCGCCGTTTCCGCCCGAGCCTGAGTCACGTGGACGCGCAAGAGAGCGTCCACGCGTGGGTCGCCGAAGTCCCCTTTGATGATCCGTATTGTCAATTGGCGATGATCCCCGGCAGCTTGTGCACGAGCGCCCGGAACGCGTCGCCGCGCACCTCGAAATTGCGATACTGGTCGAACGAGGCGCAGGCGGGTGAGAGGAGCACGACCGGCTCGCGCGCCGTCGAGGCTTCGGCGTCGCGCGCAGCCGCCGCCAGCGCCGCCTCGAGGGTGCCGGCGGTCTCATGCGGCACGTCGGCCGCGAGCGTTGCGGCGAATTCCTCCGCCGCCTCGCCGATCAGATACGCCTTGCGCAGGCGCGGGAAGAAATCGCGCAGCAATTCGATGCCGCCGGTTTTTGCTCTGCCGCCGGCGATCCAGAAAATGTCGCCGAAGCAGGCGAGCGCCTGCGCGGCCGAATCGGCATTAGTGGCCTTGGAATCATTGACGAAGAGCACCGCACCGCGCCGGCCGACTTCTTCCATGCGATGCGCGAGCCCGGGAAACGAGCGAAGCCCCGCCTGGATCGCCGCCGGCGGGAGGCCGAGCGCCAGCGCCGCAGCCGCCGCGCAGGCGGCGTTCTGCGCGTTGTGCAGTCCGCGCAGCGCCCCGATGCCGTTGAGGTCGGCGATTACCGAAGCAGCGCCGCCCACGGCGCGCATGATCCGCCCGGCTTCGACGCAGAGTCCCTCGGTCAATTCGCGCCGCACGGAAATCCGCACCACGCGCTTGCCCGACCGGTCGAGCCGGTCGGCGATGTTCCGGCACCATGCGTCATCGACGCCGACGATCGCGGTGCCATCCTTCGGCACGCCGGCGACGAGGCGCTCCTTGACCGCCGCGTAGTGCTCCATGGTGCCGTGGCGATCGAGATGATCTTCGCTGAGATTGATCAGGATGCCGACCGAGGGATCGAGCGTCGGCGCGAGATCGATCTGATAGGAAGAGCACTCGATGACGTGAACGCGCACCGGTTGGACCCGGCCGGCGCGCGGCGGCGCCAGCGACAGGATCGCGGTGCCGATATTGCCGCCAAGCTGCGCGTCCATTGCGGCCGAAGCCGCGAGATGGGCGACGAGCGCCGTCGTCGTCGATTTGCCGTTGGTGCCGGTGATGGCGACGAAGGGCGCATGCGGCGCCAGGCTTCGGCGCTCGCGGCAAAACAGCTCGATGTCGCCGATCACTTCGATCCCGGCTTTTCGCACGAGCTCGGCGACCCAGTGCGGCGCCGGATGGGTGAGCGGAACGCCGGGCGCGAGCACAAGCGCGGCGATCCGCGACCAGTCGATACTATGCAGATCCGTCGTAGGGATGCCGGCGGCGTTCGCCTTGGCGACACTCTGCGCGTCGTCATCGAAGGCGACGACATCGGCGCCGCCGGCGAGCAGCGCGCTCGCGCTCACCAGCCCCGAGCCGCCCAGCCCGAACACCGCGACTTTTTTTCCGGCAAAGGTCGTGACCGGAATCACGGCGAGGCTACCTCAGCTTCAAGGTCGACAGTCCCGCAAGCGCGAGTACGACCGAGACGATCCAGAAGCGAATGACGATCTGCGGCTCGGTCCAGCCGAGCTGTTCGAAATGATGATGGATCGGCGCCATCTTGAAGACGCGCTTGCCGGTGAGCTTGAACGACACCACCTGGACAATGACCGAGACCGCCTCGAGCACGAACAGGCCGCCGATCACCGCGAGCACGATCTCGTGCTTGGTGGCGACCGCCACGACCCCGATCATGCCGCCGAGCGCGAGCGAGCCGGTATCGCCCATGAAGATCGAAGCCGGCGGCGCGTTGAACCAGAGGAAGCCGAGCCCGGCGCCGAGCACGGCGCCGCACACGATCGCGAGCTCGCCGGTGCCGGGCACATAGTGGATCTGCAGGTAATCGGCGAACACCGCGTTGCCGGAAAGGTAGGCGATCATGCCGAAGCTCGCCGCCGCGATCATCACCGGAACGATGGCGAGACCGTCGAGGCCGTCGGTCAAGTTCACCGCGTTGCCGGCGCCAACGATGATGAAGGCCGCGAACAGGATGAAGAACCAGCCGAGATTGGCCACCAGCTCCTTGAAGAACGGGAACACCAGCGAGGTCGAGAACGGCAAATGGCCGAGCTCGACCAGGGCGATGCAGGCGAATCCGGCGATGACCGCTTCGGTGCCCAGGCGCGTGCGGCCGCTAAATCCGGCGTGCGTCTGTTTTTTGACTTTCAGATAGTCGTCGTAGAACCCGATCAGGCCGAAGCCGAGCGTGACCCAGAGCACCACCCAGACATAGGGATTGGCCGGATTGGCCCACAGCAGCGTCGACACCAGCATGCCGGAAAGGATCATCAGCCCGCCCATCGTCGGTGTTCCGGCCTTGGCGATGATGTGCGATTTCGGGCCGTCGGTGCGGATCGGCTGGCCTTTTCCCTGCAGGAGACGCAGCCGATCGATGATCGAGGGGCCGAACAAAAAGACGAAGACGAGCGCGGTGATCACCGCACCGCCGGTGCGGAAGGTGATGTAGCGGAACACATTGAGGACGGAGAGCTTGTCCGACAGTTCGACCAGCCAATAGAGCATTGCCTCAACCCTGTACCGACGCCGTTTCCAGCCTGTCGTGGCGCACCGAGAGTCGCTGCAGCGCCTTGACGATGGGCGCCGTGCGCGAGCCGAGCGAGCCCTTGACCATGACGACATCGCCGGCACGGACCGCGGACAGCACTTGCGCCTCGAGCGCGGCGGAGTCCTCTGCATAGCCGCCGCGACGGCCGGCGGGAAGAGCCTGCCACAGCGCGCGCATGAGCGGGCCGCAGCAGAACACCAAATCGATCGCGTTGGCCTCGATCGGCGCAAGGAGGCCGCGATGCAACGCACGTCCGCGCGACCCGAGCTCGAGCATGTCGCCAAGGACGGCGATGCGCCGACCGCGCGGCCCCGTTGCGGTTTGTCCGAGCAGAGCGAGCGCCGCCGCGACCGACGCCGGATTGGCGTTGTAGCTCTCGTCGAGCACGAATGCCGGGCCGCCGGGCAGGTCGATTTCGATCAACGCGCCGCGGCCGGATCCGGCCTTGAATTCCGCCAGCGCCAGCGCCGCGAGCGCCAGGTCGGCGCCGACCAGAACGGTCGTCGCCAGCACCGCCAGCGAGTTGCGCACGAGATGCCGGCCGGGCGCGCCAATCTTGTAGGTGAGGTCGGTGCCGAGGATCTGCGCCTCGACCGTCGAGCAATCGGAGTGCAGAACGCATTTGCGCAGGCGGGCGTCGGCCTTTTCGTGCTCGCCGAACGACACGACGCGGGCGACGCCCGCCTCCTTGGCGCGGCGCTTGAGCTGCGCGAATTGCGCATTGTCGCGGTCGAGGACGGCGGCGCCGCCGGCTTCGAGGCCGAGAAAAATCTCCGCCTTGGCGTCGGCGATCTTGGCGAGCGAACCGAAGAATTCTAGATGCACCGGCGCGATCGTGGTGATGATCGCGACATGCGGACGGGCGAGCCGCGACAGCGGCGCGATCTCGCCGGCGTGGTTCATTCCCATTTCCAGCACCGCGTAGTGGGCGCTCGCCGGGCAGCGTGCGAGCGAGAGCGGCACGCCCCAATGATTGTTGTAGGAGGCGACCGAGGCGTGCGTCTCGCCATCCTTGCCGAGCGCGAGCCGCAACGCCTCCTTGGTCCCGGTCTTGCCGACCGAACCGGTGACGCCGATCACCTTGGCCGCGGTGCGGGCGCGCGCCGCGGCGGCAAGATCGCGCAGCGCGGCAAGCACATCCGGCACCAGCAAGAGCGGCGCGCCGCTCGGCATTGTGCTGCGGCGATCGGCGGCGACGACGGCCAGCGCGGCATTGGCCTCGAGCGCCCGCGCGACGAATTCATGCCCGTCGCGCTGATCGCCTTTAATGGCGAAGAACGCATCGCCGGCGGCAATTGTGCGGCTGTCGATCGAAATGCCGGAGACCGACTGCGGCGCGCCCTGGCGCTCGGCGCCGATCGCGGCAGCCATCGCGTCAACCGTCCACAGCGGGCGCGCCGTCATGCGGCAAGCTCCTTGAGCGCCGCGGCGACCGCCTCGTGATCGCTGAACGGCACCACCCGGTCGCCGATGATTTGGCCGGTTTCATGGCCCTTGCCGGCTATCAACAGCACGTCCCCCGCGCGCAGCGCAGCGATGGCCGAGCGGATCGCCTCGCGCCGGTCGCCGATCTCCACGGCGCCAGGCGCTTGCGCCATGATGGCGGCGCGGATCGCCGCGGCGTCCTCACTGCGCGGATTGTCGTCGGTGACGATCACCCGCTCGGCTTTGGCGGCGGCCACCGCGCCCATCAGCGGCCGCTTGCCGCGATCGCGGTCGCCGCCGGCGCCGAACACCACCACGAGCCGCCCGGCTGCATAAGGCCGTAGGGCATCGAGCGCCTTGGCGAGCGCATCGGGCTTGTGCGCGTAGTCGACGAAGATCGGCGCGTTGCGGCTCGTCCCGACCAGCTCGAGCCGGCCCTTGGCGCCGGTGAGATGCTCGAGCGCGGAGAACACCGGCGCCGGATCGCCGCCGGTCGCGATGGCCAGTCCGGCGGCGACCAGCGCGTTCTCGACCTGAAACTCGCCGACCAGCGGCAGGCGCACCTGAAAATTCCTACCGCGATGTTCCAGGCGGAGCGTTTGCGAGAATCCCTCGATCACAGATTGGACCAGCCGGATGCCGGACCCGCGCCGTCCGACGCTCACGATCGAAAGATTGCGCGCCTTAGCCATGGCGACGACCCTGTCCGCGTGCTCGTGGTCGACATCGATGACCGCGGCGCCACCGGGTTTAAGGAGAGCCTCGAACAGCCGCAGCTTGGCGGCGAAATAGGCCGCGAAGCTTGGGTGATAGTCGAGATGGTCGCGGGTGACGTTGGTGAACGCGCCGGCGGCGATGCGCAGGCCGTCGAGGCGATATTGGTCGAGCCCGTGCGAGGATGCCTCGATCGCGAGATGGGTCACGCCTTCGCCGGCGAGCGCGTCGAGCGAACGGTGCAGCGCCACCGGGTCCGGTGTCGTGAGTGAGCCATAGGTCTCGCCGCGCGGCGAGACGATGCCGATGGTACCGATGCTCGCGGCGCGATGGCCGAGCGCGGTCCAGATCTGCCGCGTGAACGCCGCGACCGAAGTCTTGCCGCTCGTGCCGGTGACGGCGGCGATCGTCTGCGGCTGGCGCGGGTAGAGCTTGCCGGCCATGAGCGCGAGCGCGCGCCGCGCATTGCCGACGCGCACCGACGCGATCCCTTTAGGCAATGGCGCGTCCGGCAGCCGCTCGGCGAGGATCGCAACCGCACCGGCGGCGAGCGCACCTTCGACGAAGCGCAAGCCGTCGGTCTCGCCGCCGGCGATCGCGACGAAGACGTCGCCGCGTTTGACCGCACGGCTGTCCGCCGTCACCCCGCCGACCTCGAGATCGGCATAGCGTGCCTCGATGTCGACGTCGGCGGGCAGAATTTCGCGCAGCTTCATTGCCGGTTCGCTTTGCGCATGACCCGGAAGAGCGGGCACCGGTTTTCCGAAAAAATCATGCTCGGCCAGAACGTTAGAGCGACGATCGGTTCGCCTCGAACCGATCGCGCAATAACGGGCCCCGCCTTACCTGCTTTCCTTGATCGAGGCCAGTATCAGGGCGTCGGCCGTCGGCAGGTTCAGGCGCGGCTCGATGCCGAGGAGCGGCGCGATGCGCGCCACTACCGCGCCGCCGACCGGCACCGCGTTCCAGCCCGAGGTGTTGAAGCCGTGCGTTTCCGCGATCACCTGCGGGTCGTCGAGCATGATCAACAGCACGTAGCGCGGCTGATCGGCCGGCAGCACCGCCATGAAATCGGTGAGCACCTTGGTCTTGGAATAGCGGCCGTTGATCACCTTATCGGCGGTGCCGGTCTTGCCGCCGATATAGTAGCCCGGCACCTCGGCCTTCTCGGCCGTGCCCTTCTCGACATTGAGCCGCATCAGGTAGCGCATCATCTCCGAGGTCTCGGGCTTGATGACGCGCTTGCCGAGCGCCTGCCCCTCGGCCTCGCCGCGCCTGAGGAAGGTCGGCGGAATGAGAATGCCGCCATTCATCAGCGCGGCGACGCCCATCATCGCCTGCAGCGGCGCGACCGAGAGGCCGTGGCCGAAGGCGATAGTGATGGTATTGAGCTCGCCCCAGCGCCTGGGCACGATCGGCTCGGCGCTCTCCGGCAGTTCGGTGCGCAGACGGTCGAGCTGGCCCAGCTTCTTGAGGAACGCCTTGTGCGCGTCGACGCCGACGGCGAGCGCGGCGCGCGCCGCGCCGATGTTGGAGGAGTAGGTGAAGATTTCCGGCACGGTGAGCACGCGGTTCTGCGCGTGGAAATCGTGGATGTCGAATTTGCCGAAGCGCAGCGGCATGCGCGCGTCGAAGGACGATTTGAGCGTGACCTTGCCGGAGTCGAGCGCCATGGCGATGGTGAACGCCTTGAAGGTCGATCCCATCTCGAACACGCCGGTGGTGAGCCGATTGATGCGCGTCGGATCGAGCGCCTCGTGCGGATTGTTGGGGTCGTAGTCGGGCTCCGAAACCATGGCGACGACCTCGCCGCTGCGCACATTGAGGACGATGCCGGCGGCGGCAATCGCCTTGAACTTGGCGCGCGCGGCGACGAGCTCGTCGCGCAGCGCATGCTGCACGCGCAGATCGACCGCGAGCTCGACCGGGTTCTGCAGCCGGTCGGTGGCGAGCCCCGCCATGTGCAGCGCGGCGAGCCCGTGCCCGTCGAGCCACTTCTCCATGCCGGCGATGCCCTGATTGTCGATGTTGACGTGGCCGATGACGTGCGAGATCTCGGCGCCGTTCGGATAGGTGCGCTTGTTCTCGTTTAAGAAGCCGATGCCCGGCAGGCCCTGGTGATAGATTTCGCGCTGCTGCTCGGGCGTGATGTCGCGCTTGAGCCAGACGAAGCCGCGGCGCGAGGAGAGCCGCTCGCGTAGCTCGCCGGCGTCGAGGTCGGGCAGGTCGGCGGTCAAGAGCTCGACCGCTTCGTCGACATCGATGATCCGCCGCGGCTCGCCGTAGAGCGAGGGCACGCGCACATCGGTCGCCAGGACCTCGCCGTTGCGGTCGAGGATATCGGGACGCGCGGTCGCGATCGCATCGCCGGCGCCGCCGTGATGGGCGATGCGGCTGTCGGCCACCAGCGCGAACATGACGAGACGCGCGGCGATGATGGCGTAGACGGCGGCGAAGGCGAGGATCGCCAGGCCCACCCGCGCCCGAGCCTTGGCGGCCCGGTCGATGTCGCCGTAGAGCAGGCTGCGCACGAGCTGCCGCCGCCAGGGCTGCGCCGGGGTGAGCGATACGGTTTGCGCCAGCACGGTCATTCGTTCACTGATCCGGATCTGCCGCGGGCGTCGGCGCCGGCGCTTCGTTGGCATTCTCGGCCGGCGGCGCGATGCTGCCGGTCGTCGAGTCGGGTTCGTCGATATTCTCGATCATGACGCCGATCGGATCTTTGCTGTCGGGCTTGATGAATTGCGGCGGACGATCGGGCAGCCGATCGAGCGCATCGAACTGCGTCGGCACCACCGGCTTGAGCTTGAGGTAGCGCTTGGCGAGCGCCTCGACGCGCGCCGGATTGTCGAGCTCGCCCCACTGCGCGCGCAGCGCCGCGATACGATCGCGCTCGCGCCGCACCTCGCTGCGCAGCTTGGCGAGACGCTCGCCCTGGACCGTGGAATCGAACTTGATGCGATAGACATAAGCCGCCGCGAGCACCAGCGCGCCGATCACCACGAAATTGACAATGCGCAGGATCATGCCCGCCCCCGCATGACCGAGGCGAGCGAAGGAAGCCGCGGCAGCAGCGCGTCGATGGCGCCGGAACGCGGCGCGGCATCGGTGCGCTCGGCGGCGCGCAGCTTCGCCGAGCGGGCGCGCGGGTTGGCCGCAATCTCGGCTTCGTCCGGGGTTTCCGGCCGGCGCGTGAGCACGCGGAACGTCGCCGGCGCGGAAGCGATCTGCGGCCGATGCCGCGAAGCAGCCGGGGCGCGGCTCCGCTCCACCAGGAAGTTTTTGACGATGCGATCCTCGAGCGAATGGAAGGCGACCACGACCAGCCGCCCGGCGGGCTTGAGGACGCGCTCGGCGGCGGCGAGGCCGCGCGCCAGTTCGGCAAGCTCGTCGTTGACGAAAATCCGCAGCGCCTGGAAGGTCCGCGTCGCCGGATGGATCATGCCTTCGCGCGTGCGCACCACGCGGGCGACGATGTCGGCGAGCGCGCGCGTCGAGCCGATCGGCTGCTCGTCCCGCGCCTTGGCGATCGCCCGCGCGATGGCCCGCGCCTGGTGCTCTTCGCCGAGCGTGGCAATGATGGCGGCAAGCTCGCGCTCGCTTGCGGCGGCGATGACATCAGCGGCGCTGGGGCCGTCGCGGCCCATGCGCATATCGAGCGGCCCGTCGAGCCGGAAGGAAAAGCCGCGCGCGGCTTGATCGAGCTGCATCGACGAAACGCCGAGGTCGAAGACGACGCCATCGACGGCTGCCGCATCGCCGCCGGCCAAAACGGATTCCAGGTTGGAGAAGCGATCTTCGACCAGATCGAGGCGGCCCTGCGCCTCGCTCACCAGGTCGGCGCCCATGGCGATCGCTTGCTGGTCGCGGTCGATCCCGATCACGCGCGCATTAGGCGTCGCCAGGATCGCGCGCGTATAACCGCCGGCGCCGAACGTGGCGTCGACATAAACGCCGCCGTCACGCACGCCGAGCCACGCCACGGCGCGGCGGGCGAGCACGGGAACGTGACGGGCCAGTCCGCCAGCGACAGCACCGCTGTCGCTGCCCGTCATCATTCCCGTGCTCCATGCGGCTTCGCCGCCGCCATCCGGGCGCCCAGCTCCTGCTTGAAGGCGCGGACCTTCTCGGTGGCCTCCGCGAGTTCCGCGCGAAAGCGGCCGGGCTCCCAAATTCGAAATTTGTGGCCGAGACCAACGAAGGTCGCGGCGTCGGCGATTCCCGCATGCGTCTTCAGCGCGTCGGTAAGCACGACGCGGCCTTCGCCGTCGATCTTCAGCGTCTCGCTCGGGCCGTAGAGCGCGAGCGAGAATTGCTCGCGCTGATCGGAGAACGGCGAGAAGCCGGCGAGGAGCAATTCGATCTCGGCAAGCAATGCATTGCCGCCGGCATCGAGCGCCGGCCGATCGAGCGCTGGATAGCAATAGAGTCCGTCGAAGCCGTCGCGTGCCAGCACCGCACGGAAGGAAGCCGGCACCGAGACGCGGCCCTTGGCGTCCAGACGAAGCATGTAGTGGGACACGAACCGGTCCATCTCGCCTCTCGCCGCGCCGTAGGCCATAAAGGCGCGGCCGCTCTAGCCGGTAATCCCACGGCCGATCCGGCTTTGCCGCCGCCCTCGGGCTGAGACCGGCGCCCAGCGTCGTAGACCAGCTTGGGTATAAATGGGCTATCATGGGCCAATATGGGGCGTCAACGGACTGGCCTTACCGCTCGGCCGCTCCGCTCAAATTCGATTAGCGAGGGGTAAGCTTAAAGAAAGGTTGAGGTCCCGCTGCTTGGCTCAGAGCGGCAAGCACACCGGGCCGGTCGTGCTCGTTGGGCGCGGTCGCGCGCCAGCGCGGGGTTAGGAATCGCACACCGCGATCGCACTTGACGCGACGGGGTGCGTTGCACGGCGGCAACGAGCAGCGTTTTTCTTTTCGACTCGGCCGCTCGCGCGCGCAAAACGCCTTGTCGACGGAATCCTTTGCCTTAAAGTTGCCGCATGTCGTCGGTCGCGTTTCAACCCGAGTCAAGTGTCGTTGCCGAAGTGCGGCCTTCGCCCAATCACGGCGAGCGCCAGGGCGTGCGACGCCCGGACATGATCGTCCTCCACTACACCGGCATGCCGAGCGCCGCCGCCGCACTCGATCGTTTATGCGCGCGCGGCACCGAGGTATCGGCCCATTACTTCGTGTTCGAAGACGGGCAGATCGTGCAGATGGTGCAGGAAAACCGGCGCGCCTGGCATGCCGGCGCAGCGTTCTGGGCCGGCGAAACCGACATCAATTCCTGCTCGATCGGGGTCGAGATCGCCAATCCCGGTCATGAGCACGGCTACCCGGATTTTCCCAAACGGCAGATCGCGGCCGTCACTGCGCTCTGCCGCAGTATTCAAACCCGAAACGCCATTCCGCCGGTGCGCGTGCTCGCGCATTCGGATGTTTCGCCCGGGCGCAAGCAGGACCCGGGGGAAAAATTCCCCTGGCACACGCTCCACGATTCCGGGATCGGCCACTGGGTCAAGCCGGCGCCGATCACCGACGGCGATCTGCTCACGCTCGGCGACCGCGGCGAGGCCGTTGCCGCCCTCCAGGAATCGCTCAGCGGCTACGGCTACAGCGTCCCGATGAACAACTACTACAACTCGGCCATGCACGACGCGGTAACCGCATTCCAGCGTCATTTCCGGCCGGCGCGCGTCGATGGCGCGGCCGATCAGTCGACCCGCGCCACCTTGCGCGACCTCCTCGCCCATCGCGGCCGGGTGCGCAATATGGCCGCGCGCGCCCGCGATTTCGCGCATCTCGCCGCCTCTTGACGGCGGCGGCCGAGATCACCATCCCTGTGGCGTCAGTCGGCCGGACGGCCGCTCCGGCAAGGCCGAAAGGTTGCCGGGGAGGAAAGTCCGGGCTCCATGGACAAGCGGTGCCGGATAACGTCCGGCGGGCGCGAGCCTAGGGAAAGTGCCACAGAGAACAAACCGCCGCGGCGCGTTGCGTAACAACCGCGGCAAGGGTGAAACGGTGCGGTAAGAGCGCACCGCGCTGGCGGCAACGCCGGCGGCACGGCAAACCCCACCGGGAGCAAGACCGAATAGGAACGGCGCGAGGCTTTGCGTACGCAAGTGCAAGGGGCTTCGGGATCAATGCCCA
Organism: uncultured Alphaproteobacteria bacterium; assembly: GCA_963850855.1. GTDB lineage: Bacteria > Pseudomonadota > Alphaproteobacteria > Rhizobiales > Xanthobacteraceae > BOG-931. Next base: position 85,254 of record CAWKNH010000019.1, read on the forward strand.
GATCCGGCCGTTCGGGTAGGTTGCTGGAGGCGCCGGGCAACCGGCGTCCCAGAGGAATGGCCGTCACGCATGCGGGCAGTGTCCGCATGCCATCCAGAACCCGGCTTACAGGCTGACTGACGTGAAACTACGGGCGCCCGGCGGAAATCCCGGCGGGCGCCCGCCAAGTCTTTGAGCGCTCTTTGGCCGCCGGTCGTGGCACGCCGTTTGAATGCAGACGGCAGGAGCCCCGGTAGACAGGTTCGCAGCACGCCCGAACTTATCCGCGATGGCCGGTTAACTGAAACAATCGTGTCGGAGAGGCTTTTGCATCGATACGATTATTCCAAGATGACCGACCGTAGTTGCCGCCAAAAGGAGAACATTCTATCTCTGCGAGAGCTTAGGATACACGCATGAGCCGCGCCCCCTCGGAAATTGGTTCGACCCGTATGGCCGCCCTGTCGCGCCTGCCAGCGTTCTTCGCGCTGCAAGGCAAGCGCGGCCTCGTCGCCGGCGGGACGCAAGCGGCGGTCTGGAAGGTGGAACTTCTCTCCGCCGCCGGCGCGCAAGTCGATGTCTTTGCTCCGGTGGCGACGCAGGACATGCGCGCGCTTGCCGCTGCGCCGCCGGTCGGCGCGGTGGCGTTGCACGAGCGAGAATGGACCCCGGCCGACTTCGCCGGCGCGGCCATCGCCGTCGGCGATTGCGCCGACGACAACGAGGCCGCCGCGTTCGCCGCGGCGGCGCGGGCGGCCGGCGTGCCGGTCAATGTCATCGACCGTCCCGCGTTCTGCGATTTCGCTTTCGGCGCCATCGTCAATCGCTCGCCGCTCGTCATCGGCATTTCGACCGACGGCGCCGCGCCGGTCTTCGGCCAAGCGATCCGCGCCAAGATCGAGGCGTTGATCCCGAAGGGCTTCGCGCGCTGGGCGGACGCCGCCCAGGCGTGGCGCCCGCGCGTGCAAGCGCTGACGCTCCCGTTCCGCGGCCGCCGCAATTTCTGGGAGAAATTCGCCGACCGTGCCGTCGCCGCGCCCGACAAATCTCCGACCGAGGCCGACCTCGCTGCACTCCTGGTGCCGGGCCGCTCGCCGCAAGACGGCTCCGTTGTCCTCGTTGGCGCCGGTCCCGGCGATCCGGAACTGCTGACGTTGCGCGCGGTGCGCGCGCTGCAGTCGGCCGACGTGATCCTGTTCGACAATCTGGTATCGACGGACGTTCTCGATTTCGCGCGCCGCGAAGCCAAGAAGATGCTGGTGGGCAAGACCGGCTACGCGCCGTCTTGCCGTCAGGACGACATCAACGCGCTGATGGTCTCGCTCGCCAAGGCGGGCCGCCGCGTGGTGCGGCTCAAGGGCGGCGACCCGATGCTCTTCGGCCGCGCAGACGAGGAGATCGCCGCCTGCCGCAACGCCGGGATCGCAGTCGAGGCGGTGCCCGGCGTCACCGCGGCGCAGGGCGCTGCGAGCCGGCTCCTGGTCTCGCTGACGCGCCGCCTCGAGGCGCGGCGGGTGCAGTACATCACCGGCCATGATCGCGGCGGCAAGCTGCCGGACGATATCGACTGGGCAAGCCTCGCCGACCCGGCAGTGACGACCGTCGTCTACATGCCAACGAAGACGCTGCCCGACCTCGTCGCCAATGCCCTTGCCGCCGGGCTCGATCCGGCAACGCCGGCGGTCGCCGTCGCCCGCGCGACGCGCGCCGATGAGCGCGTGATTGCCGGCACGATTGCCGCGCTTCCGGAACGGCTTGCCGCCGAGGGGCCGTCGGGGCCGGTCGTGGTGATGATCGGACGCGTGTTTGCGGAATATGCGCAGCGCGGCGCGCATGCGCCGGATGAGAGCGACGTATCGCGGGATGATGAAACATCCCCGCGGATGAATTCAAAAGGCCGATTGGGCCGTTAATCGAAAGCAAAGAACGGGTTGCGCACCCCTGAGGGAGCCGCCTATCTATCCCGCATGGACACGATGACCGCACCTTCCGTCGCCGCCGGAACCGCCGCGCCTGAAACGGCCCGCGCCGCGAATTTGATCGAGGTACGGCTGACCGACGTCGAGACCGTCGCCCGCGACACCAATGTCTACACGTTCCGCCGCCCCGATGGCGGCGGGCTGCCGGCTTATCAGCCGGGCGCGCATATCGACATCCACTTGCCCAACTCCATCACCCGGCAGTTTTCGCTGCTCAATCCCGATCCCGATCCGCAGAGCTACGTCGTCGGCATCAAGCTCGACGCCACAAGCCGCGGCGGCTCGCGCTATATCTTCGAGCAGTTGAAAGTCGGCGACACGCTCAAGATCAGCGCGCCGCGCAACAATTTTCCGCTGGCGGCGGACGCCGAGCACGTGGTGCTGTTCGCCGGCGGCATCGGCATCACCCCGATCTGGTGCATGGCGCAACAGCTCGCCGCGCAAAACCGTTCGTGGAAACTCTACTATTCCTGCCGCTCGCGCGCCGACATGGCGTTCCTCGCGACCTTGGAAAAACTCGGGCCGCAATTCGTCACCCTGCATTTCGACGATGAAGCGAACGGCAAGTTTCTCGATCTGGCCGGCGCCATCGCTGCGGCGCCGCCGAACGCGCACTTCTATTGCTGCGGGCCCAATCCGATGCTGAAAGCGTTCGAGGCCGCGGCCGCGAGCCGGCCGCGCCAGCAGGTCCACGTCGAATATTTCACGCCCAAGGAAGAGGCGGCGGCGGGAAAGCTCGGCGGCTTCTGGGTCGAGCTGGCGCGCTCGGGCGAGGAATATTTCATCCCCGAGGGCCAGAAGATCCTCGAAGTCCTCTATCAGGCCGGCGTCGACGTCGACTACTCATGCGAGCTCGGCATTTGCGGCGAATGCGTAACCCGCATCATCTCCGGCATTCCTGAGCACCACGATTCGGTGCTCAGCGAGGAGGAGCAGGCGGCGAACGAAAAGGTGATGATCTGCTGCTGCGGCTGCAAGACCGAGCGGCTGGTGCTCGACATGTAGCGCCCGCATTGCTCGGCGCGCGCAACTGCGCTAAGCACGCGGCCGGCGGAGCCGAGGTTGGAGGCATAGATGGTCGAGCATGGCGAATTGGAATATGCGAGCGCGACCGGCAACGATTACGCCGCGCACGAGCAGACCTATCGCGGTTTCGTGACCTTGGTGAAGGCCGTCATTGCCGTGGTCGTCGTCATTGTCGTCCTGATGGCGATTTTCCTGACCTAAACGGAGCGCGATGCCTTCGGAAGACCCGCTTCCGCTTTTCCGGATCATGCTCTACAGCAGGCGCGAATGGCGCCGGAGAACTCGCCGCACACACCTCGGACACGCGGTTCCTCGCGCTGGACTGCGGCGGCATCCTCGACCGTGCGGCCTTACCGCCTGACCTTCCGCCTCGTCGGCATCCCGGCTCTCGCGGTCGCCGGGGTGCTGCTCTACAGCGGCCTGCGCGACTATTTCGTCCTGCCGGCATGCGATTCGGGGCGCGCCAAGAGCACGCTCGCCGACGTTTTCAAGCAGCTTAAATTCGCGCCGCAGCGTTTCGAGCCGATCAAGACGCTGTCGACGAGCAAGGACGAGGTCGTCTGCAATGCGGCGCTTCCGCTTGCCGACGGCGCGACGCTCAACGTCGACTACCGCTTCTTCTGGCAGGGCAACAAAGCGAACATGAAATATTCGATATCGAGCACGCCGCCGCAGAGCTCAACGATCGGTCCGTCGTTGACCTACGACCTGGCGGGCACGCGATAGGCGGCAAGAAAAACCCCGACCGCAATCCGCACCCCGTGCTCGACCTGCGCCTGGCTCGGTCCCGGCGCGGCGTTGAACAGGACCGGCCGAAACAGCGCCGCGTGGCAGGATTCCATGAACTGTGCCGCAGCGATCTCAATGTCCTCGATCGCGAGGACGCCGGCCGCGACTTGCGCGGTGAGATAGGTGGCAAGTCGGGCGATGCCGCGCGCCGGCCCCCGCTCGTAGAATCTGCGCCCGAAGCTCGGCATCCGCTCGGCGATCGCCATCACCGTGCGGAAGGCCGAGGTCTTGTTCGGCTCGCAGAGGAAATTCACATAGGCGACGCCGAGTCGCTTGAGGACGGATTCGACGTCGTGGTCGCTCGCGTCGAGATCGAAAATTCCCAGCGCCTGCGCCTCGCATTCCTGCTCGACGATGGCTTCGAACAAATCTTCCTTGCTGTCGAAATAGACGTAGAGCGTGCCCTTGGACACGCCCGCCGCGCGGGCGATGTCGTTCATGCTGGCGGCATCGAAGCCCTGCGCCAAGAACACGGCATGGGCGCCTTCGACGATCTGGCGCCGCTTGGCGCTCTCATCATCGGTGGTTGCGGTGGGATTCCGTTCTAACAGTGCTTGTTCGCCCATTTGTCGATATCCCGTATTTTCTTCAACCGCTTTGGCGTTTTCGTAACCGGCCGTAATTACTCTGCAAATCACGTTGGTAGGTATATATATTGACCGAACGGTTCGGTCAATATTGACATCGCCGCTACCCAAACTTATGAATGACCGAACCGTTCGGTCAGACCCGGACGGGGGGACGGGAGTGCGAACATGTATCGCAAAAAAGAATGGGATAGCGGCGCCAACCGGTTCCAGGTCGTACCCTCAGACGATCCGATCTACCCCGAGGGGGATTTCCGGGCGGACCAGCCTGCGCTCGACCAACCGATGCCGGAGACACGCGTCCCGGTTCCGGCGCAACCGAATTCCGCCCCGGCGGCCTCCGCCGTATTGGCGAGCCAGCGGACGCGCCGGCTCGGCCGCCGCAAAGTCGCGGTCGGCGCGGTGGCGGCCGTTGCCCTCGGCGCGGCAGGCTGGTTCGGCTACGACTGGTGGACGGTCGGCCGCTTTACCGTCGCGACCGACGACGCCTATGTGCAGGCATACAACAACACCGTGGCCGCGAAGGTCGCCGGCTACATCGCCAGCGTGCCGGTCACGGACAACACCCGGGTCCGTGCCGGCGATGTGATCGCCACGCTCGATGACGGCGACTATCGCCTCGCCGTCGACTCCGCCCGCGCCAAGGTCGCCACCGAGCAGGCGACCATCGCGCGCATCGGCCATCAGATCACCGCACAGGACGCGATCGTCGCCCAGGCGAAGGCGCAGCTTGCCTCGGCGCAAGCCGGCGCCAGGCGCATGGAACTCGAGCTCGACCGGCAGAATCTACTCATGCTGCGCGAATCGACCAGCCGGCAGACGGTCGAGCAGGCGCAGGCGAACCGCGACCAGGCCATCGCCGGCGTGCAAAGCGCACAGGCCGCGATCGATTCAGCGGTGGCCAATGTCGACGTGCTCAAGGGCCAGGAGCTGGAGGCGGTCGGCAGCCTCGATGAGCTCAAGGCGGCGCTCGCCCGCGCCGAGCGCGACCTGTCGTTCACCGTCATCCGCGCGCCGCTCGACGGCGTAATCGGCAACCGCGCCGTGCAGACCGGCGACTATGTGCAGACCGGACAGCGGCTGGCGAGCGTCGTGCCGCTCGACGACGTCTACGTCACCGCCAACTTCAAGGAAACGCAGATCGCGCGGCTGCGGCCCGGCCAGCCGGTCACGATCGCGGTCGACGCACTCCCCGAGCATGCGATCCAGGGCACGGTCGAAAGCTTTTCGCCGGCGTCCGGCGCCATCTTCTCGTTGCTGCCGCCGGACAACGCCACCGGCAACTTCACCAAGATCGTGCAGCGCCTGCCGGTGCGCATCCACGTCCCCACCGGCGTCGCCCGCGAGGGGTTGCTGCGTCCGGGCATGTCCGTGGTGGTCAGCGTCAACACCAAGGCAAGCGCGCCCGCCGACGGCGGCGCGCCGCTGCAGGTCACGGTAGCGCACTGATCGCGCTCGGGGCCGATCGATGACCTCCGCAGCCACAACCCTCCCCGGCGGTCCCTCGACGCTGGCGCCGTCCGCCGCCGAGCGCGTCGATCCGATACGCGTCGTCGCTTTCCTGGCGATGTGCTTCGGCATGTTCATGGCGATCCTCGACATCCAGGTGGTGTCGGCGTCGCTTTCGGAGATTCAGGCCGGCCTCGCCGCTTCGAGCGACGAGATCACCTGGGTGCAGACGGCGTATTTGATGGCCGAGGTCGTCGCCATCCCGTTGTCCGGCTTCCTGTCGCGCGCGCTCGGCACCCGCATCATGTTCGCCGGCGCCGCCGCCGGCTTCACCCTGTCGAGCCTGATGTGCGGCATGTGCAGCTCGATGGAGCAGATGATCGTCTGGCGCGCGATCCAGGGCTTCATCGGCGGCGGCATGGTGCCGACGGTGTTTGCCTCCGCCTTCACCATCTTTCCCCGCTCACGCATGGCGACGATCACGCCGCTGATCGGGCTGGTCGCGACGCTGGCGCCGACCATCGGCCCGACCGTCGGCGGCTATCTCACCGACGCGTTCTCCTGGCACTGGCTGTTCTTCATCAATATCGTGCCTGGGATCATCGTCACCATCGCCGCGATCACCCTGATCGACTTCGATCAGCCCAACCTTTCGCTGTTCGAATCGTTCGACTGGCTCGGGCTTATTTCCATGGCCGCGTTCCTGGGCACGCTCGAATACGTGCTCGAAGACGGCCCGCGCTACAGCTGGTTCGAGGACTCCACGATCGCGCTCGCGGCAGTCGTTTCGGCGAGCTCCGCCGCAATCTTTCTCATCCGCGTCATCATGGCGCGCAACCCGATCGTGGATTTGCGCGCCTATCTCGACCGCAATTTCGCGGCTGGCAGCGTGTTTTCCTTCGTCCTGGGCATCGGCCTCTACGGCCTGACCTACCTCTATCCGATATTCCTCAGCCAGATCCGCGGCTACAACGCGCTGATGATCGGCCAGACCATGTTCGTGTCCGGCGCCACGATGTTCTTCTGCGCGCCGGTGGTCGGCCGGCTCGTCTCCCGCACCGACCCGCGCATGATGCTGGCCGCGGGATTCCTGATCGTCGCGCTGAGCAATTGGGAGATGACCTACGTCACCAAGGATTGGGACTTCTGGGAGCTCCTGCTGCCGCAGTTCCTGCGCGGGTTGGGGATGATGCTCGCCATCGTCCCGATTACCAATGTGGCGCTGAGCACGCTGACGCCCGACCGGCTGAAGAACGCCTCCGGCCTGTTCAATCTCACGCGCAATCTGGGCGGCGCGGTCGGGCTCGCGGCGCTCAACACCGTGCTCGACGACCGCATCGATCTGCATCTCGCGCGCCTGCACGATGCCATCACCTGGTCGCGCCCGCGAGCGCTGGAGATGCTGTCCAATCTGGCGACGCGGATGCGCGGCTCGGACGCGCAGAACATGGCGCTCAAGCAGCTCATGGCCATGGTGCGCCAGCAGGGGATCGTGATGGCGTTCGCCGACGTGTTCCTGCTCTTGAGCCTCCTCTTCGTCGGCTTTGCCGGCCTGGTGGTGCTGATGCGCCGCCCGGCGCTACCGCCGGGCGCGGCCCAGGGCGGCGGGCACTGACGGTGAACTATACTTCTTTGTGTGCTCCCTTCAGGGAGGAGGCGCTTTTGGTGAATATCAGAGATGCAAGTGACAACGCTACCTCCACGATCAGAAAAGCCGCACCGCTGAACAGAAAAACATGCATGCACACGAACCAACGAGGCGAAAACACCAAGAGCGCCTTTCCAAGGTCGGTCGACACAGTTAGCGCGAAATGAAGACTCAAAGCCATTATGAGCGACGTAAATACCAAGCCGATCACCAATATCTTCGTCGAATAGCCTCGAGTACGCATCCTATCAAGCTTCGCGCGCGAGTCCTCAAGAGAACCGCGAGACCACACTCCAGTAATCAGCCGAAGCGCGGCGACCGATAGGGTCAGAAAAATAAATACATCGAAGAGTTGAAAATCGCCCGCTGCGACATTGGCGACCGCTTCTTGCGGCAGGATGGGGAACGGTCCGGCCGGCCGAAGATACTTCAGCAAAAAAGCGTACTGCTCGCGCAGTATTGCAAAATGCGATCACCGCCAAAAATGGCAGGTACGTTGCTATCTGAAACAGGACGCGTGACGCGGCAAAGACGTAAGCGCCGATCAATTTACCTCGATGACCCTCGGGAACTGTTGGATGTAGATTCCTCATGGCCACAGAATCGCAAAAAATTGTCTCTCACCGTCCTCGTACGCTGAACCGGCCTGCGATGCAACTGCCTCGTGTGGTCGGACGCTCCGCAACGCAGGCCTGCAATATCTCACCCTTGAGCGTCTTTCGCCCGGCGATTTTCGAGCCGAACGAACGCAAACCGCGAACCACTCGTGTGCTCAAGTGCGTTCGAGCTGCAACGACGGGCTGCGGCTATCACTCGCGCTGGCGCAGCGGTACGCCGTAGCCGCCCGCAGTCGGCGTCTGGATGATGATCGCCTCGCCGGCGTCGATCACGGTCGCGTCGCAGCCGGCGAGCTTCTCCATGCGTCCGTCCTGGCGCCGCGCCCAGTTCTCGCCGGTTTCGCCGTCGCCGCCGCCGGCGAGGCCGAACGGGCGCACGCGGCGATGGCCGGACAGGATGGTGCATTCCATTTTTTCGAGGAAACGGATGGTGCGGCTGATGCCGTCGCCGGCGTTCCATCGGCCGCGTCCGCCCGAGCCTTTGCGGATGTGGAAGTCCTCGAGCAGCACCGGATAGCGTAGCTCCAGGATTTCCGGGTCGGTGAGCCGCGTGTTGGTCATATGAGTGTGCACCGCGTCGGTGCCGGGAAAGCCGGGCCCCGCCGGCGAGCCGGAACAGATCGTCTCGTAATATTGATAGCGCGCATTGCCGAAATTGAGGTTGTTCATGGTGCCCTGCGCCGCCGCCATGGCGCCGAGCGCGCCGAACAGGCAGTTGGTCACCTCCTGGGAGGTCTCGACATTGCCGGCGACGACGGCGGCAGGAAACTCCGGCGACAGCATCGATCGCTTCGGAATGACGATGCGGATCGGGCGCAAGCAGCCGGCATTCATCGGAATGTCGTCATCGACCATGACGCGGAACACGTAGAGTACGGCGGCGCGCGTCACCGGCTCGGGTGCGTTGAAATTCGACCGCAGCTGCGGGCTGGTGCCGGTAAAGTCGACCGTCGCCTTGCGCCGCTTCTTGTCGACGCTGATCCGCACCTTGATGATCGCGCCCTGATCCATCTCGACGGCAAACGCGCTGTCGTGCAGCCGGTCGATGACGCGGCGCACGCTTTCGGCGGCGTTGTCCTGCACGTGGCGCATATAGGCGTGCACCACCGGCAGCGTGAAATGGCGCACCATCTTGCCCAGCTCCTGCACGCCCTTTTCGTTGGCGGCGATCTGCGCCTTGAGATCGTTGATGTTCTGCAGCGGGTTGCGCGCCGGATATTTGCCGCCGACGAGGAGCGCCCGCAATTCCTTCTCGCGGAAACGGCCGCGCTCCACGAGCTTGAAATTGTCGATGTAGACGCCTTCCTGCTCGATCGTGGTGGCGTTCGGCGACATCGAGCCGGGCGAGACGCCGCCAACATCGGCATGGTGGCCGCGCGAGGCGACCCAGAACCGGATTTTCCGCCCGTCAAACACCGGCGTGCAGACGGTGATATCGGGCAGATGCGTGCCGCCATTGTACGGCGCGTTGATCGCATAGACGTCGCCCGGGCGAATCTTTCCCTGGTTCTCGCGGATGATCGTCTCGACCGCGCGGTCCATCGAGCCCAGATGCACCGGCATGTGCGGCGCGTTGGCGACCAGCGAGCCGTTGCCGTCGAACACGGCGCAGGAGAAATCGAGCCGCTCCTTGATGTTCACCGAATAGGCGGTGTTCTGCAGCGCCACGCCCATCTGTTCGGCAAACGACATGAACAGATTGTTGAACACCTCGAGCATCACCGGATCGGCCCTGGTGCCGATCGCCTTCGCGCGCGCGAGTTTTTTGCTCCGCCGCAGCAGCAGATGATTCTTCGCCGTCGACTCCGCGCGCCAGCCCTCCTCGACGACGACCGTCTGGTGCGGTTCGATGATGATGGCCGGGCCCGGCAATTTTTGGCCGGGCGTCAGCCGGTCGCGGGTATAGACATTGGCGCGCCGCCATTTGCCGCCGGAAAAAAACTTGGTGCGGCGGGCCGGCACCGGAAGCTTCGCCCGCTGGGTCCGCTGTGCTCTCTCGTTGAATGTCGCGCCGCCACCGACGGCCTCGACCGAGACCGCCTCGACGACCAGCGATTTGCTGCGATCGATGAAGCCGAATTGCGCCTTGTGCGCCCGCTCGAAGCTGGATTTCATTTTCTGCAGCGCGGCGAGCTCCACCTTCCTCTGGAGGGGAGGGTAACGCGTGCCCGCTTCGACGATCAGCGCCGTATCGGTCCCGGCGTAGCGAAGATGCGCGCGCACCTGGACCTTGATCTTCACCGTCGCCACGCCCTGCCCGGCGACCTCCTCGGTCACCTCGCGCGCGAGCTTGCGCGCGACGCGCGCCAGCGTTCCGCGCGCCGTCTCGCCGAACGGCTCCTCGATCGCCTGCTGGCGCACGCTGCGGATGTCGGCGAGCCCCATGCCGTAGGCGGAAAGGAGCGACGAAAACGGATGGATGAGCACGCTGGTCATGCCGAGCGCGTCGGCGACAAGGCAGGCGTGCTGGCCGCCGGCGCCGCCGAAGCAGTTGAGCGCATAGCGCGTCACGTCATAGCCGCGCTGCACCGAGATCTTCTTGATCGCGTTCGCCATGTTCTCGACCGCGATCTTGATGAAGCCGTCGGCGACCTCTTCGCCTGAGCGCCCGTCGCCGATCTCGTTGGCGAGCGCGGTGAACGCCTTCCCGACTGCCGGGGCGTCGAGCGGCTCGTCCTGGCGCCGACCAAAAATCTTCGGGAAGAAATCGGGGATGAGCTTGCCGACCATGACATTGGCGTCGGTCACCGCCAGCGGGCCGCCGCGGCGATAGCATTTCGGTCCCGGATTGGCGCCTGCCGAGTTCGGGGCCGACGCGAAAGCGCGCACCGTCGAAATGCAGGATCGAGCCGCCGCCGGCCGCGACCGTATGAATGAGCATCATCGGCGCACGCATGCGCACGCCGGCGACTTCGGTCTCGAAGGTGCGCTCGTATTCGCCGGCAAAATGCGACACGTCGGTCGACGTGCCGCCCATGTCGAAACCGATGAGCCGCGCGAAACCCGCCTGCCGTCCGGTCTCGGCCATGCCGACGACGCCGCCCGCCGGCCCAGACAGGATCGCATCCTTGCCGCGAAACAGCCCGGCCGCGGTCAGGCCGCCCGAGGACATCATGAACATCAGGCGGGTGCCTCGCTCCCCTCCCCCTTGTGGGGAGGGAATGCCCTCCAGCTGCCCGGCCACCTGCGCAACGTAGCGGCGCAGAATCGGCGACAGATAACTATCGACCACAGTGGTGTCGCCGCGACCGACGAGCTTGATCAGCGGCGAGACTTCGTGGCTCGCGGACACTTGCGGAAAGCCGAGCTCGCGCGCGAGCGCCGCGATTTGCTGCTCGTGCTCGCTGTAACGGTAAGCGTGCATCAGCACGACCGCGACCGCGCGCAGGCCGTCCTCCTTGGCGCGCGCGAGGTCGGCGCGCACCGCCTCGAGGTCCACCGCGCGCTCGACCGTACCGTCGGCGCGCACCCGCTCGTCGACCTCGGCCACCCGTTCGTACAGCATGTCCGGCTTGACGATATGCCGGGCGAAGATTTTCGGCCGCGCCTGGTAGCCGATACGCAGCGCGTCGCGGAAGCCCTTGGTGATCAGAAGGAGCGTGCGCTCGCCCTTGCGCTCAAGGAGCGCATTGGTGGCGACCGTCGTTCCCATCTTCACCGCGCCGATGCACGCGGTCGGAATCGGCTCGCCGGGCTCGAACCCGAGGAGGCGGCGGATGCCTTCAACCGCCGCGTCGCCATAGGCCTCGGGATTTTCCGACAGCAGCTTGTGGGCGACGAGCTTGCCGTCCGGCCGTCTTCCGATCACGTCGGTGAAGGTGCCGCCGCGGTCGATCCAGAATTCCCACGCTCTTTGCCTACGGTCCATGGAGGCGAAGATACATGCCGCTCATTCCTGCGGAAGCGGGAATCCCGCTGCGCTCCCCGCTTGCCCCGGGGACGGGCGCAAAAGCCGGGGACTACTTGTCGTGCGCCAGGATGCCGGCGATCGTCCGAATCTCGTTGCGCGCGTATTTGGGAAGCCCGGCGCTGATCGATTCGCCGGAATTGAACGAGGATTTGCCCATCAGCACCTGCGCCGGCACGAGATTGCGCAGCACCGGCACGTTCTCGAATTCCTTCTTCTTCTCGAGCACCACCGCCTCGATGGCGAGCGCCATGAAGGCGGTGACCACCGTCTTCTGCGGATCGGCCGGATAGTCCTGGAACACGCCGAAGAACTTGCCGAATTTCATGATCTGGTTGACGTAGAAGAGGTTCTGCTCGAGCACGCCGATCACCGGCGCATCGAGCCAGGTGAGCTGCATGAGACCGGTCTGATCGACGTCGGCGCCGGAGAGCGACGACAGCTCGCTCTCGAAATCGATGTGATCGGCAATCTTCTTGGCGCTGTCGCGCAGCTTGTTCGCCAGGAGGATGCCGATCGGAATCTTGCCTTCGAGCTTGTAGCTCGACTGGATACAGATCAGCGTCGTGCGCCCGGTGCACCATTTGCGCTCCGGATTGTCATTGCCGATGCCGTGCTGATCGGTGAGTGGCAACACGTCGGTTGCGGCGATGACCTTGTGTTTGATCGCCGGGTCGATCCGCTCGAGAAACGGGAGCGTCACGTAGCGCGCGAGATCGAGCGCGGCGGGCGGCTTGTCGAGGAGGAAGCGCGCCTGCGCGACATACATGTCGAGCCTTTGGACGGGCGGGCCGGTCTCGCCTTTCGCGTCAGGCTTCGGCTCAGGCTTGGTGCCGGTCTTGGTCGCGGTCTCGTCGGACGGCTCGGTGTAGCTCGGAAACAGCGACAAGAACTTCTTCTCCTCCGGACGCAGGCGCGCCCAATCCTCGAAACGGATCAGATTGGTCTCGCCGGCGGCGGCGCCGCCCTGGTCGCTGAACACGATGATCCCGGGCTTAAGCTGCGTCACCTCGAAGTTTTGCGCCGAGGCAACCTCTTCGATGCGGAAATCCTGCGCCGCAGCGGCGGAGAACGATCCGAGCAAGCCGACAAGCGCGATGCCGTGCCGCATCCACATTCGCAATGGCTCTTCGTCGCCCGGGTTCAGTTGAAGCGTCCGCTCCAGAAATAATCGGGATCGCGGCGTCCGCGATTGCGCGGATCGCCGGGATCGGCCGGCGTGAACAAGCCGCGCGCCATCGGCCGCGGCGCTTGCGGCGGCGCTGGCTGCCAGCCCTGCGCGGGATAGTAGGAGCGTCCCGCCGACAAGCCGCCCGGCGCGCCCGGGCCCCAACCGCCCCAGCTCCGATCCGTCTCCGCCGGATCCTCGCTGCGCGAAATATAGGCGTCCTCGCGCGAAACCAGCTGATATTGCGTCTCGTCGACCTTGCCGTCGGCGCTGAGACGGAAATGCTCGACGAAGCCGCCGCGTCCGCCGGCGGCGACGCGGTCGCCGCTCACATAGTCGATCGGCAGATCGATGAGATGGCGCTGCGCCTCGGGCGAAGGCCCGTTGAGCGCCGCCTTGGGCGCGATCCCCTCGGCCCACACCGCCTGGATGATCGGCTCGAAGATCGGCAGCGCCACCCGCGCCCCGGTCTCGCTCGTGCCGAGCGAGCGGCGCTTGCCGTCGCCATTGTCGTAGCCGACCCAGACCGCGACGGTGACGTCATTGGTGAAGCCGATGAACCAGCCATCGACCGAATCCTCGGTCGTCCCGGTCTTGCCGGCGACGTAGGGCGAGAGCGACGCGATGGCGCGGGCGGTGCCGCGCGCGACCACGCCCTGCAGCATGGTCTTGAGCTGATAGAACGAGGTGCGATCGGCGGCGCCGATCAAGGGAAGCGGCGCAGCCGGGTACTGGTAGACCGTCTTGCCGTTCGCCTCGATCGAATCGATGGCGTGCGGCTGCGGCCGCGCGCCCTCATTGGCGACCGCGGCGTAGAAGGCGGCGAGATCGATCATCCGCACCGGCTGCGCGCCAAGCACGAACGGATAGTAGCGCACGCAGTCGGTATAGATCTTCGCCGCGACCGCGGTGGCGCAGACATCGTCGAGGCTCTGCTCCGGCTGCTGCTCGATGCCGCCCTCAAGCAGGCGTGCGGTGATGACGTTGCGCGAATATTCAAGCCCGCGCCGCAGCGTGAAGATGCTGCCGGAGCCGTTGTCGGCGTTGCGCGGGCTCCAGAAATCCTCGGCGCGGGCGAAGCCGCCCTCCTCGCGGGAGATGGTTTCGCGGCCGTCGCCGCCATTGCTGCTGATCGGCGGCAGCGTGATCGGCTCGTCGCGAATGAGCGTGTTCGGCTGCAGCCCTTTTTGCAGGGCGGTGAGATAGGTGAGCGGCTTGATCGCCGAGCCCGGCTGGCGCTGCGTCTGCGCGGCGCGATTGAGCTGGCTCAGCGGATAGGAAAAGCTCCCGGCCATGGCGAGGATGCGCCCGGTCTTGTTCTCCAGCACCAGCGCCGCTCCTTGCACCGTCGGCCGCACGCGCAATTGCGCCTGGGCGTTGCCGCTTGGCGCGGCTGCGCCGGCCGCCGCGCCCTTGCGTGTCGGCGGCGGCGCCTTCGGCGCTCTGCCGTCGAGCACCCGGACATAGACCACGTCGTAGAGATTGAGACCGCGCCTGATCTGCGTGCTCCATGCCATCAGCGGCATGATGCGTCCGTCGGCGAGGCCGACACGGATCGCATCATCGCCGCGTTTGCCGCCCTTCTGCACCACGACGGCCTGCTCCCAATGCACGTCGTAGAGCGGCAGCCGCACGGCTTGCAGCGCCTGTTGCCAGGCCGGCAGCGCCGGCGCGCCGGCCGCGGGTTTCTTGTCGGCGGCGAGCTTCTGCACGGCGTCGGCGATGTTTGCTTCCGGGCCGTGAAACTGCATCCGGCCGGAAGCGATCTCGTAATGCGCGAGGCCCTCCTGCAGCGCCGTTTCGGTGTCGCGCTGCAAAGCCGCGTTGATGGTCGAATGCACGGTATAAGGTTCGGCGGTCAGGCTCTCGACGCCGTCGGACTTCGCCTCGCGGCCGAGATAATCGACGTAGTGGAAACCGCTGTCGCGGTGCGGCCGCTCGAAGGCGACGAGCTTCGGCGGGGCGGTGAGCGCCGCCTCCTTCTGCGCGGCGGTGATGACGCCGTCCTCCTGCATGCGGCCGAGGACATAGGTCAGACGTTCCCTAGCGCGATCGGGATGGCGGTCGGGATTGAAGAAGCTCGGCCCCTTGAGCAGGCCGGCAAGCATTGCGCCTTCGGCCAGAGTGAGCGTCTTCGCCGACTTACCGAAATAGCTGCGTGCGGCCATCTCCACGCCCCACGAGCCGCGGCCGAGATAGGCGGAGTTGAGGTAGAGCTCGAGGATTTCCTGCTTGCTCAGCGTGCTCTCGACCCGCGAGGCGACGATCATCTCGCGGATCTTGCGCTCATAGGTCACGTCCTCGCCGACCAGGAGATTCTTCACCACCTGCTGAGTGATGGTCGAGCCGCCCTGCGGCCGGCCCGGCTCGGCGAGATTGCCGATGAAGGCGCGGATGATGCCGCGCTCATCGACGCCGTGATGCTGGAAGAAGCGCCGGTCCTCGGCGGCGATGAACGCCTTCTGCACGAAATCGGGGATGTCGGCGAGCGCCACCCAGACGCGCCGGTTGCCGGGCTCGAACACGTCGGCGAAATTTCCGCCCTTGCCGTCGAGCACCGCGCTCATGCTCGGGAGTTTGCGGCCCTTGAGCCGCGTGTGGTCGGGCAGATCGGCCGCCGCGTTGTTGAAGTAGGTGATCGCCGCGCCGAGATCGACCGGGCTCGCGACATCCTCGTTCTTGCAGAAGCGGCGATAGGCGGTGTTCAGGTCGGCGAAATTGATGCCGTGGAAGGCCTTGATGTCGGCGCCGAGCGCCTTCGGATCGTCGAGCGCGGTGGCGATGAGCTCGTCGAGATTGATCGATTCGATGTCGAAGGCCTGGCGCATATGGGCGCAGCCGGCGCGCAGGATTTGCACCACCTCGTCCTGGTCCCGCACCGGGTCGAATTGCGTCTTCACCGCCTGCGGCTGGGTCATCACCTCGCTCAGCGCAAGCGCGGTGGCGAAAATCTTGACCAGGATAGTTTCCATTTACGGGGAGGCGCGATTGCCGGGTTCGAGGGACGCTCTTTTACGACACTAGGACGCTTTATAGGACCTACTAGGCAATAGCGTCAGATACATTCATGACATCCGTACAAAAAGACTTTTTTGCGGGTCTTTTGTGCCGTCTTCGGGCGGATGCCTGACGCCGGTCCTGCCGGCCAACGCTCTCGGCGATTTTCGGTTCAATATCTCCTTGAATGCCCAGCCCAATTGCAGCCCCGCCGGTCTCATTCCTCGGCCGGCGCTAATGCCGCGAAATGCCCGCGCCGTTGCAGGAAAGCGAGGAGGACGAGGCTCGGCAAGCCCGCCGCCGCGCAGAGCGCGAAGAAGGCGGGCCAGCCGGTAGCGGCGGCGACAAAGCCCGCGCCCGACGACAGGTAAGTGCGTCCGAAGGCCGCAAACGCGGTGAGGAGCGCGAACTGCGTCGCGGTATGCAGCGGGTTGCGGCAGAGCGCCGAGAGATAGGCAACGAAGATCACCGTGCCGATAGCGCTGGTGAAGTTCTCGACCACGATGGCGAAGGTGAGCCAGGCCGCGTCTCGCCCGACCACCGCCTGCCAGGAGAACGCCAACGCCGAAACCGCCTGCAACACCCCGCCGATCCACAGGCTTTTTGGCAGCGAATAGGCGCGCGCGACGAAGCCGCCGGCAAAACCGCCGATGAGGGTCGCCGCCAGACCCACGCCCTTGATGATCGCCGCGTATTCGTTGCGGGAAAAGCCGAGATCGATCACGAAGGGCGCGGTCAGGGCGCCGGCGAGCGCATCGGTGAATTTGAACAGGATGACGAAGACCAGCGCGACCAGCGCCAGGTCGCGGGTCAGGAATTCCGCGAAAGCGCCGGCTGCGGCGGTGATGATTCGCTGCAGCGGGTTTTCGCGCGCAACGGCGGCCTCATGCGCCGCCGCCGCCGCAACCGAGCGCTCCGGCTCGGTGGCGAAGAGGGTCGTCGCGACACCGACGAGGACGAACGCCGCCATCACGGCATAGCCGGCGCTCCAGGCGCCGTGGCGGCCAAAGCCGAGGAAGGATTCGAAGCCGCTCACCAGGAACAGCGCGCCGGCGGTCGAAGCGAGCATGCCGATGCGGTAGGCGGCGACATAGGACGCCATGCCCGCCGCCTGTTCGCTTTCGTCCAGGCTTTCGACGCGGAACGCATCGACGACGATGTCCTGCGTCGCCGAAGCGGCGGCGACGAGGAGCGCGCCGAGCGCGACGACCAGCGCCGAAGCGGCCGGATCGCAGGCGCCGAGCAAGACGATCGCGGCGATGAGTAGAAACTGCGCCAGCAACAGCCAGCCGCGGCGCCGGCCGAAGCGCCGCGACAGCACCGGCACGTCGAGCGCATCGACGAGCGGCGCCCAGAGGAATTTCACCGTATAGGGCGTGCCGACGAGGGCAAAGAGGCCGATGGTGCCGAGATCGACGCCGACCTCCCGCATCCAAACGAGGAGCGTCGAGCCCGACAAGGCGAGCGGCAGGCCCGAAGAGAAGCCGAGAAAGGCGACGACGAGGACGCGCCGCTTGAGATAGACGGCGAGCGTGTCGGATAGCCGCCGCGGAGCGCGGGCGGCAGGCTCACTCACTCGCCGGCCTCCAGCCTGCGCACCTGCCCGGCGATCATGTTCGGGTCTGGCGCCGCTTCGCCCAGCTCGACTTCACGAATGCGCTCGCCGCGCGCCTCGATCTTGTCGATCGAGATGAGCGCCTGCCGGATGTCCTCGTTCGATTGGGTGAAATGGGCTTGCAGCTTGCGCACGCGCTCGCCGAGCAGGCCGACGTCCTTCATCAGATGCCCGACTTCGTCGCGGATCTCGCCGGCGGCCTCGCGCATGCGCGCGTCCTTCTGGATCTGCCGGATGACGTGGATCGCGATCATCAGCAGCGACGGCGAGACGATGACCACCTTGGCGCGGAACGCCTTCTGCACGATGTCGTCGAAGCCGTCATGCAGCTCGGCATAGACCGATTCCGACGGCACGAACATGAACGCCAGCTCCTGAGTCTCGCCGGGAATGAGGTATTTCCCGGCGATGTCGCTGACATGCCTGGCGACGTCGGTGCGCAGCCGCTGCGCCGCCGCCTTGCGCTCGTCATCCGACTTGGCCTCGCGATAGGCGGTGACCGCCTCGAGCGGAAATTTCGCATCGATCACCAGCGGCCGCCGGTCGGGCAGGAACACGCAGCAATCGGGTCGGGTGCGGTTCGACAGCGACTGCTGAAAGGCATAAGCGCCCTTCGGCAGGCCGTCCTGGATGATCGCTTCCATCTGTCCCTGGCCGAAGGCGCCGCGCGACTGCTTGTTGGCGAGCACGCTCTGCAGCGAGGTGACCTGCGTGGCGAGTTCGGTGATGTTCTTCTGCGCGCGGTCGATCACCGCCAGCCGCTCGTTGAGCTTTTGCAGGTTCTCCGCCGTGTTCTGCTTGGTCTTCTCCATGGAATCGCCGAGCCGGCTGGAAACCGAATCGAGACGGTCATTGACCGCGCGCTGCAGCTGCGACTGGCCGTTGGCCAAGAGCTTGATCATGCCTTCAAGTCGCGCCGCGGCATCGGTCTGCTGCCGCGCGAGCGCGGCCATCTCGTCTTCCTCCCGGCGCGCCGGGTGGCGCGCGCGAGAGAGCACGATCGCGAGCGCCGCGAGCGCGCCGCAAGCGACCAGGACAGCCAAAATCGCAACCAGGGTGGGATTTTCGACCATGCGCCGCTTCTACGCGATTCGCTGCGGTGACAGGGGATTACGCTGGAACGAACAGGGAACATCCTTAACGCATCCACACCGGTCCGCGCAACTGGCCGCGCGCATTGACCAGGCTTTACGCACCGCCTACATCGCCGCCCATGACTGTGCGCGAGATCGTCAAGCTTCCCGACAAGCGGCTGCGGCTCGTATCCGAGCCGGTCAAGCGCATCGATGCCGGCGTGCGCAAGCTGATCGAGGACATGTTCGCGACCATGTATGCCGCGCCCGGCATCGGGCTCGCCGCCATCCAGGTCGGCGTCGCCAAGCGCGTCGTGGTCATGGACCTGTCGAAGCGGGAGGACGAGCACAAGCCGCTGGCGTTCATCAATCCGGAGATCACCTGGACGTCGGAAGAGAAGGCGACCCACGAGGAGGGCTGCCTGTCGATCCCGGAATATTACGAGGAAGTCGAGCGGCCGGAGCGGGTCAAGGTCAAATATCTCGACCTTGACGGCAAGGCACACGAGATCACGGCCAAGGGCCTCTTCGCCACCTGCATCCAGCACGAGGTCGACCACGTCAACGGCGTCCTCTTTATCGATCATATCTCCAAGCTCAAGCGCGACCGCGTCACCAAGAAATTCATCAAGGCAGCGAAGACGGCGAAGAAGGTGGAGGCGTGATTGGCGCTCCGCCTGGTGTTCATGGGCACGCCCGATTTCGCCGTGCCCACGCTGGTCGAGATCGTCGGCGGCGGCCATGAGGTCGCGGCGGTCTATACCCGCGCGCCGCAGCCGGCGGGCCGTGGCCTCGCGCCACGGCCGAGCCCGGTGGCGCGTGAGGCCGAACGGTTCGGTCTCCCGATTTTCACGCCCAAATCGTTGAAGAGCGGCGACGCCGCGGCGGCAATGCGCGCACACGGCGCCGATGCCGCCGTGGTCGTCGCTTACGGAATGATCCTGCCGAAGCCGATCCTCGACGCTTTTCCGCTCGGCGCCTTCAATCTGCACGCCTCCTTGCTGCCGCGCTGGCGCGGCGCGGCGCCGATCCATCGCGCCGTCATGGCTGGCGACAAGGAGACCGGCGTGATGGTGATGAAGATGGAGGAAGGCCTCGACACCGGGCCGATCGCCATGGCCGAGCGCGTACCGATTCCCGCCGACGCGACGACGGGCGACCTGCACGACAAGCTCGCCCGCCTTGGCGCCGACCTGATGCTGCGCGCGCTCGCAGCGCTGGAAAAGAGCGCGCTGCAATTAACGCCGCAACTTACCGCAAGCGCGACCTATGCCGACAAGATCGGCAAGGGCGAAACGCGCATCGACTGGACCACGCCGTGGAACAAGGTGCACGACCATTGCCGCGGGTTGTCGCCGTTTCCCGGCGCCTGGTTCGAGCTTACCGGCACCGGACGCGTCAAAGTTTTGCATACGACGAAGGGCGCCGGGCGCGGCAAGCCCGGAGAAGTGCTCGACGACAGTTTAAGCATCGCCTGCGGCGAAGGCGCCGTGCGGCTCGTCGAGCTGCAGCGCGCCGGCCGGCAGCCGATGTCGGCCGCGGAATTTTTGCGTGGCATGCCCGTCGCGCGCGGCGCCGTCCTCGGCTGACGCGTCATGCCGCGCTACAAGCTCACCATCGAGTATGACGGCACGCCGTTCGTCGGCTGGCAGATCCAGGACAACGGCGTCTCGGTGCAGGGCCTCCTAACCGATGCGGTCGAGGCATTCGCCGGCGAGCGCGCCGGCATTTCCGGCGCCGGCCGCACCGACGCCGGCGTGCACGCGCTCGGCCAAGTGGCGCATGTCGACCTCGCCAAGGACTGGGACGACGATACCGTGCGCGACGCGCTCAATTTCCATTTGCGCCCGCAGCCGATCGCCGTGCTCGCCGCCGAGCACGTGGCCGACGACTTCGACGCGCGTTTCTCGGCGGTAAAGCGCCACTATCTCTATCGCATCAGCAACCGCCGCGCCGACCTCGCGCTCGAATTGAACCGCGCCTGGCGCGTGCCGCGCCCGCTCGATTGCGACGCCATGCAGACGGCGGCGCAGAAGCTCGTCGGCCGCCACGACTTCACCACCTTCCGCGCCGCCGAATGCCAGGCGAAATCGCCGGTGAAGACGCTCGACCGCCTCGATGTCGCGCGCGAGGGCGACGATGTGCGCGTCACCGCCGAGGCGCGCTCGTTCCTGCAGCATCAGGTGCGTTCGATGGTCGGCTCGCTGGTGCATGTCGGCGAGGGCAAATGGAGCGCCAGCGATCTTGCCGCCGCGCTCGCCGCCTGCGACCGCGCCCGCTGCGGCCAGGTCGCCCCGCCGCAGGGGCTTTATCTCGTGCGGGTCGAGTATTGATCGGCGCGCTGCTCGCTCTCTGCGCCTGCGCAATCGTATAATTATCTCTAGCAAAGTGCGCTGACGGCGGCGTAAACCAACCGCAGCCCAAAGAGACGAGCCCTGATGACAAAAGTCTGGCGTGAGCGCGTGGCGTACACGGCGATGTCCCTCTTGGTCGCCTGGCACACACTCGCCATGGTCGTGGCGCCCGCACCCGCCAGCAGCGACCTCATACGCGGGCTGCGCGTCGTGCTCGAGCCTTACTTGCAGCTCTTTGCGCTCGACAACGACTGGAATTTCTTTGCACCGGAGGTCCGCAGGAACTCAGTCCTCCGCTACGTGATCAGGGATAGGGCCGGCGCCGAACACTCGTTCGATGCAGATGCGAATCTGAACTGGCTTCTTCCGACCTCCATCTGGTTCCGCGACTGGTACTTGGCGGTTCTTGACCACCCGGACGCTTTTGCCGCCGAGTTCGCCGCGTTGTTCTGCCGCGAACACGCCGATCTGCATCCCGTCGCAATTACGTTGTTGGACGTCGAGGAACAGGACTTCGGTCCGCAAGACCGCCTGCGGGGCAAGGGCCCGCTCGATCCCGAGTTTGTCAAAACAACAGAGGTGAAGAGCTTCGAATGTCCGCCCTAGATATTTCCGCGCGCGGCGGCAGCAAGGCGTACTCGGCCGCGGAGCGGGTTTGGTCGCGCCTGTGGTTCGTGGAGCGACCGACCACCCCGTTGGAGCTGGTCCGGATCGGCATCGGCGCCGCCGTTCTGCTCAACTATCTCAGGGCCAGTCCTTATCTGCTCGAGTTTTGGGGTGACGCCGGGCTGATGCCGCGCGAGCTGGTGCTCCAGGAAACAGACTCGTGGGCGCAGTCGGTTTTCTTTTATTTCACGGCGCCGTGGCAATGGATCGCCTTCGATGTCGTGTTCTTGTTCTGCTGCGCCGCCTTCACGGCCGGTTGGCGAACGCCGTGGGTGAAATGGATCGTCCTCATTGGCCAAATCTCCTTCGCTTACCGTAATCCGTACCTGATCTATGGCGTCGACAAGATTCTGGCGGCCCTGTTGTTGATCTTGTGTCTCGCACCGGTCGGGCGCGCCATCAGCCTCGATCGGGTGCGCGCCGTACGGCATGCCAAACGTACGCGTCTCGATGCCGTGCTGCCGCCCTACACCAGCCGCTGGGCGGGCGCTTGCACGCGGCTGATGCAAATTCAGATGGCCGTCCTGTTCTTCTACAGCGGCGTGGGCAAGCTGGGCGGACAGGAATGGTGGAACGGTGACGCCATCTGGATGGTCTTCAGCTCGAACGAGTACTATAGCGGCCCCTTGCTCGACCTGTTCGCGCGGCATTACTGGCTGGTCAACGTCGCCACCTACTCCACAATATTGATCGAGATCGCCTATCCGTTCCTGATCTGGCAGCGAGCCACGCGGCCGTATCTGTTGGCGGCCGCAATCATGCTCCATGTCGAGTTCGCCGTGTTCATGGGCCTGTTCTACTTCTCGTTCGTCATGACGATGGGACATCTGAGCTTCGTGCGCGAAGAGTGGCTGCGCCGTTTAGGCGAGGCATGGAAGCATTCGATGGGTGACATGGAAATGATCTATGACGGCAAATGCGGCTTCTGCGTCCGCTCGATGGTCTGGTTTCTCGCCTTCGACGGCCTGCGACAGATCAGGGTGCGGGATTTCCGCACCGATCCCTCTCCGGTCGTCAGCGACGCGCAGCTGGAGCAGGCGCTCTATCTGGTCCTGCCCGACGGGCGGGCGCTGCCGGGCTTTGAGGCTTATCGATACGTCGTGTTGCGGGTGCCGGGATTGTGGTGGCAGATTCCGTTCTTCTATGTACCGGTCTTAAGTCGTCTCATCGGGCATCCCATATACAATTGGATCGCCGGAAACCGAGCTTGGCTCTCGTCTCTGTTTTGATCAACCCACACCGGCGTTGAGCGGCGGCTGCAAATGGCGTTCCTGAAACGGACCCAATCGACGGCGCAGGCCGTCCGCGCTGATCCGGAGTGTTCGGCGCGGATCGACGCGTGTGTCGTCGACCAAATCGACGCGGATGGTCCCGGGCTCGCGCTTGCCGTTGTCTCCGACGGGACCGTCGTTCATGCGGCCGGCTATGGATTAGCCGACATACGCAGCAGGCGGCCGGTCGAACCGGACACGATCTTTCACCTGGCGAGTGGCGGAAAGCAATTTACCGGCTTGGGAATTCTCATGCTCGCCGAGGACCATAAGCTCGATCTCGACGATCCGGTCAGCAAGCACATTCCTTTGCTGGCCGGGTTTGGTCCGAAGGTGACCATTCGCCAATTGTTGCATCACACCTCCGGCATCCGCGACATCTATGACGATGATGGTGTCGAACAAATCCTGGCGCGCTGCGAGCAGCCGACCAATGCCGACGTTATCCGCACCTGCGCCGATCTTGGTTGCCCGATGGCGAAACGGGGAAGCCAACCGGGCCACACATTCAGTTACAGTAATTTCGGTTACGACCTGCTCGGCACAGTGATCGAGACAGTGTCGGGCCAGTCGTACCATGACTTTTTCGCAACGCGCGTGTTCGACCGGCTGGACATGAAAGACACGTTTTCAATCCCGGATCGCCGAGTTGACCGGAGCGCAACCGGTTACGCGTTCGACGACCGCGATGAACTCGTGGAAGCCGTCAGATCCGAACTCGACAACACGGTGGGGTCCGGCTCTTTTTACACCACGGTGTCCGATCTGTGCCGCTACGATCAAGCCTTGAGAACGAATAGCCTGGTCAATGCAGCCAGCATGCAGCAAGCCTTCGCCACCGGCCAAACCAACGACGGCAATCCCACCAAATACGGCTTCGGCTGGTTCCTGGCGGTCCAGGACGGCATGTCTTTCGCCGATCACGAAGGCGAGTGGAACGGTTTCCGTTCCTATATCAGTTATGGTCTCGACCGGCCGCTCAGCATTTTCGCGCTGTCAAACGATCCCGACGTCGATCTGATCGACATCGCTGATGTCGCGGCCGACGCCCGTCGTTGATCAGGTCGCGGCAAAATACTTCTCAATGATGCGCCGGTAGATCGCGGTCAGGGTGATGAGGTCGGCGACCGGCGCGCACTCGTCGACCGCGTGCATGGTCTGCCCGACCAGGCCGAATTCCAGCACCGGGCAATGATCCTTGATGAAGCGGGCGTCGGAGGTGCCGCCTGAGGTCGAGAGCTTCGGCTTGCGGCCGGTCACCTCGGCGATGGCGTCCTCCGCGAGCTTCGTGAACGCGCCAGGCTTGGTGACGAAGACCTCGGCGTTCGAAGGCTGCCAATCGAACGCGTAGTGCACACGGCCGGCACCGGCGGCTTTGGCGCGGTGCTCGATCAGCGTCTTTAGCGCGGTCGGGCTGTGCCGATCATTGTAGCGGATGTTGAAGCGCGCGCGGCCCTCGCCGGGAATGAGATTGACGGTGGCGTTGCCGACATCGACCGAGGTGAATTCGAGGTGCGAAGGATCGAACTGCGCACTGCCTTCATCGAGCGGCGCCTGTAGCGCGGCGATGAGCGCGACCAGGCCGCGGATCGGATTGTCGGCGCGGTCGGGGTAAGCGGCATGGCCCTGGCGGCCGGTGACGACGAGCGTGCCGTTGAGCGAGCCGCGCCGGCCGGCCTTGATGGTATCGCCGAGCACGTCGACATTGCTCGGCTCGCCGAGGATGCAGTGGTCGAAGGTTTCGCCGCGCTCGGCCGCCCATTTGAGCAGCTTCGGCGTGCCGTTGACCGCGATGCCCTCCTCATCGCCGGTGATCAGGAACGAGATCGAGCCTCGCGTCGGCTTGCCGCCATGGGCGCCGAGATAGTCCAGCGCCGCAGCGACGAAACAGGCGATCCCACCCTTCATGTCGACGGCGCCGCGTCCATAGAGCATGCCGCCCTCGACTTCGCCGGCAAACGGCGGATGCCGCCACGCCGCCTCCTCGCCCG
The DNA here is from genome assembly GCA_963850855.1 of uncultured Alphaproteobacteria bacterium. GTDB lineage: Bacteria > Pseudomonadota > Alphaproteobacteria > Rhizobiales > Xanthobacteraceae > BOG-931. The sequence goes on from CAWKNH010000019.1 coordinate 110,370, forward strand.
GCGGCACCACATCGGTGTGCCCGGCGAATACGAGATTGGGTTTCTCCTTGCCGATGCGGGCGTAAAGGTTCTCGACCGGCGCGGTGCCGGGCTCGGCAAAGGTCATGCGATGAACGGCGAAGCCCGCTTTCGCCAGCACGTCCTGCAGATAGGCGAGCGCGCCGCTCTCCTCCGGCGTGACCGACCGGCAGCGGATGAGATCGCGGGCAATGGCGACCGGATCGGCGGATGCAGGGGTCATCGGCGGGCGTTATCCGGCAGCGGCGCGGCGCGCTGACGGGGTTGGCGGCGGCAATGATTTGAGCGGATCCGGTCCATATCGATTGTAGCCGACGATGCCGCGCAGGCAGCCGATCTCGACGAAACCCCAAATCCCGATCGCCATCGCGATCACGCAGGTGATGATCAGGACAGCCATGCCCGTGCCTGTCAGGCTGCCGTTCATCGGCCGACCCGAGAGCCACGCGACGCTCAGGCCGATCCCAACCAGCGCGGGGGGAAGGACATAGAATACCAGCAGCCACCACGCGGACCTGTCACGATCGTGCAGACGCTTGGTGGCGACCGCCAAACCCGAGACTGCAAGGACAAGCTCAAGGACACCACCTGAGAGTTGGACTATCACACCTTGCCCGAGCGCAATGTCAAACACCCCCAGCATCAACGCCAGCAGCACGCCGGCGATCAGGTAGATCAGGCACGTCAGCCAATATTTCGCCCGGTTGATACGGCCGCGGAAGCTGAACAGCAACCATCGCCAATCCATTGCCCCCTCCCCGATCGCCTTCGAGCAACGCTACCCGACCGGGTCGCGGACCGAAAGGGACGAAGTCGCGGTGCTGGCGTCTTCGTTGGACCGTTCCGGCGAGCGGTTTTGTCTCAGGCCCTGCCGAGCGGGTCGGCCCCGTATTGGTTCGGGCCAACCGTACCCCTGCGGAAGCCGAGCTCAACCAACAAAGCCAGACCGACGACCGTGAACGGCACCGCGACCGCCAGCGCTGGCGCGCTCGGCACTTCCTCGGTCCCCGCCCATCCGAGCACGGTGAGCAGGTCGAGCAACGCACCGGCGGCAAAGAAGATCGCGAGCAGCCAGACCGGCAGGTTGCGGTCGTGGCCGCGTTTCACCGCGACGGCGAATTCCGGATAGGTGAAGGCGAGATCGACGATGGCGCTCAGCCGGTCGCCCTGGAACTGGTCGGCGACGAGATGGGCGGCGATCTCGGCGACCGCGACCACGCCCATCGCGATCCAGAACGTGCGCCGGCCGATGCGGCCGTCAAAGCGGTTGAGGAGATAGACCCAGTCCATCGGCGCCGTTCTCAAGTTGCGCGCTCGCCCGCGCCGGTGCGGGCGGCCGAGGCGTCATAGGATTCCAGGATCGAGATTTTCTGCCAGACCTTGCGGCTGAAATTCGCGGTCAATTCCTCGATGTCGTTGACTGCCTCGATCACGATCGGGTCGGGCAGGTTTTGCGCATAGAGCGCCGCAAGCTTGCCGGTAAGAGACTGCATTTCGCTGCAATAGTCGAGATAGCGCATCAGTTCGTACTTCGACATCTTGCGCGCGGGCGAAGACGCCGTCGGCGGGCCGCGGCCAAGCAATGTTCCCGGGTCCTTGGTTAGCTGGTGCATGTCGACGACGTGGGCGATGGAGCGGAAACTGTGCAGGTCGCGCAGCGACCGCCGGCGCTTGAGCCGGTCTTCGAGCGAAACGGCAAAGAACAATGCGCCGGCGGCAAGCACCGTCATGTTCAGCGCAGCGTCGATCCCCACGAGCAGGCCGGAGACCTCGTTGCCCACTTGCGGGTGGATCATGTGCGTGAGCGTCAACACGACGGAGCCGAGCGCTGCCAATCCGCCGAGGATGGCAACGACGACGAGCGAACGCAGCAGCATGTTCGGCCGGGCGATCAGCTCCGCCTTGCGCTGCGTCTCTTCGGCAATGACGAGAAGGTCGTGGCAGACCCTGACCAGTCCCGCACCGGGAAAACGCTCCGCGATCCGCTGCTCGAGCCGGCGGATGGTGTCGACGATCTGCGCTGCGTTGAGCGTTTGATACGACAGGGCAGCCTCCGGACGCCGATGTCCGCTCAATCCCGCAGCAGCTCGTTGATGCTGGTCTTGGCAAGCGTCTTCTCGTCGACCTGCTTGACGATGACGGCGCAGGCCTGGTGCGGACCCGGTCCGCCGTGCTTTCCCGGCTTGCCAGGAAGGCTCCCGGGCACCACCACCGAATAGGCCGGCACCTCGCCCAGATGGATCTTGCCGCTGTCGCGGTCGACGATCTTGGTGGACGCGCCGATGAACACGCCCATCGCCAGCACCGCGCCTTCGCGAACGATCACGCCCTCGGCCACTTCCGAGCGCGCACCGATGAAGCAATTGTCCTCGACGATCACCGGCTCGGCCTGGAGCGGCTCGAGCACGCCGCCGATGCCGACGCCGCCGGAGATGTGACAATTCTTGCCGATCTGCGCGCAAGAGCCGACCGTCGACCAGGTATCGATCATGGTGCCGCGATCGACATAGGCGCCGAGATTGACGAAGCACGGCATCAGCACCACGCCCGGCGCGATATAGGCAGAACGGCGCACCACGCAGCCGGGCACGGCGCGAAAGCCGGCGTCGCGAAAGCGCTTGTCGCCCCAGCCGTCGAACTTCGACGGCACCTTGTCCCACCACGCCGCCTGCCCCGGCCCGCCGGGGATGATGGTCATGTCGTTTAGCCGAAACGACAGCAGCACCGCCTTCTTGAGCCATTGATTGACGCGCCAGGAGCCGTCGTGCGCCTTTTCCGCGACGCGGGCGGCGCCGCGGTCGAGAAGGTCGAGCGCGTGCTCGACCGCCTCGCGAACCGCGCCGGCCGTCGCCGGACTAATCTCCTCGCGCCGCTCGAACGCCGCGTCGATGGTCTTGGCCAGATCCGTCCTGGCGAGGTCATCGGCCAGCATGAATGAAATCCCCGTTGCGGCGGGTTGTCGGAGTGCCGTTGAGCGATGTCAAGCGCCGCCACCGCGCCGCGGGTGGAACCTTTTTTGCATAGCCCGATTAGGAGCATGGACCAAAGGGCGTGCAAATGATCACGATGGGTATCGCTGTCTGCGCCGGCCTGTTTTACTGGCTGGCCTGGTACAAACTGGCGTTCTGGATTCTGATTTATGCAATCGTCTATGGCGGCTTGTGCGTGTTGCGCGGCAATCCGACCCAATTGGTCCAACGGCGCGACTCCGGCCTGACCGCGGCACTTCTCATTCCCGTCGCCTGGCACATCGGCGGACTTGCCGGGTATCTCTGAGCGGCCGCGCCCTTGGGCTACTTTGGACTCGCGGCAACGCTGCGCAGAAAACCGGCAAGATCGTCGGTGACGTGATCGACGTGCGGCGCATCGCGCCCGGCGAGCTCCCACTCCTCGCGAAACACCTCGCGGGTGCGCTCCGGCACCACCAGCACGGTGGTCATGCCGAGCGCATGCGGGACTTCGAGATTGCGGGCGAGGTCCTCGAAGATCGCCGCCTTCTCCGGATCGATCCGATGGCGAGCGAGAAACCGCGCGTAGACCTGCGGCCGCGGCTTCGGCTCGAGCTCGGCGGCGGCGATGTCGAACACGTCCTCGAAATGCTTTTCGATTTCGAGCCGCCGCATCACCGCGTCGGCATGCCGGCGCGTGCCGTTGGTGAGAATGAGCTTGCGGCCGGGAAGCCCGGCGATCGCGGCGCCGAGCGCGGGGTTGGGCGTAAGCGGCGAATGATCGATCTCGTGCACCACCTCGAGGAATTTTTCCGGATCGAGGCCGTGCTCCTCCATCAGCCCGCGCATGGTGGTGCCGTAGCGCCGATAATAATCCTTCTGCACCCGAACCGCCTCCTGGTGCGTGACCTTGAGAAAATCGACGATGTAGTCACGAATGCGCGCGTCGACTTGCTGCCAGAGATTGAGGTGATGCGGATAGAGCGTATTGTCGAGATCGAACACCCAGGTCTCGATCGCCGCGAAACCGCGCCCGGAGCCCTGCGTCATTTGCGCGGCCGGCGTCGTGCTCAGCCCGCCTCGCGCCACGCCGCCGCCGGCAGCAGACCCTGCAGCGCGCCGTCATGCAGCCGCACCGGGTCACGCTCGCCTTCCATGGCCAGCCGCAGCACCGAGCGCGCGAGCTCGTCGGGCCGCACCGTCGTGTTGCCGATGGCCTTGAGCGTCAGCCACGCCTCGTCGAACGCGGCCTCGAGGAGGACGAGCGTTTGCGGATCGAATGAAGCGCTATGGAACCCGCGCATGTCCTTCCTCACCGTGAGCTGCATGGACATGAGTTGATGGAGCGTCGGCGCAAAGTTTGCCGAGTTTGTGACATCGCCGGAGATTTACGGCGAATGCCGGATGACATCGCGTCGCGCCCGACGCCGGCGTTGCTTGTTTGTTCAATTCCGACGGCCGGTATGACTGCATGCCTGCCATGCGCGCGAACGGGGCGCGGATTGATGCCAGAGATTCGCCACCTCCACAATCGGCATATGCGCAAAGCGCGAAGCGCGATAGCGTCGCGCCAAATGCCTAGTACGCCTCCTTCCGATCGGGGGCGGCGAGCGAAACGGGCTGCGGCGTTCGTCCTTCGAGACGCCGCTTGACCAGGAGGCCGGCGCGGCCGAATGGCGCGATCAGCTCGCCCCAGATCGTGTGCGCGCCCTGGCGATCCGGTTCGACGCCGAAGTCGAGCCGCTCGCGCTTGGCCGCCGGAATATACAGGGTCCCGAACATCCAGTCCCATACCGCGAGACAGCTGCCGAGATTCTTGTTGAAGTGCACGGGATCGCGCGAGTGATGAATTTGGTGGTGCGCCGGGCTCATGAGCAAATGGCCGAGCCATCCGGTGAACGAGATCCATAGCTGCGTGTGCTGCAAGTGGACGTAGAGATAGATGAAGAACACCAGGATGATGTTGTTCTCGGACAGACCGTATTGGTGCGTGGTCTGGCCGAGAAAGTAATCGCCGACCCCGTTCGCCAGCCCGGTGAAGAGCGCCAGAATGTTGAGAAAGATGCACATATAGACTGGATGCACGCGGAAATTCGTCAGCGGGGTGAGCACCGTCGCGGTGTGGTGAACCTTATGGAACTCCCAAAGAAACGGCACCCGGTGCGAGAGATAGTGATTGAGCCAATAGCCAAGCTCGTAGGCCAAGAACAGCATGACGGTGATGATCGACCTGGAAACCAACACCGGCAGCGCGCTCGGCGGCCGCGCGCCGAACAACGCCGTCAATCCACCGGCCACGGCGTGGCTCAGCACTTCGTAGGAGAGGAGCGCCCAGCCAAATACGATGCCGAAGATGAAGATGTTGAAATAGAAGTAGAACACATCCACCCAGTTCGATTCGCTGCGCAGAATGCTTTTCGGAAATAGCGCCCGCAGCAACGGCCGCACGCGAATCCGCCGGCCTTTCCGGTATCGCCTCACGGCCAGGACGAAAAGCCCGATCGACAGCGCGCAAAAGAGCGAGGCCAGCGAGACATGCGAGCCCGGCGCCAGCAACGCCCGGCTGAGCTGACCGAGAAAATACGAAATGCCTGGCGACAGCTCCACGCGCGCCTCCGCAGCGTCCGCGAGGGCCAACGTATCCGCGCATTGGTAAAAGCGGCGTTGTGCCGCCCTGCCGCGGCTGCTTAACGGCCGGTAAACGGTCCGGCGCGCCGAAACCGGTTACGCATGAATGAGCGTGCCGGCGCCGAGCTCGGTGAACAGTTCCAGCAGCACGGCATGCGGTACCTTGCCGTCGAGGATGACGACGCCCTCGACGCCGCGCTCGAGCGCGTCGATGCAGGTCTCCACCTTCGGAATCATGCCGCCGGAGATGGTGCCGTCGGCGATGAGGCGGCGCGCGTCGTTGACGGAAAGCTGTTTGATCAACGTCTTCGACCGGTCGAGCACGCCGGGCACATCGGTGAGCAGGAGGAGCCGCTTGGCCTTGAGCGCGCCGGCGATGGCGCCGGCGAAAGTGTCGGCGTTGACGTTGTAGGAGCCGCCATGCGGCGCGGCGGCGACCGGCGCCAGCACCGGAATAAGCTCGCGGCCGAGGATCTGAGTGAGCACGGTCATGTCGAGCTTGTCCGGCTCGCCGACGAAGCCGAGATCGACCACTTTCTCGATGTGCGAATCCGGGTCGACTACGGTGCGCGTCAGCTTGCGCGCCGTGACCATGTTGCCGTCCTTGCCGGTCAATCCGATGGCCTTGCCGCCGGCTTCGTTGATGTAGCCGACCATCTGCTTATTGATCGAGCCGGCGAGAACCATCTCGACGATCTCCAGCGTCTGTTCGTCGGTGATGCGCAGGCCGGCCGCGTATTGCGACTCCACCCCGACCTTCTTGAGCATGGCCTCGATCTGCGGGCCGCCGCCATGCACCACGACCGGATTGATCGCCGTCTGCTCGAGCAGCACGATGTCGCGGGCGAACTCGCGCGCCACGTTCTCCGCGCCCATGGCGTGGCCGCCATATTTTACGACGATGATCGCCTCGTCATAGCGCTGCATGTACGGCAAGGCTTCCGCCAGAATGCGGGCTTGCTGGAACGGCGTCACGTCCATGGGAGCTCCTTCGCCTGCCGAGCTATTTAGCCGCCGCGGCACCGCGGCGAAAGAGCTTCGCGGCCGGTTTCATCGTCAAGCCGGTCCGCGGCCGCTGCGCTCGCGTTCGGCGAGGAGGCGCGCCACGGCGGCGCGCAATTGCGCGATGCCGGCGCCGCTGCGCGCCGAGGTCGCGATCAAGTCGGGAAAAGCCGCCGGTCTTTTGCGTATCGCGTCCTGCACCGCGGCCGAGTGCTCGGCGAGGACCGCGTCGCTGACCTGATCGCATTTCGTCAGCACGATCTCATAGCTCACGGCCGCCTGGCCGAGCGAATCGAGGACGGCTGTGTCGACCTCCTTCAAGCCGTGCCGCGCATCGACGAGGAGGTAAACGCGAGCGAGCGTAGCACGCCCGCGCAGATACTCATGGATCAGCTTGGTCCAGGCCGCGACCTTGCTCTTTGCCGCGGCGGCGTAGCCGTAACCCGGCAGATCGACCAGGACGAGCCGGCCGGCGCCGCCGAAGAAGATCAGCTCCTGGGTGCGGCCCGGTGTATTGGAGGTCCGCGCCAGCGACCGGCGGCCGGTGAGCGCGTTGATCAGGCTCGACTTGCCGACATTGGAGCGGCCGGCAAAGGCGATCTCCGGTCGCGCCGCGCCCGGCAGCGACGCGAGCGAGCCTGCAGCGGAGAGAAAGCTCCACTCGCCGGCGAAGAGCCGCCGGCCCGCCTCGATCTCCGCTTCCGAGAAATCGGCCATGATACTCACGCCGCGGCCGCCATCGCCGGAACCCGGCGGGCGGTTGGTTGTTTCCAGGAGGACGGGGCCGGTCTCTGCCAATCCCCGAAACACCGACGACCGCAGCCCGTGCATGCCGGCTGCAGGGAGCCAGTCATGGATGAGTGGACGAGCGCGAAGCTCTGCGACGTGGCCAATCTGGTCTTGGGCATGGTCCTGTTCTTCTCGCCCTGGCTGTTCGGCCTCGCTGCCGGCGCGCAGTGGCAGACCGCATCGACCGTCGGAATTTTCATTGCGGTGCTGTCGGTTGCGGCACTCGCCGCGTTCGCGGTCTGGGAGGAATGGCTCAACCTGATCGCCGGGCTGTGGCTGATCTTATCGCCTTGGCTCCTGGGTTTCCAGGACGGCGACGCGATGATCATCGACGTGGCGATCGGCACCATCGTGGCGCTGCTTGCTGCATTCGAGGTCTGGCTGACGCATGGCGCCCGGCCGCGTATGACGACGAGCGCCTGAAGCCCTCGATACGGCAAATGAAAAGGGGGACCTCGCGTCCCCCTTTCGGCCGAGCCGCTACCTTGCGGCAGCCAAGCAAGGCGATAGCTCAGGCCGCGTGGTCCTGCCATTTGCTGGCGACCGGCGCGTAGGCCGAGTTCTTGCCGCTGCCTTGATAGCGCACGGCAGCCGCGACCGCGGAGATCCCGATCTGACCGTAGCGGCGGTGAAGCGCGGTATTCTCGTCCAAGGACTTGCGAACCTTGCGCTTATTTTGCTTGGTTTTCTTGGCCATATCGGCACTGACGTCTTTCATCGGAACCCCGTTTCCCATTGCTCGTGAGCGATGACGAAGTGTTGAGCGATCAGTGCGGCGGAAATGGGCGGCGAATCGTCCGCGCACGTGAAATTCCCGCCGGCATAGCCGGCGAAACGCATCTCACATCAATCCTGGTAAACCCTTGCTTAATTTGCGCCATTCATAGTCCGGACAGGGCAGCCGAAGAGCGCGCGGCGCTGTCATGACCGCCGGTGCGACATTCCTGCAACACTCGCCGATTACGGTCGGCTCTGGCCATCTGACGGCTGGCATGTTCGACGCGATTTCGGTAAAAGATTCCGGAGAATCCCCGGTAGAACTCCAAGGCTGGAACGGCGGAGAGTGGGCAAGTTATGGCAATGCGTACGCTAGCTTTCATGGTCGTCGCCGTGGCGCTTGGCGGCTGCGTGGCGGATGGGGGTGGTACCCTCGACCCCGCGAGCACCGCCAGCTGGAAGCCGCGTGACAAGCAGCTGATGTCAAATCTGCCGTACAATCAGGCTGCGATCCCGACTGAATTCCAGCGGCACATCGTCGAGTACACCCGCAAGGAAGCGCCGGGCAGCGTCGTCGTCGATACCGACGACAAGTTTCTCTACTACGTGCTGCCGCAAGGCAAAGCCCTCCGCTACGGCATCGCCGTCGGCGAAGACGCGCAGGTCTGGAGCGGCATCGCCAAGATCGGCCGCATGGAAGAATGGCCGGCCTGGGTCCCCACGCCCGGCGAGCAGCAGCGTCTGGGACCGCTTCCGGCTTTTGTCACCGGCGGACCGCATAATCCGCTCGGCGCACGCGGGATGTACCTGTATTCCGGCAACAAAGACACGCTGTACCGCATCCATGGCACCAATCAGCCCGAATACATCGGCCAGGCCATCTCTTCCGGCTGCATCCGGATGACCAACGAGGATTCGATCGACCTCTATAGCCGCGTGAAGATCGGCACGCCGGTCGTGGTGCTGGCGCCACACCAGAGCTGGCCGTTCGGCTCGCACATGGCAGCGGCCCCGACCTCCAGCACCAACTAATTGCGCGGCGGCGCAGCAACCGCGCCGCCGATCGCCCGACGCCGGCAGCGCTGCTTTCCCCGACCAAGATCGGCATCAGCTGAAATAAATGAGCTTGGCATCAAGCGCCAAGCCGCACCTGAACGATTTCCGGCGGCACACCGAGCCGCGCCGGAATGATGCTGGTGCCGAGCCCGCCGGATACGATCAGGTGCCGCTCGTTTTCCACCACGTGACCATAGGCAAAGCGCGCGCCGTATTTCGACGGCACGAAGGCCGGCCAAATGAGCGGCAGGCGGATTTGTCCGCCATGCGTATGGCCGGCAAGCGTGAGCGCGACGCGCGCGGGAACGCGGGTGAATATGTCCGGCTCGTGCACCAGCAGCAGGACGGGATCGTCTGTTCCGATTTGCGCCAGAGTGCCGGCGAGGTCGTCGACGCCGCGATAGCGGCCGTGCCCCAGCCGATAGGCAAGCTGGTCGCCGATGCCGGCGAGCCAGAACGGCGCGCCGCCGCCGCCGAGCATCACCGCCTTGTTCTCGAGGACCGGGATGCGCGCGTCGGCAAGCGCGTCGCGCACGCGGGCAAGATCGTACCACCAGTCGTGATTGCCGAGGATCGCCCAGGTGCCGAGCGGGGCGTGAAGCCGCGCCAATTCCACCGACCACTCGATCTCCGGCACCTGCTCGGTGGCGAAGCGGTAGCGCGCGATATAGTCGCCGAGAAGGACGATGAGATCCGATTTCAAGCTGTTGGCGGTATCGACGACCTCGCGAATGTGCTCCAGCATCATGTCCGGTCCGCCGGCATGCAGATCGGCGATCACGGTGATGGAGAGCTTGCGGTCTTCCGGCCATGCCGCAGGCGCCGGCGCGTAACGCGTGACGGCGAGGCCCTGCGGCTCGGCGGCGGCGGCGTAGAGCCCGGTCGCGGCGGCTGACGCGCCGAGCGCTCCGGCCGCCACGGCGAGGAGACGACGCCGCGTCACCGGCGCCGGCGCGGATGGTGAAGATCGCCCGATCGGCTTCGGCGTCAGCGCGTGCATGGCGTTTGATAGCGGCGGGCTGGTGAACGGACCATTGATGCGAGCGTCAATTCCCGTTCACGCCTGCGCGAGGCGCTCGCGCGTGACCCAGTCGAGCGTCTTGTCGAGCGCGCGGGTGAGCCGGTCGAACAACTCCTCGATTTCCGCCGCGCCGATGACGAGCGGCGGCGACAGCGTCAGCACGTCGCCCAACACCGCGCGCACGATCAGGCCCTCGTCTTCGGCAAAGCGCACCGCGCCGGCGGCGACGCCGTGCTGCGCGGCGAACGAGCGCTTGCTCGCCTTGTCGGCGACCAATTCCACGCCGCCGATCAAGCCGAGGCCGCGCGCTTCGCCGACCAGCGGATGCTCGCCGAGCTTGTTGAGCCGCGCCTGAAACAGCGGCGCGCGCTTGGCGGCTTTCTCGATGATGCGCTCGCGCTCGTAGATCTCGAGGGTCTTGACCGCGACGGCGGCCGAGACCGGGTGACCGCCATAGGTGAAGCCGTGGCCGAACACGCCGATCTTCTTGCTCTCGACCAGCAGCGCCTCGTACATCATCTCCGGAATCATCACCGCGCCGATCGGCAAATAGGCCGACGACAGCGCCTTGGCGACCGAGATCGCCTGCGGCTTGAAGCCGAGCTTCTCGCAGCCGAACAAGGTGCCGAGCCGGCCGAAGCCGCAAATCACCTCGTCACTGATCACGAACAGATCGTGCTTGGCGCAAACCGCCATGATTTTCTGAAAATAGCCGCGCGGCGGCACGATGACGCCGCCCGCGCCCATCACCGGCTCGGCGATGAACGCCGCGACCGTCTCCGGTCCTTCCTTGACGATCAGCGCGTCGAGCTCGGCGGCGAGCCTGCTGGCGAACTCCTCCTCGGTCTCGCCCTCCTGCGCTTGGCGGTAGTGATGCGGACAGCCGGCGTGGAGAAAGCCCGGCAGCGGCAGGTCGAAGTCGCCGTGGTTGGCGGGAATCCCGGTCAGCGACGCGGCGGCGATGGTCACGCCATGATAGGCCTTCACCCGGCTGACGATTTTCTTCTTCTTCGGCCGGCCGCGCGCATTGTTGAGGTACCAGACGAGCTTGATCTGCGTGTCGTTCGCCTCCGAGCCGGAACTGCAGAAGAAGACCTTGGAGATCGGCACCGGCGCGATCTCCTTGAGCTTCTCCGCAAGCTCGATTGCCGGGTCGTGACTTTTCCCGGTGAACAGATGCGCGAAGGAGAGCTTGCGCATCTGCCCCGCGGCGGCTTCGACCAATTCCTCATTGCCGTAGCCGAGCGCGGTGCACCACAGCCCGGCCATGCCTTCGATATAGGCCTTGCCGTTGGTGTCGTAGACATAGACCCCCTGCCCGCGCTCGAGGACCACCGGTCCGCTTTCGCGGAAGCTCGCGAGATTGGTGTAGGGATGCACCAGCGTTTCGACGTCGCGGGTGGCGAGATTGCTGAGCGGGGGCATGGGTATCCTTCGGCGGCGCTGTGCCTAGTCTTTGCAGTCCTATTGTGGCTGTAGCAGGTTCGTGCCGTCAAAGCCCGCTTGCCCGATGGCCGCGCACGGCGAAGCGCCGCATTTGCGCTTGAAGCCGGCGGGATCCGCTCGTAAGCAGGCGCACAATCGATTGCACCAAGGAGCGAGGTTTGTCCGAAGCCCCGACGTTAGACAACATCGTCGCCAGCAAAGCCGCGCAAGATGATTTCGTGCGCACGCGCTGGTGGTGGATCCGCCATGCGCCGGTGCGCGTCGACGAAGGCCGGATCTACGGGCAGCGGGACCTGCCCTGCGATTGCAGCGATGTGCGGGTTTTCTCCGCACTCGCGAAACTGCTGCCGCGCAAGGCGGTCTGGATCACCAGTCATCTGACGCGGACGCGGCAGACCGCGCAGGCGATCTTGGCGGCCGGCGATTTCGAGGCGCCGCAAGAAATCCTGCAAGACCAGGACCTCGCCGAGCAGCATCTCGGCGACTGGCAGGGGCTCGACCGGCGCACGTTTCTCATGAACCGCAAGCAGGAGCCCGACTCGTTCTGGTATGCCGCCGCGGATGAGCGCGCGCCGAACGGCGAAAGCTTCCTCGATTTGATCGCGCGGGTCGACGCCGCGATCGTGCGCGCGAACGAGGCTCACCAGGGCGGCGACATCGTCGCCGTCGTGCATGGCGGAACGATCCGCGCGGCGCTGGTCATTGCTCTCGGCCTGCCGCCGCGCGGCGGGTTCGGTTTTACGATCGACAATTGCTCGCTCACGCGGCTCGACCATTATCAGAGCAGGCAGGGCGCCGGATGGCGCGTGCCGATGGTCAATCAGCACCCTTGAACGGGGCCGGCAGCCTGCCGGCGCTATTGCTCGAACGGAACGAACGGATATAACGTATCCGTCGAGCCTGACGTATCCTGCCAATCCTCTTTAGCTAGGGAGCCGGTGATGAAACTCAGTGCACGCAATCAGCTCAAAGGCAAAATCGTCGAAGTAACGAAGGGCGCCACCACGTCGCACGTTCGGATCGAGATCGACCAGGGCGTGGTCATCACCTCGTCGATCACCAACGAAGCCGTCGCCGACCTCAGTCTGCAAAAGGGCGACGCGGCTTGGGCGGTGATCAAGTCTTCCGACGTGATCATCGGCAAGTGATTTCAACAAAAGCGGTTCCGCAGCGCGTTCCTGTTGGTGCGCTGCAATTTCTTTAATCTCCAAGATGAGCCCGGCGCTGTGCCGGGCTCGCCTGCACTTGATCGGGCAAGGCAACTCGCTTCACCTCCACCACCAACGAGATTTCCGAAGCCGCGGTTTCGTCTGGGCGGGCGCAAAGGCCGGACGCGGACGGGGCAGCGGTACCGGCCCTGCGATCGTCGCGTTCTCGGCCTCTGGCGCGATCCCCGCCTTCTCGGTCTCCGGTTCCGTCTTTTTTGCCTGCACTACCGGCTCGCGCACGTCCCACTCGCACATCTTGTAGCCAGCGTGCCGCTCGGCGAGATCGAGGTGGATATGTTCCTCGTGGTTGCCGTCCGAGCCCGGACCGAGCACCGTCGAGAACCGCGCGCAGGCGCTCGCCCGCAAGCCCTCGCGCCAGTCCTTGGCGACATTAACGTCGGTGAGCGCGATCATCGCGCCGTCGGCAAGGCGTAGCGCGCGCACGTCGAGCGCGTTGGCGCGGCCGTGCTCGCTTAGCGTCGCGCCGCGCACCCGATTGCGGCCGCGGCACTCATACGAGTCGTAATTCTCCAGCCCGCGCAGCGCCGCTCCGAGCTTCAACGCCGCCGGAGCCACGTCATCGCGCAGCCAACGTGTGACCTCTTCCGCCATCGCGCAGCGCAGCGTCGCCGGCGGCGTCACCGCGACCCTGGCGTCGCCGGGCAGCATCACGCTCCGCAGCAGCACCGCATCGACCGCGCCGCATTCGCCCGGCCCGACGATGACCGGCAGGGGCTTGAATAGTGCGATTTTCGCCAACCGCAATTGGCACTCGGACGGCGCTGTTGCGTCCGGCGGCGCGGCTGCCGGCTGCGGGAACGAGGCGTAAGTTTCCTGCGGCGGCGAGAAGGACTGGGGAATGGGAATCGGCGGCAGCCGGCGGGGCGAGACATGTTCGTGGCTGCTCGTGGCCGCTTTGGCGCCGCGCATGCCGGAATCCTGCGCTGACGCCGGCACGGTCGCGGACAGGAGCGCGGCAATGATGGCGAGAGCCCTCGCCCGGGCACGTCTCAGCGCGATCACCCGAGCCGCTCGGCGAACGAAATCTGCGCCCGAGCGCGCTTGCCGGCGGCAAGCTCGGCAAGGGCGCGATCGAGCCCGGCTTGCGCTTCGATGGCCACGGGTTCCGCCGGAATCGCTGCAGCGCTGCTCATCGGCCGGCTCTCCTCGGCTTGGCGCCGCTCACCGGACGCCGCGGGCCCATAAAGCGGACGGCACGCCGGCATTCAAGCGCGATCGGCCGGCCGCGTTTACGCCAAATAGCATTTTCATTGACGCCGCGCGCGGCTACATTAAAGGAGAGGCGCCGGCAGCCGCCGGCTGCGACGCAATGCAGCAACAACAAACAGCCTCGTAGGAGGGAAACATCATGCTCGGGCTCATGCAGGATTGGCCGCTCCTTTGCCATCGCATCATCGATCACGCCGCGATCAATCATGCCGAGCGGCCGGTGATCACCCGCTCGATCGAAGGGCCGATCCACCGCACCAATTACGCGGAGGTCCGCGCGCGCGCGTTGCGGGTGGCGCAGCGGCTGGAGCGCGACGGCGTCAAGCTCGGCGACCGCGTGGCGACGCTCGCCTGGAATACCTGGCGGCACCTGGAAAGCTGGTACGGCATTCTCGGCATCGGCGCCATTTATCACACGGTCAATCCGCGGCTCTTTCCCGAGCAGATCGTCTGGATCGTCAATCATGCGGAAGACCGCGTGATGATGACCGATCTCACCTTCCTGCCGCTCCTGGAAAAGATCGCCGACAAGCTGCCGACGGTCGAGCGCTTCATCGTCTTCACCGACCGCGCGCACATGCCGGCGACGACCTTGCGCAACGCCGTCCCCTACGAGGAATGGCTCAGCGAAGCCGACGGGGATTTCACGTGGAAGTCGTTCGACGAGAACACCGCCGCCGGCATGTGTTACACCTCCGGGACCACGGGCAATCCCAAGGGCGTGCTCTACTCCCATCGCTCGAACGTCCTGCACACTTTCATATCGCTGCAAGCGGAGGTGATCGGCCTCACCTCGGGCGACGTCACCATGCCGATCGTGCCGATGTTCCACGCCAACAGCTGGGGCCTCGCCTTCTCCGCGCCCACGGTCGGCAGCGCGCTGGTGATGCCGGGCGCCAAGCTCGACGGTCCTTCGGTCTACGAGCTGCTCAACGACTACAAGGTCACCTGTACCGGCGCCGTGCCGACGGTGTGGCTGGCGCTATTGCAGCATCTGGAAAAGACCGGCGACAAGCTTCCCTATCTCAACCGTGTCATCATCGGCGGCTCGGCCTGTCCGCGCGCGATGATCAAGGCGTTCGAGGAGGACTACGGCGTCGTGGTCGCGCATGCCTGGGGCATGACCGAGATGAGCCCGCTCGGCAGCGTCGGCTCGCTCAAGCCTGAGTACGCCAACCTGCCGCTCGAAGGTCGCCTCGACATCAAACAGAAGCAGGGACATTCCCCGTTCGGCGTCGAGTGGAAGATCACCGACGACGAGGCTCACGATCTGCCGTGGGATGGCAAGAAGTTCGGCCGCCTCAAGGTGCGCGGCCCCGCGGTCGCCAAAGCCTATTACCGCGAGGACGGCGAGATTCTCGACGACCAGGGCTTTTTCGATACCGGCGACGTCGCCACCATCGACCGCTACGGCTACATGCAGATCACCGACCGCTCCAAGGACGTGATCAAGTCGGGCGGCGAATGGATTTCCTCGATCGATCTCGAAAACCTCGCCGTCGGCCATCCCAAGGTGGCGGAGGCGGCGGTGATCGGCGTGCGCCATCCCAAATGGGATGAGCGGCCGCTGCTGGTCATCGTGCTCAAGGAGGGACAGACCGCCACCAAGCACGAGATTCTGGACTTCATCGAAGGCAAGATCGCCAAGTGGTGGATGCCGGACGACGTGGTCTTCGTGAGCGCGATCCCGCATACCGCGACCGGCAAGATCCTGAAAACCGCGTTGCGCGATCAGTTCAGGGACTACGTGCTGCCGACCGCCGTCGCCGCCGAGTAATCCAGCGCCATACGGATTTCGCTCATCATGCCCGGCCTTGTGCCGGGCATGATGCCTTTTGGGCTTGGGCGGGCGTGAACGGGGTGAGGGCCAGAATAGGTTCCTGAAGAAGGGGTTAACACCGCGAATTTGCCCAGTATTACAACGTACTCCAAACAATAGTTCCCTAAACACATTATTGACACAAGTATTATTACACCTCGCGCCGCACAATCTCCACATTATCCGATCATGAGCGCATCTGGCTCCAGTAGTGAGCCAAACCCATCCTTCCCATCAACAACGACAAAGGAAGATCATGGCTTGCAATAGCCTGATTAAACTTGTGCTTGCTTCCACTCTTGTCACCTCCATCATGGCAATACCGATGACTGCATCGGCGCAAGACGGAATAGCCTCGGTCTATTCCGGCGGCCGGACTGCCAATGGCGAAACCGCACGCGCTTCGGGCTTGACCGCGGCGCATCGCTCGTTGCCGTTCGGCACGCTGGTGCGCGTGACCAACCAGCGCAGCGGACGCTCGGTGGTGGTGCGCATCAACGATCGCGGACCGTTCGTCCGCGGCCGCGTGATCGACGTGACGCCGGCGGCGGCCCATGCACTCGGCTTCTCCGGCCTCGCGCCGGTGACGCTGGCTGTGGTCGGCCGTTCCTGAAGGCAAGACGAACGGGAGAAGGAACAGTTCAAGTCGTTGACCTGGCGGGAGGCTTCGGCCTCCCGCTTTTTTTCCAGCCAGGGCTTCAAATATGCCAACGGGTGAGGGCGTTTCGTTCGCCTCGCGCGACCTCGCAAGTTGAAAATCGGGTGATTCACGATGGAGCAACCATTGTCGGCCACCATGCGCGTCGGTCAGGGGCTCTTCCGCACAGCGATGACGGCGACGGACGCACTTCCGGCTTTCGACGCGCGTCGGGCGCTCTATCGGCTTGACGAGCGCGCCCGTGCCGTTCTTGCCGAAACCTGGCCGGTGATCGCACCCCATCTGGAGGAGGCGATCGACGAGATGTTGCGCGCGGCGACGCAGCTGCCCAACATCAGCAAGGCCGTCATCGAGAACCGGGACCTGATCAAGAAGCTCGAGGTGGCGCATTTCCAGGCGCTGCTCGGCGGCAAGATCGATCAAAACTACGCCGAGGCCTGCCGGCAAACGGTGCGGCAGGAGGCCGCGATCGGACTCGACGCGCGCGTGCGCAGCACATCCGGAAGCTTCGTGCTCCGGATGGCGTTCGACGTGCTGGCGCGCAAGCATCGTTTCTCCGCCGCGCGGCTCGCCGAGCGCAGCACGGCGATATCGCAGGCGATCGGCTTCGACGTCGCCAACGCGATGACGCTGCATCGGCAAGCGTCGGAGGATGCGGCGCTGGCGCGGCGGGGGGTGATCGACGCCGCGATCGCCGACTTCGCCGCCGCCATCGGTGAAGTGATCGAAGCGATCAAGGAAGCGTCGACCTCGCTGACCACCACGTGTTCGGCGCTCAAAGAGGCCGCCGACGACACGCTGCGCCGCATGGGTTCGGCCTCCTCGGCGTCGGCTGAGACCGCCCAGCGCATGGAAACGACCGTGACCGCGACCGAGGAGCTTTCCGGGTCGATCCAGGAGATCGGCCAGCAGGCCGGCCACGGCCAGGGGATGGCGCAGTCCGCCGTCGCCGACGCCGAGCGCACCCAGGACGTCATCCGTTCGTTGAACGACGCCGCCGAGCGCATCGGCTCCGTCGTCGGCACCATTTCCGCGATCGCATCGCAGACCAACCTGTTGGCGCTCAATGCCACGATCGAGGCGGCGCGCGCCGGCGAAGCGGGCAAGGGCTTTGCCGTGGTCGCCGCGGAAGTGAAAACGCTGGCCAATCAGACCTCGCGCGCCACCGAGGATATTTCCCAACAGGTGGCCGCCATCCAGGAGGCCACTAAACGGTCGGTCGGGGAAATCTCCTCGATCGGGCGCGCCATCGGCGAATTGACCAAGGTGTCGGTCAGCATCGCCTCGGCCGTGCAGCAGCAGAGCATGACCACCCGCGAGATCGCCCAAAGCGTGCATGACGGCGCCATCCATACCGCGCAGGCGTCGGCCGAGATCAATTCGGTCAAGCAGACGGTCAACCGCGGCGTCGCCGCGGTCGGCGAGATCACCAACTGGACGGCCTGCCTGTCGGCGCGGGCGAGCGATCTGGAAGCGAAGGTGGCGACCTTCTTCAGCCGCGTTCGCGCGGCGTGACGGTCCCGCCGATCGGATCGTCGTTCCGCAAACGCCCGAACTCAAAGATGGAAACGGCCGGGACAAGGCCCGGCCACGACGTCGCAAGAGAACGGGAGCGCGGAGAAATCTATTCCGCCGGCTGCTTCGGCTTCAACAGCCCGAACGAGCGCTTGAGATTGTCCCACAGCTCGATCTTGGCGCCGTTCCTGTGCATGATCGCGCTTTGCTGGATCACCGAGAGCGTGTTGTTCCACGCCCAGTAGATCACCAGCCCGGCCGGGAACGCGGCCAGCATGAAGGTGAAGATGAGCGGCATCCAGTTGAAGATCATCTGCTGGGTCGGATCGGGCGGCGCTGGATTGAGCTTCATCTGCACCCACATGGTGATGCCCATGATCACCACCCAGGCGCCGAGGTGCAGGAAGGAGCCGAACACCGGTATGACGGTGGGGTCGAGCGGAATGAGGCCGAACAGGTTGAAGATGTTGCTCGGATCGGGCGCGGACAGGTCGTGGATCCAGCCGTAGAACGGCGCGTGCCGCATCTCGATGGTGATGAACAGCACCTTGTAGAGCGAGAAGAACACCGGAATCTGGATCGCGATCGGCAGACAGCCGGCGACCGGGTTGATCTTCTCCTTTTTGTAGAGCTCCATCATCGCCTGCTGCTGCTTCACCTTGTCGTCGCCGTAGCGCTGGCGGATCATGGTGAGCTCGGGCTGCACCGCCTTCATCTTCGCCATCGAGGCATAGGATTTGTTGGCCAGCGGGAAGAACAGGAGCTTGACCAGCACCGTGACGATGAGGATGGCGACGCCGAAATTGCCGACGAGATGGAAGAAGAAGTCGATGGCGAGGAACATCGGCTTGGTGATGAAGTAGAACCAGCCCCAGTCGATCAAAAGATCGAAATGGTTGAGGTGGAGCGCCTGGTTGTAGCCGCCGGCGTTCGCCAGCGGAAAATTGATGCCGACGACCGAGACCTCCTTGGCGCCGGCGAACAGCCGCGCGTTGGCGGTGCCGGTCGCGCCCGGCGCGACGGTCTGCGGCTCGAGCAGGTAGTCGGTCTGATAGGTCTTCTGGCCGCCGGATTCGCCCGCCGAGAAGCGCGCATGCACCTTGGCGTCGGTGTCCGGCAATAGCGCGGTCGCCCAGTATTTGTCGGTGAAGCCGAGCCAGGCGTCGGTCGCGTCCCAGGTCTCGGTCTTCTTGTCCTCGATCTTCTTATAGGTCTCTTCCTGCTCGCCCTGATCGCCCATGACGCCGATCAGGCCCTCGTGCAGGATGTAATAGCCGAGCGTCTTCGGCGTGCCGTGGCGCGAGATGAGGGCGTAGGGGAACAGCGTGACCGGGCTCTCGCTCTTGTTCTCGACCTGGTCCTTGATGGTGAAGAGGTAGTGCTCGTCGACCGCGACGCGGCGGCGGAAGATCAATCCCGCGCCATTGTCGTAACTCAGCACCACCGGATGATCGACGCCGAGGGCGCCGCTGCCTTCCAGCTTCCACACCGTGTCGGGCCCAGGCAATTTGGCAGTCGTGCCCGCGGCCGGCACCCAGCCGAACTCCGCGTAATAGGCGTCCGGCGCGCCGGAGGGCGAAAACAGCACGATCGGCGGCGAGTCGCGCTCGATGGTCTCGCGGTATTGCTCGAGCGCGAGATTGTCGATCCGCGCGCCTTTGAGATCGATGCTGCCGTTAAGCCGCGGCGTATCGATGGCGACGTGCGCGGAGGCGTTGATCAACGCCTCGCGCGTCAGGCCGACCGACGGCGAAGCCGTAGCCGGCGCGCCCGGCACCGGCGGAGTGCCGGCCTGCGGGCCGGCGGTCGCCGGCGTTGCCGCACTGGGCTGCTGCTGGGTCTGCTCCTGCTGCTTGAGCAGTGCGTCGTGGCGCTGCTTTTCCATCTGCGGATAACCGACGAAATACTGCCAGCCGACCACGACGATAAGCGACAGCACGACAGCGAGGATGGTATTCCTGTGCTCGATCATTCAACGCTCTCGCGGTCGCTGTAAGGGTGGTTGTCGACGCGGTTTGCGGCTTCGAGGCGGCTTTCGCGCCCGGGCCGGGGAACCCGCCTCATGTAGGGGCCCACGGCGACCGCCACCAGTTCCCCCGGGCTCGGTTTCATGAATTCGGCTAAGCGCCGCATCGAGGTCCTGCATCATCTGGGCGAACGGTGCGGCAAGCGCGAGCCGCCTTCCGATCAGCACATAATCGTGCCCGGGGCGTAGTCCGCTCCCGCTTTCTACACGCTTAACGCCGGCAGCCGACAATCTGACGATTTCCCGCAGCCGGCGGCGCACGCGGTTGCGTTCGACGGCGTTGCCCACCTGCCTCGACACCGTAAAGCCGACGCGGATCGCCTCGCCGTCGGCACGCCGGCGCGCCTGCAAAACGAACGCGCCCGCCGAGACCCGTAAGCCGCTCGCCGCCGCCCGAAAATCGCTGCGGTGCTTCAACCGCTCCACGGCAAGCAGGGGGCCGGCGTCGCGATCAGGCACTGAGGCGCTTGCGCCCCTGCGCGCGCCGCGCCGCGAGGACCTTCCGGCCTCCCTTGGTCGCCATGCGAGCGCGAAAGCCGTGCCGGCGCTTGCGTACCAATTTGCTCGGCTGGTAGGTCCGTTTCACGGGAATTTCTCCACTGCGCGCAAGATTGCCGGGGGACGGATTTGCCGCCTGCTCGTCGAGCGATGGCGCCATTCGGCGCGCTGGCGCGCGAATGGCGCGGCTTATAAGCGAGCCCTCCCGACTCGTCAACGTGACCCGGACGTGGGCTTGCCGCCCGTTCCGGCAGTCGAACCAAGCTCCTGCGTCAGGCCGTATTCCCATGTATACAAACATCCAAACAGCGCGGGCACGGCAGCGGGCGGATGGCGCAAGAGCTCAAACCGGAAATCTGCGTGATCGGCACCAATGCCGGCGGCCTTACCGTCGCCGCGGCGGCCGCCGCTCTCGGCGTGCCGGTTGTGCTGGTCGAAAATGGCGGCATGGGCCGCGGCTTTCTCGAGCGGGACGGCAGCGTGCCGGCACAAGCGCTGATCGCCGCCGCCGAGCGCGCCAACGCCATGCGCACCGGCGCGCGCTTCGGCGCCAAGGCTGTGCGCGTCGGCGTCGATTACGCAGCGGTCAGCGCCCATATGCGCGAGGTGATCGAGGCGGTGGCGCCGAACTTTACCCGCGAGCGCTTCGCCGGCCTCGGCGTGCGCGTGATCACCGGCGCGGCGCGTTTTGCCGATGCGGATACCCTTGCCGTCGGATGACTTCACGATCAAGGCGAACCGGTTCGTTATCGCGACCGGCTCGTCGCCGGTCATTCCGGCGATTCCCGGCCTCCTCGACACGCCGCATTTCACCAACGAGGATCTCGCCGATCTCGTCGAGCTTCCGCGTCATCTGATCGTCATCGGCGCCGGGGCGGTCGGGCTCGAACTGGCGCAGGCGTTCCGTCGTCTGGGCGCGGAGGTCAGCGTACTCGAAGCGGCGATGCCACTCGCGCGCGAAGATCCCGAATGCGCCGCGATCGTGCTCGATGCGCTCGAACGCGAGGGCGTCAAGCTGCGCGCGGGGGTCGAGACCACGAATGTGCGGCGGGTATTCGCCAGGGTGCAGGTCTCCTTCGCCACGCCCGCGGGCGCCGAGACGATCGAAGGCACCCATCTCCTCATCGCCGCCGGGCGCCGGGCGAACCTCGACGATCTCGGTCTCGAAGCGGCCGGCATCAGCCGCGCCGCGCCGGGGGTCGTCGTCGATCCGCACCTGCGCACGACCAACAAACGCGTCTACGCAGTGGGCGACGCCACCGGCGCGCCCGCTCTTGCTCATGTCGCCAGCTACCATGCCGGGATTGTCACGCGCCAATTGCTGTTCCGGACGCCGGTCAAGGTGAACCACCTCGCGGTCCCGAGAGTGATCCATACCGATCCCGAACTGGCGCAGATCGGCCTCCGCGAGGACGATGCGCGCGCGCAGAAGCGCGCGATCCGCGTGCTGCGCTGGCCATATCGCGAGAACGACCGCGCGCAGGCGGCGGGGGCGACCAACGGGCACATCAAGGTGGTGACCGACCGCGGCGGCGACATCCTCGGCGCGACCATCGTCGGCGCCGAAGCCGGGGAAAGCATTGCCACCTGGGCGCTGGCCATTAGCGAGAACCTCAATATCCGGGCCTTTAGCGGCCTCGTTGCTCCGCATCCGAGCTATGCAGAGCTGGGAAAACGGGCCGCCGGCACCTATTTCAGCCCCGGTTTGACGTCGCCGCGGCCGCGTCGCATCATGGGGTGGCTGCGTCGGCAAGGCTGAGGCAGCAAGGCTCAACGATGACAGATGATCAAGCCGCACGGCCGGAGCCGGTCCTTGCGCCGCGCTTTGGGCTTTCCGGGAAGCTCCTCGTCTTCACGATCCTGTTCGTGATGATCGCGGAAGTGATGATCTATGTCCCCTCGATCGCCATCTACCGTTTGATGTGGCTCAACGACCGGCTGGCCAGCGCCTACACCGCCGCGCTGGTGCTCGACGCCGCGCCGAACGGAATGGTCCCCGACAGCCTGGCCAAGCAAATTCTCGACAGCATCGGCGCGCGGGCGGTGGCGATGAAAATGGGCACGCAGCGGCGCCTGCTCGCGGTCGGCGACGCACCGCCGCCGATCGCCGACGATTTCGACATGCGCAACGTCTACGTGTTCGATTCGATCGTCGACGCCTTCAGTATGATGCTGGAAAACAAAAAAGACGTGATGCGCGTCGTCGGTCCCGCGCCGCGAGGCGGCGATTACATCGAGATCATCTTGGACGAGCCGCCGCTGCGCAAGGCGATGCTGCGCTATTCGGTGGATCTCCTGCTCGTTTCGCTGCTCATCTCCGGCATCACCGCGGCGCTGGTCTATCTGACCTTGCACTACATGTTCGTGCGGCCGATGCGCCGGGTTACCGCCAACATGATCGCCTTCCGCGCCGACCCGGAGAACGCCGACCGCATCATGGCGCCGTCGGCGCGCACCGACGAGATCGGCTTTGCCGAGCGCGAGCTCGCCACCATGCAGACCGAGCTCGCCTCGATGCTGCAGCAGAAGAGCCGGCTGGCCACGCTCGGCCTTGCCGTCTCCAAGATCAACCACGACCTGCGCAACCTCCTCGGCTCGGCGCAGCTCATCTCCGACCGGATGTCGAGCCTTTCCGATCCGGAAGTGCAGCGCTTCGCGCCCAAGCTGATGCGCGCGCTCGAGCGCGCTATCGCCTTCTGCCAGTCGACCCTGTCCTACGGACGGGTGCAGGAACCGCCGCCGGAACGAAAACCGATCCTGCTGCAGCCGCTGGTCGAGGAAGTGCACGAGACGCTCGGCCTCGGCCCGGATGCGTCGATCCGCTGGATCAGCGCGGTCGAGCGCGGACTGATGGTCGAGGCGGACTACGATCAGCTCTTCCGCATCCTGGTCAACCTCTCGCGCAACGCCGTGCAGGCGCTGGAAAGCCGCGCGACATGCTGCGATCCCGGCCGCGACCAGATCCGTATCACCGGGCGGCGCGAGGGCGCGGTCGTGGTGGTCGAGGTCTCCGACACCGGCCCCGGTTTTTCCGAAAAAGCGCGCGCGCATCTGTTCGAAGCGTTCCAAGGCTCGACCCGCACCGGCGGCGCCGGTCTCGGCTTGGCCATCGCCGCCGAACTCGTGCGCGCACATGGCGGCGACATCCGTCTCGTCGAAGGCACGATCGGAGCGACGCTGCGGCTCACCATTCCCGACCGCGCCGTGGAGCTGAGTGCGCGCCGCGGCGCGCGGGCGCAGGGCTAGCCGTCCTTGCGAGGAGCCCGGCGCTCGCGGTGACTAATCCGGCGGACGCCAGGCCGGCGCGGTGAGGCGGCGCTTGCCGTCGCGCGTGCGTCGTTCGCCCGCCTGCGAGGGAAGCTTGTCCCACAATTGGCAGGTGACCGGCTTGTGCTTCTGGTCGAGGCCCTCGCAGTAATTGGTGTATTCGCAGACCCGCACCGCTTCGCCGAGGCCGAGCAGCACCTTGCGAAACCAATCCGGATCGGCGAGCGATTGCCGCGCCGCGCCGACGATGTCGCAGACGCCGCGCGCGAGATAGTCCTCGGCCATCTCGAAATTGTGGATGCCGCCGGTGCATACGACTGGCACCAGGCTCCCGGCGTCGCGGATCGCCTTGCGTACCGCCGCGGTCGGCGCGGCGTTGCGGCCGAAGGGTCCGCGTTCGTCGGAAATGAACTGCGGCATGCACTCATAGCCGCTGCGGCCGGTATAGGGATAGACGGCGGCGCCCACCGCGGGCTGCTTGGCGTCGTCGAACTTGCCGCCGCGCGACAGCGAGATGAAATCGACGCCGGCACGGGCGAAGGCCACGCCGAAATAGACCGCGTCCTCGACGCGGCTGCCGCCCTCGATGCATTCGTCGGCGAGGAAGCGGACCCCGACGGCAAATTTTTCGCCGACGCGGCGGCGGATCTCGGCAAAGACTTCGAGCGGCAGGCGCACGCGATTTTCCGGCGAGCCGCCATAACCGTCGTCGCGCGTGTTAGTGCGCGAGAGAAACGAGGACATCGTATAAGCGTGCGCGTAATGCAGCTCGACGCCGTCGAAGCCGGCGAGTTCGGCCCGCGCCGCGGCTTCGGCGAACAGGCCCGGCAGCACTTGCGGCAGATTGCGGATGTGCGGGCGTTGCGTGTCGGTGACCCGCTCGCGATAGCCGAATTGCAGCGCCTCCCATTCATCGGGCGCGAGCACGCGCGCGAGCTCCTCCTCGCTCAGGGCGCTCAAGCGGGCGCGCACGTCCGCTTCGGGCAAGTCGGGCGCGCCCAAGGCCGCGCGATGCCCCGGGGTGACGGCCAGGAAGCGCTCGAAGAATTTTTGCGGCTCGGGGCGGCGGCGCACGGCGAGGAAATCGATCAGCTGAATGAGCAGGCGCGTGCGGCCCCCGCTGGCGCGGCGGACGGTCTCGACCAGGCGTGATAGGCCGGGCAGGAAACGGTCGTGGCCGATGCGCAGGAGCGGTCCGCTCGGCACGTCGCGGATGCCGGTCGCCTCGACCACGATCGCGCCCGGCATGCCGCGCGCGAAACGCTCGTACCAATCGATGATCTCCTCGGTGACGTAGCCTTCCTCGGTCGCCCGCCACGGCACCATCGCCGGCACCCAGGTGCGCTGCGCGAGCGCGACCGGGCCGATGTCGACCGGCGAGAACAGGCGCGACGCCAGCGCTTCGGTCGCCGAAGGCACGCGGCCGGCAGAGGCTGCAAACCGGATTCGTTGCGCTGGTCGCCACATGGCTCAACTCCGCGGCGTTCGGCGCTCCCGCCGCAACGACTTGTATATCATAAAAGCGTTTGCGCCGGCGCCGTGCGCCCGGCGCTTGCCAATAGGCGGCGAAGCTTATAGCTATTGGCGCGCGTCGGCCGCCGTTTTCAAGCGCGACCCGCACCGCGCCCGTAGCTCAGCTGGATAGAGCACCAGACTACGAATCTGGGGGTCAGGAGTTCGAATCTCTTCGGGCGCGCC
>CAWKNH010000020.1:0-42500 GCA_963850855.1 uncultured Alphaproteobacteria bacterium
CCGCCCGTTGCTCGAGCAACAATCGGCTGAAAGACAAGTCCTCGCTGCACGCCGGACTCGAACCTCCGACCAAGCGGTTACGAGCGCCCTATCTTAGCCGAAAAAATCATTGTCTACTGCATTTTTGCGTACGGTCGGTGAAGAATGTTCACGATAGCGGCCTGCCGCTTGTCGGCTGTTGCCCATCACGTCACTTCGTGCGACGCAGCGATATGTCTGGATTCGGGGAGCAAGCGGACGTCCTTGCGCTTGCTCGAAAAGACGTGAATGACCCGAAGCGGACATTCCGCTGAGCGAGCCGCAGCGCGTGTCATCGACTCGAAAATCAGCCACCTGTGACGCTCATGTGGCGATCAATGGCGGCGCGCCTGTTGCGGCGATCGATGACAAAGTCGTGTCCCTTGGGTTTGCGATCGATCGCATCTCGGATCGCGCTCTCGAGTATTTCGTCACTTTCTGAGCGGCGCAGCGGCGCTCGCAGGTCAGCGGCGTCTTCTTGGCCGAGGCACATGTAGAGCGTTCCCGTGCACGTAAGCCGTACTCGATTGCAGCTCTCGCAGAAGTTATGGGTGAGCGGCGTGATCATGCCGAGACGGCGGCCCGTTTCGCGCACGACGTAATAACGCGCCGGCCCGCCGGTGCGATGGTCGCTCTCATCAAGGGTCCATTGTCGTTGCAGCTGGGCGCGTACCACGGAGAGCGGCAGGTACTGGTCGAGGCGAGCATCGGCGCCGACTTCCCCCAAGGGCATCACCTCAATGAGCGTGAGATCGAAACCCCGATCTCCAGACCAGCGGATGAGATCATCGAACTCACCGTCGTTGACACCCTTGAGCGCCACTGCGTTGAGCTTGATCTGAAGTCCGGCTTGTCTCGCCAAATCAATGCCCTCAAGCACCTTATCGAGCTTGCCCCAACGGGTGATCGCGGCGAATTTCTCGGGGTCAAGCGTATCAAGAGATACGTTGATGCGCTCGACTCCGGCGGCCTTGAGCTCGTGCGCGTAGCGAGCGAGTTGACTACCGTTGGTCGTGAGCGTCAGCTCGTCGAGGGCCCCGGTCCCCAGGTGTCGTCCGAGCGATTGGAACAGGCTCATAATGTTCCGACGCACGAGCGGCTCGCCACCGGTGATGCGGAGCTTACGCACGCCGAGGCGGACGAACGCGGAGCACAGACGGTCTACCTCCTCGATCGACAGGACTTCCGCCCTGGGCAGAAACGTCATGTTCTCCGACATACAGTAGACGCAGCGAAAATCGCACCTGTCCGTTACCGACACTCGCAGATAGGTGATCTTACGGTGGAATGGGTCGACAAGAGGGGCAGACATCGCGGCACTCAATGGATGAGGAACAGTACGTCGACGATGGCGCTGCTGTTGTGGAACCACCCACATTCGCTGATGGTCACTTCTGGCAACGTTGGCCCGAAGGGTCAGCCGAAGCGACGTGCGCTCCGGCCAGTTTGGAGGATCGTTAGCTCGTCCGGTATTCGAAACTCTTGAAGCTGAGTTTCCGCGTCACCTCCGGGGCATCCGCGATCTTTCGAATATTGCCCCAGGTTTGCTTGTAGTTCGGGATGATGAACTCATTCACCCCTTTGGAGACGACGTTACCCTGTGGTCCCGTCGGATAGGCGAAGAGCATGAAGGTCTGCTTTCGCTTTGCGGTGGGCGTCGGATACGCCATGGCCTGCGTCGACCCGTTGTCGTTGTGCACCTCGACGAGGTCTCCGGCGTTGATCTTCAGCTCGGTCATGTCTTCCGGATTCATCTGAATGAAAGGAAGCGGAATGCGATCCATGACGAAGTCGTTATTCTGGTCGAGGTAGACCGATTGCCATACGTGGTTCGCTCGCCCGTTGTTGATCAGGAAGGGAAACTTATCCTTTTCCGCTTCCTTGCCCTCGGCTTGCAGCCCGCGCCACTTCGTCGCCATGAACATGGCCTTGCCCTTCTTGAAGTTGCCGTCGGCATAGAGCCGCTTCGTCCCGATGATCTTGCCGTCCTTAAAATCGACCGCGGGCTCCTGGAAGCCGTTAGTACCCATGGCGCGTAGCCGATCGTAGGTCACGAATTTTCCACCATCGGCGTTCTGGTGGTAGCCGTCCATGAACGCATCTTCCTCGGTCTTCCAGTCGTAACCCTTGAACTTGTCGGCGACATCGTTCTTGCCGGCCGCGCGCCAGGCCCGCTCAAGCGCCTGGGCGAGTGCGGCCGCGATCAAGCAGTCGGGCTTCGCGTTGCCGGGCGGATCCATGTAGCGCTCGGTTAGCCGCATGCGCCGTTCGCCATTCATCGAGGTGAGATTCATTTCGCCGGATGTGGCGGCCGGAAGCATGACATGTGCGCATTCGCCGATCTTCGTCGGCACAATATCGACGTTGACGCTGAAGAGACCGCCTTGGCGGATCGCGCCCATGATCGCATTCACCACGGCATCTCTATCGCCGTATGGGACGGTTTCCATCGCGTATTTCACAAGGTCCGTGCGGCGCTTATAGGCCTTCTTGTACTCAAGCGCGTTGAGCGTCGTCTTGAAGTGATCGCAAGCCCAGATGTGGTGGATACCGCCCTTGCCGGAAATGAGCAGCTGATCGACATAGGCGGCGGGCCGACCGACATGAGCGTCAGAGGGCCGCACATAACCTTCCTGGTGGCCGCCCATGCGGACGCATCCACCACCAGGCCGACCAATGTTGCCGGTCGCGAGCGCAACGTTCACCAGAGCGCCGTTGGTGCGGTAGTTGTCGTTGCCCCAGATCAGCCCCTTTTCGTAACAGAACATGGTCCGCCGGCGCTTCCCGTCCTTCGGCTCAGCAATCCATGCCGCCGCCTTTCGGATCTGATCCGGCGATAGGCCGGTAATCTGTGCGGCTTCGTCGATGGTCGTCTTGTTGGCCGCCGACCATCTCGTCGAAGCCGCCTGTGTGCTGCTGGATGAACTCCTTGTCGAGCCATCCCTTCGCGGCGATTTCGGTCATAAGCGCGTTGAAGAGCGCCAGATCGGTTCCGGGATTCAGCGCGAGATGCAGCACATTGTCTTTGCCCGCCTCAATTTCACAGGCGTTCACCGTGGTCGTCCGCCGAGGATCGATGATGATCACCTTAGCGGCGGCATGGGACTCACCGGAAAGCTGCTGTTTTTTCTTGCCGATCGATGCACCACGTAGGTTCGGGACCCAGTGGTTGAGGAAGTAGTTCGTCTGCGTCTCGAGCGCGTTGGTGCCTACGGCGACGATTGTGTCGGCCAGTTCCGCGTCCTCGTAGCAGTTGTTGAGCTCGCCCACGCCCATGTCGCGAGTCGCGTGGACTTCGGAGTTGTAGGCTGGGCGATTGTGAATGCGGATATTCTTGATTTTCATACTCTCGAAATACAGCTTGCCCGTGCCCCACGTGTTCTCGTAGCCGCCGCCAGCGCCGCCGTGGTCGAAGGCCGAGACGATAAGGCCGTCCTCGCCTTGCTCCTCGACTACGCGCCGCGTGATCTCTGCGGTCAGCCACAACGCATCGTCCCACGAGGTCGGATACACGCCGCCGTAGCGGTAGACCAGCGGATCAGTCAGGCGTTGGGACTGCGTTCCGGTCACCTCGGAATACGAGAGTTCGCCCTGACGGGCGCCCCGGATCGATCCCAGCCCGGAGTTCACCTCGCAATTTTTGTCCGGCATAAGCACGAGATGCACGTCGCGGCCGTTTTGTTTCACGATGTTGTACATCGACGGTGAGAACCACGCCGTCGATTCGGCGTTTTGCTGCTTCGATAGATCGACGCCGAAGAGGTTCTGGTCGGGCGCGCGACCGCCCTGCTGGTCCACGTCCCAGCTGATTGCGTGATAGCCGCAGCCCACGATGCAGTAGTGGCAGACAACGTTCTGGACCTTCGCGCCCTTCGGAGGGATCGGCAGCCGGTCGATATTGCGCTTGTAGGTCATGACTGCCTCCTCAAGCCGAAAGGACGTTGCTAAGCCGGCCGTAGATCAACTCGTCCACGGCAATCGCATGGATGTCGCCGTTCGAATCTACGGTTAATCTGAACTGCGGCAGGTTTTGCGTCGCGTGGCCGAAGATTTCCTGGCCGCCTTTTTCGCAGTCGAAGCGGGAATAGTGGCCCGGGCAGTCCAGAGCTCTTATCCGCCGCGACATAGGCAAGAGGAAAACCCTTGTGCGGGCACAGAGTGGAAAAGGCGACAATATCGCCGTCCGGTCCCACCCCACCCTCGACGTGCTTTCCCAGCTTCAGGAGAACGCCCGGAGAATCCTTGTCCGGGTAGGTGATCTGGATCGGATGGTCTATCTTCAGATCCTTCACGCTGCCGATGCGCTGGCTCGGATAATTGACTCGGGCAAGCGCCGGAGTTGCCTCGGCGGGAACTGGGATCGCGACCGCGGCGACCGCCGCGGCTGCGGCCGCAGCCGTTGCGCCGCCTGTGAGAAATTGACGGCGGCCGACATCGATCAACTTGTCGCAGCGCTTCATGTGCGTTCCCCCTGGTTGGAGTATCGTTGAGGGGGATGTCGCAAGCGGCGTGCCAAGCCGCGGCGACGCGCGGTTGGCTGGGGATTCAAGGGGTTAGGCCAGGTGACGGTCGCAGAATCCGGAAAATCGGACTTCTGCACGAAACGGGTCCGCGAATTCGGACCGCTAGGCCTCCGATCGGATCTCCAATTTCTTCATTTTATCAAACAGGGTCGATCGGGAGATCCCCAGCGTTTTGGCAGCCTCCTCGATCCTTCCGCCGGCGAGTTCCAGCGCGGTGCGGATATGTCGCCGCTCCGCCATGGTACGCGCTTCAAAAAGAGTTGGCAGCAAGTTCTCGAGCCCAACCGGATTCACCATCTCGTCGGGGAAGAGGCTTTCAGGACCAATCCAAGCCGACTGGCCGATAGCCACGGCGCGTTCGATGCGATTTCTAAGCTCGCGGACGTTGCCTGGCCATTGCTGCGCCAGCAGGGCTTCCTCAGCCGCGGACGTAAAGCCGTGCAACTCCCGACCGAATGCCTCAGAGAAGGCACGAGCGAACGTGTGCGCAAGCGGCAAGATATCGTCCGGCCTGTGGCGCAGAGCGGGTACAGCAATCGGGATGACGTTGATCCGGTAGTAGAGGTCGCGCCGGAAGCGGCCCTCGAAGACAGCGAGCTCTAAGTCGACATTTGTCGCGCAGACGATGCGCGCGCACGTCTTGATGGTCGCCTCACCGCCGATGCGCGTGAACGCGCGCTCCTCTAGGAGGCGCAGGAGCTTCGCCTGCACCGGCATAGGTAACTCGCCGACCTCATCAAGAAACAGGAAGCCGTCTCGTGCACGCTCGACGTATCCATGGTGCCGGCCATGCGCACCGGTAAACGCGCCCTTCTCGTGGCCGAATAGCTCACTTTCGATCAGCTCGTTCGGGATGGCCGCGCAGTTTACGGCCATGAACGGAGCCGCCGCGCGCGTAGAGATCTGGTGCACAAAGCGGGCCGCGATTTCCTTGCCGGCACCGCTCTCGCCGGTGAAAAGGAGCGAACTGTCGATATCGGCGACGCGGCGAAGCAGCAGTTCCAATTGGCGCATCGCCGCTGATGCTCCGAGCACGCCTGCAGCTCCCGGCCGTTGGGTAATCAACCGAGGAATGCGATCGAGCAAATCGGGAAGGGCGTAAGGCTTCGCGATGTAGTCGACTGCTCCTGCCTTAGTAAGCCGAACCGCCTGCTCCACCTGTCCGTACGCGGTGACAAAGAGGAACGGCATCCCGCCGAGTTGCGGTAGCACACTTAAGAATACCTGCTCTCCGGAGACGTCGGGTAGCCGGATATCGCAAACGACAACGTCGGGCCGCACCGTCCGTAAGCCCTGGATGGCTTGCTCTCCAGTGCGCCACCAGACAGCGTCGTACCCCTCGAGCTCAAGACGGTGCACGAGCGTTCCGCCCATCACCGGGTCGTCCTCGACTACGCCGATTAGCGAATGCTCACGCGGCATGGCGCGCTCCCTCGCTGCCGATCGGCAGCGTGACGATAATGCGCGTGCCACTGCCGGGTCGCTCGACCGCGGCGGCGCCGTTAAGCCGTTTGATCAGGGTGCCGGTGGTCCAGAGCCCGAGGCCTTTGCTCTCGCGCGACGGTGTGTCGATGTGTTCAGCGGAACTGAGGAGCGCCGCCATGTCGTACGACAGGCCCGGACCTTCGTCGGCCACCACAATGCGCAGCGCGCTATCGGAACATGACGCCTCGACGGTAACTTCGCCGCCGAATGGCGACGCCGCACAGGCATTCAGCAAGAGGTTGAGGGTGATTTGCCGGACCGTTGGTCCGTCGATAGTCAGCGGCTTCGGCACATGATTGCGCCAGTCGAGGCGAACACGTCGCACGCCGGTCTCGTGCTGTACGAGGAATGGCAGATCGTCCAAGTCAGTTGGCGTCAACAGCGATGTGTCGGAGCCGCCCTTGTAGGTCACAAGCGCGGCGCGCACGACGTTGCGGATTCCGGCAAGGCCGCGCTTGAGGAAATCTAGGGATTTAGAAAGGACTTCCGGGTCGCCGCTATGCGATTGAATCGTGTCGATCGCGTTCATCATTCCGCCAAGCGGATTGTTGACCTCATGCGCCATGCCGGAGGCAAGGCGTCCGAGCATGGCGTATTTTTCTTGCTCCGCGAGATGCGACGCCAGCGTCTCACGATCGCCGACCGCCCGCGCCATCGCATTGAAGCGGTCGAAGAGCTGTCCAAACTCACTCGCAACTTCTGTGCGGTAGCGCTCAGGAATTGGCTCGACGCGCCCCTCGCGGACCCGTTCGACGTGGCGTGCAAGTACGCCGAGGGGTTGGAGCATATGCTTCACCGCAAAGTACCCGATGAGCGAAAGCGCGAGAGCCAATGCGCCGTTGACGAGGATTAGCGTCAGCACGACCTGCGATCGAACGCGCAGGAGACCGGCGATATCGATCTCGGCGAGGATGCGGCCGACGGAAAATCCCTCTGCCCGCAACCCTCTGGTGAGCCATGCACGGCCCGCTCCATCGTTAATAACCAGACCGTCCTGTTGCAGAAACTTTCCGCGCAATTCGGGCGGAACCGGACTGTGAATAGGAAAGATGGCTGGGTCTGACGCCGCAAGGACAGTGCCATTCGGAAGCTCCACGATCGCGTAGCGCGCTTGAACGCCGGAGTATTGTCCGCGCGCGCGGTCGAGTGCGTCGAACGTCTCCCAGACATCGCCGCGGATGACCGCGGGGAGGACGGCCGCTGATAAGCCATCTAGGTAGGCATTTGCCAAGAGCGTGAGGTTCGCTCTCCTGATCCTTGACCAGGCGCGACAGTACGACCTGCGAGATCATCACCGCCACGGTGATCACCAGAGCCGCCACCAGCAATGGCACCTTAAGCGCAAGCGGCCAGGCGGGAAGT
This sequence comes from uncultured Alphaproteobacteria bacterium, assembly GCA_963850855.1. Lineage (GTDB taxonomy): Bacteria > Pseudomonadota > Alphaproteobacteria > Rhizobiales > Xanthobacteraceae > BOG-931. The sequence continues at coordinate 7,389 of CAWKNH010000020.1, forward strand.
CGTAGCAGCCGCGGCATCACACCTGCGCCTTGACGATCAGCCACTTATCCAGCGTGCTCTTGTACATGTCAGGCGTTCCCGTGGTGAAGCCGTCGAGTGCAAGCACACGAAGAATCTCGCGACCGAGAGGGTCGTTTGGCATGTCGAGCAAAGCAGCAGCCATCGCCTGAACCACCGGCGCGTCTTGGATAACCATCGGGGCAACGATCGGTGGAAAGCCCAACCACTCTGACTTGAACACGATCCGGGTCTTCCGCACGAGCTCCGGCTCCCGCTCGGTCATGACTTCCCAGACGTAGCCATCAATGCTGCCGCTTTGCGCCAGCCCGGCCCCGACCGCGCGAATAACGTTTCGATGGCCATAGGTGAAAAACGAATCTCGAAAGAAACGAGCGGGCGTGGTCTGGCGCAGGGCCAACATCCAGCGCGTGACTAGATAGCCAGACGTGCTGTCGGGGTCGGAGAACGCGTGGACCGTGCCGCGAATGTCATCGAACGATTGCGCGTTGCTGCTTTCGTTGACGATGACGTAGGTTTGGTAGAGCGGCTTGCGGCGATAGAGAGGAACGGCGAGCAAGGCCAGCTTGTCTTGGTACTGGACATAAGGATCGTCGCAAATCCAGGCGGCGTCGAGCTGACCCGACAGGAGCATGGCGGAGATCTCGTGATAGGTGCGACGCTTGACAAGCGCGACCGGCCGCGCGAGCCGTCCCGTGATATAGCGCTCCACCATCGAGAGAAGCTCGATGTCGTTATCCAAAAACAAGGGAGTGAGGCCGAAACTGAAAGTTTCCGCAGCGCGCGCCGCCGGAAGCCTCCCGAGCGTCGAGGCGGCCGCAGCGCCCAATAGGAAGGCCCGCCGCGAGCGCAGCGGGGTTAGGCGCCAGTCAAGACTTTCCGGCGACCGATGGCAGCGCATTTTTTCCCGGCGCCCTCCGTCGTCTCTAATCCGGCGGCTTGGTTGCATATCAACCGGCCGTCAGATTTCCTGCCCAACGTCGCTTGTCACGCCGCTGTCACGCAGCTACATGACAATATGTCGAGAAGTCCCGACATGACGATAGTATGGTTTCTCGTCTTTGTCATCTGGCCATGGGACGCACCGGAACTACGGGAGATCAGACGGTATGAGGAAAGCCACCTTGGCTGTCGTCGGTCATGTCGGACCAGAGCAAAGCGATGACGGAATGACCGCGCCGCACGCTCTCACGGCGCTTGCGGCACTGGGTCAACCAACTCGGCTTGAGATTTTTCGCATCCTTATGCGGGCTGAGCCCGGCGGTTTGCCGGCCGGTTCAATAGCGGACATGATCGGATGTCCGCACAACACGTTGTCGTCCCACCTAAGCATTCTTGCTCGATCCGGACTAATTCGCGGCGCACGCGACGGCCGCTTGATAATCTATCGTGCCGATGTCGAAGGAATTCGCGCGCTGGTTGCCTTTCTCGTGACCGATTGCTGCGACGGCCATCCGGTGCTTTGCGATTTAGAAGCTGCGATACGCAGCTCCGACTGCGGCTGCGCTCCGACTGGAAAGAATCGTCGGAGGAAATAGCGAAGTCTGCTTCTGAGGGAAAAGCGGTCACGGCGCGCACGCAGTGCGATGTCTGCCTTTGACCCCGAGCAGACATGAGCAAGCCCATTGGCTGCGATGCTTGCAAGGGTTCTCGCTCTACCGCGATGTTACTGTTTGGTGAAAGTCACGCTGCAGGGACGACCTCCCTGCCGAGCGCCCGTTCCCTTCGCGCCTTCTAATCGGCCGATAATGGGATAGCCATATGCCGCCCCCACGGCGACGTTTCCCGCCGCCATTCTCGAGGAAGAGACGATCCCTCGGGCGAAAATCTCCAACGCCCCGTCCGGTTGGACTTTCCCGTTCAGCGAATACCACCCCGGCTTAGCCTTGTCGCCTATCTCGCCGTTGAAAACTCCAGCTTTGACATCAGCATCAACGAGAAGGGTAAAGCTCCCGGCTCCCTCCGCCGCCGGGCATGACACTACCGTCGTCCACTTTCCGTCGAAAGGACCCGCGTTTTGCGCGAGCGCATCGCCTGTTATCGCGATGGCGGCCGGTACAGTCGCAATCCAAATCAATGACCGCATGTTGGTACCCGTCTGCCTAGATGCTCAGCATGGAAACAATAAGTGCTGGCGTCGCGACGATCTAGAGGACTGCTCCTGCCCCATCGCGTCATTTCGCTGCCGCGCGGCAATGCGGTCCCGATTCGATACGCGCGCGGGCTCATTAACGCCAGCGGTCCCGATGTCCGCTTTTCGGGGCGAAGCGAACATGAACTGGCGAGCACGACTGACGGGATCGGTCGAACATGACCCAAAAACAACATCAGCGGGCTTATGAAAATTTTCGCAGCAAGCTCTACGGTTCAGCTACATCATTGGCTCGAATTAGCTTTTGCAAGTAGGACACAATTTGACGCTTTTCGCGTCTGAGCGGCAGAAAGAACACTTGGTGGGCTGCCGCTAGGCGAGCGATGGCTGCAAAGGCTACGGTGCGACCACGCGGGGCGAGGTGAACCTCGCTGGTGCGCAAATCCTCCTTCGAGCGTCGGCGGGTGATGAGCCGCTTGCGCTCTAACGCCCGTACCGCCTGGGAGGTAGTCATACGGTCGACTTTGGTGGCTTTCGACAGCAGCGCTTGCGTAACGGGCAAGCCTTCTTCGCTGAGTCGCAATACGTTCGCCAGGATTACCGCTTGCGTGCTCGGCAAGTTCAGGTCCCGCAGCGCCAGCGTGAGGTGGTGCTGCCATAGCTTTGACACCTGCCATAGCAAGAAGCCGGCAATCGTCTCCGTCTCGCGGCCAAGCTTTAATTTGACGCGGTCCATTACTTGTAAGTATACTTACATTATCCGTGCGAGGAAAGGTTTACCGGTCCAGCACAGCCCATGAGTATCGCCTTCTGGCTCATAGTCGTTGCCGTGGTCGTCCATGGGCTTATTGCGGGCATCAGTTTCGACGTGGCGACCGTGAAACTGCCGACTCGCAAGCGCATCGGCGCCGTCGCCTATGCGCAGTTCGCGCGCGGCAATGACCTGGGCAATGGCGTCGTGGTCTACCCCACCATTGCCATTCTGGCGCTCACACTGGTCGCCAGTGCGACCTTGGCGGCCTACTTCCTGGGCGTGCCCCGCACGGTCATGGTACCGCTCCTTATAGCGTGCGCACTCACCGTCGCGCATTCTCTGTGTACGGCAAAAGCCGCGCCCAACATGCTCAGCCTCAGGCACGCACCCGACGATGAACGATTGCTCGCCGGCAAGCTGAATGCTTTTGCGTGGTGGCACGCATATCGCGCGGCATTCCAATTCCTGACCTTTGTCGCACTGGTCTGGGCGTTGGTTGCCGTCTGTTAGCGGGGCATAAACATAATCACATGAACAGCCGACGATACGCTGCATGGTTTTGGGCCGTAACGACCATCTTGATCCTATTTGGCCTGCTCTTCGTCGTTTGCGGACTGAGCATATTTTCAAACATAGCGCTCATATCACGTGAGGTGTTGCTGCCGTGGGAGAGTGCCCTGTACGGGTCCATCATGGTTGGCTGGGGCGTGACCCTCCTCTTGGCGGGCCGCATTGCCTTTCAGCGAGATGATGCGGAATTGAAGCGAGCACTGCTCGTCGGGCTTGCAGTTTGGCTCGCCGTCGAAGCGGCGGCGTCCGCATGGTTCGGCGTATGTTTCAATGTCGGCGTTGATATTGCTGTTTTGCTTCTTTTCGGTGTTCCTCTGTTGAGTAGCTAGGAGCACGAGACTCAGAGGCCATGTCGCTTGTTGGCCGGTTCGCCGAAGGACGCGGACAACACCTTGCGTAGAGGGTCAGGGAGCATAAACTGAATACCAGCAATCGCGGGTGAGTACCGGCGCAGCTACGTCTGCCATGTGGGACGAGACAACAGGGCGGACGTATGATGCTACGAGGGGATGGGTGGACCGTGTGGCCCATTTATATGGAGCACTCCTTTGAAAGCTCTGCGAGCCATTTGATGCTTGGACGGCACATGCTGTCTCCGCTCGTCACAGCATTGTTCATTGGTTTGTTGTTGACGTTGGAATGGACTACACCGGCGTCAGCCTATCGCCCTTTCGACGGAACGAATGCAGCGGTCGTCGACGTGGGCGAAGCCGAAATCCAGTTGCAACCGGCTGGCGAACTAGGTGCAGGCTCGCGCAACGCTCTAACTGGGCCGTACACTGTCATTGACTATGGCTTTGCGGAGAGGTGGGAACTGATCCTAGAGAGCAGAGGGCAAGCGCCGCCGGCGGGAACAGGGCCTACCCCGGTATCCGATGAGGTAATGTTGAAATATGTCGTCCAGCCGGGCGTTTTGCAGGACAAGCCCGGACTAAGCATCGCTACCGAGTTTGGACCGCTGCTGCCGAACATTGGCGAACCGGGCATGGGATTTGAGTGGGAAGGCATCGTGTCGCAACGGTGGGAATGGGGAACTGTCCATCTAAATGTCTGGACCGAGCTCACACGTGAGCAATATGGCGAAATCCATTTCGACGCCATCATCGAAGGGCCGCATAATTGGACGCTGCGACCGGTTCTGGAGGTCTATTCAGACACCGTCTTCAACCAGTCGCAAACCTACTCCGCCTTGGTCGGCGCCATCTGGCAAGTGCGCGACAACCTCGCCTTCGATGTGGGATTACGCTATGCGTTAGTAAATGGCCGGGCGGTAAATGAACTGCGTGCCGGAGTGACATTTGGCTTTCCGCTCAGTCTCGGCCGGCCGAATAGCACCGACTCATTAAGCGCAGTACCGTTCAGCCGTCGCTAGGCGAGTTTCTGCGTTGCGCTTTAAGTTCTGCTTTTGGCCCATCGCGACGGATCGCAATTTGACAGCCGGTCGTCGCTTTTGGTGGCATAGCGGACATTGCTAGACCTGCCGCTGGTTTCCACCCGGTCGCGAATGACCCAATCCGGAAGTGGCTAATTCCAAGGTCAAGCGCAGAAGTATGATTTATCTCGACAGTTTTTCCAACGGCCCGGCAGAGAAATTATCGAAAGCTTAGTGGGAGCGTTTCGCAGGGGAATGGACGCGGCGTCCAGCCGCTCTCGCGCGGGCTGCCGCGCGAGCGACTGGGCGCCTGGAAGTCGCACGCGATCGTGACCGCGGCTGTTGGCAAAACGCCCGGTGTAACGCGCCGATCACCTCGCGAACCTCGGGCCGCGAGAGGGAATAGAAAATGTTTTTGCCCTCCCGCCGCGTCTCGACGAGGCCATCGACACGGAGACGCGCTAGCTGTTGTGAAATGGCCGGCTGACGCAGACTGAGTATCTGCTCGATCGCTGTCACCGATTTTTCCCCTTCGATCAGCAGACAAAGAATCAGGAGTCGCGCTTCATGCGACAGGGCCTTGAGGAATCCACTGGCCTCCCGCGCACTGGCCATCAGCGCGTCGATGTCAAGGTTATGTTCGTTCCGATCGATCAACTGACGCGGCTTCATCATTTCGCTCATGGGATTGGTATCGCTGGCTGCATAAACCATCCAGCCGGCGGAAATGCAACCAGCCAGTACACCCCCGATTGGACGGCGCCAGCCGTTCTGCCGGGATGCGCCTTAAGCACCCGTTACCCGCGGTCGCCCTAAGACATGCGTTTGATGACGAAACTGAAGATTTTGCCGTCCGCATTCGAAGCGAGCAGCTCGTTTCCGGTCGCCCGGCAGAAAGCTTCGAAGTCCTTGACCGCGCCGGGATCGGTTGCGAGCACCTCAAGCGTTCCTCCCATCGCCACATCCTTGAGCGCTTTCTTGGCGCGCAGGATCGGCAGCGGGCAATTCAGTCCTTTTGCGTCTAACAGTTGATCGGCCATATGCTTTCTCGCTTAGATGAACAAATTGATGTCACACTTCGTCGCGCTTTCGATGTAGGTGGCGGCGCCACCCAGGACCGGGCCATCGATCATGTCGTCCTTCGAGTACTCGAAGAGGTCCATGGTCATCTGGCAGGCGATCATCTTAACGTCGGACTCTAATGCCATGCTGCGCAGTTCTTCGATCGAGGCGACGCCCTTCTTTTTGATCAGGTTCTTCATCATCGCCGTCGCCGCGGCGTCGACTCCGGGAATAGCGGAGACGAAATTGGGCATGGCCATATGCATGCCGAACATCGGCATCTCCATCGCCGGATTGCCCAGCGTCGAGATTTTCAGATCGAGCTTTTTCTTTAAGAGCGTCAGACCGTAGAAGGTGAAGAACATCGTGACATCGAGACCCATGGCGGCGGCGGTAGTCGCAAGGATGAAGGGCGGATAGGCCCAATCCAGCGTGCCCTTGGTCACGATCATTGACATACGTTTGGTGTTGCTATCGTTGCTCATCGCCCTAGTCCTCTTCTCGCTGTTCGCGGCCGCGGCCGCGCATTTACGTTCAAGACTTCCACACCACGATCACCAGCACCAGGACCGCGAGAAACACCGTCTCAGAGACGATCAGCGCGATCGCGCGGCCGCCCACATCCGCCATCGCCTTGAGCGAGGTTTTCATTCCCAGCGCGGCGATTGCGGTCACCAGGCACCAGCGTGAGACGCTCTTGAGTGCGATGAGCGCCGGGGCCGGAATCACGCCCAAGCTGTTGACCACCACCAGGAGCGCAAAGACGACAAGGAAGCCGGGCAATTGACGGCCAGCCTTGGTGGTGTTGTGGGCGTGGAACAGGAATGAGAGCGTCACTACGACCGGCAGCAGCATCGCCACGCGCAGTAGCTTGGTGAAGGTCGCGACGTTGCCGGTTTCCTCGGAGACAGAAAAGCCAGCGCCGACCACCTGGGCGACATCGTGGATGGTGCCGCCGAGGAAGACCCCGATCGCGGCATGATCGAGGTTGAAAAAAGCGATGATCACCGGGTACACGATCATCGCAATCGTGCTCAGCGCGGTGACGCCGATTACCGTGAAAACCGTGTCGCGCTCGTGGTTCTCGCCTTTCGGTAGGACCGACGAGATCGCCAGCGCCGCGGAGGCCCCGCAGATCGCGACCGCGCCGGCGGTCAAAATTCCGAATGGCCGGCTCAAGCCGGCAACACGCGCGCCCAGTGTGCCGAACAAAATAGTGGCCGTAACCGCGCCGATCACCAAGACCACAGGGGTCGCGCCGAGCTTCATGATCTCGGCAATCGTAATCTGTGCGCCGAGGAGACCCACGGCGACGCGCAAAATGCTCTTGGAGGCGAACTCGATACCGCCGACGCAGGGTCCCTCCTGCGACAAAAAATAAAAAGCCATGCCGAGAAGCAGTGCAAAGAGCATCACCGGCCCGCCATAATGCTCGGACAGGAAGGTCGCGGCGATAGCGATAATCAAGCTCACCAGCATACCCGGGAAATAGGTCTGCACGGCGGCGACCGCGCCGCGGCTGCGGCTCATCAGTATCGGTTTGTTTGCTGCGATTTCGGTCACGGTTGGTTCAGTCCGCCTGCTCACGCGCATCCGACAAACTTGTCGGCGGTCATCTTGGCTTCGTAGGGCGCTGCGACCGCCGTGCCTTGAACGAGGCCCGCTTTTGCGGCGGCCCAGTCCTTGGGACGGACTTTGACCATCCAGCCTTGCCCATAGGGATCACTGTTGGCGAGCTTAGGCGTGCCAGTTAGCGTGTCGTTGACCTCGACCACCTCGGCGTCAAAAGCAATTTTCGCCGGCCCGACCCATTTGCCGGACTCGATGGTGGCGCACGACTTTCCGGTCTGGACCGCGCGACCCGCCTTCTTCGCGGTGAAGGCAACGAGCTGGCCGGCCATAGCGGCGGCCACCGCGGTCATGCCGAGAGTCACAGTCCCATCGCCATTGTCGCGGTACCAGATGTTGTTCTCGACGTCGTAAAGGAGCTCGTCGGGAAGTTGGCAGCCACGGACGGTCGGCATTGGTCCTCCTAAAGTGTCAGGCGATTTTCGCCGGTTGCGCATTTGCTTCGCGCTGGCGCAGCGGTCGTGACGAGCAGCAGAATTCGCCAAGCCCAGCCACTTCGAGCTTGCCACCGATGAAGAGCGCCAAATGCCGCGCAACCATGGCGCCGAGCCGAAGCCGGCAGGCGGTCTCTGCGTGCGAGGGGTCGAGGGTGACAAGGTTGCGGTGGTAGACGACCTCGCGGCAGGTCTCGCGGCAGGCATTGAAGCTCGCGTCGCCCCGCGCGCCCTGACGCTGCAAAGCCAGAAGGCGATAGCCTTCGACCTTGTTCATCGTCGGCGCTGCGGCATGTGCCGAAAGCCAAGTCTCGAGGATCGCCTCGCCGAGCGTCAATAATTCATCGGCAAGGCCCGGCGCGTGCGCGACCAGCATTGCGTCCGGCGCCGCGATCATCGAGTCGAGTCGCGCGGCCACATCGTCGAGCCGCGTTCTGCGCGTGTCGGTCATCAGCCCAATCCTCGCGCACGCAGGAAAGCAGCAGACTCGGAAAGGTTCTCGTGCACGCCGACTTTGCGCGCGGATAAGCCGAGCGCCATGCCGAGAAGCTGCGTGAAGTAGAGAATCTTCACCGTCGTCTTCCGGCCGAATACTTTTTCGGCGCGGACCTGGTGCATCTCCAGACCGGTGTGGCACGTGGGACATTCGGTGGCGATGACGTCGGCGCCACAGGCTTCCGCCGTGGTCAACAGATTAAGCACCAGCTTGGTCGAGGTATCGCTGTCGGAGAGCGTGTGGGCACCGCCGCAACAGGCTGTCTTGAGCGGATATTCGACATTCTCGGCACCGGCCGCCGCCAAGAGATCGTCCATGAAGTGCGGCTTCGATGTGGACTCCGAGCCGGGCCCTTTGTCTTTCTCCGGAAAGATGTGGCGCGGACGCGTGTACATACAGCCGTAGTAGTTTGCGATTTTGAGGCCTTTGAGCGAGTTCTTCACCCGCGCTTTCAGGCCCTCTTCGCCGATCGCTTCCTTGATCCAGTCGAGCGCGTGGATAGTCGTAACCTTGCCAGCCTCATAGGTCTTGTGCCCGGCTTTGCTCGAGAGCCTGTTATTGACGTCGCGCGAGTCCGCGTCGTGGGCGAGGTCGTACTCTGCCTTTTTCAAGTTGTGATAACAGCCGTTGCAGGGCACCATCACGGTGTTGAAGCCCATATCCTCGGCGATCGACAGGTTGCGTGACGATAGATAGGTCTGCAGCTTTGGGTCGATGTTCTTGACTTCCATTGCGCCGCAGCAGTTCCAGTTCTTGAGCTCGACCACGTCGAGGCCGAGCGCCTTGCCCAGTTCCTTGGTCGAGCGGTTGTAGGCGTGGCCGGTTCCTTCCAACGCGCAGCCCGGATAGTAGGCGACCCTTTGGTGCTTGGCGCTCATCACTCCGCTCCTTGCACGTCGAGCCCGAGCGCGCGGCGATCGGCCGTCTTGCGCTCGTCAACGTACTCTGCGATCGCCGCGCTTGCGCGCGCCCAGCCGCGCGTGCGCGGATGAAACAGTGTGGCAAGGCCGAGCTTGACGAGGAGCTCGACCGGAAGCCGGCTCGCCAAGCCGCGCACCAGTGCAACGAGCCAGTCCTGGAAGAGTGACTGCTTGGTGCGCGCGAAGAACTGGCGCAACACAAGTCCGTCCTCGATCTTGCCGGCGGCGAACACCTGCTCGGAGAAAATTTCGTCAAACATCATCGACGGTTTCTTCTCAGTATGACCCTTGAGCTCGAGCCAATGGGCGGTCGCCTTCATCACGCCTTCCGGGTTGACGTCGCGCGGACAGGCGTAGGTGCATTTGTTGCACGAGACGCACTGCCAGATGATGTCCTTGTCGCGCAGCAGCTCGTCTTCGAAACCCATGCGGATCAGATAGATCCAATAGCGCGGGTTGAAGTCCGGGTTCAGGGCGTTGACCGTGCAGGAATTGGTGCACGAGCCGCATTGCCAGCAGCGGTGAATGAACTCACCGCCCGGCAGCGCTGCGATCTCTTCCTCCATCTGCTCGTTGTAGTCGGTCACGGCGCGCGAGTTGATGAAGGTGCTCCAGTGCCCGGAGACGTCGACACCTTCGATCTCCAAATGCTCGTGCGTAACGAGATTCTCGGGGCGGATCAGCGATTTTTCGTGAATCGGCATAGTCCCTCCTTCACGAACTCACCTGGCGCGGCTCGCCGAGCACATAGGCTTCGCCGTCAATCAGCTTGAGGCGGGTACGGCCGGATTCGGTGTCGACCGCGTCGAGGCCCAAGAGGCGGCGCGTGTGCGCCATCGCGTCGGCCTTCGCGCCGCCGCAGAAATCCGCGTGCAGATATTGGCCGCCCCGGTCGTTGATGTAGGCGGCATAAATGTGAGCGCAGAGCATATCGGTGTAGAGCGCCAGGTCGCGGAACACGCCGTTCGCCTGCAGAAAGCCTTCCAATTCTTCGCGTAGCGTCGCGAAGGTGGCAAAGCCGTCGCCGACTAGGATGGTGCCGGGTTCGACGCTATTTTCGCTGTACCAGATTTCGCGCAGCACGCCGGTATTGACCTTGGCGTCCCAGATCCAGCGCGTCATCAGCGGATAGCGCTCAGGCGCCGTGAAGTGCAAGACCTCGGCGGCGAGATCACGCGACCAACGGTGTTCGCGGTCGTCGGGAAAGCTTGCCACGAATGCGCCGATACGTTGATCCGAGGTACCGACATCGGACCAGCCGTCAAGCAGTGCGACGAGCCGTGAGCGCATTGCGGGGAAACCGTTGCGGCCAAGCCACGCACCGATCCGCCGGCGCACCGGCGTAGTGAAGGCGGCCAGATCGTAGAACTCGGATTCGGTCAACTCACTGACCTGGCCCTTGCCGAGCACTTCTTCGAATAGGGAGGCTTTGAGTGCCAGCGCGCCGACATAGCGCTCGACGCCGCCAGTGTCTTCGGCACTTTCGACAAGATTTTCGAAGGCCCGCCGCAGTTTTGGGCCGGACAGATCGAGCACCGGCCGCGCCGGCGCGGGCGCCGCTTTGGCTTTATGGCTGCCGACCGGCCACATCACTCGGCCGCCTCAAGCAAGGCGCTACGGACCAGAGTCAGCGCCGCCATCGCCGCCGATTGGCCTTGGGCGATGGAGTCGTCAATGGTCTCGGGTCCCGTCGCTGCGCCGGCGACGAAGATACCGGGCCGCGAGGTCGCCGACATGTTGGAATAGGTCGACGCCTTCTGGATGTGGCCGTACTTCTCCAGCTTGACGTCAAACACCGCGGACAGCGTCATGTTGTCGACATTGGGGTCCATGCCGATGGCGTGCACGACCATGTCGAAGGGAATGGTGATGGGACGCTTCACCAGCGTGTCCTCGCCCTTCACGATCAGGCGCTTGCCGTCGGAGGTCACCTCGGCAATGCGCGCCTTGATGTACTTAACCTTATATTTCTCCTGGCTCTCCCAGTAGTATTGGCCCTCGTATAGGCCGAAGGTGCGGATATCCATGTAATAGATGTAGACGCTGCACTTCGGCAGCGCCTCGCGGATTTCCATCGCCAGGTTCGAAGACACCGTGCAGCAGATTTTGGAGCACCATTCGCGGCCGATCTGGCGGTCGCGCGAGCCGACGCAGAGAAGAATGGCGACCCGCTCGGGCTCGCGCCCATCAGATAGGCAGCGCACGCCTTTGCCCGAAGAGAACATCTGTTCGACCTGCGTGGTGGTGACCACGTCGGGATAGGTGCCAAAGCCCCACTCCGGTTTGTTGATCGAGTCGAAATGGGTGAAGCCGGTGCAAAGGATGGCGGCGCCCGCTTCCACCGGCGTCTCGTCGGATAACGTCGCGTGGAAATCGCCGGGGCCGCCGACGAAGGTCTTGACCGTCGCATGCTTCCTGACATCGACCAGCTTATTGCTCTCGATCCGCTTGACCATGCCGCCGATCGCGTCCTTGGCCCACTCGCCGCTTGGCACCAATTTGGCGTAGCCCGACAGGATCGGTGCGCCGCCGAGTTGGTCGGCCTTATCGACCAGCACGACGCGTTGCCCAGCCGCGGCCAGCGCATGGGCGGCCGACAACCCGGACGGACCGCCACCGACGACAAGGACCGGGCGATTCATTCTGCGGCTCCCGAAAGTGCGGCGACGGCCCTGGGCTTGACGTAACCCGGGCCCGAGGTGATCGCACGCTTGGGGTCATAGAGGGTCTCGATGCGGCCGGCCTTGACCTCCTCGAGGTACTGCTCAAACTCGATTTTTGCCTTCTGCCAGTCGATGCCGAGTTTCTCCAGTAGCCCCTCGAACGGCGAGGCGTGCCAGTGCAACTGCGCTAGCTTGTAGGGGTGCGCGCCGAGCGCGAGCGCGGCAAATTGGCAATCGGCCAGAATCGGCAGGGCGTAGACCTTGTCCACCGCCTTGCCGATCCATTGGTTCTTGTCGAGCGTGGTGATGCAGCCGGTGTCGTGGCCGACCATCACATCGGCCCTCGCTTCCTCCACCGCCACCTTGATCTTGCGATCGATCGCGAAGGAGCGGGTGAACTCGCGCTCGCCGATAATGTGGCGGAAGCCGAAGCCACAACAATCGTACCAGGTGGAATAGTCGATCACCTGGGCACCGAGCGTCTGCATCAGACCGGTGGACACGGCGACGCGGTTGCCGTCCATCACCGTGTCGTCGTAGATCACGTCCTCGGGCACCATCTTGTAGACGTGGCAGGCCGGGTGGATGGTGGCGCGGATATTGCTGACGTCGACCACCTGATGCTGCTTGATGCGGTCGCGCATCACGTGCAGCCACTCGGAATAGTGCACCACTTCCTCGGGGATCAGCAGCTTGCCGTCAACCAGACGGCCGAGCTTACCGAGGATCTTCTTCACCTGCTCGCGCAGTTCGGCAGAGTGCATGAGGAAGATGCGCATCTCCTTATAATTGCCGAAGGAGGTGCCGCAATGCACAAGGGGATAATAGGTACCGATCGGCAGGCCCTGCGCCTTCGCCGACACGTAGGCCTGGTGAAAGTTGCGCAGGAACACGGCGGCGAGGCTGACCACGTTGCCGATGCCGGAGCCGTGATAGTTCCAGGCCGTGCACGAGGTCTGGTCGGTCTCGTCGATATAGCGCGTGCCGAGTTTGTTCATCAGCCACATCACGCTCGACGGATAGCCGGGGATGTTGCCGCACTGGCCGCAGGATTTGTGATGCCACAGATTGGTGGTGGGGATGCGTTTTTCCCAGCCATAGAGGGTGCGTGCTAGCACCGGCTCGTGCCGATCGTCGAGCCGGTGGACGAGAATCTCGCCCTCCTTCTCGAGCTGCCACATGGCATCGCGGACGTCGGCGACCCGATCCTTGTTGGTCAGCATGGAGCGGCGGTCGATCTTCGCCTCCACCCAAGAGGTGGCCGCCTTCGCCTCGGTTGGCGTCAGGTTGGAAGGACGCCATTCGGCGCCAAAGCCGGTAAAAGCTGACGTACCTTCGTTACGCTTACCGTCCATGGCTCCCTCCGTTGCTCGGAGATCGCGTGTGTCTCGCCTCACTCATCAGCACCCTCTTCTTCCTCTTTCTGTTCCTCCAGCCACTCGTTGTACTCATCGCGCTTCTCGTCCATCACGTCTTTGACGACGTCAAACAGGTTCTCGTCGACCATCTCCAACTGATCGAGCACGCCCGTTGCCTCCCAGATCGTGTAGAGCTCGACCGAGGTTTTCAGGTTCACCTCCCAGGCCGTGTCCATGGTGTGCATGGTCGGCACCGGAATCGCCTTGCGCAAAATGTTGAGCGGGGCGTCGACCTTGGTGACGTTCGGCCCCCAGTCCGGAAAGGCATCGCGGGTGATCATGTTGGGCGCGAGCTGGTTACCGGTGGAGATCACCTTGAGCAGCACGCGCGAGAATGGCCTCAGCACATCTTTGGCCGATTGCATCCCGTGTTTGATCGCGACCTCTCGCATGATCATGACCAGACCGCCGGGCGAGTTCTGGAACGGGCAACGGGCGGCGCAGGTGTAGCACTGCGCGCAGGACCAGATCTTCTCTTGCATCGCGTCGTAGATGCCTTCGAGATTCTCGGTCCAAAGGAGCTGAACGATCTCGCGCGGCGAGTAGTCGTAGTAGTGAGCCGACGGGCAGGTCGCGGTGCAGATACCGCAGTTGAGGCAGCCGTGCAGTTCGTGGTCGTATAGAACGTGCGAGCGGATATCGTCGAACACTTCTTCGAGCTTTTCGTAAGGAACGACAGGCATCGGCGACACCGGATCGCCGATGAGGTCGCTATGTTCGGCCGTGTGGACTATGTTCGCGCTCATCAGTAGGTCAGCACCCTGGCATCATCATCCTCCATGACCTCCTCGATGACCTTGGCGCCCCCCACAATGCCTTCGCATTCGGGGATAAGGTCCGCTTCGGTCATGTCGAAGAGGTCGAGGTTCGGCGAACAGCAATAGAATTTCACGCCGGCGCCATGCGCATCCTTGATGAAATCGTACACGGTCTTCGGCGAGCCCGGCTTGACGACCAGCTTCTCGGCGACGCCCTTTTTCATCAGCTGCCCGGCCGTTGCGGTGCACACTACCTCGACCTCGTAGTCCATCGCAGCTGCGACCGTTGCCTGAAAAAAGGGCGCGCCCAACTCCTCCCCGTTGCGAGGGTCGGTATTGACCATGATGATGATCAGCTTTTTCGCCATTTCCGGGCGTCCTCCCTAAACCATACGCGCGCTACGCCGGCCGCGCGCATTGATCTCGGTCAATGTTACCGGTCAGCGACCACATATTCCAAAACGTGAATGATTGCTATAGGGTCAGTTAGAAAAAATCGAATGTGTGCGCAAGCGCGCGGCGGGCGTCAGCTACTCTGCTCCATCAAATGGGTTACCTGGATCAGTCCGACCATGATCGAGCCTGCAGCCGCCGCGATGTCGCCCTGCACGGCGCGCAACTCGGCAAGCGTTTCCGCTGTGTTTTCAGGCACCTCGTCGAATTCCATGATCAGGTCCTCGATCATGGCCGACTTGATTCCAGGATGGCCGACAAAGCCGAAGCAATTGTTCCGCAGTTGAAAAAGGATCGGCTCGTCACCATTGCCGACTGCTAAAACCCTGGCGTCACTTGGCAAAACTGGACGGTCGCGCATGTAAACCGCGACCGGAAATGTTTGCGGCAAATGCCCATTGAGCGCGTCGGGGACGATGCGTCGGGCATTGGCGAGTGTGAAGCGCAACGGCACCTCCTCGGCCCCACCACCAGCCGCGGTACTGAGGACGCAGGCACCGATACCGACGCCGATGACCGGCAATCCGCGATCGAGAAAATCTCGGGTCAGGCGCAATTCTGCGCCGAGGCTCGGAATCAAATCGCCGCTAACGATACCCTTCGGGCCGGCGCCGAGAAGAACAAGACCGTCATTATCCTCGGCGCTCGCGGGAATCGAAGTGCCCGGCGTAAATGGCCGGCAATAGCGGAAGCGGATATTACGGCCCTCGAAATGATCCTCAAGCAGCCCGAGATATTCCGCTTCCACGTGCTGGAAAACACACAGCGTTTTCATGCTTCAATGTCGATCCACTGGACGGGCGGTCGCAAAACACTAGCGCCGCGCTAGGGAAACATATATAGGTTTCTGAATATGATAAGCTGACGAAGAAAATTTGAATGGGGAGATGATGGCCTGGTTCGAATTGTTGCGGGAAATCGAGCCGTTCGACGAGCTGCCGTTCGACCAGTCGCTGGTCGAGGCGCTGGAGGCAGCGGCGGGCGAGCAACCGCTTGGCGTTTTGCGGTTTTTCACTCCCACATTCCGTTCCTATGCCAGCGACGAGCTAAAGGGTTGCGGCAAGGCGAGCTTTCCAGCTTTTTCGATTACCGGCGGCGCCTGCGCGCTCAATTGCGATCATTGCCAAGCAAAAATTCTCGAGCCGATGATCGCCGCCACAAGCCCGACTGAGCTTGAGCGCAAGGTGCGCGATCTGGTTTTGCTCAAGGATTTGCGCGGCTTCCTCCTTTCCGGAGGGTCCAATCGGCGGAACGAAGTGCCGTATGAGCGTTATTACCCGACGATCGAAAAGCTCAAGCGCGATTTTCCCTACCTGCGCATCGCTGCACATTCGGCCTTGTTGGACGAGCGGCGGGCCAGGCAGATGGAGGCTGCGGGTATCGACGTGGCGATGACGGACGTGATCGGAGCGCGGGAGACGATCCGCGACGTCTACCACCTCGATCGCCCGGTCGCCGACTTCGAGGCGACGCTCGCCGCGTTGACGGCGACGTCGATGGAGGTCGTACCGCATATTGTGATCGGGCTTCATTACGGGCGTCTGCTTGGCGAGGACCATGCGCTCGACATCGTCGCGCGTTATCCGGTCGCCGCGCTGGTGCTGGTGGTGGTCACGCCGATCTATGCGCCGGTGGAGAAGCCGTTTGCGATCGTGTCGACTGACGACGTGGCCAAGGTTTTCGTTGTCGCGCGCAATCGCGTCCGCCATGCGCCCGTGCAGCTCGGTTGTATTCGTCCCCCTGGCCGCCACAAACTGGTCACCGACGCCTATGCGGTCATGGCCGGCTTTGACGGCATTGCCTATCCGGCCGAAGGAATCGTGGCACTTGCCCGCGCCATCGGTCGTCCGATCGAACAAGACCACGCCTGCTGTTCCATCGCGCTCGACGGTTTAGCCGGGCGGCGCGCTCGCGCTGCATGAGGAAGCCTATGCCGATCGAAACACCGGACGTTCTTGTGGTCGGTCTCGGGCCGGCCGGAAGCCGCGCTGCCGCGGCTGCCGCGGCGACAGGCCTCTCGGTCGTCGCCCTGGAGCGGCGCAGGGCTGCCGGTTCGCCAGTGCAGTGCGCCGAATTCGTACCGGCTTTGATCGAGCATGACGTCCCGGGCTTGCGCACGGTGACGAAGCAGAAAGTCACCCGCATGCTGACCTTCGCTAGGTCGCAGCAGGCGGAGGTGACTGATCATTTTCGCGGTCTCATGATCGACCGCGCCGCTTTCGACCGCATGCTGGCGCATGAAGCGGCGTGGAACGGAGCCGAGTGCCGGTACGGTGAGACCGTCTTGTCCGTCAACGTCGACGGTTTGGTAACGACTTCGGCCGGCACCCGATTGCGGCCGCGGGTACTGATTGGCGCCGACGGTCCGCACTCCCGCGTTGGCATGGCGATTGGGCAGATCAACCACGACCTCGTCGATACGCGGCAGGTCACGGTACCGCTCGTCCTGCCGCATGATGCGACCGACATTTTTCTGAGCCCTGATTATCGTGGCGGCTATGGATGGCTGTTTCCCAAGGGCGCCGTCGCCAACATCGGTCTCGGCGTAACCCTCGAATCGCGAAGGTTGCTCAAACCTCTGCTCGCCGCGCTTTGCGATAAGCTCGCGAACGAGCGCCGCATTGGGACTAGGGTGTTCGCATTAACCGGCGGCGCCATACCGGTCGGCGGGCGTTTGCGATCGGTCGGGCTCCTGCAGCGCACCGCCGTGCTGCTGACGGGCGATGCTGCCGGTCTGACCAACCCGGTGACTGGCGCCGGCATCGCTTCGGCCGTCCAATCCGGCGCGCTCGCCGGGCGGGCGGCTGCGGATTTTCTTGACGACAGCGCCGGGGCGATTGACGCTTACGAAGAAGAACTTGGCGATATTTTCGACGCGGCCCTTAGTCGCGCGTTGCGGCGGCGGCGCGACGTGCTGGCTTGCTATGCCGATGGCGGCCGGCCGGACGCGCGCGCGCTGAGCGACGGCTGGATCGCCTCACCGCACTATTGGGCTGCCTGAACATCAACGCACTGATGAAGGAGGCGTGATGAGCTGTCTCGAAATGCCACGAAGTCCAGTGCCGGATTTCCTCGGCGAGCCGCGACGCGCGTTCAACGATGCTGAAACCATGCAGCCTCGCGCGCCGGGAGCGGTGCCGGCTGATGCGCGCAATGGCGGGCGGGTGAAGACGCAGGACGTGCGGCCCGAGGGCGTTTATCGGCCCAACTACAATTTCCTCACGCCTAACATGCGCTCGCCCGACTACGTGCAAATGTCGACCGCTGCGGCGATCACGCTCGGCGTGATGGGCGGCTACATGCATCGCACCAGCTGCACGCGTTGCCTGAATTTGCTGCTCACTTATCCCGAAGGCTGCCGCGCCAACTGCGCTTATTGCGGCCTGGCGCGTCATCGCGAAGCGGAACGCAACTATGCCGATCGCAACTTCATCCGCGTCGACTGGCCGGCGGTGCCCTATGACCAAGTGATCGACATCGTCGCCGCGGGTGGAGACGGCGGACGCTTCCACCGCATGTGCATCAGCATGATCACCCATCCGCGCTCGGACGCCGATACGCGGGTGGTGTTGAAAAAGTGGGTCGAGCGCGTCAAGCACGTGCCGGTATCTATACTGTCCAATCCGACGACGATGACGCGGCTGGACGTGCAGGACCTAAAAGACATTGGCGCCGATATCTTCACTGTTGCGCTCGACGCCTGTAACCCCGAAGTGTTCGACCGAACACGCGGGTCTGGCGTGCAGTCGCCGCACAGCTGGGACAAATATTGGGAAATTCTTCACGCTGCGGCCGAAATTTTTGGGCCGGAGCGCTTCGGCGCCCATCTGATCGTCGGCATGGGCGAAAGCGATTGCGATGTCCTCACCCAGGTGCAGAAGATCCGCGACCTTGGTGGCCATAGCCACATGTTCGCGTTTTTTCCCGAGCGAGGCTCGCTGATGGATCACCTTCCGCCTGCACCGCGGCCGCAGTGGCGGCGCATCCAGCTCGCGCGCTACCTCATCGACTATCGCAACCATCGCTTCGAACGGATGCAATTCGATGGAAACGGCAAATTGATCGACTTCGGCCTACCGCGGGATGAGATTGATGCGGTCATCAATGCCGGTGTCGCATTCCGCACCTCCGGCTGTCCGGGCAAGGAAGCGGAAGATATTTCGGCGTGCGATCGGCCCTACGGCAACTCCCCTCCCCGCGACATCGCCTCCTATCCGTTCAAGCTGAACCGCCACGATATTCGCACGGTGCGGCGGCAGATCGATGCCGGCACGGGCGGCGCTGATTCCGGCGCGTCGCGTAGTCCGTAGAGGAAAGGCAAAGGGCATGAATGTCGTCAGATCGCCTGCTAAACCGTTCCGCGTGATTGAAACCGGATTACGCGGCGGACGCGCCAACATCGCCTTCGATCAGGCACTCATCGAAGCGCGCAGCGAAGGAAAGATTCCCGATACGATCCGGTTCCTGCGTTTTCGCCCCTCCGCTCTAATCGGCATCCATCAATTCCTCAACCACGAGGTCAAGGTCGATTACTGCAAGGCGCACGACATCGAAACGGTGCGGCGGATCACGGGCGGTGGCGGCCTCTACTTCGACGAGGGCCAAATTGGCTGGGAGCTTGTATTCGATCGTGCAACTTTAGGGGTGACTGATCTTGCCGAAGTCACCCGGCGCATCTGTGAGGCCGCCGCGCTTGGCTTACAAAAGCTGGGCGTCCCGGCGCGATACCGGCCGCGTAACGATATCGAAGTAGACGGTCGCAAGATCAGCGGCACCGGCGGTTTTTTCGAAGGCAACCTCATCTTCTATCAGGGAACGCTGCTGATCGATTTCGATCCGGCGAAGATGCTGGCTTGCCTCAAAGTTCCGGGCGAAAAGCTCGCCAAGCGTGGGATTGAGTCGGCCGCGCAGCGTATCACCACGATGCGCGAAGTTTTGGGGGACGCATTGCCCGGTCTCCAAACCATCTATCAGGGCCTGGCCGCCGGCTTTGCCGAAGGCCTCGGCATCGCGCCGCAATGGGGACAGATCTCGGCTTATGAGGAGGAACTGGCAGAGCATGCGTTTCGCGAGGAAATCGGAACCGACGCCTATGTCACAATGCTGGACGCGCCGCCGACTGACGACGCCTTGGTCAGTGCATCGCTGACCGGCCGCGGCGGCACCGTGCGCGCCGATATCCGCCTGGAAGGGCCGCACCGCGACCACATGCGCGAAACGCTGATCACTGGCGACTTCTTCATCACGCCGCCGCGCGTAGTGTTCGATCTGGAGGCCTCGCTGCGCGGTTTAAATGTCGTAGACGCCGGGCGCGCCGTCGAGAGCTTCTTTGCTCGTACTCCGACCGATTTTCTTAGTTTGAGTGCCAGCGACTTTCGCCAAGTGATCGAGATGGCGCTGGGACAGCGTGGCGTGACGGCAGCCGCCAGCTGACTATGCGCACTGGCGGCTTGCGCGTTCGGATTACATACCCATACCTTAGCGTTTACATGTGACTTTATAGCGGGAGGACATGATGATCAGTCGGCGCACAATGATCGCTGGCGGTGCGCTCGCGGCCGCGGTTTCAGGGCCGCTCTCGCGCGCGGCGCATGCTGCCGAAAAATCGTTTCTGCCGCGGGGACTGCCGCAGGGCGTGTACGATACCGCCACGCTTGAGGTCTTGCCCGGCAAAGAACCGCTGATCAAGCTGTCCTATCGTCCGCCAAATTACGAAACGCCGCTCTCTCATTTCACCTCGGAGTTCACGCCGAACGAATCCTTCTTCGTCCGTTACCACCTCGCCGGAATTCCGGAAGAGATCGACGGCGCGAAATGGAAGCTGAAAATCGGCGGCGAGGGCGTGGGCAAACCCTTGGAAATGAGCTTGAGCGATTTGCGTTCGAGCTTCGATGCAGTGGAGATCGCCGCCGTCTGCCAGTGCTCCGGCAATCGGCGCGGCTTTTCCGAGCCGCATGTCGCCGGCGTGCAATGGGGGCTCGGCGCCGTTGGCAACGCCCTCTGGAAAGGCGTGCGGCTCAAGGACGTGCTTGGCCGCGCAAACCTGCGCGCCGAGACGGTCGAGATCGTGGTGAATGGCATCGATGGCCCGGTCCTTGAAGGAACTCCCGATTTCATCAAGAGCATTCCGATCGACAAGGCCCTCGACGATAATACGCTCATCGCTTACGAAATGAATGGCGCTCCGATACCGCACTACAACGGCTTTCCGATCCGCCTGATCGTACCCGGCTGGACCGCCACTTACTGGATGAAGCACCTCGATACGATCGAGGCCTCGACCAAGCCTTTCGCTGGTTTCTGGATGAAAAGCGCCTATCGCATTCCGACCGGAAAGTTTCCGATCGTTCAGCATTTTCTCCCGCAAATGGCGGCGACAAACGAGCCGATAACGGAGATGGTAGTCAATTCGATGATCACCGCGCCGCAAGAGGGCCACACGATGCGCACCGCGGAGACGGCGGACATTCGCGGCCTCGCCTGGGACGGCGGCTACGGCATCAGCCGTGTGGAAATTTCCATGGACGGCGGCGAAACATGGCGCGAAGCCGCGTTAGGGAAGGACATCGGCCGCTTCGCCTTCCGCAGTTTCCGCTTTGCTTTCACCCCGCCGCGCGCCGGGAAGTATCAGGTGATGGCGAGAGCCAGCAACGGCGTCGGCCAAACCCAGGCCGAGAAGTTGATCTTCAATCCAGCGGGCTACCACAACAATGTCATCCGGCCCCTGATCGTCAACGTAACGTGAGGAGACAACGATGCGGCGTATTCTTGCAAGCTTGTTTGCGCTGCTTTTTGTCGTCAGCGCCCAGGCGGAGGAAAGCGTTCTGCTTAAAGCCGGCGTTGGCCGGGATGTCGTTGAAGGCTATTGCGGAGCCTGCCACTCCCTCGATTACCCGCGCATGAATTCTTCGTTTCTCAATCGTCAAGGGTGGGAGGCTGAGGTGAACAAGATGATCAAGGTCTTCGGGGCGCCGATCGAGGCCGCCAACGCCAAGATCATCATCGATTACCTGGCGGTGAATTACGGCAACGGCGGCTGACGGACGTGATCGCTTCAGGTTATCTTTCGCGCGCGAACGAGCGACGCCAGAGCATCGGATATTGATCTCGCTCAAGGCGGTAACAAATTTGGGGTGCCACCCAGACGCTTCGAATTAGCAATCTGGAGTCATTGCCTGCGGCCATCATGCGAATTGCGTCGATATCGGTCTTCATCTTTTGGATGGCTGGTTGGTCAGCCTGGGGTCAGGCTGTCAGTACGACGGACGATGTGCCCAAAGGCCGCCATTTGGCAATCATGCTGTGTACAGCCTGTCACTTCGTCGCGCCCGACCAGCCTTACAAACCAACTTTGGATCCACCGGCGCCATCATTTAAATCGATAGCGCAACGCAGTGATATCAACGCCGATTCCCTGCGACACTTTCTGACCACAGCGCATAGCAGCTTGGACAATAAAAAGGGCATGCCAGACCCCGGCCTGGCTGCTTTTCAAGTGAAAGCGATAGTCGCCTACCTGTTGAGTCTGCGTGAATAACGCCGACGGATGACGCGGCTGAGGGTGGCGTCGGCAGAGGCACGCGATTTCAGGCCGACTTTCCGATTATTCGATCCCCATCACGTAAGGCAACATAGATGGCCGGTATCACCAACACGGTCAGCAAAGTTGATGATGCTAATCCGAACAACAAGGAGATGGCCAGGCCTTGAAAGATTGGGTCGAGCAGGATCGTGGCCGCTCCGATCATGGCCGCAAGTGCCGTCAGGAGAATGGGTTTGAAACGAACCGCGCCGGCCTTCAGGAGCACGTCGCGCAGGGTCTTTCCCTCGCTGGCGCCGTGGCGGATAAAATCGACGAGCAGGATCGAATTGCGCACAATGATGCCGGCAAGCGCGATAAAGCCGATCATCGAGGTGGCAGTAAACGGTGCGCCGAACAGCCAGTGGCCAAGGATGATCCCGATCAAGGTCAAGGGTATCGGCGTCAGGATCACCAGCGGTAGCTTGAAACTGCCGAATTGCGCAACCACCAGAATGTAGATTCCGATGATGGCGGCCGCGAAGGCCGCGCCCATGTCGCGGAAGGTCACATAAGTGATCTCCCATTCGCCGTCCCATAGTATCGTCGATTTGCTTTCGTCCTCCGGCTGTCCGTGAAAGCGGGTGACGGGCGGCTCAAGCGCGCCCCAATCGTGCGCCGCGATGCGCTTGTCAACATCGAGAATGCCGTAGATCGGAGCCTCATATGCGCCGGCGAGTTCAGCCATGACCATATCGGCAAAGCGCCCGTCGCGGCGGAAGATGATGGGTGAGCCCATTTCTTCGGTTGCGCGCACGACGTCCCCGAGTTCGACTACCGCCTTGTTACCCGGGATGCTATTGGCCGGGACTGGCGTGGAAGCCAGAAGCTCGCTCCAAGACAGATCGCGTTTCGGCAGACGGACCACGATCTCGATCGGATTTCGGCCTTCGCCGCGGTGCGAATAGCCGACTGTGGTACCGCCGAACAGCGCCTGGATCGTATCGTAGACGTCGCGCTGTTCGACCCCGAAAAAT
Source organism: uncultured Alphaproteobacteria bacterium (assembly GCA_963850855.1). Lineage (GTDB taxonomy): Bacteria > Pseudomonadota > Alphaproteobacteria > Rhizobiales > Xanthobacteraceae > BOG-931. Next base: position 30,584 of record CAWKNH010000020.1, read on the forward strand.
TCCAGGCGATCCTGATCGATGGAGATGCGAAGCCGCGGCTGCGGCTTGCCGACCGAGTCATCGATATCGACAATGTAGGGAACGGAAGCAAAAATCTCTTTCAGCTGGGTGACCACCGCCCGGCGGGTTGTCGAGTCTGGCGCGTAGACCTCCGCAAGGAGCGTGGCCAGCACCGGCGGGCCGGGCGGCACTTCGACTACGCGGACGACGGTGCCGGGGGGCAAACTCAACGACTTCAGCCGCGCGCGCAAGTCGACCGCGATGGCGTGGCTGCCGCGCTTGCGGTCGGCCCGCGGCGCGAGATTGAGATGCAGTTCGCCAAGTTCCGGCGCTTCGCGAATGTAATAATGGCGGACTAGGCCGTTGAAGTTGAAGGGCGCCGGCGTACCCGCATAGGTCTCGATCGAGCGGATTTCCGGGAGCCGCCGCGCCACGTCGGCGATGGAGAACAATGTCCGTTCGGTATCTTCGAGCGTCGCGCCGCGCGGCAGATCGACCACCACGGCCATTTCTGACTTGTTGTCGAATGGCAAGAGCTTCACCGTGACGCTCTTGGTCACGAACAACATGCACACTAGCACCGTCGCCACACCGACCCCGACGAGGAATCGCCAAGCCGACTGCCGCGAGCGAATGACTGGTGCGGCGAAGCGGCGATAGAAGTGACCGAGAGAACCTTCGCCGTGGGCGGCCTCGTGTTCGCGCAGCGGGCCCTCCCGCGGGTGCAAGCGCAGCATCAACCAGGGCGCGATCACCATGGCGACGAAGAAGGAGAACAACATCGCCGCTGAAGCGTTTGCCGGGATCGGCGCCATGTACGGTCCCATCAGTCCGGAGACGAACAGCATCGGCAGAAGCGCTGCCACCACGGTCATGGTGGCGACGACAGTTGGATTGCCGACTTCCGCCACCGCCTCGATGGCGGCCAGCATCCGCGTACGTCCGTCCTTCATCGCCCAATGCCGGGCGATGTTCTCGACCACCACAATGGCGTCGTCGACCAGGATGCCGATGGAGAAGATCAGGGCGAAGAGGCTGACCCGGTTGATGGTGTAGCCCATCAACTTGGAAGCGAACAACGTCAGCAAAATCGTGGTTGGAATGACGACGAGAGTAACCAGAGCCTCGCGCCACCCGATCGCTAGGGCGATGAGCACAACGATCGACACCGTCGCTAGCGCAAGGTGGAACAGAAGCTCGTTGGCCTTTTCGTTGGCGGTCTCGCCGTAGTCGCGGGTCACGGTCACATTGACGTCAGCCGGAACGAGCCGTCCCTCGACGCTGTGCAGCCGCGCCAGCAGGTCCTGCGCGACAACGACGGCGTTGGCGCCGGATCGCTTGGCGAAGGCGACGCTGACCCCAGGCACGCGGTTCCAGTTGCCACCCTGCCCCGGCGTCTCCATCCAGACGCGGTGTTCTTGTGGGCTCGGCCCGATAACGACCGAGGCCACATCGCGCACATAGACCGGGCGATTGTCGCGCGTTGCGACCAGCAGAAGCCCGATGTCGGGAATACCGGCGAGCGTTTGCCCCCCGGCGATATTGCGCATGGTGTCGTTATCGCGCACGCTCCCGGAGTGGAACGAGCGATTGGCGCCGCGGACCTTTTCGACGAGCTGCTGCAGCGTCACTCCGTAGAGCGAAAGCTTCTCCGGATCGGGCTCGACGCGTATTTGCTCAGCATTGCCGCCGGAAATATAGGCCAAGCCGACATTATCCGTCTTTACCAGTTCGGCCTGTAGCTCTTCGCCAAGCTCATACAGATCCTTGTCGGTCCAGCGCGCAGCTGCCTCCGGTTTCGGTGACAGCGTCAGTACCACTACGGCTACGTCATTGATGCCGCGGCCAACAATCAGCGGTTCTGGAATTCCGACCGGGATGCGGTCCAAATTGGCGCGAATCTTTTCGTGGACGCGCAGGATGGCCTCATCGGCCTTGGTACCGACAAGAAAACGCGCCGTGACCATGACGCGATCGTCTACCGTCTGGCTGTAGACGTGCTCTACTCCGTCGATGCCCTTGACGATGGCCTCAAGCGGTTTGGTGACGAGTTGGACCGCATCCGGCGCTTTGAGACCGTCGGCGTTGACGCGAATGTCGACCATGGGAACGCTGATTTGCGGCTCTTCCTCGCGCGGAATGGTCAGGAGCGCGATGAACCCAACCGCAAGCGCCGCAAGGAGGAACAAAGGGGTCAGTGGTGAACGGATCGTCGCCTGGGTGAGCCGCCCCGAGAATCCAAGCTTCACGGCCGCACCAGCACATCGCCGGCTTTGAGTCCGGAAAGTATTTCAAGCGCATCCGGCATGTCCGGCCGCGGCAGTTCTCGTCCGCGCTGCACCGGCACATCGATTAACCCTTTGGCGTCCGCATGAACGCGGGCGTAATCGATGCCAAACCGAGTAACGAGGAATGAACCTGGCACGATGAAACTGGTGCGCTGACCCGCCGATATCCACACGCGGACGCGCTCGCCGACAAAATAGTCGCCGAGACCCGCGACCACCGCATCGGCGATCACACGGCCATCTTCGATTTGCGGATAGACCAGACGGATCATGCCGAACCGCGCGCCGCTCTCACCAATGTCCTCGCCGTCGATGCGCACGCGGTCGCCAGCCTTGAGGAAACGAGCGTGGCGTTCCGGCACGCGTAGCCGCAGCACGAAATTCTGTTCCGCAACGGTAGCTACTGGTTCTCCTGCGATGATGACCGTGCCGATGGTTACCGGCACCGTCAGCACGCGGCCCGCCGTCGGCGCCAGAACTCTGCCTTCGTTGACCTGCTGTTCGATAACCGAGCGTTCAGCGGTGCGTGCCTTCAGCGAGTTGGTCGCGACATCAAAAGCGGTCTGTGTCGCATCAAGGCTAACTTTCGAGGTCGTACCGCGCGCAAACAGCTCCTGTGCCCGGTCGAGATCAGCCTTCGCTTTGGCAAGCTCGGCCTCGAGCCCGGAAATCCGAGCATCGAGGGCTTTAATCTGCAACGCGAGCTTCTCATCGGCGACGTTCGCTACCACCTGCCCCTGCTCGACACGATCGCCCCGCTTCACTGCAAGCTGAATGACCGTGCCTCCAATCCGCGCGCGCGCTGGAATGACATTGGCACTCTCGACCGTTGCAAAGACGGCCTTTTCGTCCCCGACCGTCTGCGGCGCGACGATGAAAGTTTCCTCCGCGAGCGCCCGTTGGGTGAACAGCGCGAGCGCAGCCGCGACAACAATACCGGCACGCATCGGTATTCTTCCTTCGGTTAATTGGAACATCGCCATTGCAACCCGTGTCACCCGGAGCGCGGATGCGGTCATTGATTTGGCGCAAGACTATGTCGCCGTGCCGCCTTGCGTTGCGCTTTCGGGAGGCAGGCCGTGGCCGGCGCGCAATAGATCCGATAGAGGGTGCGCACGAGTTCGTGTGCCTGAGAGTTGGCGATCGAATACCAGACGGTCTGCCCGTCGCGGCGCGCTGTCACCAGCCGGTCCTTGCGCAGCAAGGCCAGATGCTGGGACACGGTAGAATCCCGGATTTTCAAGAGCGCAGCGAGTTCACCTACCGAGCGCTCTTTCTCGACTAGCTGACAGACGATGATGAGCCGATGCCGGTTGGCCAGCGCCTTCAACAGTCCGCTCGCCTCGTCCGCCGCAGCGAGCATGTTGGCGGGATTTATTTTCATACTTGCGTATATACCGATATAAGAATATACTGTCAATGCTGGAGCGGCCCCGCGTTCGCGACTGCTCCTGCTAAGGTTTGAAGATAAACCGCGCGTTCGTTCACGCTGTCGGGTTTGAGCAAGATCAATGCAGACGACTGCCTCGGATGGTCGTCTGGATAAAATAGAGCCGGTCTGACGGGTTCAGGAGTTAACAACTGGGAGGAGCCAATGGCTCATATCATCGTGCTCGGTGGCGGCATCGGCGGTGTGTCATGCGCCTACGAATTGAAGCAGGCGGTCCGCAAGGAAGACCGCGTCACGCTCGTCTCCAACAAACCCTTTTTCCAATTCACGCCATCAAATCCATGGGTCGCGGTGAAATGGCGCGCCAAGGATGATGTCATTGTCGACCTTGGCTCGGTGCTCCCGCGGCATGGCGTTGCATTTACGGCGGCCGGGGCGAAGCGCGTCTATCCGGATGAAAACCGCGTCGAGCTCGGCGACGGCACCTCGATTGCCTACGATTTTCTGGTCGTCGCCACCGGGCCGGAGCTTGCTTTCGACGAGATCGAAGGTTTTGGGCCGGAGCGGAACACCAATTCGATCTGTGACGTCGATCACGCGGCGGCGGCCAATACGCGGTGGGAGGAATTCTGCAGGAATCCCGGTCCGATCGTCGTGGGCGGCGTGCAGGGCGCTTCCTGTTTCGGCCCCGCCTACGAGTTCGCCATGATCATGGACACGGATCTTCGCCGCCGGCGCATTCGCGACAAGGTGCCGATGACTTTCGTCACCGCGGAGCCCTATATCGGCCATCTCGGCGTCGGCGGTGTCGGCGATACCAAGGGTGTGCTCGAATCGGAGATGCGCCAGCGCCACATCAAATGGATCGTCAATGCCAAGGTCGATAAGGTCGACGCCGACAAGGTTTATGTCAGCGAGGTCGACGAGGACGGCAAGCCGAAAAAGACGCACGAACTGCCGTTCAAGTTCTCGATGATGATTCCGGCGTTCCGGGGCATCGCGGCGGTGCGCGGGATCGACGGCCTGGTCAACCCGCGCGGCTTCATCATCGTCGACAAGCATCAACGTAATCCGAAATTCCGGAACGTGTTCGGCGTGGGTGTTTGTATCGCCATTGCGCCGCTTGAGCAGACCGCGGTGCCAGTCGGCGTGCCGAAGACCGGGTATATGATCGAATCAATGGTGACGGCGTCCGCGCTCAACATCGGCCGCCTCGTGCGCGGCAACGAGGCGACGCACGAGGCGACCTGGAACGCGATTTGTCTGGCGGATTTCGGCGATACCGGTGTTGCGTTTGTCGCTATGCCGCAGAATCCGCCGCGCAACGTCAACTGGGCCTCAAGCGGGCGTTGGGTCCATGTCGCCAAGGTGGCGTTCGAGAAATACTTCCTGCACAAGGTGCGCGCCGGCACGACGGAGCCTTATTACGAAAAAGTGGTGATGAAGATTCTCGATATCGGCAAAATCAAACGTCCGGCCGCGTAGAGAATAGCGACATTGAAATGCGGAAGAGCCGACACGAGGTGCGCGTCTTTTGGAGAGCCGATGGACTAAACGCCTGGCTGGGCGATGACAGGGCCGCGCTCCCGCCTCGCTGAGCCCGAGGACTCTGAACCGCGATACCGCGCTCTTTTCACTGGCGGAAGAAAGCGCATTCGCGAGTTCATCGACTGCATTCCGGTCAGCGTCCCCGCAGAGCACCGACGTGCTTACGGTCTGACCCTGTCCGGCTACCTGTTCACGCTGGTGGCTCAGGCATCGCTTTTCGTTATCTTTCTCGTCGCCGGCGAATTCGAGATTGCGACGGTAGTGGCGGCTGGCGCTGCGGGATTCGGCCTCTGCCTCGTCGCTCACCGGCGTGGTCACTATCGCGCGCCGCCCTATCTCGCGACGCTGATCGTCTTTGTCGGCGGCTTCCTCGGCTCCTACTATCTCGGCGCGGTCAGTGGCTTTCAGCTCTACATTCTCGGCGCTATCATCTATCCTTGGCTAGCGCCCTTTATCGGCCGCCGACTCAAGCTGACCTATACCGCACTCGGAACCCTTGTCTTTGCCGGACTTTGCGTTCTGGGTTTCCTCCATGAGCCGGCGCATCCCCTCGCTTGGCCTCTGTTGCCGGTCCTCGCCGCGATGAATGCGGCCGGCATCGCCGGCATGCTGATTGCCCTGGTCGTCACCTATGAAATCGCCGTCGAGCACGCCGAAAAGGAAGCCCGAACTGCCAACGCTGAATCGGAGGCGCTGCTCCTCAATATCCTGCCGCGCAAGGTCGCGGCGCAGTTGAAGCATGACCCGCATGCGATCGCCGAGCTTTATGGCGAGGTTACGATCGTTTTTGCCGATATTGTGGATTTCACGCCCCTGTCACTGCGCCTTCATCCCCTCGCGCTGGTCCGCCTGCTAAACAATGTCTTCTCGGCATTCGACGAACTGGCAGTCCGCTATGGCGTCGAAAAGATCAAGACGATCGGTGATGCCTATATGGCGGTCGCGGGCTTGCCCGAGCCGCGGGCCGATCACGCGCAGGTCATCGCTGACCTCGCCCTCGACATGCTGACGGTCGTGCCGCGCTTCACCGACGACACCGGAACGCCCATGACGATTCGCGTCGGGATCAGCTCGGGCGTGGTGGTGGCCGGCGTTATTGGCAAGAGCAAGTTCCTGTACGACCTGTGGGGCGATCCGGTCAATACTGCTGGGCGCATGGAAAGCTACAGCCTTCCGGGACGCATCCAAGTTAGCGAAGCCGCAAAACACCTGCTGGAGAAATCCCATCGCCTCGACTACCGCGGCGAGATCGACATCAAAGGGAAAGGCAAGGTCCACACTTGGTTTCTCTCGGGTCGCCTTGTCGCCAGAGCCGCTGAGAACGCTAGCGCCGGGCCTTGGATGCCCTAGCGCCCTGTCGTTCCTAAAACTCCCATTCGCGCGATGACGCAGTATCAGCTCATCCGACGCGATGATTGTAATACTGCATTTGTTTGGAAGCGCCGAGCCCGAGCGGCGCAAGCGTCTGAGCACGAGCAGGAGCAGACATGATCGCGATCAATGTCCGCTCGTCGAGGTGAAGCAGACATCGCGATTTAAAACGTCATGTCGCCTTTGACCCTTAAGCATTTGAGACATTTGGCTGGCCGCTTGGCAACCTGTACCCGAATTCACAGGCAGGGCTTCCCCTGTGCTTAAGCAACCGAAACCTCGCCATGGTTGGCGCTCTTTCTACTGGCATCCTCCGGCAGTCGCTTCGTTCCGGGTGAGCCTTCCCGATGGCTCTCGGCTGTGGGTTCTGCTTCCACTGCCTGCGCCAACACTTTGGGTGTCCGCGATAGGCTATGGCTGTTTCACCGACTGGGTCAGCATCGGCTCTGACCGAAGTCAACCTGGTAAGCGGTTCGGTGCTTCGCAACGCTTCTTTTGACAAGCGTGCCCCTGTCGATCGCGATGCTGGTCATGCGGCGCTATGCGGCACTTCTACATTCGACCGAGGTCAACCTCATGGGCGGATTGGCGGATCGCGGCAAGTGACCTCGTTCGCGCTGGCGTTGTTCCACAATCTCGATGCCACGATGATGATCCTCGTATGGAATTTGGGTTCGGCAGCGATCCCTTGCTATGCCTCCGATTCGTCGATTTTTCGAGCCGATCCGCGCAATCCTCAAACCCGCGAATGGCCTTTTAGTTCCCCGCGTCCCGCCGTTGCCAAGTGAGTACACCGTCGAGCTGTCTCAAGCCTGCGTATTCATCCGTGTTCCCGGGGGCAAGCGCTTGGTTGGAAGGCCGGGAAGTTTTTGGTGCTGACGTGAAGGCGCCGCGCCGAAGGAAAGGTGCGGCGCCTCACCGATGTGCGGGTTACCAACCGTAGACGTAGCATTGACCATAGGGGTCGTAGTAATCCGGCGGACAAAGGCCGCCATCGTACCCGTACAGGCCGAGGCCCAAACCTAGCAGACCGAGCCCGCCGTCGTCATAGCCGCCGTAGCCACCGTAGCCACCAACATAACGGTGGCCACCCCATCCGTGACCTGCAAAGCCATGACCAAAGCCGTCACTGCGGATCCCACCGCCGCGGGCGAATCCGCCGAAATGACCACCGCCCATGCCGCCAAAATGGCCGCCACCGAAGCCGCCACCATGAAAGCCTCCACCTCCGTGGAAGCCACCACCTCCTCCATGGAAGCCACCTCCACCGCCGTGCCCAAACGCCATAGCGCCGGTGGTCGTCATCGTCATGCCGAGAGCGATAGCCGTCGCGGCCGCAATCAGTTTGCTCCGCATCGCAGTCTCTCCTTATTCCGTGATCAAGGCCGTCCAACGATGTGCCGGGCGTGGCCTAATCAGTATCTAAAACGTAGGTTCGTGCTCTCGCCGAAACGAATTACAAATCGCTAATGAAGAGAACACCGTTCGCTAGGTAAAAAAATTGCGGCACTGCATTCACGACAATTAATCAGCAGTGCAATGACTTTCACCTCGGAAGCGCGCACCCGTGGTGCGTTGCGCTGCAGCTTGCGGCAAAGTCGCACACACCTTTCGTCTAAGGTGCGCGAGCAGTTTGATGCTGTTGACGCGCGTTGCGCGAGGAAGAGGCGTTCGTATTCGATACACAAATTACAAATCCGTAATGTCTCGGTTGGCCGCCGCTTGCGAAGATCGAGCAAAAGACCTGAGCAAACGGCGCGTCACGGATTTTAGCGGGACGGCGGGCTTTGGCGGCGCTATTTGAGTCGGGAACGAAGAATTGCGGCGAGCGGCGACAACCTCGGGGGAGGTCTGTTATGGGAGTCGCTGGGTTAGCGAGTCGACACGGGTCGCGCGCGTGTCCGCCATCGTGGACGCGCGACGAGGAAAAAACTGATATTGACAAGCTGCTCGAAGAAAATGCTCGACTCCAAGAGCTGATAGTACAGCTAACAAAGCTCGCCATGACAAACGTCTTAGAGATCCCGCGTGACAAGGGAACTGACATCCCTTGTCGGCAGAGCGGCACTTCACGAATTTTAAGAGCCGAGGCGGCCGCCGTTGGGCGGCGCGTCTGTGATGATGGGTCGTCCTATTGGAGCCTGATGCGTTGGCGGCGATGCGGCTGAATTGCCAAAGATTAAGCTATCGGCCACGCCGCGGTAATGCCGGCGTCCCATATCACTGGCTGGCCTCGCTATTTGCGAGGGCCGATTGGCGAGTTGGAGATGGCGTCATGTACGACAAATACACCAATACGATCGCACCAAAGCCTCCGCGTTGCCTCGGCTGCGCTCGACCGATGCAACTCCTTCGAAGAACGTCACGATTTGACGGGCTGCCCGATCTGTATAGCTTCTACTGCTGCACGTGCGACGAGTGGCACGTTGAAGAAGGCGACGCAGTAGCGTGTGGGTTTCCCGAGCCAGTCGGCGTAGGCACCTCGACGGCGATCTAGGCGATTGGGGTTTAAACCTCATTCGGCGTTGATGCTCGATCGTATCCCTACCTCGACCGAACCGCTGCCGGCTCTGTTCGCGGATCGGAGCGGCCGTACCGATCGGGTCATAAAGCTTCGGCAGCGCTGGCGTAGTTCGGGATATTTGGCCCTTCGCGCTCAACGCGCCCGAAACCGTGACCGAAGCCGCCGAGATCCTGCGCGGCCTCATCGGCCGCATCGTGCTGACGCCAGTCGACCGCGTCCTGCGGGCCGAGCTGCAAGGAGATCTCGCCGTGCTTGCTCACTTCGCCGAGGAGGGGAAAAGCAATCGCGCCGGATCCTTCGGAAATCCCGCGCGATTATCGGTGGTTGCGGGGGTAGGATTTGAACCTACGACCTTCAGGTTATGAGCCTGACGAGCTACCGGGCTGCTCCACCCCGCGCCAAACCGATGTCCGGCCCTGCAGTTTCGCGGGGCGGCGTCGTGAGGTCCATGTAGCAAGTACCCCCCCACAAGGGAAGTGCACCGAGCCCGATTTTTCGGCATACTGTCATCGATAGTCCATCGATACGTCATGCACGCCTTTCTAGAAGCGGAAATGGGCGACAAACCCGCCTTGCAGCCCAAGGCTGCGATCGGGCCGGCGGTGCGTGCCATTGCGCGCAATATCCTGGCCGGCGCGCGCGCGGCTGTCGTCGATCCGGAGCGCCCGAGCGGGGACGCCGTGCACGATTTCCGCCGCGCCATCAAGCAATGGCGCGCGCTCATGCGCCTGCTCGAGCCGTTTATTCCCAACGCCACCGGCTTGCGCCGCGAGGCGCGCGAACACGCCCGCTCGCTCGCCCTGGCGCGCGACGGCCAGTCGGCGCTCAACGCGTTCGACGATCTGGTGAAAAAGGGCGTAGTGCTGTCGGAGCGCACGACGGCGACGATCCGCGAGCGGATCGAAGCGCTGCGGGCGAGCGAGGAGCGCTCCGGGCTTACGCCGGAACTGCGCGACGCGATCGTCGCCTGGCTCGACGGCACCGCGGCGGAGATCGAATTGTGGCCGCTCGATCCGTTCGATTTCAGCTCGATCGCGGCGCGGCTCGCGGCCGGTTACCGCGAAGCGCGTCAGCGCATTCCGGCCGACTGGTCGCTGGCGAGCGCCGAGGATCTGCATCAGCTGCGCCAGCGCGTCGTCGACCACCGCTATCAGATGGATCTGGTCGAGCCGCTATGGCCGCGGCAGGGCCGGATGTGGACCGACGAAGCCGAAAGGCTGCGCGACCGGCTTGGCCGCTGCCAGGACCTGGAGATCCTCAAGCAGCTGACCGCGCCGCATCAGCCGCTGGCGCGTTGGCGCTCGCGGCTCACCCCGGCTTGCGCCGAGCGCACGACCGAGCTGGCGCAACGCGCCGCGCGCATCGCGCTGCGCCTGTTCGCGGAAAAGCCGAAAGCGTTCCGCCGGCGGCTGGAAACGCTGTGGGAGCATGGCCGGTAGGCGCGGGGCCGCGAGCGCCACTAAGCCAGCCTAAGCCAGCGCGTCGGCAACGGCTTTGCCGCAGGCGCTGGTGCTCGCCGGGCCGCCGAGGTCGCGGGTGCGCAGCTTCGGCGCCGCCAGCACCGCCTCGATGGCCTTGACGATCGCCGCCGCCGCGTCGGTCTCGCCGAGATGCTCGAGCATCATCGCGCCCGACCAGATTTGCCCGACCGGATTGGCGATGCCTTGCCCGGCAATGTCGGGCGCGGAGCCATGCACCGGCTCGAACACCGAGGGGAATTTGCGCTCGGGATTGATGTTGCCCGACGGCGCAATGCCGATCGTGCCGGTGCAGGCCGGGCCGAGATCGGAGAGAATGTCGCCGAACAGGTTCGACGCCACCACGACGTTGAAGTGATCGGGCTTGAGCACGAACAAAGCGGTCAGAATGTCGATGTGATACTTGTCCCAGCCGATATCGGGATAGCTCTTCGCCATCGCCTCGACCCGCTCGTCCCAGTACGGCATGGTGATGGCGATGCCGTTCGACTTGGTGGCCGAGGTGAGATGCTTGCGCGGCGTCTTGCGCGCGAGCTCGAAGGCGAATTTCAGCACCCGGTCGACACCGATCCGGGTGAACACGGTCTCCTGCACCACGACTTCGCGTTCGGTGCCCGGGAAGATGCGGCCGCCGATCGAGGAATACTCGCCCTCGGTGTTCTCGCGCACCACCCAGAAATCGATGTCGCCGGGCTTGCTGTTCGCGAGCGGCGACGGCACGCCGGGCATCAGCCGCACCGGCCTTAAGTTGACGTACTGATCGAACTCGCGGCGGAACTGGATGAGCGAGCCCCACAGCGAGACGTGGTCGGGGATTTTCGCCGGCCAGCCGACCGCGCCGAAGAAGATCGCGTCGTGCCGGCCGATTTGGTCCTTCCAGTCTTCCGGCAGCATGCGCTGGTGCTTGGCGTAGTAGTCGTAGGAGGCGAAATCGAAGTGATCCTGCCGCAATTCGAAGCCGAACTTCTTCGCTGCGGCCTCGAGCACGCGCACGCCCTCGGGCACCACCTCCTTGCCGATGCCGTCGCCGGGAATGACGGCGATGCGATAGACGCGATTGGTGGCCGTTGCGCGATTCATTGGGTCGTTTCCTCTCGACTAACGCAAATGCAATGATAGCGCGAATGCCGGAATCCCAAAACGGCGTCATGCGCGGGCTTGACCCGCGCATCCATGCTGACGAGTTGTTAAAGCGCGGCGCGTTCGCTCGGCGTGAGCACGCGCGGTACGGAGAGCGGAGCGTTGGTGCGATCGTCGAAGAACGGGTTCGGCCGACTAAGCCCGCGCGCCCACCAGCCGAGCATCTTCGCTGCGCGGC
>CAWKNH010000020.1:50000-257110 GCA_963850855.1 uncultured Alphaproteobacteria bacterium
TCGTGCGCGTCTCCGGCACGCTTTCGCTCTCGGCTTCCGACCTCTCCGCCAATATCCCCCCGTTCAATCCGCAAAAGCTCCTGACCGAAGGCGTGGCGAGCGCCGACGACGCCGTGGTGGCCGAACCGGATGCCGAGGTCTCCTTCGTCACTTGCGATTTCGTGTCGTCCGGCGCCAAGGGCAAAGCCGCGCCGGCGAACTGCGATCTCAACTCGCTGCTGCCGAAGGTGAAGGCGTCGGGCCAGCTCTCGCTCGACGACGTCGTCACCCGCGTGCGCGACGTCGGCAGCAGCGCCGGACCGAGCGCGCTGCTGGCGAATGCCGATGCCGCGGCGCCGGGCCTCAAGCTCAGCTACGCCGCCGAGGGCGACACCGATCCTTATGTCGGCTTCGAGGCGCGCGTGGTGCCGGAGAACATCACGCTCCTGCCGAAGACCACGACGGCGAACGAGTGGAGCGAGCGCGCCGTGGTGGCGAAGAAGGGCGACACCGTCGGCTCGATCCTGCGCGACCTCGGGGCGACGACCGACGATATCAAGGCGATCAATGCCGTCCTCGGCGCGCGCGCGCGCGAAGGCGGGCTCAAGGAAGGCCAGAAGCTGCGGGTCCTTACCGTTGCCACCGGACTGGGCCACATGCAGCCGCTGCGCGTCATCATCGCCGGCGACAGCGCGATCGAGGCCGCGGTGGCGCTCTCCGACAAGGGCCAATACGTCGCGCTCGACGTCCGCAACATCGACAAAGACGTCGCCGAAGCGGGCGCGGACGAGGGCAGCGAGGACGACGGCAGCGGCGTGCGGCTCTATCAGAGCATCTACGAGACGGCGTTGCGCAACAACGTGCCGAGTTCGGTGATCGAGGAATTCGTGCGCATCTATTCGTACGACGTGGACTTCCAGCGCAAGGCGCAAAGCGGCGACTCGTTCGAGATGCTCTATGCCGAGGACGAGACCGTCGAGGGCAGGAACGAGGTGCGCTACGCCTCGCTCACCGTCGGCGGCGACACCAAGAAATATTACCGCTATCAGACCGCCGACGACGGCGCCTACGACTACTACGACGAGACCGGCAAGAGCGCGAAGAAGTTCCTGGTGCGCAAGCCGGTGGCCATGGGAATCATGCGGTCCGGCTTCGGCGAGCGCAACCACCCGCTGCTGCACTATATGAAGATGCACACCGGTGTGGACTGGGCGGCGCCCTACGGCACGCCGATCTTTGCCGCCGGCAACGGATCGATCGACGAGATCGGGGTCAAGGGCGGCTACGGCAAATATGTGCGCATCCGCCACGCCAACGGCTATCAGACCGCCTACGGCCACATGACCGCTTTCGCGCGCGGCCTCAATGTCGGCAGCAAGGTGCGCCAGGGGCAAGTGATCGGCTTCGTCGGCTCGACCGGCCTTTCCACCGGCGCGCACGTGCACTACGAGATCCTGATCAATGACCGCTTCGTCGATCCGATGAAGGTCAAGCTGCCGCGCGGCCGCGTGCTCGACGGCGCCTCGCTCGCCTTGTTCGAAAAGGACCGCGAGCAGCTCGACACGCTGATGGCGCGCGCGCATATCGCGCAGGCGCGCTGAGGTTCTCGGCACTGCCGTCGGAGATTTTCGTGGCTCAGGCTTTGACTGTCGACGACCGCATCCAGGTGCATTCGAGCCGGATGTGGGCGCTCCTTACTTTCAAAATCACGCGGCTCCTGTTCCCCGCCCGGATGATCGCCGACCACATCGGCATCTCAACCAACATCGTCGAGTTCTGGCTGACGCCGTGGCGGCGCACCGACGAGCATTTGCCGATGTCGCACATCGCCGAGGTGGCGCACACCCGCGGCTTCATCTGGGACACGATCAGCATCGAAAGCTCGGGCGGGCTCAACCCGCTCGTCGTCGACGGGCTGCCGAAAGCGCCGGCGCGCTATTTCGTCGAGCACGTGCGCGAGCGGATCAACGAAGCGGCGGCCGCCACGGCGCCGCTGCAACCTCGCCATTGATCGTCACAGCGATTGTCTCGGTGCGTCATTGCCGGGCTTGACCCGGCAATGACGAATTTGGGCTACGCTGCCGCGGCGACCTCGCCGTTGAATTTCAGGCCCTGCTTGCCGGCCGAGATCACGACCTTCTCGCCGTCCTTGACGCGGCCGGCGAGAATGAGCTCGGCGAGCGGATCCTGCACCGACTTCTGGATCACGCGCTTGAGCGGGCGCGCGCCGTAGGCCGGATCCCAGCCCTTGTCGGCGAGCCATTCGCGCGCTTTCGGCTCGAGCGTGATCGCGATCTTGCGGTCTTCAAGGAGCTTGGCGAGCCGGCCCATCTGGATGTCGACGATGCGCCCCATCTCCGCCTTCTGCAGCCGGTGGAACAGGATGATCTCGTCCACGCGGTTTAAAAATTCCGGGCGGAAGCTCGCGCGCACGATCGCCATCACCTGATCGCGCACCGCGTCGGTGTCCTGGCCTTCCGGCTGGTTGACCAAAAGCTCGGCGCCGAGATTCGAGGTCATCACGATCAGGGTGTTGCGGAAATCGACGGTGTGGCCCTGCCCGTCGGTGAGCCGGCCGTCGTCGAGCACCTGCAGCAGCACGTTGAACACGTCCGGGTGCGCCTTCTCGATCTCGTCGAACAGCACCACCTGATAGGGCCGCCGGCGCACCGCTTCGGTAAGCGCGCCGCCTTCCTCGTAGCCGACATAGCCGGGCGGCGCGCCGATCAGACGCGCCACCGAATGCTTCTCCATGTACTCCGACATGTCGATGCGCAGCAGCGCCGCTTCGTCGTCGAACAGGAATTCGGCGAGCGCCTTGGTGAGCTCGGTCTTGCCGACGCCGGTCGGCCCGAGGAACATGAACGAGCCGATCGGCCGGTGCGGGTCCTGCAAGCCGGCGCGGGCGCGGCGCACCGCGCTCGACACGGCCTTGACCGCCTCGGCCTGGCCGACGACGCGCTTGCCGATCTGCTCTTCCATGCGCAGGAGCTTCTCCTTCTCGCCTTCGAGCATGCGGTCGACCGGAATGCCGGTCCAGCGCGAGACCACCTGCGCGATGTGATTGGGCGTGACCGCCTCCTCGACCATCGCGCCCTTGCCCTCCCCCGCCTCCATCGCCTTGAGCTTCTTCTCGATCTCGGGGATGCGGCCATAGGAGATCTCGCCGGCGCGCTGGAATTCGCCGCGGCGCTGCGCATTGGCGAGCTCGACGCGTAGCTGGTCGAGCTCGTTCCTGAGCTTCTGCGCGTCGGAGAGCTTTTCCTTCTCCGACTTCCAGCGCGCGGTGAGGTCGGCGGACTTCTTCTCCAGCGCCGCAAGCTCGGTCTCGAGCCCGCCGAGGCGGGCGCGCGAGCCGGGATCGTGCTCCTTCTTCAAGGCCTCCTGCTCGATCTTGAGCCGGATGATCTCGCGGTCGATGGTATCGAGCTCTTCCGGCTTGGAATCGACCTGCATCTTCAGCCGCGCCGCGGCCTCATCGACCAGGTCGATCGCCTTGTCGGGCAGGAACCGGTTGCTGATATAGCGGTGCGAGAGCGTCGCCGCGGCGACCAGCGCGCCGTCGGTGATGCGCACGCCGTGATGCGCCTCGTATTTATCCTTGAGGCCGCGCAGGATCGAGATCGTGTCCTCGACGCTCGGCTCCTCGACGAAGATCGGCTGGAAGCGCCGGGCGAGCGCGGCGTCTTTCTCGACGTGCTTCTTGTATTCGTCGAGCGTGGTGGCGCCGATGCAATGCAGCTCGCCGCGGGCGAGCGCGGGCTTAAGCAGGTTCGAGGCGTCCATGGCGCCGTCGGCCTTGCCGGCGCCGATGAGCGTGTGCATCTCGTCGATGAAGAGAATGTAGGCGCCGGCCGCGCCGGTGACCTCCTGCAGCACGGCCTTGAGCCGCTCCTCGAATTCGCCGCGATATTTGGCGCCGGCAATGAGCGCGCCGAGATCGAGCGCCAGGAGCTTCTTGTCGTGGAGGCTTTCCGGCACGTCGCCATTGACGATGCGCAGAGCGAGACCCTCGACGATCGCGGTCTTGCCGACGCCCGGCTCGCCGATCAGCACCGGATTGTTCTTGGTCCGCCGCGACAGGACCTGGATGGTGCGGCGGATCTCCTCATCGCGGCCGATGACCGGATCGAGCTTGCCGTCGCGCGCCGCTTGGGTGAGATCGCGCGCGTATTTCTTCAGCGCATCATAGGCGTTTTCCGCGGAGGCCGAATCGGCGGTGCGGCCCTTGCGCAGCGCTTCGATTGCGGCATTGAGGTTTTGCGGCGTGACGCCGGCATTGGCGAGGATTTTTCCGGCTTCGCTGCCGCGCTCGAGCGCAAGCGCGAGCAACAGGCGCTCGACGGTGACGAAGCTGTCGCCGGCCTTCTCGCCCGCTTTCTCCGCGGTCTCGAACACGCGCGCCAGCGCCGGATCGAGATAGACCTGGCCGGCGCCGGCGCCGGATACTTTCGGGCGCTTGGCCAGCGCCGCCTCGACGGCGGACAGCGCCTGGCGCGAATTGCCGCCGGAGCGGTCGATCAAGCCCGCTGCGAGCCCTTCCGGATCGTCGAGCAGCACCTTGAGCAGGTGCTCGGGCGCGAATTGCTGGTGTCCCTCGCGCAGCGCGAGCGACTGGGCAGACTGGATGAAACCGCGGCTGCGCTCGGTGTATTTCTCGAAATCCATGTCGCTTCCCTCGGCCTATTCCGAACGCCCCAGAGCATGATCCCGAAAAGCTTGCCCGCGGACTTGATCCGTGGGTGGTCACCGGTTTTCGGGAAAGATCATGCTCCAATAACTAAGGCGCGGACGGAACATCGTCATTGGGTTTTAACTTTGGCGGGCGCCGGCACACTGATCTCGATCAAGCAAACCCAATCGAGCAAACCCGGTTCCCGGCAGCCGACCCCATGCGGCGATCGACCGGAATTTATATGGGGGCGGCGCCGGCCGGCGGAAGGGCCGGCGCAAGCGGGAAACGGCAAATCTCACCCTCCCCTGCAGGGGGAGGGTCGGCGCGCCGCCTCAGCGGCGCGACCGGGTGGGGTGAGCGACAAAGCGGCGATTCGCAGCACGTTTCGCGCGCTTTCACCCCCACCCGCCGCGCTTCGCGCGGCGACCTCCCCCCTCCAGGGGGAGGTGAGAGAGAAGCGACCCAGCGACTTGCGGGTCGAGACAAACTGCCGGATGTTCGCCGCATGAAAGTGCGCGAGGTCATCCGTCTCATCGAACAAGACGGCTGGTTCCTGGTTGCCACGCGAGGCTCGCACCAGCAATACAAGCACGCGACAAAGCCCGGCCGTGTTACCATTGCCGGGAAAGCTTCTGACGATATGGCGCCCGGCACGCTCAACAGCGTGCTCAAGCAAGCTGGCCTGAAGGAGAAGAGGTAATGCGTTACGCAGTCGTCATCGAAAAGGCCGACGGCAATTATTCCGCCTATGTGCCGGATCTGCCGGGCTGTGTCGCAACCGGGACCACGGTCAAGGATGTGGAGACGGAAATCCGCGCAGCGATCCGATTTCACATCGATGGTCTCAAAGCGGATGGCGCGGCGGTGCCGGCGCCGACCAGCATCGCCGAATATGTCGAGGCATAGATCATGAAAATCATCGTCATCGGCGCGACCGGCACCATCGGCGCCGCGGTCGCGAGCGCGCTCGCCGCGAAGAAGCACGAGGTGGTGCGCGCCTCGCGCCAGGGCGACGTGAAGGTCAATCTCGAGGAGCAGGCGACGATCGGCGCGCTGTTCGCGGCCGTACGCAACGCCGACGCGGTGATCTCCTGCGCCGGCAGCGCGGTGTTCAAGCCCTTCGCCGCATTGACCGACGCCGACTACGCGCTCGGCCTGCGCAGCAAGCTGATGGGCCAGGTCGCGCTCGCGCGCATCGCCAAGGATCACCTCAACGATAGCGGCTCGATCACGCTCACCACCGGCATCCTGGCGATGCATCCGATGCTCGGCTCGGCGTCGATCTCGCTCGTCAATGCCGGCCTCGAAGGCTTCGTGCGCGCCGCCGCGCTCGAAATGCCGCGCAAGCTCCGCATCAACGCCGTGAGCCCGCCCTGGGTGAAGGAGACGATGGTGAAATTCGGCATGGACCCGACCCCCGGCCTCGCCGCCGCCGACGTGGCCAAGGCTTATGTCGCCGCGGTTGAGGGGAGCATCAGGGCCAAGTCCTGGAGGCGGCAAAGTTTGGCTGAGCGCGCCTTGTGCTAAGCTCCGCCGGGGCGTCGGGTTGGGCTGCGGCCAAGGTATTCACACATGCTGACGGGTGAATTGCGCAACCAGATCGACGGCATCTGGAACGATTTCTGGTCGGGCGGGCTCGCCAATCCGCTGCAAGTCATCGAGCAGATCACCTACCTGATCTTCATTAAGCGCCTGGACGAGATGCAGGAGCTGGAGGAGCGCAAAGCGACGACGCTCGGCGCGCCCTTGGAGCGGCGCATCTTTCCCGAGGGTTTTGACGGGCGCGGCAAGCCGGTTAAGCCCGGTGAACCGGCGGATCCGGGCGAGCCCTACGAGAACATCCGCTGGTCGCGTTTGGCTTTGGCAAAGCTCGGGCGCAGATCGCGTCGCGAGAACGCTTTTGTTTTTCTTGCCCGCGCAGTGAAACGCAGCGGGATCACATCCGCAGCAGGCGCTTGGCGTTGCCGGAAAGGATCTTGGCCTTGTCTTCGTCGCAGAGCGGCACGCTTTCCATCCATCTCGTCGCCGGCTCGTTCATCACGAACGGCCAGTCGACGGCGAACAGGATGCGGTCGATGCCGATTTCCATCACGCAGCAAAGGAGCGCCGGATCGGAGAAGTTGCCGCTCGTAGTGATGGAGAAGTGGCTGGCGAAGATGTCGCGAAAGCTCACCGGCATCTGCCCCGGCCGCGCCAGCGTCTGGGTGATCCGCCAGAGGAGGAACGGCAGCGTCTCGCCGAGATGGCCGAGGATGAATTTGAGCTTCGGGTGTTTCTCGAACACGCCCGAGAGCACCAGGCGGATCGCGGTGGTCGCGGTCTCCACCGTATAGCCCCAGGCCGGCTGCGCCAGCATCGGGAAGTCTTTCAGGTAGTCGCTGTAATAGACGCGCAGCACGTCGGGATGCGGCAGCGAAGGATGCAGATAGATCGGCAGATCGAGCTTCTCGGCGCGGGCGTAGATCGGCCAGAAGCGCTTGTCGTCGAGGAAGACGCCGTCGGCGAGGCCGTGCAGCATCGCGCCCTTGAAGCCGAGCTTCGCCGTGCGCTCGAATTCGTCGGCGGCCGCTTCCGGGATTGCGGTCGGCAGCGCGGCGAAGGCGGCGAAGCGGTCGGGCCGGCGAGTGACGAGCGCGTGCAGCCGGTCGTTGACGCCGCGGGTGAGCGCGACGGCGATGTCGGCGGCAAGCTTCTGCGCCGACGGCGCGCCGTGCGAGAGCACCTGGATGTCGATGCCGGCTTCGTCCATCTCCTTGAGGCGGATGCCTTCGAAGTCGCGCAGCCGGTTCGACAGCTCGGCGGCGCGGACCGCCTCGGGGCCGCTATAGGTCTTGACCAGCTCGTCGTCCCAGTAGTGCTCCTCGATGGCGATGACCGGACAATGCGGCTTGCGAAACATCTCTCCTCCTCACCCGCTTCCCACGGCGCCGCGAGTTTATCGCCTCACCAGCGAGCGCGGAACGGCATCGGTTAAGAATGTGTTAGCCGCGACGCGCGTAACCTGCGCGCAACCCTTGGTCGAGGACACGACTGGTCGAGGACACCAACATGGCCGAACGCCGTCACGCCCCGCGCAAGAAGAGCTTCCTGCGCGGCTGCGTCTACTTCAACAAGCGCCGCGGCGCTATGGATTGCCTCATTCGCGATCTCTCCGAAGCCGGCGCGCGCATCATCTTCTCGAGCGCGGTGAACGTACCCGACGTCGTCGAGCTCTACATCCCGCAGAAGGAAGAGACGATCCGCGCGCGGGTGAAATGGCGCCAT
Organism: uncultured Alphaproteobacteria bacterium; assembly: GCA_963850855.1. Taxonomy (GTDB): domain Bacteria; phylum Pseudomonadota; class Alphaproteobacteria; order Rhizobiales; family Xanthobacteraceae; genus BOG-931. The sequence continues at coordinate 57,919 of CAWKNH010000020.1, forward strand.
GGCGACGAGGTGGGTCTCGCCTTCCCCGCGGCGGCGGCGCGCGCGGCGGAAGCCCCGGCGGACGGCGATCTCGCGCAGCGCGTCGAGAAGCTCGAGACCGAAATCGCCGCGCTGCGGCGCATGCTCAAGCAGCTCAAGAACGAGCTCACGGCCGCGGGCGAAGTGGAAGCGGCCTGATTCCGGATCGTCATTGCCGGGCTTGACCCGGCAATCCATCTTTTGTCGCGGCGCTAGTTGAAGATCCGTTCGCCCTGCAGGTCGATGATCTGCCGCGCCTTGGTCAGCGTGAAGCTCACAGCGTCGTCATAGCGGGCGTAGGCGTCGGCGCGGATGAAGCGGTGCTCCTTGCGCACGCCGCCGATCTCGCGCTCGATCACTCCCGCGGTCTGGTAGTGGCCTTCGTTCTTGAACGGCGTCGCGCGGATGGTGAAGCCTTTGTATTCGACCGGCTCGGCGGCCTTCGCATTCTCGGCGGCGGCGCGGCGGCCGAACAGTGCGCTGAGGAACGACATCGTCTCGTCCGCCTCCGGGCTTTGGAGAAAGCGATGGTACTCCGAGCGCGCCGAATGTCGAGGCTAGGCGTAGCCGGTGCGGGCGAAATGCCGGCGCAGCAGCGCGACGTTGCGGCGATTGGCGCGGAAGAACACGTCGAAGGCGTCGCCGGCGAACGGCACCACGCCGACCGCGCCTTCGAGCACGACATTGGCCACCATGCGCGCGAACAGCAGCGGCGGCACGCCGAGCCGCGAGGCCTCGTAGAGCAGATAGACGGAAAGCGCCGAAGCCGCGACATCGCCGATGCCGGGAACGAGCCGCAGCAGCGCCTCGACGCCGAAGCGGATATTGGTGCCGGGCACGACGATCGCCGTGTCGAACAGCGTCGCCAGCATGTCGAGCCGATCGATCGCGGCGCGGCGCGAGCGCGCGTCATAGCGCCCGGCGCCGGGGAACTGGTAGGAGGCAAATCCGCTCGTGCCCGAGAAGGCCATCGCTTGCGTCCCGTCTGCGCCCCTCGCACAGATGGGAAGGCGGGCGCGGAACGCAAGCCGTCAGATCGAACGCCGCCGATGCCGGCTGGTGTAATAGCCGCTCTGATAGAGCGCCATGGCGCGGCTCTCATTGCCGCCGGCGGCGTGATAGGCGCCGGCGAGATAGCGCACCGCGTAGGTCATGTTGGTCGCCGGATCGAGGAGCCCCGCGGCCGAGCCGCGATAGCCCATGGCGCGCGCGGTGCGCAGCCGGATCTGCATCAGGCCGTAATTGCCGCCGGTGACGGCGTGGGCATTGTAGCGGCTCTCGCGCATGATGACGCGGCGCACGAGCGAGACCGGCACGCCATTGGCGCTGGCGTGCTGCGTGATCAGCGCCTCCAACGATGGGCGCTCGTCCGCGGCCGCTGCCGGCTGCGCCAGCGCGGCGACGATAAGCACGGCGGCAACTAAACAACGAATAGTCGAACTCAACACCGGTTCACTCCTAGTTTTTATCTGTTCGCTCACAGCGCTCCCTGCGTTTCGAGCCTTCCGTGCGGCGCGCGGGAATGGCAAAGCGGCGGCCATTTGTCAAACGATTTGCCGGCGCATCCGTCATTCTCGGCTGATGTGTTTACGCCCGTCCCAGGTTAACCTTTACGCCCCTCACGTGCTCGCGGGAGCTGCTCATGCCCAATATCCAGTTTCTCAACCCCGACAGTCTCGGCAAACCGATCGCGCTCTATTCAAATATCACCCGCGTCAAGGCCTCGGAGTTCTTGTTCATCGCCGGCCAGGTCGGGATCGACAAAAGCGGCAAGACGCCCGCCGATTTCGAAGGCCAATGCGTCCAGGTGTTCGCCAATATCGGCGCCGCGCTTGCCTCGCAGGGCGCCGGCTTTCCCAACATCGTCGAATTCACCACCTATCTCGTACACTCGCAGGACATCGCGAAATTCGCGCAATACCGCGCGCGCGAATATCCGCGCCTGTTTCCCGGCGGCGGCTATCCGACCAACACGCTGCTCATCATCGACCGGCTGGTGCGCGAGGAGTTTTTGATCGAGGTGAGCGCGGTCGCGGCGTTGTAGGTCCGTTAACATTCAGCCGTAGCGGTACGCGTGCCGGATTGCCAAAACGGCAAGGTTTCTCTATATAGCCGCCATTCCCGATTTAGCCTGCCTTGCCGTCTCGCCCTACAGCATGATCCGGAACGATGGATACCGATTTTCCGAAAAGATCATGCACCCTAAAAGCAGGGCCTTTCCCAAGCACACGCGAAATCCGGATTTGGACCTTGTGAATGGTTCGCAGGGCCACAAAACGCGTTTTGCGTTTCCAATGGAGGCCATCATGGCTACAGGTACCGTCAAGTTCTTCAACGCCCAGAAGGGCTACGGCTTCATCGTCCAGGACGCGGGCGGCCCGGATGTGTTCGTGCACATCTCTGCGGTCGAGCGCGCCGGCATGCGCAGCCTCGCCGAGGGGCAGAAGCTCTCCTTCGACATCGAAGCCGACCGCCGCAGCGGCAAGTCGTCCGCGACCAACCTGCAAGCGGCCTGAACGCTCACTATATATGCGTGATCCTGAAGGCCGGTCACCGGCCTTCGGATAGGATCACGCCCGGAAAAAAGAGGCGCCGGCGTCATACTGGCGCCGGCTTTTTCGTTTCTATCCGGCGCCAACAATCAGAAACAGCGAGTCGTGCCATGCCGAGAAAGCCGGGGCTGAATTCCGAGTTCATCATGTTCGACGTCGTCTACGAAGACGGCACGCAGCGCTCGAACCGCAAGGTGCCGCGCGCGCTCACCGGCGGCATCGACGGCGATAAGCCCGCGCACGGTTTCCTGATCGAGCAGGACCGCGACATCGCCGAGAAATCCGGCAAGCCGGCGGCGAAGATCAAGAGCATCACGCGTACCGGCGCGAAGAAGAAGGTGCGGGTTTATTCCTGACGTCCTATCGCGGGGTTCTCCCCAAGAATGCCACGGCGCGGCCCATTTACAGCCGCTTAACCCGGCCACTGCATTGTCGCTCTTTGGCGTTGCGTAGTGTCAGGGGAACGATGATGGGGATGAGCAGACCGGGTTCCGTAATCTTTAGCCGATCAGGATCCGCCCGGCGACCAAGACCGGTCGCTGCGCTGCAGCCGCTACGGCCGCCACTCGCTCGACGCTAAGCCGCCCTTTCACACCGTGCGTATCACGACGTGCGTGGCCGCGACGTCCGGCGGCGTCACTGCGTTCGAGCGCCACGCGTGCGCTCGCCCGGATCGTCGCCGGGCGATATGGCGCGCAGTCGTCGTCGGCCTCGGAACGGCGACCGCGGCGGCAATCACCGCCGGCGCCGTCACCGTCACCGCCGCGTCGATCGTTGCCGTCGCTCTGAGCGCCGCTGCGCATCTCAAGGCCACACCGCCGACGGCGCTGCAGACATTTGTCCTCGCCCATCCCGGCAGCAGGCTCGGCGCCGGCGCGGCGAAGTTCTCCGGGTTGATCCGGGTTTTGACGCATACCGTGCGCGCGGCGGATGTGACGCTGCATGCCAAACTGGCGTCCGCCGCCATTCTGACCTCCGCGCTCAGACGCACCGCGGAGATCGCTCCGGCAGCGCCGGCATTGGCCAAAGTCGCAGACGCCGATCCTTCAACCACCGCGTCGATTTCTTCCATGGTCTTGCAGAAGCGCATATCGGCGCAGCCGCCGCGCAACGGTTCGATGCTATTGGCCGACGCCGACGGCCGCACGGCGATCTACGACATCGAAGCGCACACGGTCTATCTGCCCAACGGGCTCAAGCTCGAGGCGCATTCGGGGTTGGGTCAAAGATTGGACGATCCGCGCCATGTCGATGAGAAAAATCGCGGAGCCACGCCGCCGAACGTTTACGATCTGGTATTGCGCGAGGAGCCTTTTCACGGCGTGCAGGCCATTCGCCTCAATCCTGTCGATGATGGAAGGATGTTCGGACGCGACGGCATTCTCGCCCACACCTACATGCTCGGTTCCACCGGCCAGTCGTTTGGCTGCGTGTCCTTCAAGAATTATACGGAGTTCTTGAAGGCCTTCTTGCACGGCGACATCGACCGCCTTGTGGTCGTGCCGCACCTTGAGGCCAAGACCGCGAACGGGGACCGCATGCGGCAGAGAGAGCGGTCGGTACGTCTACAATAGCCGACGATTGCCGCTTCCAGCGCGCCGGCCGCCCGGCGCCAAACCCAGTTCGGTGTCGACAGACCCGCCCCGATCGGCGAGTTTCGAGCGCAACGTATCGTTCTCGCGACGCATCCGTCCTTAAGGCCATCGAACCGAGTCTCGGTGCGTTTCATAAGTCGTACTAACCTCCCCTGTTTGACGGCGCCACCGCCGCATCCTCCCTGCGAACGTGCACGACGGCGATTTCATCGGCGTAAGCTCGCCGCCATCCCGGCAAATAATCCAACAGCGTGACACGTGGATCGTCGGGATCGAGTAGCGTCCAGGTGATCCCGTATTGCGTAAGTAACGACGGAAGTTTCTCAATTTGCCTGTAGCGTTTGATAAACGTATCGCCGTACATATCGGCGCGTCCATCGACGAAAGGAGCGATGCCGCGGTAGATTAGATAATCGCCGAACGCATAATCGTTGAACACCGGACCCGCTATATGTTGCTCTTGGGCGAATGCGACGGCCTTCGCCGGAATAAAACGTCCTGACTCGTTTGCGATCCCGATCCGGACAATACCAAAACCCGAAATCAAGATCACCGCGAGAGCGGCAGCAAGCGCAATTCCTGTTCTATTTGCAAAGCCGGTGAGCGCATCTAGTCTGCGATCAAGACGTGGGAGCCGGTAATTTCGCAATTGTGACGCAAGATCGGGCGCCACAATGAGGGGCGCGATTAGTCCGAGATATTCCACATTTCGCCGATGGCCGAGCGCCATATGTAACAACAAAAGCAGCACGGCAATACGCGTGATGGAAAGCCGCAGGCCGATCGACAAAGCGCCGATGAGCACGAGCATCAACCAGTACTCGAGCGGTTGAGGATACTGAAAATTTGGACTTTTCCATTCCTGAACCATCGACAAAACCGAATCCATGCGAGCGAATTGGAGCGGGAATACAAGTCCGGAGACGCCGTTGGGCGTGACGAGCCCGGCGAGGACGGACACGCCGAGGAACAAGCCCCAACTATACGCGGCGCCCAGGAGAGCCCGGCGACTCGACGCTTGCAGCAACGCCTCGGCTGCAAAGATCGCGGCTAACCCCAGGCCGAACACGAAGGAGCCATGCAAATTGGCCCAAGGCACCATAATTAGTGCCACCACGATGGGCGGCGCTCGGTTTTCGCTGCGCGCCGCCACGAGAGCCGCAACCCAAAGCACCAAGAGCGGCCAGCTGAAGACATGCGGCCGGGCCAGCAAATGAATGTAGCAAAATCCCCATGTGAAGACCGCGGTGATGAGGACTTGCGATGGTTCGAGATAACGCAGCAGGAAACGAATCAAGATCACAATCGTCGCTGCGAAGCAAACGGCCGTGGCGATGACCAGTCCGGCCCAACCCAAATGATCATAAAGCCAGGCGGTCGCGACTTCAGCGAGCCATTCATGGGGCACCCAAGGCGCGTTCGGCACTGAATTGGAAAAGAGATCGTGATGCGGCACCTCGCCGTGCGCAATGATCCATCGTCCCACGGCAATGTGCAGGTACGGGTCTGGATCATTCAGCACGCGGTGTGCCGCCGCGAGCGTGGTCACATAAACAAAGAGCCCCACGAGAAGCGAAAGGCCGATGCGGCTCTGATGCCGAATGGAAAACTCAAGCTCTGTCATGCTGGTCTGAATTCGTCGGACGGGAGGCTGCGGGAGCCTTGTCACACCTGACAAAAGGCGGCAAAACCGGGCCACGGTCAAGAGAATAGGCGCGATGGCGCAACCAATAAAAATTTTCATTTCGTCGCCGGGAGACGTCAACGACGAGCGCCGCCGCGCGGCGCTGGTGATTAGTCGTTTGAAGCGGGAGTTTGTCCGCTTCTTTGAGATCTCGGCCGTGCTCTGGGAATACGAGCCGATGCTCAGCTCGGGTCATTTTCAAGATATCATCGACCCGCCGTCGGCTGCCGACATCGTCGTCCTGATCCTTTGGTCGCGGCTTGGGACTCCACTGCCGGCGAAAACCGAGACCCGCGAATACAAGGGACTCGATGGCCGGACGCCGGTAACCGGCACGGAATGGGAATACGAACAGGCGCTCCAGGCCCGCGAAACGCATGGCGGGGTCCCCGACCTTCTCGTCTACCGTAAGCTAGCCGAGGGTTTGGCGACATTCAGCCGGGCCGAACAACTCGATCAGATTCGCCGCCAATGGGAGGCACTGCAAAACTTCTGGCAACGACACTTCGAAGGGCCAGACGGCCGATTCAAAGCCGCGTTCAATCGTTTCACCGATCTCGATGAATTTGAGTCGCAACTCGAACAGCATTTGCGCGAACTATTGCGCCGGCGTCTGCCGCCCCAGCCGTTGCGCGTCGAGGCGAAACCCGGGGACCGAATCGAATGGTGGTCCGGCTCGCCATACCGCGGCCTGCAAACATTCGATCTCGAACATGCCGCGGTATTCTTCGGGCGCGAGCATGCGGAACGCGAGATCACGGAGGCACTGGTTCGCCATGCGACCGAAGGCGCGGGATTTATGCTCCTCCTCGGCCCGAGTGGATCCGGCAAGTCGTCGCTGGTCCGCGCCGGGCTACTGCCGGATCTCATGGCGCCCGGCGTCGTCAGCGGCGTCTCGACCTGGCGCTACGCGATCATCCAGCCCGCCGAACTCGCTCCCGACCCGTTTGCGGGGTTGGCCGGGTTACTATTGCGGCCGAGCGTTCTGCCGGAGCTTACGGCAATCGGTTACAAGGAAGAAGAGGTCGCGGCGCAACTGCGTGGCGATCCTGTACTGGCAATCGTGCCGTTGCGTCTTGCGCTCGAACGTGCCGCGGCGGACAATCCGAATTCAAGGCCGGGTGCGACGCGGCAAGGCCAGCTCGTCCTCGTGCTGGATCAAATGGAGGTCTTGTTCACCTCCGCCGCATTCAGTGACGAAACGCGCCGCATGCTCGACAAGCTCCTGGCAGGACTCGCCCGGAGCGGCCTCGTATGGATCATCGCCACACTGCGCAGCGACTTCTATCATCGCCTGGTCGAGTTGCCGGCGCTGAATGCGTTGGCGATTGGCATCGGCCAGTATCAGCTCGCGACCCCCACAGCGGCGGAGATCGAACAAATCATCCGCCGGCCGGCCGAGGTGGCGGGACTCCTGTTCGAGGCGGATGCGCAAAGCGGCATTCCACTCGATGCAGTCATCCGCGAAGCTGCGGCACGCGACCCTGCGTCGCTGCCGTTGTTGTCCTTCGTTCTTGATGAACTCTATCGCCGCGATGTTGCGGGCCAGGGCAGTAATGTCCTCACCTACCGCAGCTATCGCGCGCTCGGCGAGCTCGAGGGTGCAATCGCCAATCACGCGGACCACCTGGTCGATGGATTGTCGCCGGATCTGAAGGTGGCGCTCCCCACTCTGCTTTTGTCCTTGGTCGAAATCGACGAGATTAAAGGTACAGCGACGGCCCGCACGGTTCGACGCTCGGCCCTCGCCGGGGCCGAACAGAACGAGTTGGCGAACCGCCTGGTGGCGGCGCGGCTGACCGTTGCCGACGACATTGGCGCGGGTGAGACATTGCGCGTTGCGCATGAGGCGCTGCTCACCCACTGGCCGCTTTTCGCCAAGCTCGTCGAAGACCATCGCGACTTCCTGATCATCCGCCGCCGCTTGCAAGTGGAAACCGAAAATTGGGAACGTCACGCCCGTCACGACGACTTCCTCTTGCCCCCCGGCCGACGCCTCGCCGAGGCCGAAGAGGCGGTGTCGCGACGGCGTTCCGATCTCGATCCGGAAATTGTGACTTATGCCGAAGCCTCGATCGCCGCCGAGCGCGAGCGCGTCGATGCGGCCCAGCGGGCGAAGGAGCAGTCGCTGCGGCGCGAGCTGCGTCGCAGCCGGCGTATCGCCGCGGCGGTGTCATTCCTCCTCATACTCGCCGTAGCGGCCGGCGCCGTAGCCTGGCGCGAACGCGGCGTCGCGACCACGGCGCTCGGCGAGGCGGAACGCAATTATCAACTCGCCCTCGACCAGGCGGCCGGCAATGTCCGGCTTCTTACCGACAGCTACGAGGACGGCGCCATCTCGACCAATTTGATGCGGCAGCTGATGGAAAAAGCTCAGAAGACCGTCAACGGTCTTCCCGGCGAAACCGACGACGTGACTGCTGCCCGCATACAACTTCTCGACGTTCTAAGCCTTGCAAACACGGCGCTCGGCATCGCCGCCAAGGCACAGCAATTTGCCGAACAGGAAATCACTCTCGCCGACGGATTGAGAGCAAAGAACCCAACCGATCCGCGATGGGTAAGTCTATGGGCAAGCGCGCGCGGGCGGCTCGCCGACGCGCTGTTCTGGAAGGGCGACTCGGTCGGAGCGCTGCAACAGGCTCGCGACGCCGCGGACGCCGCCGCCACGCTGGTCGCGTCAAACCCCAATGATGACATCTTGCAACGCGATCTGATGGAGGACTACCAGAGGATCGGTTACGCGCTTCGGTCGTTGGGCGATCTTGATGCCGCCGCCGATGCCCATCGTTCTTGGGTGGCTCACGCCCAAGCCTTGGTAACGCAAAACTCCGATGATCGCAGATGGCTCGCATCGCTGGCGCACGCGCATTTGGAACTTGGCGATACGTTGGAACAGCATGGCAAACCGTCTGATGCCGCGGTGGAGTACCAGGCGGCGCGATCGATTGCGTCGCAACTGGTGGAGAAGGATGCCAAGAATGGCGGATATCTCAGCCTGCTCGCCGAGAGCCGCGAGAAGTTCGGCGACGCGTTGCTCGCACAAAAAGCCTCAGCAGCCGCGTTGGCCGAGTACCGGATCGCCCTGGACCTGGCGGTCAAAGTGTCGAACGGAGATCCAGCGAACTTTTTATGGCGCGAACTCCTGGAGGCTTTGCATCAGCGCGTGGGGCAGATCCTCTTGCAGGAAAAAGACTATCCGGCTGCGCTGCAGGAATTCCATACCTATCTGGCGTTGACCGAAGAAACTCTGGCTAAGGCGCCGGACAACGGCAGCGCCGGTTACGACGTGGCGAACGCACATGAAATGGTCGGCGACGCGCTGCGCGAGCAAGGAGACCTATCTGCCGCGCTGACCGAGTATCAGCAATCGCAAAAGATCGCCGCCGAATTGACGAATAGGAGTTGGTGGAACTCCGGCTGGCAAAAAATGCTGGCGATGAGTTATCAGCGAGTGGGTATGACACTGAGCGCGCAAGGCGATTTCCGCGGCGCGCTGGCCCAGTTCCGGCAATGCCTTGCCGTCCCGGTCAATAATTTCACCTGGAGTCCGCGGCTGCTATGGCCGCCCGACGTCATTCAATATTGCCGCGACGAAGCCGCTCAACTCGACAATCCGCGCTAGCGTATAGGGCAGTCAAAGGTGCACGCGCTTCCCCGAGGCCGTGCTCTCAGCCGGCTTCCGTGCGAAAATAGACTGCATCAAGCCGGCGTTGCGCAAACGGCGGTCGGCCGACACAGGGCAGACCTTAGGGCTTATCGCCTTGCTGCCCCGCTTGCGCCGTCGAGGACACGGACGACGCAACAAATGCGACACCCAGTCCCAAGGCCAATACGATGCCGAAAATCGCCGTTGCCTTGCTCATAGTTGCCTTGCTCATAGTCGAATCCCCGAAGCTTCCCGATGCTGACACAAGTGGAAGTTGATCCACTTGGTGCCGCTAGTCAACCACGCGCTTTGGGTTATGAATGATCTCGCCCGGCGGGCAAACGGGCCTCCAAGGCAGCATGAAACGCCAAACTAGCGGATCGCGGGCGGTGTAGGCGGAAACCACGCTGCCCGGGCGAACAGCCACCACGATTGCAATGCCGGCCTCGCCCCTCTATATAGACAGCATTCCCGATTAGCCTGCCTTGTCGTCTCGCCCGCCAAGGGCCTTTCCCAAGAACACGCAAAATCCGGATTGGACCGCGCGAATGGTTCGCACGGCCACAAAACGCTTTTATGCGTTTCAAATGGAGGCCATCATGGCTCAAGGTACCGTCAAGTTTTTCAACGCCCAAAAGGGTTTCGGCTTCATCGTGCAGGACGCGGGCGGCCCGGATGTGTTCGTACACATCTCCGCCGTCGAGCGCGCCGGCATGTCGAACCTCAATGAGGGGCAGAAGCTCTCCTTCGACATCGAAGCCGACCGGCGCAGCGGCAAATCCGCCGCGACCAATCTGCAATCGATCTGATTGCCGACTTGAAAAACGCGCCGGCGTCACATTGGCGCCGGCGTTCTCACGTCTTGTCCGCCGCGAGGAGAACGACCCATGCCGAGAAAACCAGGATTGAATTCCGAATTCGTGATGTTCGACGTGCTCTATGAAGACGACACGCAGCGCTCGAACCGCAAAGTGCCGCGCACGCTCACTGGCGGCCTCGACGGCGACAAGCCGGCGCACGGCTACCTGATCGAGCAGGACCGCGACATCGCCGAGAAATCCGGCCGCCCGCCGCTGGCGATCAAGAGCATTACGCGCGCAGGAGCGAAGAAAAAAGAGATGCGGGTCGCTTGAAAAAAGAGCGGGCCGACGCGCGCGTTGTGAAAAGCGCCGGGCCTCTAGCCCGGCGTTTTCGTTTTGCGATCTGATCTTATATTCGGAATCGCGGCCGTCAGCCACGATCAATTATCCAAGAAGCTGCGCAGCTTCCGCGACCTCGACGGATGCTTCAGCTTCCGCAGCGCCTTGGCTTCGATCTGGCGGATGCGCTCGCGGGTCACCGAGAACTGCTGGCCGACTTCTTCCAGCGTGTGGTCGGTGTTCATGCCAATGCCGAAGCGCATGCGCAGCACGCGCTCTTCGCGCGGCGTCAGTGACGCCAAGACGCGGGTCGTCGTCTCGCGCAGGTTCGACTGGATCGCGGCGTCGATCGGCAGGATCGCGTTCTTGTCCTCGATGAAATCGCCGAGGTGCGAATCCTCCTCGTCGCCGATCGGCGTCTCCAGCGACAAAGGCTCCTTGGCGATCTTGAGCACCTTGCGCACCTTCTCCAAAGGCATGCCGAGCTTCTCGGCCAATTCCTCCGGCGTCGGCTCGCGGCCGATCTCGTTGAGCATCTGCCGCGAGGTGCGCACGATCTTGTTGATCGTCTCGATCATGTGCACCGGGATGCGGATGGTGCGCGCCTGATCGGCAATGCAGCGGGTGATCGCCTGGCGGATCCACCAGGTGGCGTAGGTCGAGAACTTGTAGCCGCGGCGATATTCGAACTTATCGACCGCTTTCATCAGGCCGATATTGCCTTCCTGGATCAGGTCGAGGAACTGCAGACCGCGATTGGTGTATTTCTTGGCGATGGAGATGACGAGGCGGAGATTGGCCTCGACCATTTCCTTCTTCGCCTGGCGCGCCTCGCGCTCGCCCTTCTGCACCATGTGCACGATCTTGCGGAACTCGGGGATTTCGAGGCCGGTTTCGGTCGCCAGCCCGTGGATCTGCCCGCGCAACTCCTTGATGCGGTCCTTGTCGCGGCCGACGAAATTCTTCCAGCCCTTGGCGGAGAGCTTGGAAACGCGGTTGAGCCAGCGCGGGTCGAGCTCGAAGCCCTGATAATTCTTGAGGAAGTCCTCGCGGATGACGCCGTGGCTCTCGGAGAGCCGCATCAGCCGGCCCTCGTTGCTCACCAGGCGCTTGTTGATGTCGTAGAGCTGCTCGACCAAGGCGTCGATGCGCGCCTGATTGAGGCGCAGCGATTTGACCTCCTGGATGATCTCTTCCTTCAGCTTTCTATATTTGCGTTCCTGATTGGGAGAGAGCGAGAGCTTTTCATTGCTCAGCTTGTTCTGGATATCGATTTCTTGCAGGCGACGGAGCCGTTTGAAGGTGTCGGCGATGGTGTCGAAGGTCTCCAGCACCTTGGGCTTGAGCTCGGCCTCGATGGCGGCAAGCGACATCGAGTTCTCGAGATCGTCCTCGTCCAGGTCGGGCTCGCCGAGCGCGCCCTCGGGGAGCGCCTCCTCGCCGTCGCCAGCCTCGGCCCCCTGCGGCTTGAACGGCGTCGCTGCCGGCGGCGCCGAAGGCGGCGCCACCGCCTGCGGCGGCTGCGGCGCAAAGCCGGGCACGCCGGCTGCGGCCGCCGCCGCTCCGCCGTCGCCCGGCGGCATCGCCGGCGCCACCTGCTTGGCGTCGGGGCCGGCATAGGTCGCTTCCAGGTCGATGATGTCGCGCAGGAAGACTTTTCCTTCGTTCAATTCGTCGCGCCAGATGATGACGGCCTGGAAGGTGAGCGGGCTCTCGCACAGCCCGGCGATCATCGCCTCGCGGCCGGCCTCGATGCGTTTGGCGATCGCGATCTCGCCCTCGCGGGAGAGAAGCTCGACCGTGCCCATCTCGCGCAGATACATCCGCACCGGGTCGTCGGTGCGCTCGGCGGGCTCTTTTGCTTCGGATTTTGCCGGCGTCTTCGGCGTGGCCTCGACCAGTTCGCCCGCCTCGGTCTCCTCCTCCTCGGGCTCCTCGCGGGCTTCGTCCTCGGCCTCGGCTTCCTCGGTCTCCACCACGTTGATGCCCATCTCGCTCATCATCGCCAGCACGTCCTCGATCTGCTCGGAGGTCACCTCCTCCGCCGGCATCACCGAGTTGAGCTGCTCATGGGTGACATAGCCGCGCTTCTTGGCCTGCTTGATCATCTTCTTGACGGCGGCGTCGGAAAGATCGAGCAGCGGCAGCGGGGCGTCCGGGGTCTCGGGCCCCTCTTTCTCCGGCGCCTCGCCCTCTTTTTGCGGGGCTGCCTTGGATTTGATCGCTACCGTTTTGGTGCCAGCGCTCTTGCTTGCCATGTTCTTCTCCGCCAACGCCCGTCGCAAACCGCGTCCCTGCCCTATGCACTTCCAACGCCGGGGCGGTCGGACGGCCACCCCTTACCCCGTTACCTTTAGGGCAACGCCTACACCCGGCAGACGGACAACGACGTCCCCCTACCCTATGGCGACTCGATAGGCCGGGTGGGAAACGACCCGCTCGGGGTCGGCTCAACCCGGCTATCCACCAAAAAGGGCAGCGCCTGCGCGGCACCGCCCCCGAATCGAGGGCCGCAGTATCCGCGGAACTCCGTTAAGCTCCGACTAACTATGCCGACGGCGCCGTGAACCCTTATTCCTTCGCTGCCGGACCGTCCACCAGTAAGGCGCAGGGTCGCAGGCCGAGTGCTCACAGCGACCGCGCCGGGCGGCCGGAAGAGGCGCCAAACCCCTCGATCAGGGCCTCGGTCCCGTCGATGCTGGAGAGCCGAGCCTTGACGTCCTGAAGCCGCGCGTAGTTCGTTTCGGAATTGTCCTCGCCGAGCGCCAACTCCGCGTCCTTAAGTTCCCTAATTAGGGAATGCCATTGCCGATGCAAGGCAAGAAGCTGCCGCCAGGTCAGCAAAACGTCGGCTTGCCCCGCCTGCGGGCGCGCCCCCCAGACCGAAGGCGTGGTGATGGCGCGCTCGATGCGGGCGATGAGGTCGGCAAAGCCTTGCCGGGTGAGCTCGGCGATGACCTCGGCACGCTCGACCTCCTCCGCATGGCTGAATTCATGGCCGGAACGATGGGCGAGGACGTCGATCAGGGCGGCCTTGAGCTTTTTGGTCTCGGCGTGGCGGAACTCGGCCTCGGATAGCTCCTCCAAGCGGTCGTGCAGCAGCCAGGGATGGTTGAGCGCGGCTTGCAGGATCAGGGCCTCGCGGCGCGGGATCGCCGTGCGATGGCCGCGATGCAACGGGCCCGCCGCAAGCTGCGCGCTCGCGACCACGTAGCTCTCGGGGCCGCCAAATCTTGATCGAGGCGAATTGAGCCGGGAGCCGGCGCCGGAGCCGGTGCGGCGGCCCCTCTGCTCCCACTCGCGCCGGCCGGTGGTAATCTCCGCGGGCGCGAAGAGTTGGCGCAGCCGCGCGGCAAAATCCTGCCGGTAATAGCGGCGCACGGTTTCATCGCCGACGGCCGTCGTCACTTCGATGATGCGCGCCTCGAAGGCGGCGCGCCGCTCGGGGGTGTCAAACGGACCCGCCCCGCTCTCGCGCGCCCAGAGCATATCCGCCAAGGGCCGTGCCGCGGCGAGAACATCGTTCACCGCCTCGCGGCCGCCGGAACGAACGAGATCGTCCGGGTCTTGCCCGTCCGGCAGCGCGGCGAGGCGCAGGCTCTTGCCCGGCTTGAGGAGCGGCAGAGCGAGATCGAGCGCACGATAGGCCGCGCGCCGGCCGGCATCGTCGCCGTCGAAGCACAGGATCGGCTCGTCGGCCATCCGCCACATCAGTGCGAGCTGGTCGGTGGTGAGCGCGGTGCCGAGCGGCGCGACCGTCGCCTCGAAGCCGGCGGTCACCATGGCGATCACGTCGACATAGCCCTCGACCGCGATCACCCGGGCGGCGAAATTGTCCGCGGCGGGCGGCGCCGACGGGCCGAGCTTTTGCGCGGCATCGTTGGCCGCCTGGCGCGCGGCGGCGATGTTGTAGAGCGTCGCGCCTTTGTGGAAGAGCGGCGTCTCCGGCGAATTGAGATATTTCGCCGCAACCTCTTTCTCGAGCGCGCGGCCGCCAAAGGCGATGACGCGCCCGCGCCAGTCGGCGATCGGAAACATGATGCGGTCGCGGAAGCGGTCATAGGGCACCGGGATATCATCGCCGGCAACCAGGAGCCCAGCCGCCACCATGTCCTCGACCGAGACCTTCGCGGCGCCGAGATGTTCCTTGAGGGCGTATTGCTCGCCGGGCGCGTAGCCGAGCCGGAACTTGAGCTGCGTCGAGGATTGAATGCCGCGGTCGGCGAGATAGCCGCGCCCGCGCGCGCCGGCGCGCGCGGCGAGCGTCGCCTCGAAGAATTTGGCGGCGAGCTCGACAATGTCGTGCAGCGTCTTGCGGCGTTCCTCGCGTTCCTCGGCCTCCCGCGTCATGACCGGGACCGCGACACCGGCCTGTCCGGCCAAGCGCTCGACCGCCTCGGGGAAGCTCACCCCTTCGGTGAGCATGACGAAATCGAAGATGTTGCCGTTCTTGCCGGAGGAGAAGTCGAACCACATCGCCTTCTGGTCATTGACGAAGAACGACGGTGTCTTCTCCTTGTTGAATGGCGAGAGCCCCTTCCATTCCCGCCCCGCCTTGCGCAATTTCACGCGCCGGCCCACGACCTCCGAAACCGGAAGCCGCGCGCGCAGCTCGTCGAGGAATTGCGGGGAAAATCGCATGGTGATTCGCCAAGGTAGCGCGGATCAGGTGCGAAGATAGGGCGGCCCGCCTCAGGAGCGATGGGCGCAGCAATTGTCCCGGTTATCCACAGTCCGGCTCACCCGACGTCTGCGGCTTTGCCCGCGAGCAGCCTCTTCACCATCGCGCTCGCCTTGGAGAAATCCATCTGCCCGGAAAAGCGCTCCTTGAGCGCCGTCATGGTGCGGCCCATGTCCTTGAGCGTGGCGGCTTCGAGTTCCTTGATGAGCGCGGAGATGGCTTGGCCGGCCTCGAGGTCGGAGAGGTGCTGCGGCAGATAGGCGGAGATGATCGCGATCTCCTCGCGCTCCTGGGCGGCAAGATCGGTGCGGCCGGCCTTCTCGTAGATGTCGAGCAATTCCTGGCGCTGCTTGATCATCTTGCCCATGACGTCGAGGATCTCGGCGTCGCTGAGCGTCAGCCGTTCGGCGGCGCTGGTCTCGCGCTTCAATATCTCGGCGTTGACCAGGCGCAGCGTCGAGACGCGACGCTTGTCCGCCGCCTTCATGGCGGCCTTGAGCGCGTTGTTGATATCGTCACGCAACACGGCTATGGCCTCTCGCAATTCGCCCGCGCGGGGCGCGGTGGCTCGGCGGGTGAACGAAAGATGTAGGCCCTCGGCGATGCTGACACAACCGCAGACTCGGCAACTCTGGGACGATCCCAAGCCGACCGCGCTCCTGGTCCTGGCCGACGGCACCGTGCTCGAAGGCATCGGCTTCGGCGCGACCGGCCACGCCGTCGGCGAGGTCTGCTTTAATACCGCGATGACCGGCTATGAGGAGATCCTCACCGATCCCTCCTACGCCGGCCAGATCATCACCTTCACCTTCCCGCATATCGGCAATGTCGGCACCAACGAGGAGGACATTGAGACCGTCAATCTCGCGGCGACGCCCGGCGCGCGCGGCGTCGTGCTGCACGCGGCGATCACGGCGCCGTCGAACTACCGCGCCACGCGCCATCTCGACCAATGGCTGAAAAGCCGCGGCGTGATCGGGCTCGCCGGGATCGACACCCGCGCGCTCACCGCGCTCATCCGCGAGAAGGGCATGCCGAACGCGGTGATCGCGCACGAACCCTCCGGCCGTTTCGACCTCGGCGCGCTCAAACGCGAGGCCAAGGCCTGGCCGGGGCTCGTCGGCATGGATCTCGTTCCGATGGTGACCACGGCCCAGCGCTTCACCTGGCAGGAGACGCCGTGGCGCTGGGGCGAGGGCTACGGCGAGCGCGACGACGCCGAGTTCAACGTCGTCGCCATCGACTATGGCATCAAACGCAATATCCTGCGCCAGCTTGCCGGCAATCGGTGCAGCGTCACCGTGGTGCCGGCGACGACATCGGCCGCGGACATCCTCGCGCTCAAGCCCGACGGAATCTTTCTCTCCAACGGTCCCGGCGATCCGGCGGCGACCGGCGAATACGCCGTGCCGGTGCTGCGCACGCTGATCGAAAGAAAACCGGTGTTCGGCATTTGCCTCGGCCACCAGATGCTGGCGCTCGCGGTCGGCGGCAAGACCGTGAAGATGCATCAGGGCCACCACGGCGCCAATCATCCGGTCAAGGACCTCGCCACCGGCAAGGTCGAGATCACGTCGATGAACCACGGCTTCGCCGTCGAGCGTTCAAGCCTCCCGGCCGGCGCGGTGGAGACGCATGTCTCCCTGTTCGACGGCTCCAATTGCGGGCTGGCGCTCAAGGGCCGGCCGGTATTTTCGGTGCAGTACCACCCCGAAGCCTCGCCCGGCCCGCGCGATAGCCACGCTTTGTTCCGGCGTTTTGCCTGTTTAATGCGCGATTTCCGCGGCTGAGCTATCTGGGATCGCGGTTAGACAAATTTCAACCCGATACGGATAGAACGGACCGGCCGCACTGCGGCGAGGCCAGAATCCGATGCCGACCGCGACCCATCGCACCGCGCCACCGATTACCCACAGGTTCACGGATGATGGGACAATCCCCAACAATCCGGAGCTGCCGCTCGTCCTTTATCGGCGCGCCATCGATCTGGCCGGCTCGCCCGATCCGGAGAAGGTGATCGAGAAGACGTTCGCCTCGCATGGCTGGAGCGGCATGTGGCGCAACGGCATTTACCCTTACGTGCACTATCACTCGATGATCCACGAGGTGATGGGCGTGGCGCGCGGACGCGCCACGGTCCGCTTCGGCGGGGTCAAAGGGCGTGACATCGACATCGTGCCCGGCGACGTGGTCATCCTGCCGGCGGGCACCGGTCATCAAAAATTGAAGCAGACCGACGATCTGGTGGTGATCGGCGCCTACCCGCCGAGCGGCAAGTACAATCTCTGCCGCGGCAGCAAGGCCGAGCACGCCAAGGCGCTCGCCTCGATCCCGAAGGTGCCGCCGCCGGCGAGCGATCCGGTGTTCGGACCGAAGGGCCCGCTGATGGCGCTATGGCGCGAATGATCTCGAGTTGGCTCGCGTTCTGGGACGGCCCACATTCCATTTACGTCAGCGCGCGCCACAAGGACGTCCACTATCGGCTGGTCGCAAGCGAGATCGCCGCGCTCGTTCCTGGACCGCAGGCGCGCGTGCTCGACTACGGCTCGGGCGAAGCCCTGCATGCCGATCTCGTCGCCGCACAAGCGGGCGAGCTCCTGCTCTGCGAAGGGGCGCCGGGCCTGCGCGCCGGCATCGGCAGACGCTTTGCCGGCGTCGCGAAAATTCGCGCCGTCGCGCCCGAGGACGTCGCGCGTCTGCCGGCGCATTCGCTCGATCTCATCGTGCTGCATTCGGTCGCCCAATATCTGACGGCCGCCGAGGCGGGAACGCTCCTCGAATTGTTTCACCGGCTGCTGAAACCCGGCGGGGTTCTGGTGGTGGGCGATGTGATCCCGCCGCATATTCCGGCCGCGACCGATGCCGCGGCGCTGTTCCGATTTGCCGCCGCCAACGGATTTCTGCTGGCGGCGCTTGGCGGCGTCGCCCGCACGCTGATGTCGGATTACATGCGGCTGCGCGCGCGGCTTGGCCTCACCCGCTACGACCAAGCAAAAATGCTGCAAAAGCTCGCCGCGGCCGGATTTGCCGCGCAACGGGCCAGAAAAAACATCGGCCACAACCAGGCGCGCATGACCTTCGTCGCGCGCCCGCGCTGAAGGGGACCTATGCGCGCACGGATGGTTGCCCTTCCCTGCCCGCCCTTTCTGGTCTAAACAGCGCGCGCGCGGGGCCGAGCCCCGGCGCCGGGGAGCCGGCTCAAGGACGCGCGTAAGGCGCGCCCTTTTTTTGTGCCTCCCCGGATCACGCGGACGCTGAATGCCCAAACGGACCGACATCTCCTCGATCCTGATCATCGGCGCCGGGCCAATCGTGATCGGCCAGGCCTGCGAGTTCGACTATTCCGGCACGCAGGCCTGCAAGGCGCTCCGGCAAGAGGGCTATCGGGTCGTCCTCGTCAATTCCAATCCGGCGACGATCATGACCGATCCGGACTTGGCGGATGCGACCTATATCGAACCGATCACGCCGGAGATCGTGGCCAAGATCATCGAGAAGGAGCGGCACGTCCTTCCCGGAGGCTTCGCACTTTTGCCGACCATGGGCGGGCAGACCGCGCTCAATACTGCGCTGTCGCTGCGTAAGATGGGCGCACTCGACAAGTTCGACGTCACCATGATCGGGGCCACCGCCGACGCCATCGACAAGGCCGAGGATCGCGAGCTGTTCCGCGAGGCGATGAAGAAGATCGGGCTGGCGACACCGCGCTCGCATCAGGTCAAGACGCTGATCCAGGCGCTTGAGGCGCTCGAGGATATCGGGCTCCCCGCCATCATCCGGCCCTCGTTCACGCTCGGCGGCACCGGCGGCGGCATCGCCTACAACAAGGCCGAGTTCATCGACATCGTCGAGGGCGGCATCGACGCCTCGCCGACCTCGGAAGTGCTGATCGAAGAATCGGTGCTCGGCTGGAAGGAATTCGAGATGGAGGTGGTGCGCGACAAGAACGACAACTGCATCATCGTCTGCTCGATCGAGAACGTCGATCCGATGGGCGTGCACACCGGCGATTCGATCACGGTGGCGCCGGCGCTCACGCTCACCGACAAGGAATACCAGATCATGCGCGACGCCTCGATCGCGGTGCTGCGCGAGATCGGAGTCGAGACCGGCGGCTCGAACGTGCAGTTCGCCGTCAATCCGCAGGACGGCCGCCTCCTCGTCATCGAGATGAATCCGCGCGTCTCGCGTTCCTCGGCCCTGGCGTCGAAGGCGACCGGATTCCCCATTGCCAAGGTCGCCGCCAAGCTCGCCGTCGGTTACACCCTCGACGAGATCGCCAACGACATCACCGGCGGCGCGACGCCGGCCTCGTTCGAGCCGACGATCGACTATGTCGTCACCAAAGTGCCGCGCTTCGCCTTCGAGAAATTTCCCGGCGCCGAGCCGGTGCTCACCACCTCGATGAAGTCGGTCGGCGAAGCGATGGCGATCGGCCGCACCTTCCAGGAAAGCCTGCAGAAGGCGCTGCGCTCGCTCGAGACCGGATTGACCGGCCTCGACGAGATCGCGATCGCCGGGCTCGAGCAGGGCGACGACAAGAACGCGATCCGCGCCGCGCTCGGCACCCCCTCGCCCGACGGCATCCTCAAGGTCGCGCAGGCGATGCGGCTCGGCATGAGCGACGCGGACATCCATACCGCCTGCCGGATCGATCCGTGGTTCCTGGCGCAGATCCGCGGGATCATCGAGATGGAAGCGGAGATCCGCGCCAAGGGCCTGCCGACGACGGCACCGTCGCTGCGCCGGCTGAAATCCATGGGCTTTTCCGACCCACGGCTCGGCAAGCTCACCGGCCTTGCCGCCGAGGAGGTCGCCGAGCGCCGCCGCGGACTCGGCGTGCGGCCGGTATTCAAGCGCATCGACACCTGCGCCGCCGAATTCGCCTCGCCGACCGCCTACATGTATTCGACCTACGAGGCGCCTTTCGCCGGCCGCGCCGTCGACGAGGCCGCGCCCAGCGACAAGAAGAAAGTCGTCATCCTCGGCGGCGGCCCGAACCGCATCGGCCAGGGCATCGAGTTCGACTATTGCTGCTGCCACGCCGCCTTCGCGCTCAAGGAAGTCGGCTACGAGACCATCATGATCAACTGCAATCCGGAGACGGTGTCGACCGATTACGACACCTCGAACCGGCTCTACTTCGAGCCGCTCACCGCCGAAGACGTGCTCGAGATCATCGATACCGAACGCTCAAACGGGGTGCTGCACGGCGTCATCGTCCAGTTCGGCGGACAGACGCCGCTCAAGCTCGCCGAGCCGCTGGAGAAAGCGCGGGTGCCGATCCTCGGCACGTCGCCGGATGCGATCGATCTGGCGGAGGATCGCGACCGCTTCCGCGAGCTCCTCGACCGCCTCAAGCTGCGGCAGCCGAAGAGCGGCGTCGCCACCAGCCCGGGAAAGGCGCGCGCGATCGCCGATGAAATCGGCTACCCGATCGTGATCCGCCCCTCCTACGTGCTCGGCGGACGCGCCATGGAGATCGTGCACGACGCGCAGCAGCTCGATCGCTACGTGGCGCGCCTGGCCGCCGATCTCGATCGGCCGTCGGAGTTCGCGGTATCGGATAAGCGGCCGCTGCTCATCGACCGCTATCTCACCGACGCGGTCGAGGTCGACGTCGATTGCCTCGCCGACGGCAAGGACAGCTACATCGCCG
The DNA here is from genome assembly GCA_963850855.1 of uncultured Alphaproteobacteria bacterium. Taxonomy (GTDB): domain Bacteria; phylum Pseudomonadota; class Alphaproteobacteria; order Rhizobiales; family Xanthobacteraceae; genus BOG-931. The sequence goes on from CAWKNH010000020.1 coordinate 78,896, forward strand.
GGATCATGGAGCACATCGAGGAGGCCGGCATCCACTCCGGCGACAGCGCCTGCTCGCTGCCGCCGCATAATCTTTCGAGCGCCGTGATCGGCGAACTCGACCGGCAGACCCGCGCGCTCGCCTTGGCGCTGAAGGTCGGCGGCCTGATGAACGCCCAATACGCCATCAAGGACGGCGACATCTATGTGCTCGAGGTCAATCCGCGCGCCTCGCGCACCGTGCCGTTCGTCGCCAAGGTGACCGGTGTACCGGCGGCCAAGATCGCGGCGCGCATCATGGCCGGCGAGACGCTCAAGAGCTTCGCGCTCAAGCCGCAGCGCTTCGAGCTTGCCGCCGCCCGTCATATCGGGGTCAAGGAGGCGGTTTTTCCTTTCGCTCGTTTCGGGGACAAGGTCGATACGGTGCTCGGCCCGGAAATGAAATCGACCGGCGAGGTCATGGGGATCGACCGCGACTACAACGTCGCTTTCGTCAAAAGCCAGCTCGGCGGCGGCGCGCGGCTGCCGAAAGGCGGCACCGTGTTCGTGTCGGTCAAGGACGACGACAAGCCGCGCATTCTCCCGGCCGTGCGCCTGTTGGCCGGGCTGGGCTTCGGCGTGGTCGCGACCTCGGGAACCCAGCGTTACCTTGCCGGACAGGGCGTCGCCGCGGTCAAGGTCAACAAGGTGTTGGAAGGCCGCCCGGACATTGTCGATGCCATCAAGAATGGCAAGGTCCACCTGGTCTTCAACACCACGGAGGGGGCCGCATCGCTCGCCGACAGCCGTTCGCTGCGCCGCGCGGCCCTCTTGCATAAAGTGCCGTACTACACCACTCTCTCCGGGGCCGTCGCTGCAGCGCAGGGCATCAAAGCCTATCTCGGGGGCGACCTCGAGGTCTGTGCGCTGCAAGCTTATTTTGCGGCCGTCGCTGATCCCGAATCGGAGCGGCCGGCACGACGGCTCGTGTAGAGACAGGGTTACGGTCGCGTGGCCAGGCAATGCTTCGGCCCGCGACTGGAATTTTGTCTCTACAGGTATGGAGGTTCGAGAACGATGGACAAGATTCCGATGACCGCGGAGGGCTACTCGGCGCTTGAGACCGAGTTGAAGCACTGCCAGCAGGTAGAGCGCCCGCGCATCATCCAGCAGATTACCGACGCGCGTACCCATGGCGACCTGTCCGAGAACGCCGAATATCATGCGGCGAAAGAATCGCAGTCGCTCAATGAAGGCCGCATCGCCGAGCTCGAGGACAAGCTCGCGCGCGCCGAAGTCATTGACGTATCGAAGCTTTCCGGCGACACGATCACCTTCGGCGCCACCGTCACCTTAATCGACGAGGACACCGACAAGAAAACGGTCTGGCACATCGTCGGCGAGCCCGAGGCGGACGCGAAGAAGGGCAAGATTTCCATCACCTCTCCGCTCGCCCGTGCCCTTGTCGGCAAGAAGAAGGGCGTGCAGGTCGAGGTGGTCACCCCAGGCGGCGCCAAGGCCTACGAGATCCTCAAAATCGAATGGAAGTAGCGATCTGGCGGGTGCCGAAAGCGCCTTTGTCGTCCGGGACCTGAGCCGGAACTGCGGCCTTGTGGGTAATGGGTTGCGCGCCTTGCATAGCTCCCGGCGATGCTTAAATTTCGGGTGAATGGCCGCGTGCGAGCCGGACTTTGCCAAGGGATTTTGGCTTCCCGGTTAGGCCCGGCCAGCCGACCGAAGTCCAGACTTTCCGACTTCGCGGGGCTTCCGGGCAGGCCAGCCTCAACGCCTGCGGCAACGGACGGATTTTGTCGGTGACCAAAACCACCCACGCCAAGGTCGTGATCATCGGATCGGGACCTGCGGGCTACACCGCGGCGATCTATGCCGCCCGCGCCATGCTCGATCCGATCCTCATTCAGGGCATCGAGCCCGGCGGCCAACTGACCGTCACCACCGACGTCGAGAACTATCCGGGTTTCGCCGACGTGATCCAGGGGCCCTGGCTCATGGAACAGATGCAGAAGCAGGCGGCCCATGTCGGCGCCAAGCTCGTTCCCGACCATGTCAATTCCGTCGATCTGACGCGAAGGCCGTTCCGGATCGAATGCGACTCAGGCGACGCCTACCTCGCCGAGGCGCTGGTGCTGGCGACCGGCGCGCAGGCGCGCTGGCTCGATCTTCCTTCGGAGCAAAAATTCCGCGGCTATGGCGTCTCGGCCTGCGCGACCTGCGACGGCTTCTTCTATCGCGGCAAGGAGGTCCTGGTCATCGGCGGCGGCAACACCGCGGTCGAGGAGGCGCTGTTCCTCACCAACTTCGCCAGCAAAGTCACGCTGGTGCATCGGCGCGATCACCTGCGGGCCGAGAAGATCCTGCAGGACCGGTTGTTCAAGAATCCGAAGATCGCGGTCCTTTGGGACACCGTGCTCGCCGATATCGGCGGCAAGGAGGATCCGCTGAAGGTGACCCATGCGCGGCTCAAGAACGTCAAGACCGGCGCCATCGTCGAGCACCCGGTCGACGGCATCTTCATCGCCATCGGCCATACCCCGGCGACGCAGCTGGTCGCCGGCCAGGTGGAGATGAAACCGTCGGGCTACATCAAGACCGCGCCGCACTCGACGGCGACCTCGATCCCCGGCCTGTTCGCGGCCGGCGACGTGGCCGACGAAATCTATCGCCAGGCCGTGACCGCCGCCGGGCTGGGCTGCATGGCCGCGCTCGAGGCCGAACGCTTTCTCGCCGTACATGCCGAGCGGCGCGCCGCGGCGGAGTGAGTTCGCAAACTCCCCTCGGCTCTGGCGAGGGAGAAAAGTGACGCAATGGACTGGGATAAGCTCAAGGTCTTTCATGCCGCGGCGGAAGCGGGCAGCTTCACCCATGCGGGCGAGCAGCTCGGGCTTTCGCAATCGGCGGTGTCGCGCCAGGTCAGCGCGCTCGAGCAGGAGCTCACCGTGTCGCTGTTCCATCGGCACGCGCGCGGATTGATCCTCACCGAGCAGGGCGAATTGCTGTATCGCACCGCGCATGAAGTGTTCATGAAGCTCGAAGCCGCGCGCACCAAGCTCACCGACAGCCGCGAGCGCCCGAACGGCGATTTGCGCGTGACCACGACGCCCGGCATCGGCGTGCACTGGCTCACGCCGCGGCTCGGCGATTTCATCGATCTTTATCCGGACATCCACGTCACGCTGCTGACCACCGAGGAAGAGCTCGACCTCGCCATGCGCGAGGCCGACGTCGCCATCCGCCTGCGCCAACCGACGCAGCCCGATCTGATCCAGCGCAAGCTGTTCTCGGTGCACTTCCACGTCTACGCCTCGCCCGAATACCTCAAGCGCCTCGGCACGCCGCGCACCTTCGACGACCTCGACAGCCATCGCCTCCTGGTGCTCGGCGGCAATATTCCGACCTATCTGCAGCGCGCAAACTGGCTGACCGACGTGGCGCGCGACGGCAAGGGGCCGCGCAAGCCGCACCTGGTCATCAACAATATCCTCGGCATCTTGCGCGCCTGCCAGCGCGGGCTCGGCTTGGCGATGCTGCCGGACTATCTGGTCGAGGGGAATGGCGGCCTGGTGCAGCTCTTCTCGGAGGGCGATCCGATTGCGCTCGACGCCTATCTGGTCTTTCCGGAGGAGCTCAAAAGCGTCGCCCGCGTGCAGGCTTTCCGCGATTTCCTCGTCGCCAACGCGCAGCGTTGGAATTTCTAGAGCGTGACGTCAATCGAGACCGAAGTCGACCATCGCACTGTCGTGTAGGTGTTTGCTGGAACACAATGCGCGTTGCGCTCGGCATAGTTCAGCTGTTCCCCGAAGGCGGATTGCAACGCCATTGCCTCGATATCGCGCGGCTGCTGCGCGACCGCGGCCACCAGGTGACGGTGTTCGCAGCCAGAAATCTCTGCGATCTTCCCGACGACTTTCCGCTGACCCTGCTGCCGGTTCGCGCCCTCACCAACCACGGAACGGACTGGGCTTTTGCCAGAAAGTTCGCGGCGGCGACGGCCGGACGTTTTGACCGCATTGTCGGCTTTAACAAACTCACCGGCCTCGATGTTCTCTACTGCGCCGATCCGCCTTTTGACGTGCCCCGGCGCACATGGTGGGGTCGGTTTCTGCCGCGCTATCGGGCGCGGCTGACGCTGGAGGGCGAATCCTTCCGGCCGCACGCGCGGACCCACATCATTGCCCTGACCAGATCGTTAGCCGAGGCCTATCGGCAATACTGGCAGCTCGACGCCGAGCGGTTCACGGTCATTCCGCCGGTGATCGACGCGACCCGCCGCCGGCAGGAATTGCGCGATCCCGATCAGCGCAGCGCGCTGCGCGCGCGCCTGCATATCCCGGCAAACCGTTCGGTCTGGCTCTGGGTCGGCGCCAAGCCGCATATCAAGGGGCTCGACCGTGTCATGGCGGCAATGGTCGCCAAGCCGAATGCGTTTCTGCTTATTGTCGGCGTGACCGCGACCCGCGGCGAAGGCCGCGCGGCGGCCGCCAAGGCGCGTCGCCTCGGCATCTTCGATCGCGTGCGCTTCTACGGTTACTGCGAAGACATCCCGAATTTCCTCGCCGCGTCCGACATTCTCGTTCACCCGGCGCGCCTCGACGTGACCGGCCAGGTCTTGCTGGAATCGATGATCAATGGTCTGCCGGTGATCGCGTCGGGCTGCTGCGGCTTCGCCGGTCTTGTCCGCGCCGCTGAGGCGGGAATTGTGCTGCCCGAGCCGTTCCAACAGGACACCCTCGAAGCCGCGGTGACGCGCCTCGATGATCCGGCGCTGGGCGGCCGGTTTTCTCGAAACGGCATCGAATATGGCCGCACCGTCGTACCGGTCGACGGCTTGGTCGTGGCCGTCGACGTGATCGAACATGGTCCGGGTCAGGACGCTCGGCGCGTTCAAGCGGCGGGGCAACCGGTGCCGTCGGCGCAAAACCTCAGCGAGAAAGTCTCGACCGGAGGTTCCTGAAACCGCGCTCGAGGTTGCGGAACACCCGAGGCGTCGGCAGCGCGCGAAATCCAACCGGTCGTTCTTGCGCTGCGCGAGCGCGCGCGAGCGCGCTCAGGAACTGCAGCGCGACGGCGCTCGGCCGTCGCGCCGCGAAAACCGCATGCTCGGCCAGATCATTGCCGCCGCGCGGAAATCTCTCGGCGACCGCGAGAACCGATTTTTGCCAATCGCCGGCGCTGTTGGTCGGCGCGATGCAGCACGGCAAGTCGGACTCGGTGTAGGACGGGACCGCCGAGTAAACCGCCGCGATGCGATTGGAGCCATACTCGGCGGCCCGGATGTCGGACTTGCAGCCGATGAACGTTTGCATCTCGGGCGAAAGGTCCATCGGCAGGGGCCGCACCCCGACGAACGGGCCCTCGGCAAGCAGCCTCCGATACAGTTCGGGAGGAAGCCAGGATACGTACTCGCTGCGGCTGAACTGACCGACCACGCCCGCCGCGAAACGGCCGACCAGGACGATGTCGGTATCGATGGCACGCAGCGCCGCGTCGATGCCTTTGCACGCCGACAGGATGTCGTCGCTCGCCGGCAGCGCCGCGCTCGAAGTCCATAGCAAGCGCGGCTTGGCAAATTTTTTCACCGGCGGCGGTTCCTCGGCGCCAGCGTTCGGGATCAGCCGGCCGCGTTCGCCAAAACCCGCTCCGAGGCGGGTTTCCAGCGTCGCCAGGAGCCGCTGGGACGGCGCCGAGACGCAGCATGCGTTGGCGAGACACCAGGCCACCGATCCGGCGTCTATCGCGCGCTGGCCATGCAACCTCTCGCCGGGAGCCGGCAGCAACAGATCGTCGATGTCGTAGGCAAATCGCGGCAACGTTCGCCGCAGCCAGGCGATTTGCCGGCTGCTCGGAATGCGATGCGCGAGAACCACGTCGTAGCGCTCGGCGACGTCGCCGCTGATCGACATATCGCGATCGACGACCGCATAGCCGCTGATGTGACCTTGCGCGCGGAGCAGATCGAGAAGCGGGCGAACCCGCATCTGCGCGGCATTTCCGGCTCTCTGCAAGAACAACACGCGAAACGGCCGCGTCGACCCGGGACCGGACTCATCGATTTCGGGGCTGAGCATTGCCGGATCTGTTGCGCATGGCCTGCGAGCGTGCGTGATTGACCCGCGTCGGGCGGCAAATACTATGCCGGGGGGAGGATAAATGCCACGAGCGATGGCCGAAAGATTTGACCGCCTTCACATCGCCATCACGGATTGTTGGCTGTCGAATCCTTGTTTGTTCTGCCATACGGATGCCGTCCGAACCTTCGTAATCAGTCTTGTTTCGCAATCAGTCTTTTTCGTAATCAGTCTTGGGAGGACGAATATGCTGACACGCAGACATGTCTTTAATGGCGGCATTGCCGGTGTGGCGGCTCTCCTGGTCGGCCGCTTGGCGCGGCCCGGATTCCTTATGGCGGCCGGGAGCAAAACTTACGAAGTCACCCACACCGACGAGGAATGGCGCAAGCTTCTCAGCCCCGATGCTTACGAGGTGCTGCGGCACGAGGGGACCGAGCGGCCGTTCACCAGTGCGCTGTTGAAAGAGCATCGCCCCGGAACGTTCGCCTGCGCCGGCTGCGATCTGCCGCTCTATTCGTCGAAGACCAAATTCGAAAGCGGCACCGGCTGGCCGAGCTTTTGGGCCCCGCTTGAGCACGCCGTCGACGAAACGCAGGACCACTCCTTCGGCACGACGCGAACGGCTATTTCGTGCCACCGCTGCGGCGGCCATCTCGGCCACGTCTTCAATGACGGACCCAAGCCGACCGGGCTGCGCTACTGCATGAATGGCGTGGCGCTGAAGTTCGTGCCGGCGCCCGCCGGATCGAGCTGAAATGTAGCCCGGATCGAGCCAACGGGTCCGGCCCGAAGTGGCCGGCCCGATGACAGGCTCCGCGAAATCCGGGATCACCATCTACGCGGATAGGCTCCTGCCGCATTTCGCCCGGCCCCATGCCGGCTGCGCATCGCACGCCCGAACGCTCCCGATTTCGCCGCCGCTCGATCCGGGCTACATAGCGGCATGACCAACATCAATCCCAACCCGTTCACGACGCGGCCCGAGATCGAAGGCACCTTCGGCGTCGTCGCTTCGACGCATTGGATCGCGACCGCCGTCGGCATGGCGACGCTGGAGAAGGGCGGCAACGCCTTCGATGCGGCGGTGGCGACGGCGTTCACGCTGCAGGTGGTCGAGCCGCATCTCAACGGTCCGGGCGGCGACGTGCCGGTCATTGTTTACGACGTGCGGCGCGGCAAGCCGGAGGTGATCTGCGGTCAGGGACCGGCGCCGGCCGCCGCCACCATCGCGCATTATCGCCGCGAGGGACTCGATCTCGTGCCCGGCACCGGCCTCCTCGCGGCCTGCGTGCCTGGCACGTTCGAGACCTGGATGCTGCTCTTGCGCGACTACGGAACCATGCCGCTTGCCGAGGTGCTCGCGCCCGCGATCGGCTACGCGCAGAACGGCCACCCGCTGGTCGAGCGCGCGAGCGCCACCATCGCCACGGTCGCCGAGCTCTTTCGCGACCATTGGCCGACCTCGGCCGCCTTGTACCTGCCGAACGGCCAGGTGCCGCCGGCCGGAACGCTGTTCGCCAACGGCACGCTGGCGGCGACCTATCTCCGCATCGTCGAGGAAGCGGAACAAGCGGGCGGCGATCGGATCGCGCAAATCGAGAGCGCGCGCAAAACCTGGTCGCAGGGATTCGTCGCCGCAGCGATCGACCGCTTCTGCCGCACGCAGGAGATCATGGACTCAAGCGGCGCGCGCCATCGCGGCGTCCTCGACGGCGCCGACATGGCGCGTTGGACGCCGCGCGTCGAAGCGCCGCTGACCTACGATTACGGCCGCTACACGGTGTGCAAAACCGGCCCGTGGGGCCAGGGCCCGGTGATGCTGCAGCAGCTCGCGCTGCTCAAGGGCTTTGCGCTCGACGGGCTCGACCCAGCCGGGCCGGACTTCATCCATGTGGCGGTCGAATGCTCGAAGCTTGCTTATGCCGACCGCGAGGCATTCTACGGCGATCCTGATTTCGTCGAGGTGCCGACGGCGACGCTCCTCTCCGACGCCTACAGCGCCGCACGTCGCCCGCTCGTCGGCGATGCGGCCTCGCTCGAATTGCGCCCCGGTTCGATCGAAGGCTATGGCGCGGTGGTGAAGCTGCGCCGGCAAACGGCGCCGCTCGCCGCCGGCGTCGGCGAGCCGACCGTCGGCCGGCTCGGCGGCACGCGCGGCGACACGGTGCATTTCGATATCGTCGATGCGGCCGGCAACATGGTGTCGTCGACGCCGTCAGGCGGCTGGCTGCAGTCGTCGCCGGTCATTCCCGAGCTCGGCTTCTGCCTCGGCACGCGGGCGCAGATGTTCTGGCTCGAGGAAGGCCATCCGGCGGCGCTCGCACCGGGCAAACGGCCGCGCACGACGCTCTCGCCCACGCTCGCGCTGCGCGACGGCGAGCCCTACCTCGCCTGGGGTTCGCCCGGTGGCGATCAGCAGGATCAATGGATCACCCAGCTGTTCCTGCGTCACGTCCATGCCGGCCTCAATTTGCAGGAGGCGATCGACGCGCCGGCGTGGCATTCCGAGCATTTCCCCAGCTCGTTCTGGCCGCGGACCGCGCGGCCGGGCGTGCTGGTCCTCGAAGGCCGCATACCAGGAAAGACCGTCGCCGAGCTCAAGCGGCGCGGCCACATCGTTGAAGTCGGCCCCGACTGGTCGGAAGGCCGCCTCACTGCCGCCGCGCGCGAAGGCCGCCGCCGCCGCGCCGCCGCCAATCCGCGCGGCATGCAGGGCTACGCCGCGGGGCGGTAGACGTCAGTGAGTTCATAGCGCATGATTCGAAGCTCCCAGTTTTGAAGCTTAAATCACGGGGCTATGACCGATTTCAATGCGGTCTGGACTCGCTCCGCCCAGCCTCAAGTCCGCTTTCGGGCGAAGCGGACACGGACCGGCAGACAAAACCGGCTGGATCGGTCGAAAATGACCCATCTCGGACATGGCGGCCTCGATAGACACCTTGCCCGGTGCCCCATAAATTCGCGGCCCGTCGGCTACCGGAGGAACGATCTAAATGGCGGAGGAGCGCCTGCAAAGGAGGCTTGCGGCAATCCTGTCGGCCGACGTGGTCGGGTATTCGCGCCTCATGGGCATGGACGAGGCCGGGACTCTTTCCCGGCTGAACGCTTTGAGGCGTGAGTTGATCGACCCGACGATTGCCGCCCATTCCGGTCGTATCGTCAAGCTAATGGGCGACGGCGCGCTGGTGGAATTCGCGAGCGCCGTGGACGCGGTGACTTGTGCCATCGAAATTCAAAGACAGCTTCGGGAGCACGATGCTGGCAGCACCAAATCTACTCCAATCCAATTCCGGATCGGTATCAACGTCGGTGACATCATCATCGAAGGCGAAGACATCCTCGGTGATGGCGTCAACATCGCGGCGCGGATCGAAGGTATCGCCGAACCCGGTGGTATCTCGATCTCCGAGGACGCCTGGCGACAGGTGCAAGGTAAGGTCGCGGCCAACTTCGTCGATGCCGGTGAGCAGAGCCTCAAAAATATTGCGAGGCTCGTGCGCGTCTATCGCGTTAAAATCGATGCAGAACCTGGCACTGATCTGACCGCCTCGCCCTTGCAAGCACCCGAGAGGCCGTCCATCGCAGTGCTGCCGTTTCAAAACATGAGCGGAGACCCGGAGCAGGAGCATTTCTGCGACGGCTTGGTCGAGGACATCATAACGACTTTGTCGAAGTTGGCCGGACTGCGGGTAATCGCGCGCAATTCCAGCTTCGTTTACAAGGGGCGTTCGGTCGATGTGCGCGAAGCGGCGAAGCTACTCGGTGTACGATACGTTCTGGAGGGCAGCGTTCGCAGGAGCGGCAACCGCGTCCGCGTAACGGTCCAGTTGATCGATGCGAAGGACGGCACGCACCTATGGGCGGAACGTTACGACCGCGCCATCGAGGACATTTTCGCCATCCAGGATGAAATCACCCTGGTCCTTGCAACTGAAATGCAAGTCAAGCTCACCGAGGGCGAACAGGCGCGGCTGCGCTACACGACGACCCACAATGTCGAGGCTTGGACCTATTGGGTACAAGGCCTTGCTTCCTTTCGCCAAGCGGTCACCAAGGAAAACAACGCTTCTGCGTTAGTTTGTTGGGAAAAAGCGCTTACGCTTGATCCGGCATCAGCTGCGCTCAACGCCATGCTTGGCTTCATTCACTGTTTGGACGCCCGCTTCGGCTGGTGGGATGACCGCGAAACGGCGATCATCAAAGCGCGAACGTATGCTGACCGAGCGCTGCAACTCGATCCAAACAACGCCGACGGTCACATTGCGCTCGGCTTATTATGCTGGTTGAGAGGGCAATACGACGAAGCCGTGTTCAATGCCAGAAAGGCTGTCCAACTGGCGCCCGGCTCGGCCGATGTGGCGGAACTGGCAAGTTTTATTCTTACGCCGTCGGGATATCCCAAAGAAGGATTAGTCCTGATCCAAAAGGCGAGTAACCTCAGTCCAAACCATCCACCCATGTATCTCGGCAGCCTTGGCAATGCTTATCGCCTGTCGGGACAAATTGATGAAGCAATTGCCGCTTTCGAAGCCTATAACGCTCGCAGTGCCGGTTTTGGTCTCGTCGATCTTGTGATCGCCTATCAGGAGAATGGTCAAGCCGACAAGGCAAAGGACGCGGCAAAGCGTCTACTATCTGCTCGTCGAGATTTCACAATCGCAGCGTGGCTGAAAACGCAGTCTCGGCGCGATAGTGCTCTGTTAGAGGCCGACGTTGCAGCGCTTCGCGCCGCGGGACTTGATATGGGCTGAGCGCGACTTCTCACATCCGAAATTGGCCCTTAAGGGAGTGTTTATGCCCTCGCAGCTTGAGCAAATCCGGGATCAACAGCGCGAGACCTGGGACAAATTTTCCTCCGGCTGGAAGAAATGGGACAAGCTCGTGTTAAACTGGCTCGCTCCGGTGGGCCAGGACCTAATCCGCAGTGCCGCCTTAAAGGACGATTCGAACGTTCTCGATGTCGCCGCCGGCACCGGCGAGCCGGGGCTCACTGCTGCCACTCTCGTACCGAAGGGGATGGTCACTGTCACGGATCTTTCTGATCGGATGCTTGAGGTCGCTGCAGAAAACGCTGGGCGTCGTGGGCTAAAAAACTTTCAGACCAAACAATGCGATGCCGGTGCACTTCCATTCCCCGACCGCTCATTCGATGCCGTATTGTGTAGGTTCGGCTTCATGTTCTTCCCTGATGTTGACCTGAGTGTGAAGGAGTTCGTACGGGTAGCGAAATCGGGAGGTCGCGTGTGCACCGCCGTGTGGGATGCGCCCGAGAGGAATCCGTGGGCCACCACAATTATGGGCACAATCAGTAAGCACGTTGAGATACCCACGCCACCGCCTGGATCGCCTGGATTGTTCCGATGTGCCGCACCGGGATTTATGGAGGCAGCGTTTCGCAAGGGCGGTCTGAAAGACATCGCGGTGAAGCACGTCGTCGGCGAACTCAAGTTCGAGTCGGCTGAGGAGTACTGGGGCTTCATGACTGAAATCGCGGCTCCAGTTGTTGCGGGACTCGCTAAAGCCGACGAACCGACACGCAAAAGGATCGAGGCCGCGGTACTCGATTTGGCGCGCAAGACATCGCCAGACGGCAAACCGTGCCTGGCATGGTCGGCCTCCACTATCTCGGCACGCAGATAGAACTTCGCTTACCCGGCCCTTGTCGCCACTCATGCGCCAACAGTCATTTTTGGGGGTGCCTGGGTGACGGATGGCGCAAGTCGCGCTACTTCCGAAAGTGGCCCTTCGCGTCATTTCGGTGCTGCGGAGCAGTCTGGTCGCTTTCGGAGCGAAGCGGACATTGAGCCGGATTTACGAGTACACGGACTTGTCCCCGCTTTCGCGGGATGAACGGCAGCGGACAACTGCGCCCTAAGCCGCCACCGTAGCGAGGAAGGCTTCGAACTCGGTGCGCAGCTTGACGGCGGCGCTTTCGACCTGTTCCGACGCTGCAAGCACGGTTTGTGCCGAGCTGCGCGTCTGCGTCACCCCGCCGGCCACGTCGCCGAGCGCCGCGACCACGGCCTTGGCGCCGGCGGCGGCGTTGGCGACGTTGAGCGAGATTTCGCCCGTTGCCGTCTCCTGCTGCTCGACCGAGCCGACGACCTCGGATGTGTAGCTGTTGATATCCTGCATCCGCTGCGTGATCGCGCGGATCGCCGTCACCGCCTCGCCGGTGCTGCTCTGCACCGACATGATCTCATGGGTGATTTCTTCGGTCGCCTTCGCCGTCTGTACGGCGAGCGACTTGACCTCGGAAGCCACCACGGCGAAGCCGCGCCCGGCCTCGCCGGCGCGCGCCGCCTCGATGGTGGCGTTGAGCGCGAGGAGATTGGTCTGTCCGGCGATGTCCTGGATGAGCTTGACCACGTCGCCGATGTTTTGCGCGACGCGGGCGAGCGCGGCGATGTCCTCGTTGGTCGCCGCCGCCGCGGCGGCGGCGGTGCGCACCACCTCATTCGCCTGCACCAGCCGGCGGCTGATCTCCTTGATCGACGCGGAGAGCTCAACGGCGGCGGCTGCCGCGGTCTCGACGCTGACCGAAGCCTCATTCGAACCGTGCACCGCGCTCTCGGCGCGTTGCAGGGTGTGATCGGACGTGGTGAGCAGCGTGTTTGCCGCGAGCTTCATCGCCGCGGCGCTCTGCCCGACGGTTTTCAGCACGTTCTCGACCCGGCCGCGGAACGAGCCGATTTCGGCGTCGATGGCGCGGCGCCGTTCCTCGCGCTGGCGCAGCAAATCGCGCTCCTTCTCGGCGGTGAATTGCTCGGTAACATCGGAGTGGGTGACCACGAAGCCGCCCGGCATCGGCCGGCTGACGACGGAAAAGATGCGGCCCTTCATCTCGAGCGTCCTGACTTCCGTCTCTCCCGCCTCCGATTGCTTCCAGCCTTTGAGGTAGTTGAGCGCATCGCCGGAGAACATGCCGACGTTGGCGCGATGCCGCAGATGCTCCTTCAGCGCCATTCCCGGGCGCACCGTGTCACGGCCGAGATGATACATTTCGAAATAGCGGTCGTTGCACAGCACGATCCGCACTTTCTTGTCCAACATGTACAGCCCCTGCTGCATGTTGTTGAGCACGGATTTGATCAGGCGATTGTGCGCGCGCAGGCGCGCGACGACGAGCAGGGCCGCGACGGCGGCGGCATCAAGCGCAAGCAGCGCGGCGATGACGGCACTGGCCACCGGAGCGGGCAGATCGGTCAGGAGCCGGATCATGCCGGCGACGCCGACGACCGCCAAAGCGGCTGCGCCCGCGGCATAGACCGCGGCGGCAACGAGGATGATGAAACCCCAATGGCGGCTGGCTCTCGCCAGGGATATGCCGCGAAGCATGCGGTGCGCACCTGGATCGCGTGGCTGGTCGATCGAACAATCGCCCGGCAATATGTTCTTTTGAGGTTAACGAGCGGTGCACGCCCGTGGGCACGCTCCCGCAAGTCGAATCGAGGCGCCGCGCGCGCGGCAGCGGCGGCCGGCTGGCGACGCGAACATCCCGATCGAAAAACCCAAACATTCTTAAACCGCTCACTGATAAGGCTGAGCCTGCCGGACCGCGGTCGCGTCCGACGTGATGACAACGCGCGGTTTCGAGGCTTCGGGCGCAAGAATGCTGACGCTGGACGGCGACGCTCAGAGCCAGACCACCAAGTCGGTGCAACGGCTGGCCAAGATGTTCGCCGCGCTCTCGGCGACCAACGAAGCGATCCTGCGCACCAAATCGGCCGATGAGCTCTATCAGCAGGTCTGCCGCGCCGCGTTGAGCGGCGGCAATCTGCTCGGCGCTGCGATCCTGCTCCGCGAACCCGGAACCGACCAGCTTCGGTTCATCGCCGGCGCGGGCGACGGCATCGAACGGCTGCGCACCGTCGACATTTCGGTCGCCGAGAATGCGCCCACCGGCCGGGGCATCACCGGCGTCGCGTTCCGCACGGCAAAACCATGCGTCAGCAATGACCTCCTGAACGACATTCGCAGCAAAGTCTGGCGCCAGGCATTGAGCCGCGAAGGCATTCGCGCGGCGGCCGCGCTGCCGCTTGTGCGCGGCGGCGCAAGCGTAGGCGTGCTCCTGGTCTTTTTCGCTGAGGTCGGAGCCGCTGACGACGAGATCGTCTCGCTCCTAGCCCGCATGGTCGAAAATGTCGTGTTCGCGCTCGACAATCTCGACAGCGAAGCCGAGCGCAAGAAGAACGAACGTGCGGCTCGGCGGCTCGCGCGCATGTACGCGGCGCTGTCCGCGACCAACGAGGCCATCATCCGCTCGAAATCGCCGCAGGAGCTCTATGAGCGCATCTGCGACGCATCGGTGCGCGGCGGGAAATCGATCGCCACCGCGGTGCTGCTCGCCGAACCGGATTCGCCCTGGCTCAAGGCGGTGGCCGGTTCTGGCGACGTCATGGAGCTGGTAAAAATAACGCGGTTCTCGACCGATCCGGACAACCCTTACGGCAGCGGCGTGGTCGGCCAGGCGTTCCGCGACCGCAAGCTGGCGATCAATGCCGACATTCTCAATTCCGAGCAGGGACGCCCGTGGCGCGACGCGGGTCTGGCGGTCAACGCCGTCGCCTGCGCGGCGGCTCCGCTCACCAAGAAAGGACAAAGCATCGGCGTGCTGATGATCTTCTTCGGCAAGTCATGGGCGGCCGACGAGGAAGTCATGGCGCTCTTGGCGCGCCTCGCCGAGAACATCTCGTTCGCGCTCGACAATTTCGACCGCGAGGACGAGCGCAAGCGCGCCGAGACGCGGGCGCACCATTTGGCCACCCACGACGATCTCACCGATCTGCCCAATCGGGTGATGTTCGGCCAGCTGCTCAGCGAAGCGATCAAGGTCGCGCAGCGCTACCGCCGCAAGTTCAGCATCATGTTCGTCGATCTCGACCGCTTCAAGCTGATCAACGACACGCTCGGCCACGCCGCCGGCGACCTGTTGCTCAAGGAAGTCGCCGGGCTGTTCAAGCAGTGCCTGCGCGCCAGCGACGTGCTGGCCCGGTTCGGCGGTGACGAGTTCGTGATCCTGCTGCACGAGGTGTCGGACGTCGCGCAGGTGACCGCGGTGGCGCGCAAGCTGCTTTCGGCCGCGGTCACGCCGATGATGATACAGGGCCGCGAGTGCCGGGTCACCGCGAGCATCGGCGTGGCGACGTTCCCCGACCATGGCACCGACGAGCAATCGCTCACCAAGAACGCGGATGCGGCCATGTATCTCGCCAAGGAGGAAGGCCGCAGCAATTTCCGCTTCTTCGCCTTAGAGATGAAAACGCAATCGATCGAGCGGCTGATGCTCGAAACGGGTCTGCGGCGCGCGCTCGAACGCGACGAATTCCTGCTGCACTATCAAGCCAAGCGGGACCTCACGACTGGCGACATCTCGGGGGTCGAGGCGTTGCTGCGCTGGCAGCATCCCGACCTCGGCATGGTGCCGCCGCTGCACTTCATCCCAACCGCCGAGGAATCGGGCCTGATCGTGCCGATCGGCAAATGGGTGCTGGATACCGCCTGCGCGCAGAACGTCGCCTGGCAACAGCAGGGACTGCCGCCGATGCGCATCGCGGTCAATCTCTCGCCGCGCCAGTTCACCGACCCCAATCTGCTGCAGGACATCCGCGGCGCTTTGGCCGCGTCCGGAATGGCGCCGCAGCTCCTCGAGCTCGAGATTACCGAGAGCATGGTGATGCAGAATCCCGAGGAGGCGAAGAGGGTCCTCGCCGCGCTCAAGAAGATCGGCGTACACCTCTCGATCGACGATTTCGGTACCGGCTATTCCTCGATGTCGCTGATCAAGCAGTTTCCGATCGACACCATCAAGGTGGATCGCTCGTTCGTCCGCGATCTGCCGATCGACGCCAATGACCGCGCCATCACCAAGACGGTCATCGCCTTGGGCAAGGCGCTCAACCTGACCATTGTCGCCGAGGGCGTGGAGACGCCGGCGCAGGAAGCGTTCCTGCGCGACCAGCATTGCGACGAGATCCAGGGCTTCCTGTTCACCAAGCCGCTGGCCGGCGACGATTTCGCCGTGTTCGCGCGCGAACACGGCATCGCCACGCTCAAGGCGCAGGCCGCGCGCGGTCGGCGGGTTGCCGCTCGACCGAACGCGAAAGCGCGGCGGCGGCGACGCGGCTAAGCGTTCACGCCCCCTTGCGAGCTAGCCGCGAATGCGGCGCCGAATGCTCTTGGCGCCGGCGATAACGGCGCAGCGCAGCCGTTCCAGACGCCGGACGGGAATGAAAGGCGCCTGCGGCCGCACCGCGATCAACCGATCGCAGAGTGCGAGCCGCTCGCGCCAGACATGATCGATCATCGGGTGGTTGGCGGTTGCGCACGAATCGGCGCGGACGATCGCGGGATCGCCGAGGAGCCCATCGGTGAGCGCCACCGTGAGCATCACGCCGGGCGAGAACCGGGCGAACGCTTCATCGTAGGCGATTTTCCAGAACCAGGCGCCGTGGCCGCTGCGCAGAATGATCGCGGCGGCGATCGTGCGCCCATCGAGCAGGACGCGGTCGACCGCGACCTTTCCTTCCGCGGCAAGCCCCGCCGCCGCCGCGCGGATGAAGCGGCGAAGCTCCTCGTGGCCGGCCGCCGCCGTGCCGGCTTTGCCTTTCCAGCCGCTCGCCTCGACGGCGAAGAAATCCTCGATCGCCGCGGCGACGCTCGCCGGCTCCGCCGCCGACGTAAGCAACACAGCGCCGACATCGGCGAGGCGCCGGCCGATGCGGCGCAGTTCCTTGTGCCGACGCGCTCCTAGCGCAAGCTCGACATAACGCGCGCGCTCGCCGCCCGGCGCCAGCAACGCCCGTTGGTGGCGATTGAAATCGGCGCTCGGCGTCTGCGTGCGCCGCAGGATTGTTTCCAGGGTCGCGGCGAACGGACCGTCTTCGGGAAGGAACGGCAGCAGCAGCACGCCGGGCAGCTCCGCGTCCGCGGCGAGATGCGCCAGCCATGCGGCAATGACCGCTTCGGCGGCTTCGCGCTCGACCAGCGGCACCCCAAGCGGGGCATAGGCATGGGTCCAGCCGAGCAGCACCGGCAATCTGACGCCGTAACGCCGTGTCTCGACCCGCGCCGGAAAAAATCCGAGCAGCCGGCGCGGCGCGCTCGTCGACCAGACCAGGACGGCGCCGGCTCCGCGCCCGAACACCGGCGCCGCCGCAAGCGCGAAGGCGGGCTCGTAGAACGCGTTGGGCTCGAGCGCATTGGCGGCCAGCTCGCGCCATTCGCCGGCGATCGCTGCGAGTTGCCCGAAGTCCCGCCATTCGACGACGAAGGCGTCGGCCGCATAACGCTCGGCGAGCGTGGCGCGGCGCACGCTCGCGATCGCCGCGGTGGCGCCGCCTTCCAGCGTCAGCGCCAGGGACTGATCGGTCGGTGCTTGGATCGTCATCGCGGCGCTCAGCGCTCTTTCGGGCCGCCGAAGATGAAGCAGTGCAGGCCCAGGCGGTATTTGGCGACGAAGAACAGGCTGATCGATTCAACTGTCAGCGCCACCGCGTTGGCGATCGCCGCGCCGGCGATGCCGAGCCTCGGGATCAGCGCGACGCACAGTCCGATATTGATCGCGAACGAGCCGGCATAGACGAGCGCGCAGGCGCGGCGTTCGCCGAGCATGTTGAGCAGCCGCTCGGCCGGGCCGACCGAGGCGCGCGCCAAGAGCCCGATGGCGATGATGAACATCAGATAGTAGCCGGAGACGAAGTCGCGGCCGAACAGTCGCAGCAGCGGCTCGCCCAAAGCAAGCAGGACGAGAATCGCGCCGAGCGAGGGCCAGAATGTCAGCCGGATGCCGAGCTTGAGAAAATCGGCGAGCCGCTTGTGGTCGCCGGTGACGTGGTAGGTGGCGAATTTGTGGGCGATCGTCTGCGCCACCGAATAGTAGATGAAGGCGACCATGGCGAGCGTCTTGGCGGACGCGTAGTAGATCGCGACCTCGTCCGCCGGGCGAAATTGCTGCAGGACGATGATGTCGGAATAGGTGAGCAGCAGATAAAATCCCTCGACCACGAAGATCGGCGCCGAAGTCGAGAGCCACGCGCCGACCGCATAAGCCTTCGGCCCGTTCTCGACCTTGGTCCAAAGCCGCCGATTGAGGACGACGAGCTGGCCGATGGTGACGCTCCACAGCGCCACGACGCCGACCAGCGTCGCCGTCGTCGCGTCGGTCGGCAGGCCGAGCGCATAAACAAGACCCATCAGCGCCAGCAGCACAATCTGGCGCAGCACGAAAACCGGCGTCAGCCCGAGATTGACCCAGTTATAGGACCGCGCGATGCCGCTCTGCACCTGGCCCACGGCGAACAGCGGCAGCGCGGCGCAGGACAGGTAGAGCGGAACGATCGTCACAGGGTCGAGGTACGAGGCAAGGACGGTGACGACGAGCCCGCCAAGAGCTGCGATCGTCATCGAGATGATCAACGCCAGCCAGCGGCTGCCGCCAAGAAATCCGCGCAGCAACGCGAAGTGCTTGTGTTCGGTGTATTCGGGAATGAACCGTTGCGCGGCCGAGCCGAGGCCGAGATCGACCATGCCGCCGATGAGCAGCACCCAGGTCCAGGCATAAATGTAGATGCCGAATTCGAAGCCGCCCATCCAGCGCGCGAGCAGAACCTGCGAACCGAAGGCGAGCAGCGCGCTGACCACGCGGATCAAAAAGGCCGCGCCGGCGAGACGCCGCGCCACCGAGGAGTCGCTGCCATCGGCAAAGAGCGCGCGCAGCCGCTCTATTGCGGTGCCGAGGTCTGCGTACCACGACGCGCGCCAGTGCGAACGCGGCGCATGCTCCGAACCGATCGATGCCACAAGAACCTCTGTGCGCGCCGCCGCGAGCGCTCAAGCGGGCGACACGGAACCGTTAGCAAGGAAGCGTTAAGATTCGGTTGGAAGAAATTAACAATTGCGGCGGGAACTCAAAACCGCACCGCACACTCGCACTCGTCATGCCAGGCTTGTGCCTGCATCGACGACGGGCCGCTCAGTAATCCTTGAGCAGCCGCTCGATGTAATCGAGCTCCTCCTGCGGGCGGGCGACGTCGCCGAAGCGCCGGCGCAATTCCTCGATGATGCGGCGGGCGCGCTGCACGTCGATCTCGCCCGGCACCTTCACCGTGTCGTCGCCATACTCGTGGCCGCGCAGCGGACGGCCGAGTGGATCGGTGTCCTGGCGCGCGCGCGGCATGCCGAGGCGGCCGTTGCGGCCGGTGGTGCCGCCCGGTCCCATCATCGATTGCGCGAGGCCTTGCGCGCCCTTGCGCAGCGCGTCGAGCGCGCGGCCCTGCGAGTCGACGGCGCTGTCGGCGTTGCCCTCGCCGAGGCTGCCTTCGGCCTCGCCCATCGCTTCGCCGGCGCGGCCGAGCTGGTCCATCTCTCCCTGCCCCTGGCCTTGCTGGCCCCGCTGGCCTTGCTGGCCCTGCTGACCGGGCTGCTGGCTCTGGCCGAAGCCGCGGCTCTTCAGCTCTTCGAGCAGCTTGTTGAGCCGCTCGCGCAACGCCTGCTGGCCCTGTTTCAGATCGCCCATCGCCTCGCCCGGCCGCCGGCCTTGTTGTTGACCCTGCTGCCCTTGCTGATCCTGGCCTTGCTGGCCCTGCTGGCCGCGTTGCTGCCGGCGCCGGTCCTGGCCCTGCTGGAAGGTGCGGTCGCGCAGCTCCTGCTGCTGCTGGATCATGTCGCCAAGCTCGTCGAGCTCCGGCATCATGTCGCCGAGGTCGTCGCCGTTCATATCCGGCGACGCCATCTGCAGGTTCTCCATCATCTGCTGGAGCTCCTGCAAAAGCTGACGGGCCGCATCCTTGGCGCCGTTGCGCGCCAGGTTCTCCAGCCGGTCGAGCATGTTCTTGAGATCCTGCGGGCGCACCGCGCGTGCGTTGCCGTCGAGCGGCCGGGCGAGCTGCTGATTGTTCTTTTGCTGCTCCTGCATCGCCTGCATGTAGCGATCCATCGCGGCGCGCAGCTGGTCCATGAGTTGCTTGAGGTCCTGCTCGCTGGCGCCGCGCTCGAGCGCCTGGCGCAGCGCCTCCTCGGCGTTTCGCAACGCCGCCTGCGCGTCGGAAATGTTGCCGTCCTCAAGGCCGACCGCCATCGACCACAGCCGCCCGACGATTTCGCGCAAATCGTCGTCGGACTTGGCGCGAACCAGCGACCAGAAGATCGAGCGCAGCCCGAGATAGACGCCGGCGTCGGGCGTGAACTTCTCCGGCGCCGTCGCCAGCGCGTCGAGCGCGGTGATGACGAGCGATCGCGCATTGGCGTCGAGCGCGAGATTGCGCCGCTGCTCGATCAGCGCCTGCGCCAACGGCTTGGTGAAGACGCGCTCGGGCAGGCGCAGCGTGAACGGCTCGCTCTTGCCCTCATTGCCGCCCTCATCGCGGGCGATGAGCGTCATCACCACTTCGGCGCCGGCCCAGGGATGATTGGTCAGGTCCTTGATGGTCTGGCCGACGCCGTTGCGCGTGCGCGATTGCGGCAGGACGAGCGGGAATTCCGGCGGCCCGAACAGCGGACGCCGGCCCTCGCTCTGTGCCGGCGTCTCGTCCTTGCGTACAAAGGTCGCCTGCGCCTGGGTCACCCCGTAGTCGTCTTCGACGCGGTAGGACAAAAGGAGCGAGCCGCGCCGCTGCTGTTCGGGGTCTTTGGTGAGCGCGATGGTCGGCGCCTTGTCGGGGATGACGTTGAACGCCCAGGTCAGGTCGTCGCCCACGCCGCGCAAAGTCGCGGTGCCGGTGCCGTCGACCTTGAAGCGAAACTCCTGCGTGCCGGCCGGCACACGCGCCTGCTCTTTTACCGGCGTGACGCCGCCCTTGCCGGAGATGTCGAGGCTGAGCTTGCCGGTTGCGCGCACGACGAGCGTGCTGCCGACCGGCACGGAAAGCGGACCGTCGGCGCGGCCCGGCTCGGCGCGCGCCGGCTCGCCGGGATGAATGCCGGCGAGGATGATCGGCGGCTTGCCGGTATAGGCCGGCGGGGTGACCCAGGCGTCGACGCGGAAATTCGCCGGCAGCACCACGCCCTGCCAGTCGAACGCCGCGGCGATGCGCTTCCAGCGCTCGCCGCCGGCGGCGACGAAGGTGGCGATACAGGCGATGAGGATGAGACCGCGCAGCGCGTACGGGTCGCGCAGCGCCACACGCGGCGCCGGCCAGCCGGCCTTGAAGGCGCGCGCGGCGGCAAGCGTGCGCGCGACATGCGCGTTCCACAGCGCCAGCGAATACGGGTCCTTCGGCGTGACCGCGAGCTCGTCGACGAGCGCGGTCGCCGGCCGATGGCGAAGACCGCTGCCGCGGTCGAGCCGGCGCAGCGACTCGGCGGCGCCGGGCAGGCGTACGAGGCCGAACGGAACCGCGGCGGCGAGCGCGACGAGCCCGAAGGCAACAACCGCGGCGGCGCGGCCGAGCGGCGGCAGCCAGAGCCACAGCCCGAGCCACGACACCGTCAGGAAAAGGCCGATCGCGGTCGCGAGCGTCGCCAGCGCCGGCCACAGCCGCTCCCACAAGATCGTCCAGTGGGCGCGGCGCAGCGCCGTGCCCAGCGTCGATCGCGCGTCCGGGTGGGCGCGGTGATCTTCCCGGGGCTGGCTGCTTGAAGCGGTATCCGTCACCACGCTCTCCGCAGAGGACAAAATCCGCACGACCACACGTTAGCATGAGGGCGGGTTCAAGGCATCGGCCCGCGCCAAGCACATGCCCGGCAGACGTCAAAGCAAGATCAGAGCCAGGGCGGCAGCCGGTCGAGCGCGATCAGCTCCTCGACCGCGACGCGCGGCCGCACCAGCGCCCATTCGCTATTGCGGACAAGCACTTCCGGGATCAGCGCGCGGCTGTTGTAGGTGCCCGCCTGCACCGCCCCATAGGCGCCGGCCGACATGATGGCGAGAAGCTCGCCCGGCTGCGGCTCGACCAGGGAGCGGTCGAGCGCCAGGAAGTCGCCGGATTCGCAGACCGGACCGACCACGTCGGCAATGATTCGCCGCGTCCCGGCCGCCGCCTCGCGCACCGGGCGGATGTCGTGGTGCGCGTCGTAGAGGGTCGGGCGGAGAAGGTCGTTCATCCCGGCATCGACGATGACGAAGGTCTTGCTCTCGCCCTGCTTCACGTAAAGGACGCGCGTGAGCAGAATCCCGGCATTGCCGACGATGAGCCGGCCCGGTTCGAAAATAAGCCGGCAGCCGAGACCGCGCGTCGCCCGCTTGACGACGGCGGCATAGGCATCGGGATCGGGTGGCGGCTCGTTGTCCTCCCGATAGGGAATGCCGAGCCCGCCGCCGAGATCGACATGGCTGATCGCGTGACCGTCCGCCCGCAGGACGCGCACGAAATCGGCCAACAGCGTGAACGCGTCGCCGAACGGATCGAGCGCGGTGATCTGGCTGCCGATATGCATGTCGACGCCGACGACGCGCACGCCCTTAAGCTTGGCGGCGCGCGCATAGGCGGCGCGGGCGCGGCTGATCGGAATGCCGAACTTGCTCTCCGCCGTGCCGGTGGCGATCTTCTTGTGGGTCTTCGGGTCAATGTCCGGATTGACGCGGATCGAGATGTCGGTCGAGCGGCCCTTGGCGGCGGCGATCGCGGCGAGACGTTCGAGCTCGGCTTCGGATTCGACATTGACGCAGAGAATGCCTTGCTCGACCGCGAGCGCGAGCTCGTCCTCGGATTTGCCGACGCCGGAGAACATGATCTTTTCCGCAGCGACGCCGGCGGCGCGCGCGCGTAGCAGCTCGCCCGCGGAAACAACGTCGGCCCCGGCGCCGAGCCGGGCGAGCGTGGCAATCACCGCCTGGTTGGAATTCGCCTTCATCGCATAGCAAACGAGCGCGTCCACGTCGGCGAAGGCGCCGGCGAAGACCCGATAGTGGCGTTCGAGCGTGGCGCTCGAATAGCAATAAAACGGCGTGCCGACGGCCTGCGCTAGCGCGGCAAGATCGACGGCCTCGGCACAAAGCACGCCGTTGCGGTAGGCGAAATGATGCATGGCACGTGTTTAGAGCATGAAGCGGAAAACGGGGAAACGGAATTTCGAAAACCGGACGCCGCGTGCCGCGCTACCGCAGCAACGGATCGAGCAAAAATGGTTTTTTCTGCCCCGGCGGAGCCGCGGGATTGCCTTCGGCATCGAAGCCGGTTTTCGCGGCAACGTTCTGCGCTGTAGCCGCACCACCCGGCGCGCCGGCAGCGGCGGGCACTTCCGGAGCAGCAGCGGTCGGCGAAGGCAACGGGCCGGACGACGCGGTGGGCACCGCCTGGATTGCCGGGCCGGGAGGCAGTTCGGGAGCTCCGGCGCGCCCGCAAGCCGACAGGCCGAGGCCGGCGACGACGGCCGCGGCAAGCGCAAATCGGACACTGACACGCGCGAAGGCCAAGGGATGCTCCACGGTCGCTCCAGCGACGCCGGCAACATAGCAGATCAGGCCGCGGCGGCGATATTGTGTCGGCAACGTCTTGCCGGCGCGTTTACGGCTTGCCGCTTTTAGGCCTTGTCCGGCAGCCGCTTCAGCCAGCGTTTGGCCTGCGCGCGCACGTTCTTCGGCGCGGTGCCGCCATAGACCGCGCGGCTTTTGACGGAATTATCGACCGCGAGCGCGGCGAAGACCGCCTTGGTGATGCGCGGCTCGATCTCCTGCATGCTGGCAAGCGGCAGTTTTTCCAACGCGACCCCGGCTTCGGCTGCTTTCGCCACGATGCGGCCGGTCGCGTGGTGCGCCTCGCGAAACGGCAGCTTGAGCGTGCGCGCGAGCCAGTCGGCCAGATCGGTCGCGGTGGAATAACCCTCGCCCGCCGCCTGCCGCATGCGCCCGACATCGGGCGCGATGTCGCGCACCATGCCGGTCATGACCTCGATTGCCAGCGCCAGCGTGCCGAAGGCATCGATCGCGCCTTCCTTGTCCTCCTGCATGTCCTTCTGATAGGCGAGCGGCAATCCTTTCATCACCACGAACAGCGCGGTGAGCGCGCCGACGATGCGGCCGGCCTTTGCCCGCACCAGCTCGGCCGCATCGGGATTGCGCTTTTGCGGCATGATCGAGGAGCCGGTGGCGAATTTGTCGGACAATCTGATAAGGCCGGCAAGCGGCGACGACCAGATCACGATCTCCTCGGCAAAGCGCGACAGATGCAGCGCGGTGATGGCGCAAGCCGCGAGCGCTTCCAGCACGAAGTCGCGGTCGGCGACGGCATCGAGCGAGTTCGCCATCGGCCGCGCGAAACCGAGCGCCTTCGCGGTCATGGCCCGGTCGACCGGGAACGAGGTGCCGGCGAGCGCGGCGGCGCCGAGCGGGCTTTCATTGAGGCGCCCGCGCGCATCGGCGAAGCGGCCGCGGTCGCGCGCCGCCATTTCCACATAGGCGAGGAGGTGGTGGCCGAAAGTCACCGGCTGCGCGATTTGCAGATGCGTGAAGCCCGGCATGACGGTGTCTGCATGCTCGAGCGCCCTCTCGGCCAGCGCGCGCTGGTAGGCGGCGAGCGCGGCATCGATGCGGTCGATCGCGTCGCGCACCCAGAGCCGGAAATCGGTCGCGACCTGGTCGTTGCGCGAGCGGGCGGTGTGCAGCCGCCCGGCCGCCGGCCCGATCAGCTCGGCGAGCCGGCTCTCGACGTTCATGTGGATGTCCTCGAGCGCGCGCTTGAACGTGAACTTGCCGGCCTCGATCTCTGACAGGATCGTGTCTAGACCGTGAGCGATGCTCTTTGCATCCTGGGCGGTGATGATGCCGGTTTTGCCGAGCATCGCGGCGTGGGCCTTGCTCGCGGCGATGTCCTGCCGGTAAAGATGGCGGTCGAAATCGATCGAAGCGTTGATCTCCTCCATGATCGGATCGGGCTTTGACCCGAAGCGTCCGCCCCACATTTTGTTGCTCATGATGCGTCCGCCGAGGTTCTCTTCGTGACCGAGCAATCCGCCCCGCCGCCGCGCCGCCTGGGCCGCCTGCGCATACTCGCAATGGCCGCGGCGGCCGCGATGCTGGTCGTGCTGGCGGGGGTATACGGGATTGACCGTCTGCGAAGCAATCCAGACGCCGCGGCCTGCGCGGCCGCGGTTAATACTGCCGGCCGGATCGCCCCGCTCGCCCGCGGCGAAGTGGCGGCGCTGGCCGTGAGCCACAAGGCCTTCCGCCTCCCCGACCTCGCCTTCAAGGACGCCGAGGGACGCGCGCGCACGCTTGCGCAATGGCGCGGCCGCACCGTCCTTCTCAATCTCTGGGCCACTTGGTGCGTACCCTGCCGCAAGGAGATGCCGGCGCTCGACGCGCTGGAAAACGACCTCGGCGGCCCTAATTTCGAGGTGGTCGCCGTCAATATCGATACCCGCGACCCGGAGAAACCGCTCGCCTTCCTCAAGGAAGTCGGCGTGACCCACCTCGCCTTCTACGCCGATCCGAGCGCGAAGGCATTTCAGGACCTGAAACTCGCCGGCAAGGCGTTCGGCATGCCGACCACGCTCATCGTCGATCCTTCCGGCTGCGAGATCGGCGAAATGGCGGGACCAGCCGAATGGGCAAGTGCGGACGGCTTGAAGCTGGTGAGCGCGGCGCTCACCGACGACAAGGGCAACGTCACACGCTGACGTTAAGATTTGTTCCCAAGCCGGCCGGCACATTGGCGAGCGGCGCGAAGCTCTGCTGCGCGGCGTCGAGGAGCTGCGCAATAGACGATCCGCTCTGTGGATCCGTCCGCGCCAATGACGCGGCGACGGCCAGCTGCAATCGGCCGACCTGGGCGCTGATCAACGCGGAAATGAGGCTCGTGCCCATGACGTGTCCTCGGCAGGCGCCTCCACGGCGCCGCTGCCTTGCATTGCGCGCCGGACGTTTAAGAAAAGCTTGACGCACACCGCCGGTCCCAGATTGGGACGACTTCGGGGGCGCGGTCCGGCCGGCGAGCGAAAACCAGGGTTGACGCCGCATTAACAAGGGGGGCTCCGACACGCTACACTCCGCCGATGATGGCCCCCCTCCTGCGCACCCTCGCCTCCTGCCTGCTCGCGATCTTCGCCGCAATCGCTCCTGCGCACGCCGAGGAGGATTGCGGCGACGTCGAACGCAATTATGAGCTGATCAAGGCCGACGCCGTCTCCGTGCAAACCAACATGGCGCTGTTCGCGGCGGCCGACCGGGGCTGCGAGCCGCTGGCGCGCAAGCTCCTCGACGCCGGCGCCTCGCTGCTCGCCCGCGACCGCCGCGGCGCCATGCCGCTCGCCCATGCCGCGCGCGAGGGCAGGATCAAGCTCGTCGAGCTCTTCCTCGCCGGCGGCGCGCCGGTCGACGCGCGCAATGTCGACGGCGGCACCGCATTGTTCGCCGCCGCCGACGGCCAGAAGCATTCGACCGTCGCCTTGCTGCTCGCCAAAGGGGCCGACCCGAACCTCGCCGGCCGCTCCGGCCTCACGCCGCTCATTGCCGCCGCGTTTAAGGGCAACGACCGCATCGTCGAAGCGCTGCTTGCGCGCGGCGCCGATGCGAACGCGCGCGACGCAACCGGCAAGGCGGCGATGGTCTATGCGGCCGCGCGCGGTTTCGACGACGTCGTGCAGCGGCTCCTCGATGCCGGGGTCGATGCCCGGGCGCGTTACGGCAATGATCTTACCGCGCTGATGTGGGCCTCGGGGCACGACGAGGGCGTGGGCGCGGCGCCGGTCGCACGCGTCGTCGATCTCCTGATCGCGCACGGTGCCGCCCTCGACGACGCCGACAATCGCGGCCGCACCGCGCTGATGATCGCCGCCGAGCTGGGCGACGCCGGTGTCGTCGATCTTCTCCTGCAGCGCGGTGCCGACCGCGCGCGCAAGGACAAAGAGGGCAAGACCGCGCTCGATCTGGCGACCAAGCCCGACGTGCGCGAGCGGCTGGTGGCGAAGTAATTTTCCTCCCCCCGCTGCGCGGGCGAAGGAAATTTCACATCCCCGCAAGCCAGGCGGCAAGCGCTGTGATATCCGTCTCCGAGACCGCCTTCATGAAATCGGTCATGCCGGGATTGTTGGCCCGCGCGCCGGTGCGGAAATCCGTCATGGTCTTCTGCAAATATTCGCGGTTCTGCCCGGCGAGGCGCGGCTGGGTGCCGTCGCCTTTGAATCCCTCCTGATGGCAGCTGGTGCAGACGACCGAGTTGTCGGCGCGCTTCGCCTGTGCCGCCATTTCGGCCGGCGCATGCGGCTGCTGGAGATTGGGCCACGGCTTTTTCGAAAAATATTGCGCCAGCGGCATCAGATCGTCACGCTCGAGCGCTTCCGCGATCGGCGACATCTGTTCGTTCTTGCGTGCGCCGGATTTGAAGTCGCGCAGTTGGAAAAACAGATAACCGAGCTGCTGGCCCCAGATCACCGGTATCGGAAACGGCTGCTGTTGCGGCATGCCGTTCTCGCCGTGGCAGGCGGCGCAGATTTGCGCCTTCTCCTCGAGAGTTTGCGCATGCGCGGCGAAGCTGGACGCCGCGAGCGCGAAAGCAATCCCGACCGAAATTCCTTTCACATATGGCTCCCTGTCACTCGGAGCGCCGACCCCGCAATGACGCGAAAAGGACGGGGCCGTTTCCGGTCCCGTCCCGATAAGAGCAGTAACGGCGAAGCGTTCAGCTATTCCGCCGTGAAGGCGATGATGCTGTTGCCGCGCTTGGAGTTGACCTGCACGTTGCCGCCGGCCGCCACCACGACATATTGCTTGCCGCCGACCATGTAGGAAGACGGCGGTGCGTTGACGCCGGCGCCGGCCTGGAACTTCCAGAGAATTTTGCCGTCGTTGGCGTCATAGGCCTTGAACCAGCCATTGCTCTCGCCGGTGAAGACCAGTCCGCCGGCGGTCGCGAGAATGCCGCCGATCATCGGCTCCGGCGTCTTCACCTGCCACTTGATCTTGCCGGTGTTGTAGTCGACCGCGGTCACGTTGCCGAACGAGGTCGAGCCCGGAATGATGGTGAAGGCGCCGCCCAGCCAAAGCTTGCCCTGCGGATAGGGCGAGCTTTCGATGCTGTAGGTCATCGGCTGGTGCAGGTTGATCGCGTAAGCGAGGCCGGCACCGGGACTGGTGGCGATCGGCGACCATTCGACGCCGCCATTCGCGCCCGGGAACATGCGCGCCGCCTTGTCCGGCGACGTTGCCGTCGGCAGCGTCCACATGCCGGTCTGATCCACCATCGCCTCGGAGAAGCGGATCAGGCTGCAATCCTTGCGGTCGTGCACGTAGATGTTGCCGGTCTTGCCGGCGTGGAGAACGCCGGGGATCATTTTGCCGCTCTTGTCTTTGACATCGACGAGAACGGTCGGGCTGGTGGCGTCGAGATCCCAGACGTCATGGGCGATGTACTGGAAGTAGCACGCCATCTTGCCGGTCGCGAGATCGACCGAAACCAGCGAGTCGGTATAGAGGTTGTCGCCGGGCCGCTGCGCGCCGTCGAGGTCGGGCGAGGGATTGCCGACGACGAAGTAGACACGCTTGGTGGCGAGATCGATCGAGGGATTCTGCCACACGCCGCCGCCGAGCGTCTTCCACGGATCGCCGGTCTTGGCGAGTTGCGCCTTCTCGGCCGCGATGTCGCGGTGCATGTCACGGCCGGTCGCGTCCTTCGTCGCCCAGACGCCGACCGAGTTCTCCGGAATGGTGTCGAAGGTCCACAACAGCTTGCCGTCATTGGCGTCGTAGGCCTTGACGAAGCCGCGGATGCCGTACTCGCCGCCATTGGTGCCGATCAGGATTTTTCCGTCGACCGCCGTCGGCGCCATGGTCTCGCTGTAGCCGAGCGAGGGGTCGGCGATCTGCTGCGACCAGACCAGCTTGCCGGTCTTGGCGTCGACCGCGTCGAGCTTGGCGTCGAGCGTGGCGATATAGACCTTGTCGCCATAGACCGCGGCGCCGCGATTGTTGGGACCGCAGCAATAGACCGTGATCGGGCCCATGTCGTGCTTGTAGTGCCACAACTGCTCGCCGGTCTGCGCGTTGAGCGCATAGAGGTGGTCGAACGAGGTGGTGACGTACATCACGCCGTTGACGACAATCGGCGAGGTTTCCATCAACTCGCGGATGTCAGTCTGGAAAATCCAGGCGACGCGCAAATCCTTGACATTCTTGGTGTTGATCTGCTTGCCCGGATAGAAGCGGCGCTGGTTGTAATCGCCGTTGGTCGCAAGGAAATTCTTGCTGTCGCCGCCGGCGCCATTGAGCATCTGTTGCGTGACGTTCGCCGCCGGCGCGGCCATCGCGCCGCCGCCGCCGCCCTGTTTCACCTCGCTTTGTGCATTCGCAGCAACCGCACCCGCCAGTGCCAGCGCGGCCGCGCTGGCGAGCAGCATTGTAGTACGAGTTTGCGTCATTGGTTTTCCTCCCGTGCGCGTGAATGCGCTTTGGCGACCGTTGCGCCGGCCGCATTTTGCTTGGCTTTTTTCGCGGGCGAGGGTGGCAATGGAACCGGGAACTGTCAAGGACAACGCGGCCTGCCCACACCGCGCGGCGTGACTATCAGTCTTGCAAAGTAAGGAGAGCAACGCGCGACGCGCGCGTGGGCTTTTGCCCGCGGCGATGGGCCGAGGCGCGGCTTGACAGGCGGTGGCGCCGGCTTATACTTAACTACATGGTTAAGTTAAACTCGACTGCGCTCGATCGCACCTTCGCGGCGCTTGCCGATCCGACACGGCGGGCGCTGCTGGCGCGGCTCGCCGCGGAGCCCGATCTGTCGGTCAGCACGCTCGCCAAGCCGTTCGCGGTCTCGTTGCCGGCGATCATGAAGCATCTTGATGTGCTTTCCGGCGCCGGACTGGTGGGGCGAACGAAGTCCGGCCGCACCGTCACCTGTCGGCTGAAGGCCGCGCCAATGCAGGACGCAATCGCCTGGCTCAATCGCTACGAACGGTTCTGGTCCGACGCGCTGTCGCGCCTCGCTACATTCCTGGAGGAAGAAGAGCCATGCCCACCCAAGCAGCCGTCAGGCCAAGCCTCACCGTCAAGCGCCGGTTCAAAGCGCCGCCGGCCAAAGTCTTCGCGGCCTGGACCGACCCGGAAAAAATAAAGCGCTGGATGGGTCCGGGCGAGATCAAGGCCATCCGGGCGGAAGCCGACGCCCGGGTCGGCGGCCGCTATCGCGTGCTGATGCAGTCGCCCGGCGGTGAGGAGCACGACGTGAGCGGCGTCTACCGCGAAGTCGTCGCCAACGAGAAGCTGGTCTTCACCTGGGCGTGGAAGGTGGCGCCGCCCGATGAGCCGCATGAATCGCTGGTCACGGTCCTCATCAAGCCGGACGGCGCCGGCACCGTGCTGACGCTGACCCACGAGCGTCTGTTCGACGAGGAATCCCGCGCCGGCCACGAAAAGGGCTGGATCGGAGCCTTCGACAAGCTGGAGAAGCTTGTCACCTGAGTTTTGCGACACGAGGCCAGAATACCAACACCGAGCATAAGGAGTAGGCGCATGCCGACGCCCCATGGGACATTCTACTGGAACGAGCTGATGACCCGCGATGTCGAGAAGGCGAAGAAATTCTACGCAGAGGCGATGGGCTGGAGTTTCGAGGCAATGCCTGGCGACGGCGGCGGGACCTATTGGATCGCCAAGATGGGCAACGAGCCGGTCGGCGGCCTGTTCGACATCAGCAGCCCCGAATACAAGGGCGTGCCGGAAAGCTGGATTGCCTATATCGCGGTCGACGACGTCGACGCCCGCGTCAAGAAGGCGACCAAAGCGGGCGCCAAGGTGATGAAGCCGGCCTTCGACGTGCCCGGCGTCGGACGCATCGTGATGCTGCTCGAACCGGGCGGCGCCGGCATCGGCTGGATGACGCCGGCGTCGTGATCTCGGTAACCCGGATAGAGTGGAGCGCAATCCGGGATTGCCTTTGAAGCCCGCTCGTTTCTATCCCCGCATTGCGCGCTCCGTGCGGGCCAGATGTTCGAGGAGCAACCCATGCAAGCGCACAAGATCGTTTCCCGCGACGAATGGCTCGTTGCCCGCAAGGCCCACCTTGCCGAGGAAAAAGCGTTTACCCGCGCCCGCGATGCGCTCAGCCGCAAGCGCCGCGAACTGCCTTGGGTGAAAGTCGACAAGGCCTATGCCTTCGACGGCCCGAACGGCAAGGAAACGCTGGCCGACCTGTTCGGCGACAAGAGCCAGCTGATCGTCTACCACTTCATGCTCGGCCCCGACTGGGAAGAGGGCTGCCCGAGCTGTTCGCTGCTCGCCGACCATTTCGACGGTGCGGCGACGCACCTCGCGCAACGCGATGTGGCCTTCGTCGTCGTCTCGCGCGCGCCGCTACCGCGGATCGAGGCGTTCAAGCGCCGGATGGGCTGGCACTTCGAATGGGTGTCCTCGTTCGCCAGCGACTTCAACTACGACTATCAGGTGTCAGCCTCGCCGGAAGAGAAAGCAACCGGCAAGGTGATGTACAATTATGCGGTGACCGAATTTCCGAGCGAGGAGCGCCCCGGCGCCAGCGTCTTCTTCAAGAATGCCGCCGGCGAGGTCTTTCACACCTACTCGGCCTATGGGCGCGGGCTCGACATCCTGATCGGCGCATACAATCTGCTCGACATCGCGCCCAAGGGCCGCGACGAGGGCGGTCTCGCTTACACGATGGCCTGGGTGCGCCATCACGACCGGTATGGCGGCACCGCGGTCGATGCGAACGCGGCGTACGAGCAACCGAAGAGTTCGGATTCGTGCTGCGATTGAGCGGGTCAGCGACCGGTGGCCGGCAAACAGATGAGCGCAAGCTCGGCCGTCCGATCACCAGCCAGGTTTTCTGATTACCTGGTCGGTACCGGCTTCTCGCCGCGATAGTCGTAGAAGCCGCGCTGCGTCTTGCGGCCGAGCCAACCGGCCTCGACGTATTTCACCAACAGCGGACACGGCCGGTACTTGGAGTCGGCGAGCCCCTCGTGCAGCACCTGCATCACCGAGAGGCAGGTGTCGAGGCCGATGAAGTCGGCGAGCTCGAGCGGTCCCATCGGATGGTGGGCGCCAAGCCGCATCGCGGTATCGATTGCCTCGACATTGCCGACGCCCTCATAGAGCGTGTAGATCGCCTCGTTGATCATCGGCAGCAGCACGCGGTTGACGATGAAGGCGGGGAAATCCTCCGACACCGCGATCTGCTTGCCCAGCTTGGCGATGAACTGCTTGGTGGTCTCGAAGGTGGCGTCGTCGGTGGCGATGCCGCGGATCACCTCGACCAGCTCCATCAGCGGCACCGGATTCATGAAGTGGATGCCGATGAAGCGCTCGGGCCGGTCGGTCGCCGAGGCCAGCCGGGTGATCGAGATCGAGGAGGTGCTGGTGCCGAGGAGGGCATCGCGCTTGAGCGCGGGACACAGCGCACCATAGATCTTGCGCTTGGTCTCCTCCTTCTCGGTCGCGGCTTCGATCACCAGATCGCAATCGCCGAGATCGTCGAGCGACTTGGCCGGAGCGATACGCTTGATCGCCGCCTGGCGCTCTTCGTCGGTGATGCGCTGCCGGCTGACCTGGCGCGCCAGATTGCCGCTGATGGTGGCGATCCCTTCGGAGATGCGCTCGACGGCGATGTCGTTGAGCAGCACGTGAAAGCCGGACAGGGCGCAGACATGGGCGATGCCGCTGCCCATCTGCCCGGCGCCGACGACGCCGATATTGCGAATGGAATGCGCCGCCGCATCGGCCCGTTCGCCGCGCGTCTTCGGCCGCTCTTTGACTTCGACCATCTTCGCTTACCTTCTGCGATGATCTCGCGCTGCACGCCGCCTTCGGTCAGCGGCCCATCTTGCCGAGTTCGCTCGCGAGCTCCGGCAGGGCCTGATAGAGATCGGCAACCAGTCCATAGTCGGCGACCTGGAAGATCGGCGCTTCCTCATCCTTGTTGATAGCGACAATGACCTTCGAATCCTTCATTCCGGCGAGGTGCTGGATAGCACCGGAAATGCCCACGGCGATATAGAGGTCGGGGGCCACGACCTTGCCGGTCTGCCCGACTTGCCAGTCGTTCGGCGCATAGCCGGCATCGACCGCCGCGCGCGAAGCGCCGACGGCGGCGCCGAGCTTGTCGGCCACCGGCTCGATATATTTGGTGAAGTTCTCGCGGCTTTGCATCGCCCGGCCGCCGGAAATGATGATCTTGGCCGAGGTGAGTTCCGGCCGTTCCGATTTCGAAAGCTCCTCGCCGATAAAGCCGGAAAGGCCGGGATCGGCGACGGCCGGAGCCGCCTCGACCGGCGCGGAGCCGCCTTCGCCGGTCGCCTGGAAGGCGGCGGTGCGCACGGTGATCACTTTCTTGGGATCGCCGGAGCGCACGGTCTGGATCGCGTTGCCGGCATAGATCGGGCGCTCGAACGTGTCCGGCGCCACGACCTTGATGACCTCGGAAATCTGCATCACGTCGAGCAGCGCGGCGACGCGCGGCATGATGTTCTTGCCGCTCGTGGTCGCCGCCGCCATGATCGTTTCGTAAGGCTGGGCCAGCGAGACGATCAGCGCCGCGGTCGGTTCCGCCAGCATGTGCTCGTAGGGAGCCGCGTCGGCCAGCAGCACTTTCTTGACGCCGTCGAGCTTGGCGGCGGCATCGGCCGCCGCCTTGCATTGATAGCCGGCGACCAGGATGTGCACGTCGGCGCCGAGCGCCTTGGCGGCGGTCAACGCTTTGGCGGTCGCATCCTTGAGCGATTTGTTGTCGTGTTCGGCAAGCAGCAGCGTCGGCATTTTTCAGATCGCCCCCGCCTCGTTCTTGAGCTTGTCGAGCAGCTCGGCGACGCTTTTGACCTTGACGCCGGCTTTGCGCACCGGCGGCTCCGTGGTCTTGACCACTTCGAGCCGCGGCTTGATGTCGACGCCGTAGTCGCCGGCGGTCTTCTCGTCGATCGGCTTCTTCTTCGCCTTCATGATATTGGGCAGCGACGCGTAGCGCGGCTCGTTCAGGCGCAGATCGGTGGTGACGATCGCCGGCATTTTCAGCTTCACCGTCTGCAAGCCGCCGTCGACCTCGCGCGTGACCATCAACGCCTCGCCGTCGAGCGCCAGCTTGGAGGCGAACGTGCCTTGCGGCCAGCCGAGCAGCGCCGCAAGCATCTGGCCGGTCTGGTTGCAATCATCATCGATCGCCTGCTTGCCCATGATGATGAGGCCCGGCTGCTCCGCGGCGGCGACGGCCTTGAGGATCTTCGCCACCGCGAGCGGCTCGACATAGCCGTCGGCCTTGACCAGGATGCCGCGGTCGGCGCCCATGGCGAGCGCGGTGCGGATCGTTTCGCCCGCCTGCGCCGGGCCGATCGAGACGGCGATAATCTCGGTCGCCTTGCCCGCTTCCTTGAGCCGGATCGCTTCTTCGACGGCGATCTCGTCGAAAGGATTCATCGACATTTTGACGTTGCCAAGCTCGACGCCGGTGCCGTCACCCTTGACCCGGATTTTTACATCCTTATCGACCGCCCGCTTCACGGGCACGAGGATTTTCATGGCTGGATACGGTTGGTTCGGCTGCTTTCGGCCGCTTCTTTTGCGTACTGGCGATGCTGCGGTGCGGGAACGTAACGGCCGTCGCGCTCGCGGTCAACGGATCGGTCGGGTGAAAGGCAGCGTGCTGGCGAGGCCGCCATCGACCGGAAAGGCGTGGCCGTTGACGTAGGAGGACTCGTCGCTGGCGAGGAACAGCGCCATGGCCGCGATTTCCTCGGGCGCGCCGGCGCGCTGCAGCGGATTGAGCTGACCGATCTTGTCTTGGGTGCCGCGCTCGCGCGCCCGCTCGAAGATCGGCCGGGTCATGCCGCTCTCGATCAGTCCCGGGCAGATCGCGTTGACGCGCACGCCGGTGCCGAAAAGCGCGGTCGCCGCCGTCTGCGCGAGACTGATGACGCCGGCCTTGCTGGCGCTGTAGGGCGCGCCGCCGGCATTCGCCCGCAGTCCGGCGACCGACGCGGTGAGCACGATCGAACCGCGGCCCTTCTCCACCATATGCGCGGCGGCGTGTTTGATCGCCAGGAACGGACCGAGCAAATTGGTCTGCAGGATCTGCAGCCATTGTTCGACGGTCTGCTCGAACAGCGGCACCAGGCCGCCGCTGATGCCGGCATTGGCATAGACGACGTCGAGCCCGCCGTAGCTCTTCAGCGCCTGGTTGACGTAAGCTTTCACGTCCTCCTCGCGGCCGGCGTCGGCGCTCATGCTCTGGGCGGTGCCGCCGCTTTTGGCAATGGTTTTTGCGGTCTCGCCTACGCCCTCGGCGTTCTTATCGACGATCACCAGGCGCGCCCCTTCGCGCGCGAACAGGATCGACGTGGCGCGGCCAATGCCGCTTCCGGCGCCGGTGACGATTGCGACCTTGCCGTCGAGCCTTCCCATGAACTTTCCCTCCTGAGCTTTCTTTTCAGCGATTCCGGCCCGGCTGCCACAGCACGTCGCTGTCGCCTTTGTCGTTGGCGTAGCGCGCGGCGACGAACAGGAAATCGGACAGTCGATTGACGTATTTCAGCACCTCGGGCGTGACGCTCTCGTCCGCTTTGTCCATGAGCTCGGCGACGAGACGTTCGCCGCGGCGGCACACGGTGCGGGCAAGATGCAGATAAGCCGCCGCCGCGCTGCCGCCGGGCAAGACGAAGGATCTGAGCGGCTTGAGCTCGGCATTGAGCCGGTCGATCTCGCTTTCGAGCCAGGTCACCTGGGTCTGCGTCACCGTGAGCCGCGCACCGCCCGGCCCTTTGCCTTTGCCGGGCGTGCACAAATCGGCGCCGACATCGAACAGATCGTTCTGGATGCGCGCCAGCGCGGCATCGAGCGCAGCCGCATCGCGGGTATGGAGCCGCGCGATGCCGAGCGCCGCATTGACCTCATCGAGCGTGCCGTAGGCGGCGATGCGCAGATCGTATTTCTTGCGCCGCTCGCCGGTGCCCAGCGCAGTCGTGCCGTCATCGCCGGTGCGGGTATAGATCTTGTTGAGGACGACCATGGCCTATTTCGCCATCACCCAGATCGTGAACATGATGATCACGACGGCGACGAATTGCAGCAGCACGCGCAGCCGCATCAGCTTCTGCGAGGTGTTGCCCGAGCCGCCGCGCATCATGTTGACGAGGCCGAGCAGCAGCACCACGGCGACCGCGCCGATGGCGATCGGGACGAGGCCGTGCGAGAGGAATTCGGACATGGGTGCTACTTGTAGCCCGGATCGAGCGCCAGCGAAATGCGGGCGCGGCGTTCGATCCGCAAGATCGTCCCCGGGTTTCGCTGCGCTCAGCCGGGGCTACATCTAGTTCGATCCGTCCAACAGGCGCCGCGCGATCACCTGCGCCTGGATTTCGGCGGCACCTTCGAAAATGTTGAGAATGCGGGCGTCGCAGAGGATGCGCGAGACCGGAAACTCGAGCGCAAACCCGTTGCCGCCGTGGATCTGCACGGCATTGTCGGCCGCGGACCAGGCGACGCGGGCGGCAAGGAGCTTGGCCATGCCGGCCTCGAGGTCGCAGCGGCGCCCGGAATCCTTCTCCCGCGCCGCATAATAGGTGAGCTGCCGCGCGATCATGATCTCGGCCGCCATCATCGCGAGCTTGTCGGCGACGCGCGGGAAATTGGCGATCGGCTCGCCGAACTGCACGCGCGTCGTCGCATAGTCGAGCGCCTGCTCGAGCGCGGCCTGCGCCACGCCGACGGCGCGGGCCGCGGTCTGGATGCGCGCCAACTCGAAGGTGGTCATGAGCTGCTTGAATCCGAGCCCCTCGATGCCGCCCAATAGGTTCTCCGCCTTCACCGCGAAGCCGTCGAAAGCGATCTCGTATTCCTTCATGCCGCGATAGCCGAGCACCTCGATCTCGGTGCCGGACATGCCGGCGGCGGGGAATGGCTTGTCGTCGTCGCCGCGCGGTTTTTCCGCTAGCAGCATGGAGAGGCCGCGATGGCCTTTCTCGGCTTGATTGGTGCGCACCAGAAGCGTCATCAGATCGGCGCGCACCGGGTGGGTGATCCAGGTCTTGTTGCCGTAGACCTTATAGGTGTCGCCCTGGCGCACCGCGCGGGTCTTCAGCGAGGCGAGATCGGAGCCGGTATTCGGCTCGGTGAAGACCGCGGTCGGCAGCACTTCGCCCGAGGCGATCTTCGGCAGCCATTTGCGCTTCTGCTCTTCGGTGCCACTGCCGAGGATAAGCTCGGCCGCGATCTCGGAACGGGTGCCGAGGCTGCCGACACCGATATAACCGCGGGACAGCTCTTCGGAGACGACGCACATCGATTCTTTGCCGAGGCCCATGCCGCCATAGTCTTCGGGAATGGTGAGGCTGAACACGCCGAGGTCGGACATCTGCCCCATGACCTCGAGCGGAATGTACTCGTTGCGCAAGTGCCACTCATGCGCATAGGGCACCACCTTGTCGTCGGCGAATTTGCGCATCTCCTCGCGGATCGAATCGAGGGTGTCGTCGAGGCCGCAGGTGCCGAAGGTGGCATCGCGCTGCTGGCGCATCAGCTCGACGAGCCGCGCGCGGCGCGGCGCGGAATTGCCGGTGGCGATCAGGTGCTCGAGGCCGGGCGTCACCCGCGCCGACACCGCCGCGGGATTCAGGCCGAGATCGGCAAGCCGTACGATCTCGCCCTGGCTCATCGGAATGCCGCCGATGATCTGCGCCAGGTATTCCCCGGCGCCGATGCGCACGATCAGTTCCTCGATTTCACCGAGACCGCCGCCTTCCGCCAAGCGCTCCGCATAGGCGGCGAGCCGCCGGATCCCTTCCACATAGGTCGCGAGCCAGGCCAAGCCGTGCGTAGCGCGCTGTTCGCGATCGAGTGCGCGCGCCAGTGGCCGGCCATCGACCGTCACCCGGTCGGCAACCGCGCGGCGCGCATCCGCGAACAAGGCTTCGCAGCCTTGGACCGCTTGGCGTAGCGCGGTCATCAATTCGTGATCGGAGGAGATCGGCGATGCGGCAAGCGGCATGAAGGCTCTCACCACTTCAAGCGGTTAGCTTTGAATTGCCTACTGGCGTTGAGCGTGCAGTGCAACAAAAAGCGGCCCGGGGTTCCACAATTCTTGCCAAATCTTAACCATTTTCCGCTTTGCTGGCGGGGATTTCCTCGTCGCGCCCCCATTCGCAGGACCCTTACCGGCCAGCCCATGTCCATCGCGCAGTTTTTCGCCCGGTTATCGGTTCGCACCCGCATCATTGTCCTTGGCCTCATTCCGGTAAGCGGACTGTTCGCCATCGGCGTCGCCTTCATGAGCGGCGACTACGAGGTCGGCCGCGCCTTCGAGAGCGTGCATCGAGATACCGAGCTGGCCGACGCGAGCCGCGATCTCAAAGCCGGGCTCCTGGTGATGCGCGTCGCCACTGCGCAGTTCGTCGCCCGTCCCGCCGAGGAGCAGGTCCGCGACTTTACCCGCGGGCAACAGCTCGCGCTGCAAAGCCTCGACCGCATCGAGACCACCCTCGCCGTGCCGGGACAGGACGCGATTCCGGCGTTGCGCGTCACCGTGCAGAACCTCGGCGCCCGGTTTGCCGGCGTGGTGCGCGAGCAGAGAGTGCTCGGCTTCAAGGAAACCGACGGCTTGACCGCCGAGCTCGGCGCGACCAGCAATGCGGTCGAGACGATCATTCACCAGGATTTATCCTGGGTTGCCCAGTTCGATATCGGCAAACTCCTGGCGTCGCTCTCGAGCATGCGCCGTTACGAAATCGAGTATCGCCTCACCCACGCGCCGGCGGCCGAGCACCGCTTCCTCGACGAGGTCCGGCACTTTAACGACCTCTTCGAATCGGTCGACGGCGCGCCGTCGATGAAGCGGCGATTGAACGAGACGGTCCAGGCCTACAACGGCGCCTTCGCGCAATGGGTCGCCACGACCGGCAAGATCGAGCCGCTCTTGGCGCTCATCGCCGCCGATGCCGAGCGGGTGGTGCCCGCCGCCGACCGCATCGCCGAAATGGCGCAGTCGAGCGCCAGCGAGGCGGCGACCGCATTGGCGGCGTCGCGGGCGCAAATTCGGAATTTCATCTTGTCGATGGGCTGTGCGGCGGCTCTCATCGGCATCGGGTTGAGCTGGCGGATCGGCCGCAGCATCACCCGTCCGCTCGATCACCTTGCCGCGGTGATGAAGCGGCTGGCGAGCGGCGACACCGCGGCGGACATTCCCGAGACCCAGGCGCATGACGAACTCGGCGCCATGGCGCGCGCGGTGATCGTCTTCCGCGACACCATGATCGAGCGCGGCCGGCTCGCCGCGCTCGAAACCAAGGCGAACGCGGCGCGCGAGCAACGCGGCGAGGCGGTCGCCTCGATGATCCGGCAATTCCGCACCTCGGTGGAGCAGGCGTTGGGCCGCCTGCGCGAATCTGCCGACCGGCTGGAGAACGCGTCGACCGGGCTCAATGACGCCGCGGACGCCGTCTCCGCCGAGGCGCACGATGCCGAGAACAGCGTCGGCGCCGCCTCGGTCAACGTCACCACGGTGGCGAGCTCGATCGAGGAGCTTGCGGCCTCGATCGGCGAGATCGCCACCCAAGCGACGAAATCGACCGACGTGGCGAGCCGCGCCGTCGCCGAATCGCGGCGTACCGCCAACACCATGTCCGAGCTGGGCAATGCCGCCAACCGCATCGGCGAGGTGATCGGGCTCATTTCCGCGATCGCCGGCCAGACCAATCTCCTGGCGCTCAACGCCACGATCGAGGCGGCGCGCGCCGGCGACGCCGGCCGCGGGTTCGCCGTCGTCGCCTCCGAGGTCAAATCGCTCGCCGCCCAGACCGCACGGGCGACCGAGGACGTCGCCGCCCTGATCGGCTCGATCCAGTCGGCCACCGCGGACGCGGCGCAGGCGATCGAGCAGGTCTCCTCGATCATCGACGACATGTCGGAGATCGCCGCCGCCGTGGCGGCCACGGTCGAGGAGCAGAACAACGCGGTCACGTCCATTGCCGAAGGCGTCAACCGCGCATCATCCGAGGCGCGCACCGGCGCCAGCGCCATCAGCCGCGTCGCCGGCGCGAGCGCCGGCGCGCGCACGACCGCCGCCGACGTCAAGACGCTGGCGGACGCCCTCGCGATCGAGGCGGAAAGCTTGCAGACGCAAGTGCGCCGTTTCCTTGCCGAGGTGCAGGTGGCGTAAAACCGGCGGCGGGGATCGGTTTATCCGACGAGCGCAGCGATGGCGACGGCCGCGCCGACGGTAACGATCGCGGTCGAAATCCACAGCACACCGACCAGCAGCCAAATCGGACGCGGCTTGTGGCTCGCCTGCGGCGGCGGATCGGACCAGGATTCGAGCGCCGGCTCCGCCTTGCGCAACGCCACGGTCGCACGTTCGATCGCGGCAATGTCGCGGGCAAGCTGATCGCGTTCGACGGACGCCGGCGAGCCGGTATCACCGGCATTTGCGTCGTTACGACCGGGCCGCGGCGCCGCGCTCACGCGCTCATCTGCCAAGGCCGCGGCGTCGGCCGCGCCATCCGCCGAGAAAACGCCGAGATCATGATTGGCCATGACGCTCACCTGCCTGCCCCCGCAATTCCCTAGACGACCAGCCCCGGCGGCGCGATAACCATCGGCATCTAACCTTAACGGGATCGGTTAACCGCACTATGTAAGGCCGGAGCGGGGAACGCGGCCGACCGCCGGCCCTCGCGCGCGTTTTGTCATGCGGCTAGATTGCGGCCGCGTCGTCGATTTCCGTCAGGATGCCGGAGGATTCCGCCCATGGGTACCTCGACACTGGTCGTTCTCGTCATCATCGTGGTTTTGGTCTTGTGGGTGATCGCGATCTACAACGGCCTCGTCTCCATGCGGCAGCGGGTCAACCAGGCCTTTGCCGACGTGGACGTGCAATTGCGCCAGCGGCACGATCTCATTCCTAACCTGGTCGAGACGGTGAAGGGCTACGCCGCGCATGAGCGCGGCACGCTCGACGAGGTGGTCAAGGCGCGCAACGCGGCGGTCGCGGCGCAGGGTCCGGAGCAGAAGGCGGCGGCCGAGAACATGCTTTCCGGCGCGCTGCGCCAGTTGTTCGCGCTTTCCGAAGCCTATCCCGATCTCAAGGCCAATGCGAATTTCCAGCAATTGCAGGCGGAGCTGAGCGATATCGAGAACAAGATCGCGGCGGCGCGGCGTTTCTTCAACAATGCGGTGCAGGAATACAATACCGGCATGCAGCAATTCCCCGCCGCCCTGTTCGCCGCGACGCTCGGTTTCGCGCCGAAGGAGTTTTTCGATCTCGGCGAGGAGCGCAAAACCGTCGGCGAGGCGCCGCAGGTAAAATTCTGAGCCGTCAGTCTGCAGTCGACAGCCGCGGCCGGATGAGCATGCGACGACCGGTCAAAACCCTCGCGTTTCGTGACGGCGGATTGCGGGCTCGCGGCTCGCGCCGCGACCGGTAATGACAGCCATGGCCGCGTACGGTCTTTACAGCCATATCCAGTCGAACCGGCGCCGGTCGGTGGCGCTGCTCATCGCGCTGTTCTTCCTCGTCTATGTGCTCATCTATGCCGGCGCGCTGACCGCGGAAGCGCTCTCGATCGACGCCGACCTCGACGCGCTGATGCAGCGGGCGTGGAGGGACCTCGTCAGCGCGGCGCCGCTGGCGACGCTCGGCACGGGGCTCTGGATCGTCATCGCCTATTTCTTCCATCAGAGCCTCATCGATGCGTTGACCGGCGGGCGGGAAGTTAGCCGCGCCGACGCGCCGCGGCTCTACAACCTTCTGGAAAATCTCTGCATCTCTCGCGGTATCACCATGCCCAAGCTCAAGCTGATGGAGAGCGATGCGCTCAATGCCTTCGCCACCGGCATGAGCCGGAAGCAATATGCGATCACCGTAACCTCGGGACTGCTCGACCGGCTCGACGATGCCGAAGTCGAATCCGTGCTCGGTCATGAGCTGACCCACATCCGCAACGGCGATGTGCGCATGATGGTGATCGCCGTCATCATCGCCGGGGCGATCTCGTTTTTCGCGGAGCTGTTCTTCCGCCTCTGGTTCTACAACGGCTTTAGCTTCCGCGGCGGGCGATCCGCGGACGACCGGCGGGGCGGCGGCGCCGGCCTCGCCATCCTGATCGCCATTGCGCTCATCGTCGTCGCCTATGTACTGTCGTTCATCATCCGCCTCGCCTTGTCGCGCTCGCGCGAATTCCTTGCCGACGCCGGCTCGGTCGAGCTCACCAAAAATCCCGACGCCATGATCTCGGCGCTGCGCAAGATCGAGGGCCGCGGCGAATTGCCGGGCGCGACCTCGGCGGTGATGGAAATGTGCCTCGACAACCCGCGCGAAGGCTTTGGCGAGTTGTTCGACACCCATCCCTCGGTCGAGCGCCGGGTGGCGGCGCTGGTGAAGTTCGCCGGCGGCCATGATCCCGGCCCGATCGCCTTGCCGCCGCAAGGACGCGAGGACGAGCAAGCAAGCAGGGACGAGGACACCTCCGAGCGCGAGCAGGCGCCGGCCGAGGGCCCCTGGGGATCGCCGGCCGGCGACGGCGGCGGCGAGAGCGACGGCGGAAATCCGCTGCCGCCGTCGCGGCCTTCTGCGCAAGCCGACAACGCCGCCGACTCCGGCCCCTGGGGACCGCATCGCGGCTGAGCCGCAATGGCGCCACAATCGGCCGCCCGGCGCCAGCAAACACGCGCTACATCCTCCTTCCAAAAACTCGCCGGGATGTGTAAAAGCGAGTTCTGGGGAAACGGGCGCGACGCTTCTCGCTTTGGCCCGATGTTTTCTGCCGGATGCCGATCCGGACGGGACGAGAATGGGGCAGCGCAGCGCGAACGAGGAATCGACCATGGCGAAGCCGACGGTGGTCGTGGTAGGCGCGGACAAGGGCGGTGTGGGCAAGACCACGGTCGCCCGCACGCTGCTCGACTACTTCACGGCGCACCACGTACCGACGCGCGCATTCGATTCCGAATCGCCGAAAGGCACGCTGAAGCGCTTCCACCCCGACATCACCGACATCGTCGACGTCACCTCGGTCCCCGATCAGATGCGGATCTTCGACACGCTGTCGGACGCGAGCGTCACCGTGATCGACGTGCGCGCCGGGCTTCTGTCGCCGACGCTGCGCGCCTTGCGCGACGTCGGTTTTCTCGATTCGGTGAAGAAGGGGCAGATCACCTTCGTCGTCTTCCACATTCTCGGCTCGTCGATCGCCTCACTCAACGAGATCGAGGACACCGCGCCGTTCACCGGCGACGCCGAGTATTTCTTGGTCAAGAACTTCATCAACAACACCAGCTTCTTCGAATGGGACCAGGCGACGCACTCGTCCTATTTTAAAAAATACAAAGACGCGGTCGAGATCACCATCCCCAAGCTCGACGAGATGGCCTTCGAACAGGTGGAGCTTGCTTCCGTTCCCTTCCTCACCTTCGTCGCCAACAAGGGGACGAAAGCGGAGGCGGCCAATTATTCGTTCGTGCTGCGCGGCTATGTGCGCCATTGGCTGGGCAACGTCTGGGCGGAGTACGATCGCATCAAGCTCAACGACCTCGTGGCCAGCGTGCCGGCCGCGAGCGGCAGCAGCGGCGCGCGCGTCCAGGTCGTGCGCTCCTAATCGCGGGCCATCGCAATGCGGCGGCAGCCGCGACGCCGGGCTGGTTCTATAGTTTCAGTGGAATAGCGACGGCCGGGATGACACAGCCCGCTCCCCTCTACATCGTCGCTTCGCCCCGCCCGCGGGTCGGCAAGACGTTGATCGCCCGACTGTTGATCGAATATTTTCGCGCCGACGGCCGGCCGCTGGTGGGCTACGATCTGCAACCGCGCGAGCCGGCGCTGGCGAGGCGTTTTCCCCGCCTGGTCTGGCCGGTCGATATCGGCGACACCCGCGGGCAGATGGCGCTGTTCGACCGGCTGATCGCCGACCATGCCAGCACCAAGGTCATCGATCTGGGCTACGGCCCGTTCGACCAATTCTTCGCAGTGATGGCGGAGATCGGGTTCGTGCACGAGGCGCAGCGGCGCCTGATCGAGCCGATCGTGCTCTACGTGACCAACTCCGCGGCGGCGACCGCGACCACTTATGCGGAGCTGCGCCGCCGCATGCCGGCGACCAACTTCGTGCCGGTGCACAATGAATCGGTATCGATGATGTTCGCCAAGGAGGATTTCCCGCCGACCCGCGCCGACTGCGGCGTGATCCGCATCCCGCGCCTGTCGCCGATCGTGCGCGGCGTCATCGACCGGCCGAGCTTCTCCTTCGGCGCCTACATGAAGGAGCAGCCGGGCGGGCCGACCGAGGTCCATACCTGGGTCAACACCATCTTCACCGAATTTCGCGAGCTCGAGCTGCGGCTGCTCATGGGCCGGCTCACCTCGTCGCTGGGCGGCATGCCCTCGGAAGCGCGCCAAGTCCGCTAAGTCGCCCGTTCGATCTAGTATCCCGTCACCACACGATGGACCAACGAGACGCCGCTGAGCAGGACGGCATAGGTGTACATGCCGTTCTGGAAGCAGAGATCGAAGACCGCAAAAGCGGCCAGGGCGGCGACCACTATGCGCAACATCGCCGCATGGTGGAAGGCGGCGGTTTAACAATCCCTTGCGGCAATCAACGAAAGTGCGGTGCACTCTAAGCCGTGCTACACAAGGTGCGTCACGGATCATCAACCATGACCGACCGCTATTCCGGCTATACCCGGCTGAAACTCGATACGCCGCACCCGAAGGTGCTGCGCATCACCATGGACAATGGCAAGCTCAACACCGCGGACGGTGCGATGCAC
Organism: uncultured Alphaproteobacteria bacterium; assembly: GCA_963850855.1. Classification (GTDB taxonomy): domain Bacteria; phylum Pseudomonadota; class Alphaproteobacteria; order Rhizobiales; family Xanthobacteraceae; genus BOG-931. Next base: position 123,565 of record CAWKNH010000020.1, read on the forward strand.
GCCGAGCTCGCCCGCATCTGGCGCGATCTCGACGCCGATCCCGACATCAACGCCGCGATCATCACCGGCGCCGGGGCGATGTTTTCCGCCGGCGGCGATTTCCGCATGATCGAGGGGATCATGCGCGATTTCGAGGCTCGCACCCGGGCTTGGCGGGAGGCGCGCGACATCGTCTACAACATCATCAATTGCGGAAAGCCGATCGTCAGCGCCATGCGCGGCGTGGCGGTCGGCGCCGGGCTCGTCTGCGGGCTCCTCGCCGATATCTCGATCGCCAGCAAGGAGTGCCGCATCATCGACGGCCACACCCGGCTCGGCGTCGCCGCCGGCGATCACGCCGCGATCATCTGGCCGCTCCTGTGCGGCATGGCCAAGGCCAAATATTATCTCCTGCTGTGCGACCAGCTCCTCGGCGCCGAAGCCGAGCGGATCGGGCTGGTCAGCCTCGCCGTCGAAGATGCCGAGCTCGACGGCAAGGCGGTGGAGATCGCGACGCGGCTCGCCGAAGGCGCGCAAAGCGCGATCCGCTGGACCAAATATTCGCTCAACAACTGGCTGCGGCAGGCGGGGCCCGCCTTCGACACATCGCTGGCGCTGGAAATGTTGGGCTTCACCGGCCCGGAGGCGGCGGAAGGGCTGGCCGCGCACCTGGAGAAGCGCAAGCCTGCTTTCCCGCCAAGCTCCGGCGTGTAGGCGGGCGGCGAACGCTGTGCGACCATTATGGTAAGCAACTAGACTAAGGAAGGCACAAAATGTCGTTGCTCAAGCCGCTTCGACTTTTGCTGATACTCGCGGGAATGACAATTGCCGGCGGTGTGAACGCAGCGCAAGCGGCGACGTTCGACCAATGCCGGATCTATGGCTACATGCCGCATACCCGCGATTATGCGCTGTGCCGCATGAACGTCAGGCGCTACGGGACGACCGGCCCTTGCGGCGATAGCGGCTACGCTTCAGCACATCGCGAATATTGCCACTTGTATCCGCCGCCATTCATTTGAGATCGAGCCGGCCGGCGGACGCGACGGGCGCACCGGGCCCGGCCGCTCACCTGGCGGCAAGGAACTGGCGCGCCTTTATCAGTTCGGGGCGCTCGCTATTGGCGTCCGCCATCTCGACCATGCGGCTGAAATAGAAGCGCGCTTTGTCGGCATTGCCGGCGGCTAATGCCGCCCGGCCGGCGCCGTCGAAGCTGCGCAGGCGCTTCGGATCCTTGACGAGCGAGGCTTCGTAGGCGGCAAGCGCGTCGCTTGAGCGGCCGCTTTCGAGCAGCATGTCGCCGAGAAGCTCGCGCGCCGGCAGGATGCGGCCGGGAGAAACGGCGCTCTTCTCGCTCGCGTCTTCCATGTCGGCCGCGGAGCGCATGAGCTCGAGCGCTTCCTCGCGCTTGCCCTCGGCGAAGGCGATCCAGGCGGCGGCGCCGAGGCGCTGCACCTCGATTTCGGTCGCCCAGTAATCGTTTTTCGTGGCCTTGAGGCCGGCGACAATGGCGGCGAGTTGCGTGACGTCTTTCTGCGCGGCGGTGGCATCGCCGCTGCGGGCGGCGCCGAGCGCGCGCGCGAACAGCGTCATCGCCCCGGTGTAGGGAAATTTGCTGTCGGCCGGATCGGCAAGCGCCGCGGCCTCGCGCCACTGGTCGCGCTCGACGGCGTAGCGCGCCGGGATTGCCGCGCGCGCATAGGTCGCTGTGCGCCCGGAATCGGCGAGGCCGACCGATACCTTGACCTGGGCGAGGGCGTCGTCGTCACGGCCCAATTGGAGGTCGGCGTAGACCATATAATCCATGGCGTGGAGGGCTTCCCCGAAATCCATCTGCGCCTTGGCGGCCGCGACCGAGCGCGCATTGGTGTCGATCGATTCCCGCCACGAGCCGACGCGGGTGAAGATGTGCGAGGGCATGTGCAGCGCGTGCGCCGCGTCCGGCGCGACGCCGGCGTAGCAAAGCGCGGCGGGCAGCCCTTTCTGCGCGATCGCCGGATAGTCGTAGCTGTGGATGAGATAATGGGCGACGCCCGGATGATTAGGATGCTTGGCAAACTGCGTTTCGAGAATCGCCGCCGCTCTCAGGGTGCGGGCATAGCTCTTGTCGGTCGGCGATTGGGTGGCGGTCAGGTAAAGCGCGCTGAAGATCTGGGTTTCGTCATCGTCCGCGTAGCGTTGGGCCAAGGCCTCGAATGCGTCCGCGAGAGACCGCATCCGCGCGGCATGGGAGCGCTCGGCGAAGTGATCGTAGTACGCGGCGATCGCCTCGATATAGTCGCGCTCGCGCTCCGTCTTGGCGCCGATCGCCCGGCCACGATCGATCGCCGCCAGGGCGGCATGCGCGTCCTCTTGGGTCGGGCCGACCGAGAAGGTGTTGCCGATCAGGATAGCGGCAATGCCCCAGTTGGCGATGGCGCAGGTCGGGTCGCGGTCGAGCGCTTCGCGGAACGCCTGCGCGCCGTCGGCAAAGCCGAAGGAATGGAGCAAGGCGACGCCGCGCTCGAAGCTCTCCTGCGCCTGCGCGGCGCAGGAATTGGCGAAGGCGACCTCGCCGAGTTGCTTGGGCGGGACCTCGTCTTCATGCGCCCGCGCCGACGGCATCGCCGCGAGCGATCCGAGCAGCAAAGAAAAAGCGAGCGCGAGGTGCTTCATTGCCGGCCTCCATTGCCCCGTCCGAAGGTTACCACATCCGACTTTCGCCGGCACCCGCGGCGGATTTGCGGCCGGCGGCGAGGTCACCGTCCGGAATTGATCAGGACCGACAGCGTGTCGGCGATCTGTTTGCTGCCGCCTTCGCTGGTGAGAGCCTTTGCGAATTTTCCCGCGCCATCGACGAAATAAATGAATGAGCTGTGATCGAGAAGATAACCGCCATCGTCGGTGTCATGCCGCTCGTAGAAGACGTGAAAGCTTCCGGCGGCGAGCGCGATTTGCGCCGCAGTGCCGGTGAGGCCGACGAGGCGCCGATCGAAGGACTTGAGGTATTCGGCGAGGACGCCGGGCGTGTCACGTCGCGGATCCACGGTAATGAACAGGCCTTGCACCGCATCGGCGCGCGGGCCGAGCGTTTGTAGCGCCTGCGCGATCTCCAGCATCGTCGTCGGACAGACATCGGGGCAGAACGTGTAGCCGAAATAGACGACGAGCCATTTGCCGCGATAGCTTTGCTCGGTGACTGCGGTTCCGTCGCTCGCCGTCAGCGCAAAGTGCACGCCCGACCCTTGCGGAGGAAGCGTGCCCTGCGCCGCGACCGCCCAGGGCAAGGCAACAAGCGCCAGCAACGCCAACCCGCGCGCAGCAAATGGCCAACCGGCGCTCTTTCGGATCAGGCGAGACGCGATGTCCGCCCCCTTAATGTCCCTCGAAGCCGATGAGCGTGCGCACCGGCACGCCGAGCTTCCTGATCTTCTCGGCGCCGCCGAGGTCCGGCAGATCGATGATGAAGCACGCGGCAAGGACATCGGCGCCGATCTGCTTCAGGAGCTTCACCGCGGCCTCGGCGGTACCGCCGGTAGCGACGAGGTCATCGACCAGGATGACGCGCTCGCCCCTGATCACCGCATCCTCGTGCATCTCCATCTCGTCGATGCCGTATTCGAGCGAGTAGCCGATGCTCACGCGCTTGAACGGCAGCTTGCCCTTTTTGCGGATCGGCACGAAGCCGGCGGAGACCTGATGGGCAACCGCGCCGCCGAGGATGAAGCCGCGCGCCTCGATGCCGGCAACCTTGTCGATCTTGCTGCCGGCCCAGGGCTGCACCAGCTCGTCGACGGCACGGCGGAAGGCGCGCGCGTTGCCCAGAAGCGTGGTGATGTCGCGAAACATGATGCCCGGCTTGGGATAGTCCGGGATGTTGCGGATCGCGGCCTTGAGGTCGTTCTCCAACGCGACGCTGGCCATAGTCGGGCGCGCCCGGCTAACAGGGCGACGCGCCGAACGTGGCCGCCAGGAATGGAGCGCCGGTGCAGGGTAGTCCCTTCGGTGTCATCTCCGCGCTCGCCTCGAGCGCCGCGTCGGAGATCTCGTCGATGAGGATCTCGCTTTCAATCTGCGCGAGGTCGATGGGATTGTCGCTCATGGCATCGATCCTTTCGGTCGGCTTCGGCCGCCGGCAACATTCTCGCTTCAATCAGCTCCGCGGATATTCCGTCGGCGGGCGCGACTCCAGCAGCTACGGGTGGTGGTGCACGGCGTGCCAGACCCGCCGCTTGGTGAAATAGAGGAGCGCGGTGAACACAATGAGGAACATCATCACCTGGAAGCCGAGGCGCTTGCGCGCATCGAGCGTCGGCTCCGCCGCCCACATCAGGAAGGCGGCGACGTCGCGGCCATATTGGTCGACGGTCGTCGGCGTGCCGTCGGTGTATTCGACCTGCCCGTCGCTCAAGGGCTTCGGCATGGCGATGGCTTGACCGGGGAAATATTTGTTGTACTGGCCGCCCGGCGGCAGCGAAAAGCCGGCCGGCGGGTCGGTGTAGCCGTTGAGGAGGGCGTGGACGTAGTCGGGGCCGCCCTCCTGATAGTCGGTGAACGCCTCGAAGATGAACCAGGGAAAGCCGCGCTCGTAGCCGCGCGCCTTGGCGATCACCGACAAGTCCGGCGGCAACCCGCCGCCGAGCGCGGCTCGCGCCGCCTGGTCGTTGGCGAAGGGCGGCGGGAAATAGTCGGAGATCTTTCCCGGCCGCTGAAACATCTCGCCCTTGTCGTTCGGGCCATCGGTGACCTGGAACCCGGCAGCGACCGCGGCGGCCTGCCCTTCGCTAAAGCCTGGCCCGCCGGGATCGGACAGATTGCGGAACGCCACCAGCTTCAGGCTGTGGCAGGCGGAGCAGACCTCGCGATAGACCTTAAAGCCGCGCTGGAGCTGCGCGGTGTCGTAAAGGCCGAACGGCCCAGAGAACGACCAGCGTTGCAGCGGCGGCGCTTCCGCTTCCTGGGCGCCGGCAGGCCGCACTCCGACGACCGCAAGCGACGCCAGCATGCAGGCAATGAGGATACCGCGATGAGGGTTCATGGCCGGTCCTCCCCTAGCGCCTGGCGTCCGCCGGCGTCGATGCGCCGGCCGGAACGCCTTCGCGCAGCACCGATTCCGAGATCGAGTTCGGCAGCGGCCTTGTTGTTTCGAGCAATCCGAGGAGCGGCAGGATGACGAGCAGGAACGCGAAATAATAGAAGGTGAGAATTCGCGCCGCGATCACGTAGCCGCCCTCCGGCGGCTGCGAGCCGAGATAGCCGAGGCCGATCACCACCAGGAAGAAGACGAACAGGAATTGCCGGTAAAGCGGCCGGTAATTCGCCGAGCGCACGCGCGAGGTGTCGAGCCACGGCAGGAAGGCGAGCAGGACGATCGATGCCGCGAGCGCGGTGACGCCGAGGAGCTTGCTCGGGATCGCGCGCAGGATAGCGTAGAACGGCAGATAGTACCATTCCGGAACGATGTGGGTCGGCGTCTGGCCGGGGTTGGCCGGAATGTAGTTGTCGGTATGGCCGAGATAGTTCGGGACGTAGAACACGAACCAGGCAAAGACGATGCAGAACAGGCCGATGAAGAAGGCGTCCTTGACGGTCGCATAGGGCGTGAACGCGACGGTGTCCTTCTCGGTCTTCGGCTCGACGCCGGTCGGATTGTTCTGCCCGACCATGTGCAGCGCCCAGATGTGCAGCACGACCACGCCGGCGATGACGAACGGCAACAGGTAGTGCAGCGAATAGAAGCGGTTCAGCGTCGGATTGCCGACCGCGTACCCGCCCCACAGCCAGGTGACGATGGCGTTGCCGACCACCGGGATCGCCGAGAACAGGTTGGTGATGACGGTCGCCGCCCAGAAGCTCATCTGCCCCCACGGCAGCACGTAGCCCATGAAGCCGGTCACCACCATCAGCAGGAACAGGATGACGCCGAGGATCCACAGCACCTCGCGCGGCTCCTTGTAGGAGCCGTAATACATGCCGCGCGCGATGTGGGCATAGCCGGCGACGAAGAAGAACGAGGCGCCGTTGGCATGCAGGTAGCGCAGGAGCCAACCGTAATCCACGTCGCGCATGATCGCTTCGACGGAATTGAAGGCATAGTCGACATGCGGCGTGTAGTGCATCGCCAGCACGACACCGGTGACGATCTGCACCCCGAGCATGAAGGTGAGAATGCCGCCGAACGTCCACCAATAGTTCAGATTGCGCGGTATCGGATAGACGACGAAAGAGGAATGGACCAAGCTGGCGATCGGCAGCCGGCGCTCCAACCACTGCATGAAGGGGCTTTGCGGCGTATAGGTCGATTGTCCGCTCATGGTCGAACCTTATGCGTTGCCGAACGTGGCGACCGCGCGCGCCTTGGCGCCCGCAATGAAAAGAAAATCGCGGCGCGAGGGCTCCGCTGCTTTGATTGCTGTCACCGTCCCGATCCTCGTCCGTCTTGCCGGTCAACCCGACCGCGCTGCAAGCCCGCCCCCGGAAGGCCCATACGGCGGCAGGTCCGTCTCATCCGACCTGGGGAAGATCAGAAGCGACGCTATCCGGCGGCGTTTATTGGCACCCTTGCCGCGAGAGTGCAAGGTGGGCATTGACCGCACCCCATGGCCCGCTTTCCGCGGCGTTGCAGGCCCGCACTTTGCCATGCGCATCGCCCTCTATGAACCCGATATCCCGCAGAATACCGGAACGATTCTGCGGCTGTGCGCCTGTCTCGGCGTCGCCGCGGACATCATCGAGCCGGCCGGGTTTCCGACCTCCGATCGCGCCTTCCGGCGCGCCGGCATGGACTATCTCGATGCGGTGGCGTTGCGGCGGCACGCGTCATGGCCGGATTTCGAATCATGGCGGCGCGGAGAGCGCTACCGCCTGGTGCTGTTCACGACCGCCGCGTCGCTCTCCTATCTCGACCACAGCTACCGGGCGGACGACGTCCTGCTGTTCGGCCGCGAATTGGCGGGCGTACCGGCGCAGGTCCATGCGGCGGCCGACGCGCGCGTCGTCATTCCGCTGCGGCCCGGCCTACGCTCGCTTAATGTCGCGCTCGCCGCGGCGATGGCGGCCGGCGAAGCGCTGCGGCAGACGGGCGGGACGGGTTGACAGGGGAAAATGCGGAAATTTGCGAAACTCACCCCGCAGTAGCGCGGTTTGTGTCGGATTGAGCCACAAACCGGGGCACCAGCGCCGAATTTACCGTACATCAAAACGGGGAACGTCCGGCGCGGAACAGAGAATACCGCCATCGTGACATTGGCCACACGCATCTTTACGCTTGCGTCGGGGTCGAAGCTCCTTAAGGCCGGTTGGCGTGTCGCGCATTTTTTTGAGTCATTCGAGCACCAACAATGCCGAGGCAGTCGCTTTGCGGGACTGGCTGGCGAGCAACGGTTGGAAGGATGAGATCTTTCTCGACCTCGACCCGAAACGCGGCATCGCCGCGGGAGAACGTTGGGAACGCGCACTCAACGAGGCGGCGAACCGCTGCGAGGCAGTGTTGTTCCTCGTATCAAAGGAATGGCTCGCCTCGCCCTGGTGCCGCAAGGAATTCATTCTGGCGCATCGGCTGAACAAGCGGCTTTTTGGGGTCATGATCGAGCATCTTGCGCTCGATCAACTGCCGCAGGAGATCGTAGGCACTTGGCAGATCGTGGGCCTCGCCACCGGTCGCGATCACGTCATGCTGCGCGTGGTCCTTCCGGTCACCCACGAAGAGGCGCATGTCACCTTCTCGGCGGAGGGTTTGCAGCGTCTCAAGCATGGGTTGGAGGAGGCTGGTCTCGAGGCCAAATATTTCGATTGGCCGCCGGCCGACGAGCCGAACCGGCCGCCCTACCGTGGACTTCGCCCGCTCGAGGCCGAGGACGCCGGCATCTTCTTCGGTCGCGGCGGCCCGATCGTGGAGGCGGTTGATCAGGCGCGCGGCCTGCTCGCAATTCCCGCCCCGCGGCTGTTCGTTATTCTTGGCGCATCCGGCGCTGGCAAATCATCGTTCATGCGGGCAGGACTATTGCCGCGTCTGACGCGTGACGATCGGCATTTTCTGCCGTTGCCGGTCATCCGTCCGGAGCGAGCGGCGATCACCGGGGACAATGGCCTGCTGTTGGCGCTGGAAGCGGCGTTACCCGCCGCCGGCATCGCGACGACGCGCGCCAAGCTGCGAGCAGCGATTGAAGGCGGAGCATCGACGCTGCAGCCATTGTTGCGAGCGCTCGCCAACAAAGCGGCGCAACCCGCACTCGATGGCAGCGGCGAGCCGAAGCCCCCGGCGCTGATCCTATCGATCGACCAAGGCGAAGAACTGTTCGGCGTCGAAGGCCAGGACGAGGCGCAAGCCTTGTTGGCGCTGCTGCGTGGATTGCTTCTCAGCGATGATCCCGCGGTGATCGTCGTGTTGGGCATCCGTTCCGATTCCTATGGGCACTTGCAAGAAGCAAATCTGCTTGATGGGATTCGCAAGATTCCCTTCGACCTTGGTCCCATGCCGAAGGGCTCCTATGCCGAGGTGATCAAAGGGCCGGCGCGGCGGCTGGACGGAAGCGCAAGGCAGATCGAAATCGAAGACACGCTGGTCGATGCGCTCCTCGCGGACATCGAGGCCGGCGGAGCTAAGGATGCGTTGCCGCTGCTCGCCTTTACGCTCGAGCGTCTCTATCTCGAACATGGCGGCGATGGCGATCTCACAGTCGCCGAATATCGAAGCCTCGGCGGCATCAGGGGCTCGATCGAAGCGGCCGTGGAGCGCGCCTTGAAGGCTGCCGACGCGGACCCGGCCATCCCAAAGGATCATGCATCGCGAATGGCGCTGCTTCGCCGCGGCCTCATTCCGTGGCTCGCGGGGGTCGATCCGGACACCGGCGCGCCGCGGCGCCGCGTGGCGCGGCTGTCGGAAATCCCGACTGAGGCGCGGCCGCTGATCCACCATCTTGTCGGGCAGCATCTGCTCACGACCGACGTGGCCAAGGACACGGGCGGAACTACAATTGAACCTGCGCACGAGGCGCTGCTCCGGCAATGGAGCCTGTTGGGAGGCTGGCTTGCTGAAGATGCCGGACTTCTCGCCGTACTCGAGGGCGTCAAGCGCGCGTGCCGCGATTGGGTCGCAAACAACCGCGATGCCGCTTGGCTTATCCACGCGACCGACCGGCTGGCTGCCGCGGAACAACTGACCGCGCGCCCCGATCTCGCCGATCACATGGAGGCGACGGATCGCGATTACCTCGCCGCATGCCGCAAGGTCGAGGCGACCGCGAAGGGACGGCGGCGGCGGGTGCAGGCGCTGATCTACGTGATGTTGATTGGATTGATCGCCGGCCTCATCGGCTGGATCAATCAAGCGTATGTCAAAGAGGAATGGCGCTGGGCTTCGACCGAGCGGCCCTTTGCCTTTGCGAATATTTGGCCTTACGTGCTTACGCCGCAGGCCGAGCAAGGGCTCAAGCCGAAGGATAGCTTCAGAGAATGCTCGCCGGAGCCGGGGAAAGATTATTGCCCGGAAATGATCGTAGTGCCGGCCGGATCGTTCACGATGGGATCGCCGCCGACCGAGAAGGGGCACGACGCTAATGAAGGCCCGCAGCATCAAGTCACGATCAGGAAACCCTTCGCCGTATCCAAATTCGCACTGACATTCGACGAATGGGATGCCTGCGTCGATTTCGGCGCGTGCACCGCTGGCGCCACCGATCTCGGTTGGGGGCGTGGCCAACATCCCATGATCAATGCGACCTGGGACGATGCTAAGCGTTACGTGGCGTGGCTCTCCAGGATGACTGGCAAGCCGTATCGCCTCCTGACCGAGGCGGAATACGAATATGTCGCACGTGCCGGAACGCAGACGGCCTATCCCTGGGGCAAAGACGTCGGCACCAACAACGCCAACTGCAACGGCTGCGGCAGCCGATGGGATGGCGCGCAAACGGCGCCGGTCGGTTCATTCGCCGCCAACGAGTTCGGTCTCTATGACGTGGCCGGCAACGCCATGCAGTGGGTCGAGGACTGCTATCATCCCAATTACACCGATGCGCCCGCTGATGGCTCGGCCTGGACCCGCGGCGGCGATTGCACCCGCCGTATCGACCGCGGCGGTTCCTGGCACGACACTCCGGACTACGTCCGTTCCGCGGCCCGCGACCGGGGCACCAGCGACCGCCGGGGCTACGACCTTGGCTTCCGGGTCGCCCGGACGCTCAACCCTTGAGTAATTCCGTCTCTATCTCGCGGGCTTCGCGGGCGAAGCCGCTGGTCCAATTCTTTTCGAGGAATCGGCCCGATGGTGGTTGAGTCCGGAAGGACCGACGGAATGAGAGCTTGGGCCGCGCTCCTCATCAAGCGCGCGCCATTTGTAGTCTTTGCTCTGAATGTCTTAGCAGCTGGAATTTACGCTCAGCCGGCGAACCATGCGTCTCTGACCGGCGGGTGCGATGTTCCGCAAACGCCATTCTGCGATGCGCTCATGGCGCCCACTGCAAATTGGTCAGGTCATGTATTTCATTTGAGTCAGAATTATCCCGTTACAATCAGCCCGGAGGCGCAACCATGGGCCCGATTTGATCCCAAGACTGAGCTCGATAGATATTTGAATGCTGCTCTGTCCTATTTTTTCGAAGGCAACATTCGACCCGATCCGGAATCGGGCTTTGATCCGACGCTCAACACAACGCGTGTTTGGTACAACACGCCGTGGCAAGACGTTGGGATAAGCGGGCGTGAGTTCATTCATGGTCTTACGCGCGAGCGCGTCTCCAAACCATATGAGCTCGGATCGCAACAGGCGCATCAATGGAGTAACTATGCCGTGGGATACTACAACGCGCCCGGTGGCATGATTTTAGGCCGTATCTGGAAGGACCACGGCAACCCCGATACGGCCGCCGCGCCATTTCCCAATGGCACGTTCGCGGCGAAGCTGGTTTTCACAACGGCGTCGGAAACCGAGGTCCCATATTTGAAAGGCGCGCCGCGGTGGCAGGCTTACGTGTATTCCGATCGCAACGATCCGGATCCGACGGCTACAAGTCCGCGCGCCGCAATTGACCTTCGGTTGCTGCAAATCGACCTTGCCGTAAAGGACGATCGCGTCTCGGATACGACAGGATGGGTATTTGGAACATTCGTCTATGGCGGCGGTCCACAGGGTCGAAGTGGGACCGGATGGACGAATGTTTCGGCGGTCGGCGGCATGTGGGGAAACGATCCAAGCTATTCCGGTAGAGGACCGCTCGCGCAGACTTGGCTTAACCCGGAAGTCCACATGCCGCATGTTGGCTATCAGGGGCGCCTAAACGGCCCCATCGACGACCCGACTTCTTCCTGCTTGTCGTGTCACTCAACCGGTCAAGTGCCCTCAGGCGCAATGGTGCCCGCGAATGGAGTCGACCCTGCGCCTTGGTTCCGAAACATAAAGTCGGGCCAGGCATTTGATCCAGGCCATCAATCCACCGATTATTCGCTGCAAACATCCGTTGGACTTGCAAACTTCGAAGCCAATCGCGCTATGGGAGGATCAACGACGCCCAAGGAACGCGAGTTGCCGCCACGCCTAGCCAGATGAAAGAAATTCTGATAGCGGTCGCGAAATCGATCGCGCATGCTAATGCCGCGATTGAAATATGAGAAGATTGCTGAAGCGCTCAATAAGCAACGACAAATCCATGCCAGAGGCAGTCGTGGATCTTGCGAAAGAACTTGCTCGGCAGAGATCATCCTGGATTTCAATGATCCCGACGGCCGCTGTGTCGAGGCATCCTTACGGTTTTCTGATCGTTAGGCTGCGCGCCACAGTTGATGGAGCTCAGGTGCGGTTCAACATTTGGCTCAGCGAGAAGCGCCCGGGACAAGAGCCAAATTGGCCGATCCACTCACACGAAATTGCGATGTCCAGCTACGTCGTTCGGGGCTCGTTGGAGAATACGATTTGGCCACAGCCCAGGTTTGGATTTGGCGACCCGCTCTATCTCGCGTCCTACACAGCGACCACGTCAGTGCTGACCCGGAGCGACATCCGGATTTCGGAGGGTCGAAAGGTTTCCGAGAGCGTCGGGCAGGGTCGGCAATATGAAGTGGAAAAGGGACTGTTCCACGCGACCCAGGTGCCGGACGATGGTGAGTGCGTAACACTTTGCGTGTTCCATGCGGAGGAGAACGGGGTGGGTACTGTGCTCGGTCGTGACGGCCATTCACCGCGAATTGAGTTTCAACGCTACGAGGTAGCACCCGAGACCGCCGTTGCGGCGAAACAGCTGCTTCTGTCCGCACTCTCTTGACGTTGCCGCTTCAGTTTTCTCGAGAGCGCTTGTTTCCCACCGGCGAGGCTTGTCCATGAAAGCCGCCGTGCTCAGCGCCGACGCCGACATCTCCTTCTTGGCCGGCTCGGAGCCGTTCGCTGGCGATCCGGCCCAACGCCAACTGACTGGCCGCCTCGCCGGCCTGTCGCTTTTCCAGCAGGTCGCGGTTCTGTCCGTCTGGCCTTTGCTCGAGCAAATTCTCAGCTTTCTGGTCACCTTCGTCGATACGGTGCAGGCCGGCCACCTCGATCCCGATGCCCTCGCCGCCGTCGGCATTGCCGGATATGTCATCGGCATCGTCGGCATGATCCAGTCCGCCGCGGGCATTGGCGCGGTCGCCATCATCGCTCGCGCGACCGGGGCGCGGCGCCGCCGTTTGGTCAACGCTACACTCGGCCAGTCGTTGACCGTGGCTGCCGTCGCCGGCGTCGTGATGGGGATGGCTTTATTTCTGCTATCCGTTCCCATCAGCGGGTTCGTGGGGCTCACCGGCCGCGGCCTGGACCACAGCATCCTCTTCCTGCGCATCCTCGCGTTCGCCACTCCCATGAGCTTCGTACTCTTCGTTGGTTGCGCGTGTTACCGCGGCGCAGGAAATACCGTGACGCCGTTCCGGATCATGCTGGCTGTCAACGTCGTCAACATCGCCGCCAATTACGCCTTCGTCCGCGGTCCCGTTCCGTTGGGCGGTCATGGCGTTGCCGGCATTGCCGGCGCTACCGATCTGGCGTGGACTCTTGGCGACCTGATCTTGGTTATCTCGCTACTTCGCGGCCGCGGCGGCCTCCGCCTCTACCTTCACCGCCTCGCTCCACAATGGCATTTGATCAAGCGCGTGCTTCGCATCGGCTTGCCCAGCCTAGTGGAAGCGTCCGGTTTCTGGATCGCGCAATTCCTGGTCCTCGGTGTCGTCGGACATCTCGACTATGCGGGGCTGCCTAACGCCTTGGCCGTCCATACCGTCGCGGTACGCATCGACGGCATCAGCTATCTTCCGGGCTTCGCGATGAGCGCCGCCGCCGCCACGCTTGCCGGTCAATATTTGGGCGTCGGCGACCCCAAGCGCGTCAAGCAGGCCAGTCTCCTTTGCTGGTATTTCTGCATGGCGATCATGGGCACTATGGGCCTCCTGTTTGTGCTCATCCCTCGCCTGCTGATCGGTATCGTCACCACCGATCCTGTTATCCTCCACGACGCCCCGACGCTGCTGCGCATCTGCGGCCCGTCCGAAATCTTCATGGCCACCTATCTCGTGCTGTCTGCGGCCATGCGCGGTGCGGGCGATACACGCACGCCCATGTACCTTTCCTATTTCTCCATTTTTTGCGTGCGTCTCCCGGCGGTTTACATCTTTGGCATAGTGCTCGGCTACAATTTGATCGGCATCTGGTTCGCCCTCTGCGGAGAAGTCGCATTCCGCGGCGTGATCTTCGCGCTTCGCTTCTGGCAAGGCGGCTGGCTCAAGGCCAAAGTGTAGGGGCGGGGAAACACCCGATCGACAATTGCCGCCGCACCCGGCTTTCACGCTCACGGTGATGGGTGAGAGTTCTTGCTAAGATAGCGCCCAACGCCGCGAAGCGATTCGCCATGCTCCCGCCAAATGGCAGGCGCCAACATGGCGACCAGGTCCTCAAGCCCGGCCACGCGATTAGACAGTCCAGTCAACTCTAAGACGTCCTGCTGGGCGAAAATCGACATGACCTTCAGGACCAAATCCGCGTCAGGAGAACGTTCGGCGGCCGGCGGTAAATCGCGCCATCCGCGCTCCGGCCGGTCGGCGTAGCAGGCCGCGAAGACCATATCCCTGACGCGGAGCGCCGTTGCGTAGGTATCGGCAAACGTTTGCAAGCGGTCCCTGCGCACAAGACGCTTGCGCAACAGAAACAACGCGACGTAGCAGGCAAGCACCGCCTGCTGCAGGTCGTGGATCGCGAGCTCCTCGTAGCGCCGCCGGGCGACGTCGATACGAGCGAACGTCGCATCGTCGGCAGGCTTGGGATCGCTGCCGCGACGCAGCAACAGAACAAGTTCGTTGTCGAGCAACCGCCGCTGGCGGCCGTGGGGAAGCAGATATATGTCGACCTGTCCCCATTTTTGTTCGTCGACCTGGACCAAATATACGAAACCTGATCCGCCGAAGTCACGGACGATCCCATCGAGCCATGGCGGAAGCCGGCCTTGCAGAGACAGCGGGAGCATGCAGGACAGATCGTGGAGCGCGGCCTCAAAGTCCTCTTCCGCGACGGTTACGACCAAGTCCAGATCGCTCTCGAAATCTTCCACTCCTCGTGCCAGCGAGCCCCGGAGCAATATATCCCGGGACCACGGCCTCGCGGCGAGACTGTTCTTTAAATCTTGGAGAATGAGAGCGTGCCAACTTCCACGAACCGCCGCGTCAACGGTTCCCGTCTCAACCATCGTGAAGGCCCTCGCCGAGCACGAGCTTTCGTCGCGCCGTCCAGAAGTCCGCACGTCCGAGATCGCCATTATCCCGGCACACCTGCTCCAACGCGGCGTATAGTTCTCCCTCAGCGACCGCGAATGCGAAATAAAGTCCCAGAACGGCGCGCTCCCATTGCATCAGCGTATCTGGATTCGCGCCGTTTTCGCCGTCGGGTTTGTCGCTGCACAAGCTCTTGCGAAGATGCTTGACCTTCGCCGCCAAATCCCGGGCGGATAGCGCCTGCAGGGGTACCGAGGGCAATGGGTTGGCGTGCACGAGGAGATTCTTCAGGTGCTCGTCTTCGTAAACGTCCAGGATCAGATGCGCGCGCGCGCGGGTACCGGCGTTACACGCGCCGTGTGCGGTGGTCGGACGAAACGTCTGCAGCGATGCCAGGCCCATGTGAAACCGCTGGCCGCCAGAAACCAGGAAAGCGTCAGGGTTCGTGTCGAGCGGAAGATGAATCCGTTGGCGAGGGACGCGGCACAGATCCTGATAATCCCTGTGCTCCCACAGGGCACCCTGCGGGTCGAGACGCGCCAAACGGACCATCATGTACTGCAATCCCATGCCCTCAATGAGTTTTCGGGTAACGGGTAATTTCTCGAGCGCGTCGGTGACCAATGGCTCAACGGCATCGGTTACCTCGACGTCCCTTGCGTCGGCGCTTCGTCCTAATAAAGAACACGTCCACCAGTCGCCAGATTGGTATTCACTGTAGTGGCGAGCCCAAGGAATCTTCGCCCGTGAGACCTCTTGAACCAGTTCCGCGAAATCAAAGCTTGGCGGCAGAGCGTTCGGCAGCTCCATCAGAGTCATGCGATTCGCGTCGGCCATCCTAGTGTTTCCCCAAACCGGGCCAGTTTCTTCTGTTGGCGGGTCGCTAAAGTGTCGGATCGAAGACCTTCCACGGACGATGTGATGATGCTGGAATTGTGACATTCTGGACGCCATGGACACAAGCCAGATCGACACCCGCAAAGAGCGCGCCCGCGCCTGGTTTGAGACGCTGCGCGACCAAATCGTGGCCGCATTCGAGGATTTGGAGGACGCCCTCCCCGCCGGCGCCCCGCTCGCCGATCGCGCGCCCGGCCGCTTCGTACGCACGCCCTGGAAACGGACCGACCACAGCGGCGCGCGACCGATCTCGGGTTTACCCGAGATCGGCAGTGCAGACGCCGGTTCGGCAAAAGCCGAACCGGGTGGCGGGGGCGGCGTCATGGCGGTGATGAAGGGCCGCGTATTCGAGAAGGTCGGCGTGCACGTCTCGACGGTGTTCGGAGAATTCGCGCCGGAATTTCGCAAGGAGATTCCGGGCGCCGCCGACGACCCGCGCTTTTTCGCGTCCGGCATTTCGCTCATCGCCCACATGCACAGCCCGCAGGTGCCGGCGGTGCACATGAACACGCGCTTTGTCGTCACCACGAAGTCCTGGTTCGGCGGCGGCGCCGATTTGACGCCGGTCCTGGAAAGCCGGCGCCGGCAGGACGATCCTGACACGATCGCGTTTCACGCCGCGATGAAGGCCGCCTGCAACGCGCATCCGCGCGTCGCGCCCTATGACAAGTTCAAGTCATGGTGCGACGAGTATTTCTTTCTTAAACACCGCGGCGAGGCACGCGGCATCGGTGGCATCTTCTACGACTGGCTCGACTCCGGCGACTTCGACGCCGATTTCGCCTTCACCCAGGAGGTCGGCCGCGGCTTCCTCGGCATCTACCCCGAGCTGGTGCGCAGCAATTTCGCCAAGCCCTGGAGCGAAGCCGAGCGCGAGGAGCAACTGGTGCGCCGCGGGCGTTACGTCGAGTTCAATCTCATTTACGATCGCGGCACGATTTTCGGCCTGCGCACCGGCGGCAACGTCGAGGCCATTCTTTCTTCGCTGCCGCCGGTGGTGAAGTGGCCGTAACGCCGCGGAGGAGCTGGGACATGGATCTGGGAATTGCCGGCCGCAAGGCGATCGTATGCGCGTCGAGCCGCGGCCTGGGCCGCGCCTGCGCCAAGGCGCTGGCCGAGGCCGGCTGCGAGGTGGTGATCAACGGCCGCGACCGCGAGCGTCTCGCCGCCACCGCCGCGGAGCTCGGCAAGGCGACCGGCGCGAAGATCGTTTCGGTCGTCGCCGATGTCGGTTCGGCCGACGGGCAGAAGGCGCTGTTCGACGCCTGTCCGGCGCCGGACATCCTGGTCAACAACAATGCCGGCCCGCCGTTCCGCGATTTCCGCGACCTCGACCGGCAGAAGATGATCGACGGCGTCGTTGCCAACATGATCGTCGCCGTCGAGCTGATCCAGAAGGTCATCGACCCGATGATCGCCAGGAAATTCGGGCGCATCGTCAACATCACCTCGGGATCGGTGAAGATGCCGCTCGCCGGGCTCGACCTTTCCTCCGGCGCCCGCGCCGGGCTCACCGCGTTCCTCGCCGGGGTGGCGCGCAGCGTCGCCGGCGCGAACGTCACCATCAATTTCCTCTTGCCCGGATCGTTCGACACCGACCGGCTGCGCTCCAATCTCGACGCGAATGCGAAGAAGCGCGGCGTGAGCTACGAGGCCGCGCTCGCCGAGCGCGTCGCCATGGTCCCGGCGCAACGCGTCGGCCAGCCGGACGAGTTCGGCGCCGCCTGCGCGTTTCTCTGCTCGGCGCAAGCCGGCTACATCACCGGCCAGAACCTGTTGATCGACGGCGGCGTCTTTTCCGGCGCGTTCTGAAAAAAGCCCAGGGAGAATTCCATGAAGCTCGTCCGCTACGGCGCGCCCGGCCGGGAAAAACCCGGCATGCTCGACGCCCAAGGCCGCATCCGCGACCTGTCGAAGACCGTTCCCGATATCGCCGGCGACGTGCTCTCGGCCAAGGGCCTCGCCAGGCTGCGCAAGCTCAAGCCCGACACGCTGCCGCTGGTGCGCGGCACGCCGCGGCTCGGCCCGTGCGTGGGCAAAGTCGGCAATTTCATCGCCATCGGCCTCAATTATTCCGACCACGCCGCCGAAACCGGGATGGCGCTGCCGAAGGAGCCGATTTTCTTCAACAAGGCGCCGAGCTGCATCTGCGGCCCGAACGACGACACCATGATCCCGAAGGACTCAACCAAGCTCGACTACGAGGCCGAGCTCGGCGTCGTCATCGGCAGCCGCGCGCGCTATCTCGCCAAAGACAAGGCGATGGACGCCGTCGCCGGCTATTGCCTCGCCAACGACGTGTCGGAACGCAACTTTCAGCTCGACCGCGGCAGCCAGTGGACCAAGGGCAAGGGCTGCGAGACCTTCGGCCCGCTCGGCCCGTGGCTCGTCACCAAGGATGAAATCAAAGACCCGCAGCACCTCGCCATGTGGCTCACGGTCAATGGCGAGAGCCGGCAGAAAGGCACGACCGCCACCATGGTGTTCGGCGTCGCCCACCTCGTGTGGTACTGCTCGCAGTTCTTCGTCCTGCAGCCCGGCGACGTCATCATCACCGGCACACCGCCGGGCGTCGGCATGGGGATGAAACCGGAGCCGAAGTATTTGAAGGCCGGCGACGTGGTGCGCCTCGGCATCGACGGGCTCGGCGAGCAGCAGCAGAAAATGGTGAAGTTCAAGGCGTGAGCGACCAGAAGAATTCCTCACCCACGATGGTAACGAGTCCGGGCTTCGCCGTATCAATTGCCACTAGAAGATTTGGAACCAGCTGCAAGAAATCCGCGAGCCGGTTCGTTCTCGCGCGAATTACGATGACCGAAATCTGCAACGCTCGGACATTCTGCTGAAAGGACAGATTTCGATCGACTGTAATGAATACTTCGAATTGAGCAGACGCCAAGGACAGCAGTTCGCCATTCTTGACGGCGGTCCAGCCCATCTGCCGTGCAGTCTTGACGGTGTGGCCGGCGATGGAGCGCGATAACCGCCAATCCACACATTCGTCGAGCAGAATTCTCACGAAACCTATTCGACGAGTCGATCCTTCGCCTCTTCGAGAAACGCAATGACTTGTTCGCGCGTCACCGCCGGGAAACCCTCGAGGAACTGATCAATCGAGTCCCCTGCCTCAAGATATTCAATGAGGGTCTGCAGGGGGACGCGCGTCCCGCAAAACACGGGCGTTCCCCCCATGACTTCAGGATCGTGGCAAATAACGGAATTCGTCATGAATACAAATTACACCGCATAACGCCACACTAGCAACGGTCGCCAAAGGTCACGTTGCACGCGCGGCACTTTTCGGACAGAGGTAGCCAATGAAGCTCGGCTTCTTCACCATGCCGATCCATCCGCTCGACAAGGACTGGCGGACATCGCTGCGCGAGGACCGCGAGGCGTTCCTCCTTGCCGACAAGCTCGGCTACGTCGAGGGCTATGTCGGCGAGCACGCCACCGACCGCGCGGAAAATATCACCTCGTGCGCGGTGTTCATCGCGAGCCTGATCGACGCCACCCGGACGATCAAGCTCGGCACCGGCACGATCAACATGCCGAACGCGCACCCGGCCGCGACCGCGGCGCAGATCGCGATGCTCGACCACATGCTCGACGGCCGCTTCATCTTCGGCATCAGTCCCGGCGGCTTGCTCTCCGACGCCGAGGCGTTCGGCAATCTCGATGCCGACCGCAACGCCATGTTCGTCGAGGCGATCGACGCGGTGCTGAAGATCTGGGCCGGCGAGCCGCCCTACGACATCGAAGGAAAATACTGGACGATCAGGATCGACAAGCAGGCGATGCCGGAGATCGGCCAGGGCTTTTTGCCGAAACCGCTGCAGCGGCCGCACCCGCCGATCGTGGTGACCGCGGTGGCGCCGTTCTCCAAGGGCGTGACCGAAGCGGCGGCGCGCGGCTGGGACCCGATCTCGGCAAATTTCCTGATGCCGGAATGGGTCAAAAGCCACTGGCCGAAATATGTCGAGGGCTGCGCGCGCGCCGGCCGCAAGGCCGATCCGGCGAACTGGCGCGTCGCCAAATCGATCTTCGTCGCCGATGACGACAAGACCGCGAAGGCCTATGCGACCGATCCGCAAAGCCCGTACCGCTATTACTACAGCCAGCTCTACGCCAAGCTGAAGCGCGGCCGGCTCGACCTGTTCAAAACCCGGCGCGACCAGCCCGACGGCGAGGTGACGCTCGACGGCATCTGCAACGAGCTCATCATCTACGGCTCGCCGGAGAAAGTCGCCGACGAGATCCTGAAATTCCGCGAGCGCATCGGCGATTTCGGCACGCTCCTCTATGCCGGCAAGGACTGGCGCGACCCGGCGCTCGCCAAGCGCTCGATGACATTGCTGGCGGAGAAGGTGCTGCCCAAGGTCAACGCCGCGATCAAGCTGAACGCCGCGCGATGTCCGCGTATTTTCATCACCCAGCCGGTGGCGGCGAGCGCCGTGCGCGGCTGCGAAGGTGCGAGAAGGGTGAACCGAGCAAGCGTGATCCTGCCGCGCCGCGCCCTATCCCCGCGCTACGCGAGGCGAGATCTTGTGCTGCAGACGCATCGACGCCGGCGTGATCGCCGCCAATCGAAGCTGCACCTCATCGCCGCGCAATCGGTGACGCCTTCCCACATCGACATCGTCGAAGCGACGGCGCGGCGCATCGCGGTGCGGTCGTGCCGGTATAGCAAACCGAGACGACGGCAGACCTTTTCGGCCTGATGCTCGCAGCGGCGCGGCGGATGGTCGAAGGCGACCGCTTGGTGCGCGCGGGAACCTTTCGCGGCGCGCAGTGGGCCGATCTCCTCGGCGCGATGGTCTGGGGCAAGACGTCGGCTCGTCGGCGGCGGCGGACTGATCGGCAAGGCGATGGCGCGCGCGCCGCGGCTTTGCCATGCGCGTCCTCTATTGGGCGCCGCGGCGCAACCGGAGCACGAGGAGCGCGAGGCCGGGCTCGCCTTCGTGCCGTTCGACGAACTGCTGCGCGAGTCGGATTTCGTCTCCTGCACTCGCCGCTGAGCGACGAGACGCGGCATCAGATCGGAGCGCGCGAACTCAAGCTGATGAAAAAGACCGCGTATCTCATCAACACCGCGCGCGGCGCCGTCGTCGCGAAGCCGCGCTGATCCGCGCGCTGCAGACAAGACGGATCGCCGGCGCGGCCTCGATGTGTTCGAGCATGAGCCTAAGGTGACAGGGCGCTGCGCCGCCTGTCCAATGTGGTGCTGACGCCGCACCTCGGCAGCGCCGTCACCGAGGCGCGCGTGGCAATGGCGCACTGGTGGTCGACAATATTCTGGCGTTCCTCCCGGCGAGCGGCCGCCGAATTGCGCACCGAGGCGCTGACTACCGCCTCGATGGGGGCATAGCGATATCGGTTAAAATAGGCCTCGGCGCGATGACCATCCTTAGCGAGATCTAGAAGCTCAGATACTTCCACGGCGAGTTGCTTGTGTTCCTGATAGCCGCCACGGTGCGCGATGGCGATAACTGATATCGATCGTTTACAATCGGGCCGCCGCTAATGCCACCAGGTAGGATCGCGGACACTTCGATCAATTCACTGCGTGCTTGGTCGCCCTTGCAATGATATGGCCGGCCGCTCGCCTAACTGATCGCCAGGACCGTAGGCCGGAATCCCAGCGCGATTATTTCGTCTTTCGTACGTACCGGAGAGGTCGCCGCCTGCAGACTAGATAGTCGGGCTCGGCACGTCGTGATCTAGTATCGCCAGGTCGCGGTGTGGGCATCGGCGACTGGAAGGGGTGGCCTTGAACTTTTTAGTCGGCTCACTCGGTCTGTGGAGTTCGGCATGCGCGCCTGGCGGCCTCTCCAGGACATGATCTGCAGTCACCAATCCGACGCCTTCGAGGAAAAAGGCCGTTCCCTGGTGGCACACTGTGTCGATAAAAAAGTCGAGCACCCACACTGCACGCTCCGCAATCTCCGCGTTCGTTGGCAGGATAGGAACGGGCGAACCGGGAAATTGTTGATTGAACCGTTTGGCGAGGGTTCTGTAAGCGCTGAAACTCCGCCCCCGGACCTGCGCAATCCATTCCAATCGTCCTCGAAGGACCTGTTCCAGCGGCGAATTGCTATTATACCGCTTCTGATATTCCTTCTCCGCCGAGGCGGCTCCCATTGTCTCAACTTTGTACAATGCGGCGCGGAGGTTGCGCACAAAGCTTCGCTTCACATTCGTAAAATCGTTGACAATAAGCCCTGTGACTTCCTTTCGAGCCTTGGGCCCAGAGAACCAAACCTTTTCAGCATTGATCTCGAAACCGTTCGACAGGATGGCCGATCTGAGGGAAGCCGAAAGCTGTTCTACTGGCACTCTGCCCGGAAGTGGCACTCCTCCTTCGAAAAGGACTGTCGGTTGTGCATAGCTTGACAGCGATATGTCGTCTGCAACCGCGTATAACGCAACCGATGCGCTTTGGTGAAGTTTATGAGATCACGGTCGAGGCGATAGGCGACCATGTTGGACAGAATAGGCGACGTTGGCGCGCCCTGTGGAAGCTGGTCTCTGGTGACGCAGATCGAACAAACAGCCAGTGCTACCTCTTCTCAAGACCTAATGCCTTCAACATGCCCAGCACCCGGCGGCGGGTGATTACGCCGAAGTAGTCACGCAAGTCGAGGTTCAAAAGATACGGACGGGTCTGATGTGCACTCGCGTTGGTAATCGCTCCTCGGTCTTTGATGAAGCCGTGGACAGGGGCACGCGGTGAGTAAAGTTGCTGCAGCAACTCAAGCGTCTTGCACTGCAAGAACTTGAGCCGACGCTCTGGCACGAGCAGCGTCCTTGTGCCGCCCCGTCGCTACGCGATCGATGCTTCAGCGTATCGATAGCGCGCGTATTTCTCTAAGAAGCTACGCTCTCGTGTCCCTACGCCGAGAAATGCATAAAAAGCCTTCGCAGACTTTAGCTCGTCAGACAGGCTGCCCATAGCTGATCAGGCAGACTGACCATGAAATGGCGCCCCCTCCTTCTCGCCCGTGGCCGTACCATTCGGGCCGCAGATCATATCCAGTACCATTCGGTCAAACGTCGCAGTTACAACAACGCGGTATGCGAGGGGCGCTTGCCAGTCATTAATCTAGAAGTTTAGCGGGCGGTCAAGGTAACTTGGATATCATATAGGTATTTGATCGCCTGCGGATTGATCGGCGAGCCGGTGCCGCCGGTGATGATGAGCGGCGCGCCGCAGAAGAAGAACTCGTAGACGCCGTCGGCCTCGCAATCCTCGGCCAGTTCCTTGACGTAGAACATCTCGCCCATGGTCAGCCCCATCGCCGGGATGACCACCCAGTGCCAGGGCTGGCCGACCTCCTTGGTCTCGTTCGGCCGCACCTCGACGCCCCAGGTGTCGGAGCAGATCGCCGCGATCTCTCTTTCCTGGCACCAATAGCAGTTCTCGAATTTCACGCCCGGCGCGTCGCCGCCAGCGTAGCTGCCCCATTGCTTTTCCTTGAGGCAGCGCTCCATCTGCCCGGTGCGCAGGATGACGAAATCGCCACGTCTGATCTCGACGTTCTGGTCCTTGGCGCATTTGTCGAGCTCACCATTGCCGATGGCCTCGCCGTCCTTGAGCCAGGGAACGCCGCGGAAGCGGGCGATGTCGAGCAGCACGCCGCGGCCGACCATCTTGTTCCTGGTGTGCTCGATGCCGAGCTTGCGCAGGCCGTTGCTGTCGGCCTCGCGTGCGTCGAAGCCATTGTACATCTTGTCTTCGTAGAAGATGTGGCCGAGCGAATCCCAGTGCGTCGCCGATTGCACCGGCATGTTGAGGGCGTCGTCGGCGTAGCGGATGCCCGGCACCTTGTCGTGGCGCCCGGCGACTGCGTCGGTGCCGGTTGCCAGCATGGTGTGGATCGGATTCCAGCGCCCGCCCCACAGCCCGGATTGCGGGCCGCGCCGGTCGAGCGGAATGCCGAGCGCGAACGCCTTGCCGATGCGGATCAACCCAGCCGCCCGCACGATGTCTTCCGGCGTGACGTGGTTGAGCGTGCCGATCTGGTCGTCCTTGCCCCAACGCCCCCAATTCTTGAGTTTCTCGGTCGCTTCGGCGATGGCTTTCCTGCCGACATCGATGTTCATGGCAACTAGCCCTTCCCATTCCCGGAAAAGCAATTCTTGCCAGATTCCGAAATGACGGGCGAGGCAGGATCGCGGAAACATTTCGTGATCATTCCGGCGCAGCCGGAAATCCAGCGCGCACCGGCCCGCGGCTGCGGCCAAGAACGCGAATGTCTCTACGCTTCAGCGTCGGCTAGTTGCGGCGCGGCCGCGGTCTCCGCCGGCGTCCGCGGCTCCAGAGCGGCCGCGACCGCCTCCTCGACGCGATCGAGCCAGATGAACTCGATCTCTCTGCGGGCGGTCTCGGGAATATCGTCGTAATCCCTGCGATTACGCGCCGGCAGCATGACGCGCTTGATGCCGGCTGAGTGCGCGGCAACCACCTTCTCCTTGATGCCGCCGACCGGCAGCACCAGACCGCGCAGGCTGATCTCGCCGGTCATCGCGGTGTCGCTGCGCACGGTCCGTTCGGTCATCAGCGAGGTGAGCGCCATGAACATGGCGACACCCGCGCTCGGCCCATCCTTGGGAATAGCGCCAGCCGGCACGTGGACATGGATGTCATGCTTCTCGAAGCGGGCCGGGTCGATGCCGAGCGCGGCGGCGCGGTTCTTGACGATCGAGAGCGCGGCCTGGGCGCTTTCCTTCATCACGTCGCCGAGCTGACCGGTGAGGATCAACCGGCCGGAGCCGGGAATGCGCGTCGCCTCGATGAACAGGATATCGCCGCCGACCGGCGTCCAGGCGAGACCGGTGGCGACGCCGGGCACGCTCAAGCGCATCGCGGTCTCGCTCTCGAACTTCGGCGCGCCGAGAATTCCGGCGAGGTCTTCGCGGGTCACGCGGATCGGTCCGCTTTGGCCTTCGGCAATGCGCACCGCGGCGTGCCGCAGCGTCTGGCCGATCTGGCGCTCGAGGCTGCGCACGCCGGCCTCGCGGGTGTAAAGCTGAATGATGTCGCGGATGACATCGTCGCCGATCTCGACCTGACCTTCCTTCAGCCCGTTCGCCTCCAGCTGCCGGCGAAGGAGGTAGCGGTGGGCGATCTCGAGCTTCTCGTCGGCGGTGTAGCCGGCAAGGCTGATGATCTCCATGCGGTCGCGCAGCGGCCCGGGAATCGTGTCCAGCATGTTCGCGGTAGTGATGAACGCCACGCGGCTCAAATCGAACGGCACCGCGAGGTAATTGTCACGGAAGGTGTTGTTCTGCTCCGGATCGAGCACCTCAAGGAGCGCCGCGCCCGGATCGCCCTGGATGCCGGCGCCGAGCTTGTCGATTTCGTCGAGCATCATCACGCAATTGCGGGCGCCGGCTTTGCGGATCGCCTGGATGATGTTGCCCGGAAGCGCGCCGATATAGGTGCGGCGATGGCCGCGGATCTCGGCCTCGTCGTGCACGCCGCCGAGGCTGACGCGGACGAATTTGCGGTCCATGGCCCGCGCGATCGACTGGCCGAGCGAGGTCTTGCCCACGCCGGGCGGCCCGACGAAGCAGAGGATCGGCGCCTTGCCCTGCGGAGCAAGCTTGCGGACGGCAAGATATTCGATGATCCGCCGCTTGATCTTGTCGAGGTCGTAATGATCCTCGTCGAGGATGCGCCGCGCCTCGGCAATATCGATCGGTTTTTCCTCGGGCAGCTTCCACGGCAGCTCGATCAGCCAATCGAGATAGCTGCGCACCATGCCGTATTCGCCGGCGGCCTCGGGCATGCGCTGCAGCCGGCGCAACTCCTTGCGCGCCTGATCTTCGACCTCTTTGGGCATGCCGGCATTGGCGATGGCCTTGTCGAGCTCGGCCATTTCCGCGGCCTTGCCTTCTTCGCCTTCACCGAGCTGGCGCTGGATCGCCGCCATCTGCTCGCGCAAGAGCACCTCGCGCTGGCGCTCGTCGAGCGCGGCCTTGGTTTGCCGGCCGATCTCCTGCGACAGCCGCAGGACCTCGATGCGGTGGGCCAGGAGCCGCGAGACCTTGTCCATCCGCACCGCAATATCGACAGTCTCGAGAATCTCCTGCTTCTCCTCCGGCTTCACATCCATGTAGGCGATGGCGAGATCGGCAAGCGCCGGCGGCGCCTCGATCGCCTGCACGACGCCAAGGAGTTCGGCCGGCACCTGCGGCAGCATTTGGATCGCTTCGAGGGTCTTCGCCTTCAGGTCGACGAACCGGGCCTCGATCTCGGCGGTAAGCGTCGTGGGCTCAGGGATTTGCACCACGCGCGCGACCAGGAACGGCCAGCCCGAGAGATACTCGCCGATTTGGAAGCGCTGCTCGCCCTGGCAGACAAGATGATGGCTGCCGTCCGGCGCGGTCAGGTAGCGCACGATGTTGGCGACCGTGCCCATGCGATGCATGTCGATCGCGGCCGGATCGGCGACATCGGCGTCGCGTTGCATCAAGATGCCGACCTGGCGCTGCTCGCGCACGGCCTGCTGAGCCGCGGCGATCGATTTCGGCCGGCCGACCGTGATCGGCAGCACCAGTCCGGGAAACAGCACGGTGTTGCGCACCGGCACGATGATGAGCGCGTCCGGCGGCAATGCCGGCAGCGCGCTTCCGGCGCCTTCCTTGGCGCTTTCTTTGGCCAGGATTTCAGCTTCAGCCACGACCGGTTCCTGCTTTCTGCAACGTGATCACCAGACAGCCATCGACGACTGCGCGGCGCACACCGCCGTAGCGTCCGGCCGGCAGCCGCAGCCGCCGGTAAAACCGTCCCTGCGGAAGTTCGAGCCGATGAATGACGGCGGTACGCAATTCGGCCGGATAAGCGCGCGTGCCCGCAATCACTAGGTCGCCGTCCTCGATCACGGCTTGGACCGCATTGGCGTCGACGCCGGGGAGCGCGATGAGGGCCAGAACCGCGAGCTCGGTCTCCAGAATATCGACCGGAGGCTCCCAAGCCGCCTGCCGGGATTGCGTGCCGGCCGGCCTGAACAACTCGCGATGCATCCGCTCGGCGCGCGAGAGCATCTCGCACGCTTCCGACCACATCCAGTCGCGAACAACATCACGGGCCATTTTGCCGCTCCGGTTCGGAGCGATTATGTGTGCAGCCGGCGCCGAAAATTCAACGCCGGGCGCGCAGCGACGCCCTCGCGACGGTTGAAAAAGTCTCGCGGCCGGGGCTAGTTAGAGGAGAAACACGCGAAACCTCGGCGACGAACCTCATCAGATACGGAGCGTGCTCATGCCTAGGGTTGCACTGCTGGTCGCATTATTGATCGGCTTCCCCGCATTGGCCTACTCGGGCGATGATGTGGCCGCCGGGCAGTCCGTCATCCGCTCCCAGGAAGAAGCCTTCAGCCACGACGACGCGGCGGCGGCCTACACTTTCGCTGCGCCCGGTATCAAGAGCATGTTTCCGTCCGCGGACATCTTCATGAGCATGGTCCGCAACGCGTATGCTCCGGTCTACCGTCACCGGAGTTTCGAGTTTGGCGAGGCCAAGACTTCCGAAGGCAAGATCGTGCAGGAGGTCCAGATCATCGACGCCGACGGTGCGGCCTGGGAGGCGCTTTACACGCTGGAGCCACAGCCCGACGGCAGTCTCAAGATCATCGCCTGTGTGCTGAAGAAGGCGGTCATATCGTAGGCGCGGAGACGCCGCGGGCGGTGCGGGCGGCGCGTACGCCCTTGGCGAGCTCGCGAACGACGCCGGCGACGGCGGGCGCCGTCGCCGCCGTCGCCTTGCCGTCCGCGCCAAGGCTCTTGCTCAAGGCCTCGACCAGCGCCGAGCCGACCACGACGCCGTCGGCGATTTGCGCGATCGCCCGCGCCTGCTCGGCGGTGCGCACGCCGAAGCCGACGCAGACCGGCAGCGAGGTGTGCCGTTTGATGCGCGCGACCGCTTGCGCGACCTTCGTCGGGTCCGGAGCAGCCGAGCCGGTAATGCCGGTGATCGACACGTAGTAGACGAAACCCGACGTGTTCGCGAGCACCGTCGGCAGCCGCCTATCGTCCGTCGTCGGCGTGGCGAGGCGGATGAAATTAAGGCCCGCCTTGACGGCAGGAAGGCACAATTCCGCGTCTTCCTCGGGCGGCAGATCGACGATGATCAGCCCGTCGACGCCGGCCCCTTTGGCGTCGGCTAAAAAGCGATCGACGCCGTAGATGTAGATCGGATTGTAGTAGCCCATCAGCACGATCGGCGTCGCCTCGTCGCCGGCGCGGAACGCGCGTACGGCCGCAAGCGTCTTGTTCATGTCCTGCCCGGACTTGAGCGCGCGCAAGCCGGCCGCCTGGATCGCTGGCCCGTCGGCCATCGGGTCGGTGAACGGCATGCCGA
Organism: uncultured Alphaproteobacteria bacterium; assembly: GCA_963850855.1. Classification (GTDB taxonomy): domain Bacteria; phylum Pseudomonadota; class Alphaproteobacteria; order Rhizobiales; family Xanthobacteraceae; genus BOG-931. Next base: position 151,505 of record CAWKNH010000020.1, read on the forward strand.
TCTCGATCACGTCGGCGCCGGCCTGCGGCAGCGCCTTGAGGATCGCCAGGAAGGCGTCGTAGTCCGGGTCGCCGGCCATGATGAAAGTCGTCAGCGCGGCGCGGCCTTCTTCCCGGAGCGCGGCGAAGCGCCGATCGATGCGTCCGCTCATCGCGCCTTGCTTTCCGAGATGCCGCGCCACCGAGTCGAGGTCCTTGTCGCCGCGTCCGGAAAGATTGACCACCATCAGGTGTTCCTTCGGCCTTTTCGGCGCGAGATCGAGCACCTTGGCAATGGCATGCGCCGGCTCGAGCGCGGGGATGATGCCTTCGAGCTTGGAGAGGAGCTGGAAGGCGTGGAGCGCCTCGTCGTCGGTCGCCGAGAGGAAGGTGACGCGGCCGACATCGGCGAGCCAGGCGTGCTCGGGACCGATGCCCGGATAATCGAGGCCGGCCGAGATCGAATGCGCCTCGTTGATCTGCCCGTCCTCGTTCATCAGGAGATAGGTGCGGTTGCCATGCAGCACGCCCGGCCGGCCGCCGGCGATCGAGGCGGCGTGCAGACCGGTGTCGAGGCCGTGGCCCGCCGCCTCGACGCCGAAGATCTCGATCTGCCGCTCGTCGAGGAACGAATGGAACAGGCCCATCGCGTTCGAGCCGCCGCCGATGCAGGCGATGAGCGAATCCGGCAGCCGGCCTTCGGCCTTTTGCATCTGCTCGCGCGTCTCCCGGCCGATGATCGACTGGAAATCGCGCACCATCATCGGATAGGGATGCGGGCCGGCGATGGTACCGATGCAATAGAACGTCGAGTCGACATTGGTCACCCAGTCGCGCAGCGCCTCGTTCATCGCATCCTTGAGCGTCTTCGAGCCGAACTCAACCGGCACCACCTTGGCGCCGAGCATGTTCATGCGGAAGACGTTGGCCTTCTGCCGCTCGACGTCGACCGAGCCCATATAGACGATGCATTCGAGCCCGAAGCGCGCGCACAGGGTGGCGGTGGCGACGCCATGCATTCCGGCGCCGGTCTCGGCGATGATGCGCTTCTTTCCCATGCGCCGCGCGACCAGGATTTGGCCGAGCACATTGTTCACCTTGTGCGCGCCGGTGTGATTGAGCTCCTCGCGCTTGAGGTAGATTTTCGCGCCGCCGCAATAGGCGGTCAGCCGCTCGGCGAAATAAAGCGGCGACGGCCGGCCGACATAATGCGCGAGGTAGCCGTCCATCTCCTTCTGGAATTCCGGGTCAGCCTTCGCCTGCGCGTAGGCCTTCTCCAGCTCGAGAATGAGCGGCATCAGCGTCTCGGCGACGAACCGGCCGCCATAGATGCCGAAATGGCCGTGCTCGTCCGGCCCGGTGCGGAAGGAATTGAGTTGCTGCGCGCTCATGCCGGGCTCGCGACTGCGCTCGTGGCCATCCGCGCCGCGGCGTCACGCGCCGCGCGCACAAAGGCACGGATCTTATCAGCATCCTTTTCTCCCGGCGCGCGCTCGACGCCCGAGGAGACATCGACGGCCGGTGCCCGCGTGATGCGCAATGCTTCGCCGACATTGCCGGCATCAAGGCCGCCCGAGAGCATGAACTGCCCGCCCGCTTGCAGATTTTCCAGGAGGTTCCAGTCGAACGGCCGCCCGAGCCCGCCCGGCCGCGTCGCCTCGCGCGGCGCCCGCGCATCGAACAACAGGCGGTCGGCGACGCCGGCATAAGCCGCCGCCGCGGCGAGATCGGCTGTAGCCGCGACCGCGATCGCCTTCATCACCGGCAGGCCGAAGCGCCGCTTAAGCGCCGCAACGCGCGCCGGCGGCTCGCGGCCATGAAGCTGCAGCAGGTCCGGCGCCAGGGATTCGACGATCGCCTCGAGCAGCGCATCGTCGGCGTCGACCGTGAGCGCGACCTTCTGCGCGCGGGCGCGCACGCGTTCGCCGAGCGTCCGCGCCGTGTCGAATGCCAAGTGCCGCGGCGATGGCGCAAAGAACACGAAGCCGACCATGTCGGCGCCGGCATCGAGCGCGACATCGAGGGCCCCGGAGGTGGAAAGGCCACATATCTTTACGATCAGCGACATCAGGGTGCCGGTCCTTGAACGCCGCCCTTCTACATCCACCCGCGGGCCTTGTCTCGCGAAGCGGGCGGGCCGCTTTCAGTATGTCGGCGGCCTCAGCCGGAGGCGCTCCGGAGGGGTCCCTTCCGGCGGAATGATGCTGGAATGGCCCGCCCCGCCTTCGAGCGCATCGAGCTTCTGCCGCAAATCATGCACCTCGTGCTCCAGCCGCCGCGCATTGCGGCGCCACTTGCCTTGCCGCAGCCAAGCGGCCACGCCGCCGATCAGCACGCCGACGATCAAGAGGAGGATGATCAGCACGAACAGCGGCAAGGTCACCGAAGCCGCGGGCTCGCTCCCGCTGAACGGGTCGAGCGACATCGTCACGATCTGCCGGTTGGCGACCGCGAAGGCGACGATGATGACGGCGAGCGGCACGAGGATCAGCGCCGCGACGATCTTGCGCAGCAATGTCACCTCCGGCCGCGCCGCAGCCAGTTAGCGGTCAGCCCGGGCTCGCGTGGTTGAGGCGCTCGCGCATTTCCTTGCCGGTCTTGAAGAACGGGACGCATTTCTGATCGACGGCGACATGGGCGCCGGTGCGCGGATTGCGCCCGGTACGTGCCGGGCGTTGCTTCACCGAGAACGCCCCGAAGCCGCGCAGCTCGACGCGGTCGCCGCGGGCCATCGCCGCGATGATCTCGCCCAGTATGGCGTTGACGATCTTCTCGACGTCGCGCTGGTAGAGGTGCGGATTCTGCACGGAAATGCGCTGCACGAGTTCCGATTTGATCATGGTTTGCCCGCGAACACGGCTCCGGTGATGGTACGGCTGCGATGGAACGCCGAGCCGAACGCCCGACCGCTCAGTTCGCGTTGGCAGGGTGCCAAAGCGCCAGCAGACCGTCAAGATTGAGCCGCTCGACTGCCTGGATGCCGCCCCATTCATGCAGGCCGCGCGCCAGGGTCGAGAGCCCCGCCGCGTCCAGCAGCGCCGCGGCGGCAGCGTGCAGGAACGGCAGATCGCCGAAGCGGCTGCGCAGCTGATAGTCGCGCACCGGCAGCTTGGCGTTGACGTGCTTCTCCGCGGCGAGCCAGGCGACGGCGGCGCGCTCGTCGCCGATCTCGTCGACGAGGTGCAGATCGATGCCCTGGTGCCCGGTAAACACCCGGCCGTCGGCGACGCGCTCGAGCGCGTCGTCGTCGAGGTGGCGCCGGTCGCGCACGAGGCCGCGGAACCAGGCGTAGGAGTCCTTGATGATCGAATCGATCGCCGCACGCGCCTCGGGTGAGGTCGGCTCAAAGCCGTTCGGCGCCGCCTTGAGCGGGGATGATTTGATGGTCTCGACCTTGACGCCGATCCGGTCGAGGAGATCGGCGACGTTCGGGTATTGGAACAGGACGCCGATCGAGCCGACCAAGGAAGTCTGCTTGGCGATGATGTGGTCGCCGGCGAGCGCGGTGATGTAGCCGCCGGAGGCGGCAAGGCCGTCGACGACGACGACCAGCGGCTTCTTTTCCTTGAGCCGCATCAGCGAATCATAAAGCTGCTCCGAGCCCGCGGTGGTGCCGCCGGGGCTGTCGACATGCACGATGACGGCGTGCGCCGACGACGAGCGCGAGAGCCGATCGAGCTGCTCCACCCGTTCGCGATCGTCGCGGATCAGTCCTTCGATGGTGACGCGGGCGATGTAGGCGCCGGTTCCGGCAAAGCCCAGGCGCTTGCTCGCGGCGACGGCCGCCCAGGCGATGGCGAGCGCGATCACGACGATAGCGAGGACCCGCCAGAAGGTGAGCTTGCGCCGCAGCCGGCGGCGATCGACGATCACGTCGGCATCGAGTGACATGGAGGGTCCTTTCTGTTTCCTCCCCCCGCTTACCAGGGAGGTCGGGCGCTAAGGGTCCGGCCCGATTCACTCGTCCTCGTCTTCCTTTTCGTTCTCCTCGCCCTTGCGCTTGAGGGCGGTGCCGAGAATGTCGCCGAGCGTCGCGCCGGAATCGGAGGAGCCGTATTGCGCGATCGCCTCCTTTTCCTCGGCGACTTCGAGCGCCTTGATCGAGACCGAGATCTTGTGCGTGCGGCGATCGACCTGGATCACGCGGGCATCGACCTTCTGGCCGACGGCGAAGCGGTCCGGCCGCTGCTCGGAGCGGTCGCGCGCCAACTCGGAACGCTTGATGAAGGCGGCGAGGTCGGTGCCGACGATCTTTACGTCGATGCCGCCTTCCTTCACTTCGGTGACTTCGCAGGTCACCACCGCGCCCTTCTTGAGATCGCCGGGCGTTTCAGCGGCGGGCGCGGCGCCGCCCTCCGCGAGCTGCTTGATGCCGAGCGAGATGCGTTCCTTCTCGACGTCGACGTCGAGCACCTGCGCCTTCACCTTGTCGCCCTTCTTGTATTCCTCGATGACCTGCTCGCCCGGCCGTTTCCAGTCGAGATCGGAGAGGTGCACCATGCCGTCGACGTCGCCATCGAGCCCGAGGAACAGGCCGAACTCGGTCTTGTTCTTGACTTCGCCTTCGACCACCGAGCTGGGCGGATATTTCTCCAGGAATACCTCCCAGGGATTGCGCATGGTCTGCTTGAGGCCGAGCGAGATGCGGCGCTTGACCGGATCGACCTCGAGCACCTGCACTTCGACCTCCTGCGAGGTCGATACGATCTTGCCGGGATGCACGTTCTTCTTGGTCCACGACATTTCCGAGACGTGGATCAGCCCCTCGATGCCCGGCTCGAGCTCGACGAAGGCCCCGTAGTCGGTGATGTTGGTGACGCGGCCCTTGAAGCGGGTGCCGACCGGGTACTTCGCCTCGATGCCCTGCCACGGATCCTCGAGGAGCTGCTTCATGCCAAGCGAGATGCGGTGGGTCTCGTGGTTGATCTTGATGATCTTGACCTTCACCTGCTGGCCGATATTGAGCACCTCGGAGGGATGATTGACCCGCCGCCAGGCGATGTCGGTGACGTGGAGCAGGCCGTCGATGCCGCCGAGGTCGACGAAGGCGCCGTAGTCGGTGATATTCTTGACCGCCCCGTCGATGACCTGGCCCTCTTCCAGGTTCTGCACCAGCTCCTGGCGCTGCTCGGCGCGCGTCTCCTCGAGCACGGTGCGGCGCGAGACGACGATGTTGCCGCGCCGGCGATCCATCTTTAGGATCTGGAACGGCTGCTGATTGTTCATCAGCGGCGAGACATCGCGGATCGGCCGGATATCGACCTGCGAGCGCGGCAGGAAGGCGACGGCGCCGTCGAGATCGACGGTGAAGCCGCCCTTGACCTGGTTGAAGATGACGCCCTGGACCTTTTCGTTGTTCTGGAACGCCTTTTCCAGCTTGCCCCAGCTTTCCTCGCGGCGCGCCTTGTCGCGCGAGAGCACGGCTTCGCCGAGCGCATTCTCGACCCGCTCGAGATAGACTTCGACGATATCGCCGATCTTGATCTCGGACGTGCGGCCGGGGCCGGCGAATTCGCGCAGCGCCACGCGGCCTTCAGTCTTCAGGCCGACGTCGATGACGGCGACGTCCTTCTCGATCCCAACGACCGTCCCCTTGACGACGGACCCTTCCTGCAGATGACCATCGCTGAACAATTCATCGATCATACTGGCGAAGTCTTCGCGCGACGGCGCGGCGGCAGCGGCTTGAGCCATGAACACTCCCGGCCCTCTCCTATTGAATGATCCCGAACGTGCGGCAGCCGCCGGAATAGCCGGCGGGTTGGGGCCAAGGCCACACATGCGTGACGAAGCTAAAGTCCGGAACCGTGGGTACGAAGCGGCGAACGGGCTCTACCTCCAATGACGAAAGCGCGGTCAGCGGCGCTTTCGGCCCGTTCGGACGGCCTCGATGATAGCAATGGCGGCCCGGAATGCGGCGTCTATACCTAAATGTGTGGTGTCGAGCAAGTGCGCGTCGGGCGCGGGTTTGAGGGGGGATATCGCGCGCGTCGTGTCGCGCTCGTCCCGGCGCAGGATGTCGGCGAGAACGTCCTCCTCGCGCACGGCTTCCCCGCGCTGGCGCAACTCCGCCGCGCGGCGCGCGGCGCGCACCTGCGGGCTCGCGGTGACGTAGACCTTCACGTCGGCGCCCGGCGCGATGACGGTGCCGATATCGCGGCCGTCGAGCACGGTACCGGGGGGCCGCACGGCGAAGGCTCTTTGATACGCGATCAATGCTTCGCGAACCGCGGGAATCGCCGCAACCACGGACGCGGCTTCGCCGACAATCTGGCTCTTCAGCGCGATGTCCTTGAAGGTCGACGGATCGAGCGCGCCTGCCGCAGCGACCGCGCGCGGCTCGTCATCGAGCCGGTCGCCGGCGTCGAGCATCGCCCTGGCCACGGCCCGGTAGAGCAGCCCGCTGTCGAGATGATGGAGCCCATAGACGGCGGCGACATGTCTGGCGATCGTGCCCTTGCCCGAGGCGGCCGGTCCGTCGATGGCGATGATCATGACAACTCCGCCCCGAGACCGCGCATCAGCTCCACGAAACCAGGAAAGCTGGTGGCGATGAAGCTGCCGTCGTCGATCTTCACCGGCTTGTCGCTGGCGAGGCCCATCACCATGGCCGACATGGCGATGCGGTGGTCCATATGCGTGGTAACGAGACCACCGCCTGCCGCACGCCCCCTCCCCTGCACGATGAGATCATCGCCTTCGATCTCGACCGTGACCCCGTTCGCGCGCAGGAGGGCGGCCGTGCCAGCGAGGCGGTCCGATTCCTTGACCCGCAATTCCTTGAGCCCGCGCATCACCGTCGTGCCTTCGGCGAAGGCGGCGGCGACCGCGAGCACCGGATATTCGTCGATCATCGCCGGCGCGCGCGCCGCGGGGACCTCGACGCCGTGCAGCGTGCTTGCCCGCGCACGCAAATCGGCAACCTCCTCGCCGCCTTCGTTGCGCGTCGCCAGCCGCTCGATCGAGGCGCCCATCTCCTCGAGCGTCGCGATCAGGCCGGCGCGCAGCGGATTGAGCATCACGCCCTCGAGGATGACGTCCGATCGCGGCGCGATGAGCGCGGCGACGAGCGGAAACGCGGCGGAGGACGGGTCGGCCGGCACCACGATCGGCCGCGGCGCGAGTTCCGGCTGGCCGCCGAGCGTGACGCGGCGGCCGAGGGCGCCATGCGGCTCGACCCGCACATCCGCTCCGAAATGGGTCAGCATCTTCTCGGTGTGATCGCGCGTCGCCTCCGCCTCAATCACGATGGTCTCGCCCGGCGCCGCAAGCCCGGCGAGGAGAACGGCCGATTTCAGTTGCGCCGAGGGAACCGGAGGCTCGAACACGATGGGGATCGGCTCGCGCGCGCCGGCAAGCGTCAGCGGCAAACGGCCGTCGGTCGCGGCGAGCGTGCGTGCGCCGATCCGCTCCAGCGGATCGAGCACCCGCCGCATCGGGCGTTGGCGCAACGAGGCATCGCCGTCGAAGGTCGCCGCGATCGGGCAGCCGGCGACCGCTCCGAGCATGAGCCGGCACCCGGTTCCCGAGTTGCCGAAATCAAGCGCGGCGGCCGGTTCGGCAAAGCCGGCGACGCCGACACCGCGAACGATCCACGCGCCGGCGCCGCGCCGCTCAAGAAAGGCGCCGAGCGCCTGCACCGCTTTCGCGGTGTTGAGCACATCCTCGCCTTCGAGCAATCCGCTGATTTCCGTCTCACCGACGGAGAGCGCGCCGAGGATCAAAGCCCGATGCGAGATCGATTTATCTCCGGGCACGCGCAGGCGGCCGCGGAGCGGGCCATGGCGGCGGGCGGTAAGCGGAGCGGGCGCGGCGTGCATCGGGAAAATCCTCTATCACGGGCCGCCGCGCCGCGTCCCTATCCGCTGCTCTCCGGGCTTCCCGACGCGCCGGGCAAACGAGCGAGCCGTCGGCGATCCGCTATTGACAGCCGCATCGCGACTAGCCAAGTGAAACTCCCAAATCGAAGGATTCGACCGTGGCGAAGTCCGAACTTGGCACCAAGCGCGTCTGCCCCGAAACTGGACGCAAGTTCTACGACCTAAACAAGGATCCGGTGATCTCGCCCTATACGGGCAAGGTCGTGCCGGTGGAAACGCCGACGGCGCGCTCGCGGCCGGAACCAGCGCCTGCCCCCGCGGCGCGTCCCCCCGTCGTTCCGGCCGAGGAAGTCGTGCCGGAGCCGCAGGAGGCCGAATTCGTCTCTCTCGAAGAGGCCGATGCCGAGGCCGCGGGCACGAAGAAGCCGGCGGAGAATGCCGAGCCCGAGATCGAGGAAGAAGTCGAGATGGACGAGACCCTCGACGATTCGACTTTCATCGAGGAGCAGGAGGAGGAGGACGCCGATGTCACCGATATCATCGGCGGCGATATCGAAAACGAGGAGGAAGGATAACCGGGAATCGGTAATCAGTAGTCAGGTAAAACGCCGTTTCTGATTGCCGACCACTGTGTCCTGATTCCCGATACCTGATCCCTGAAGGGGCCATAGCTCAGTTGGGAGAGCGCTTGAATGGCATTCAAGAGGTCGGCGGTTCGACTCCGCCTGGCTCCACCAAGTTAAGTCTCCAAATAAACAAGTTGAGTGTCCTGATATAAGGATACATGGGTAGCGCGATGGCCAGGCTGGGGCGGTCGAGCGTGACCGGCGGTGCCCGGTGAGCGTTGCGCTTTATCCGTTGCCGCCCCGCATCCGCTTGCGCATCGGCGTCAGCGGGCATCGCCTGCCGCCGAAACTCCCGGTCGAAGCCGAGGCGCCGGTGCGCGCCCTGCTCGATCGCATTCTCGCGACCATCGTCGATACGGCGCGCGAGATCGAAAGCGGCTACGCCGTGCTGGCACGCTCCCGCGCGTCGGACCCGGCGAGCGCGGCGACGAGCCTCGCCGACACGTTCGTGATCATCTCCTCTTTGGCGGAAGGATCGGACCGCCTCCTCGCCGAGGCCGGGCTTGCGGCCGGCTTCGGGTTGGAAGCGGTTCTGCCGCTTGCGCGCGGCCGAATACACGCGCGACTTCGATACGCCATCCTCGCGCGCGGCGTTCGAACAGCTGCTGGCGCGCTCCGCCGCCGTCTTCGACCTCAACGGCCCCGCCGACGAACGCCCGCGCGCCTACGAGGCGGCCGGTTTCGTCATGCTGGCGAATGTCGATCTCCTGATCGCCATCTGGGACGGCAAGGAGGCGGCCGGCGTCGGCGGCACGGCACAAATCGTCGGCCGCGCGATCGCCGACGGTATCCCGGTCATCTGGATCGATCCGGCAAATCCGAGCGTGCTGCAGCTATCGCTGGCGCGGGCCGGCGATCTGCCGCCGGCCAACGTCAATGCCCAGCCTCGGGACAGTTTTCAACCCGCCGACCAGACGGCGATCGCGCGCGCGATCACCGATACTCTCTCGTTGCCGGGCGAGACCGGAACCGGCCTGTCGCTGCAACGGTATTTGATCGAAAAGGAGCGGCGCTGGAATTTTTGCCCGTGGTATCCGCTGCTGGTGTGGCTGTTTGCCGGGCGCGCCCCGCGGCGCAGCGACTTCCGCCTTCCCGCGGCGCTCGCCGACACAACGACGCAATGGGCAAGCTATCTCGGCATTCTGCCCAATGACCGCTCGCAACGCCCGGCGATTGAAAACATCCTGCTGCCGGCGGTGAGCGCCGCCGATCATCTCGCCGTCTACTACTCGCTGGTCTACCGCAGCACCTATGTTTTCAACTATCTCTTTGCCGCCGTCGCGGTTGCCTTGGCGCTGGTCGGAATTTTTGTGCACGACGCCACGGTCAAGAGCTATCTCGTCCTCGCTGAACTGGTGATCATCGTTGCCATTCTCGTCACCTGGCTGCACGGCCACGGGCGACAACGGCATCAGCGCTGGCTCGAATACCGGCGCCTGGCGGAGTGCCTGCGGCACATCCGCATCCTGGCGCCGCTCGGCCGTGAAGGACCGATCGGCCGCCCGCGGCGCGATCTGCACGCGGAAGAGCAGGACTGGGTCAGCTGGTATGCGTGGTCGCTGCGGCGCCTCATTCCGCTGCCTGACGCCGTTGTCGACGCCGCCTATCTCGCGGCGGTGCGCGAGGCGGCGCTGTCGGCGGAGATCGCCGGGCAACTCGACTATCATACCCACAATGCCGAGCGGACCGACAAGCTCGACAGCAGAATCCATCACGCCGGGCAGATCGTTTTCGGCACGACCGCAGCCGCCTGCGTGGCGTTCCTGTGCCTTGTTTGGTTCGTCGGCGTTCCGAAGGAGCAGGAAGAGCGCGAGCTTATTCTCGGCGTCTTCACCTTTCTCACCGCGCTGTTCCCGACGCTTGGAGCCGCGCTCGGGGCGATTCACGTCCAGGGTGACTTCAAGACCGTGGCCGAGCAATCGGCACGCACCGTGAAACGGCTGGCAGCGGTCGGCAGGGTCCTAGCCGACGAGCCGTTGAGCTTCGCGCGCCTCGCCGACCGCATCGAGAAGGTATCGGACATCCTCATGGCCGAACTGCTGGAATGGCAGACCATATTCCGCACCCGACCGCTGTCGCTTCCGGCGTGACCTGTAAGAGCCTGCTTGGCCGATAACCGGCCCTCCCCCCGTTTTATGGAATTGACTGGCCCGGTTTGCCATGTGCAAAATATGGCAAAATAAGAACTGTGAGTGGGTTGGGGGTCGTCTATGTGGTTTCGTGTGGTGCTCGCCAGCGCGTTTGCTGGCCTGCTCAGCGCGTGCGCGGTCATCGATCCCGTCGATTCGCGGTACGACACCGTCGGCCGGAGTTTGGCGCGCGCCCGCGACGAAGCCATTTTCCTCAATCTGGTGCGCGCCAGCCACGACTATCCGCTCAGCTTCACCACCGTTTCCAACGTCACCCCCTCGCTCACGAATACGTCGAGCTTTGGCTTGCCGGCGTTTCTGCTCGGCCCAATCGCACAATTCTCGACCACGACGCAAGCCGTCCAATCACTACCCAGCTCGTCGCCCGGGCGAGACATCATTTTCGGCAACAGCACCGCTTCGAACGCGACCGCCGTCAGCACGAACTTCAGCGTGTCGACGCAGGAAACTAGCGCCTTCTATGAGGGCTTCCTAAAACCGATCGATTTAACGACTTTGGCTTACTTCATTCGCCAGGGCTATCCACGCGAGATATTGTTCTGGCTGTTTACCGATTACTTTGAGGTGAAAGCCAACGGCCAGACCTTGGGTTACCGTTTCACTCCCCCGGACGACTATGGTTGTCCCCCCCAACGCGATAGCATCAGTCGATGCTTTACCGATTGGGTCCGCATCGCCACGCTCTCGGGCCTGACCGTCGAGCAAAAGACCCTGCAGAAGTCGAGTTCCGGCGGGTCAAAGGGCGGCGGGTCCGATGCCGCGGGCGGAGCCAGCAAGCCCTCGACGACCGCGTTCTCGCGATTCTGCTTCAGTGCAGTCCTCGCCCAACAAGCCCGCGACGCCATGCCGCCGGCGCTCGTGGAGGCTACTTTCGCCAAATTGGGCTCGGAGTCGCTTATCAGTCCTGGGCAAAGGTGCGGATCTCCGACCTGGAATCCGCTGTCGACCCTGAACAAGCCGCAGCCCGATGTGTTCATCTTTCAGGTTGGCTCGATCACCTTCAAGATCGTTCCGCGTTCTGCCTATGGCGTTTTTGAGTTTCTCGGAAACTTGATGAAGATGCAGAGAAGGATCGCCGAGGCGGACCCGAGCCTGCCGGAGCCCGCCCCGCAGCTGATCCCGCCGGACCGGGAAGACGTCAGAGAGCTCCCGCCCGCACTCAAGAGCGTGCACGACGACGCGAATCTGGTGACGGTCATCCGCAATGGCGGAGAGGGCGGAAATGGCGGAAGTGGCGGACCGCCGGGTTGTTTCTCGCATACCTGGTTCTACGACGGCGACTATTGCGTGCCGCAGTACGCGACGACCACCAAGCGCATCTTCGGCCTGCTGGCACAGCTGATCGCGATCCAGACCGCGGCGGCCGATCTTTCGATTACGCCCATCGTCCGGGTCATCCAATAGCAAATCGCCGTTCATCGGGCGGCCGCGGAATTCTGAGCCGTAAAGCGCGCTGCACACAGCGCAATTCCCGGGTTGCCCAGGCGCGCCGTTGGCCTCAGGTTTGGCGGACAATGCTTCGCCCCCGGCGGAGCGAAGCGGCCGGAGCGCGACCATGATCAAGAGCGGCGCGGAATACATCGCAACCTTGCGCGACGGGCGCGCGGTCTATCTCGACGGCGGCAAGATCGAGGACGTCACCGCGCATCCGGCCTGCGCGCGTGCGGTCCGGTCGGTGGCGCGGCTCTACGATTTCCAGGCGGCGCCCGGCAATTCCGACCTGATGACTTATGATTGCGGCGGCGGCGCTCGCGCGAACCGGATCTGGGAGCTGCCGCAATCCTACGAGGCGCTGGTCAAGCGCCGCCGGGGACTCGAAGCGTGGACGCGGCTGCATTGCGGGTTCTTCGGCCGCGCCCCCGACCACGTCGCCTCGTGCATCTCCGGGATGTATATGGGGCGCGACGTGTTCGCAGCCTACGATCGCGACCGCGCCAAGGCGCTCGCGGACTATTATCGCTACGCACGCGACAACAATCTCTATCTCACCTACGTGATCATCAACCCGCAGGCCGATCGCTCGAAATCCGCAGCGCAGCAGAAGAGCGAATACCTCACCGCCGGCGTGGTCGACCGCGACACCAGCGGCCTCACCGTGCGCGGCGCCAAGATGCTCGCCACCGGCGGCATCATGGCCAACGAGGTGTTCGTAACCTGCATCCAGCCGCTCGCGCCCGGCGACGAGAAATACGCGCTCTCATTCGCGATCCCGATGAACGCGAAGGGGCTGAAGATCCTCTCGCGCAAATCCTACGAGGCAGCCGCGCCGTCGGTCTTCGACAATCCGTTGGCCAGCCGCTTCGACGAGAATGACGCGGTGCTCTATTTCGAGGACGTCAAGGTGCCGTGGGAGCGCCTGTTCGTCGTCGAGAACGTCGAGATGTGCCAGAAGCAATTCCATGCGACGCCGGCACACATCTATCAGAACTACCAGGCGATGATCCGGCTGACGGTGAAGCTGCGGTTTCTCATCGGCCTGGCGCGGCGTATCGCCGAGATCAACGGCATTCTCGGTTTTCCGCAAGTGCGCGAGAATCTGGGCCAGCTCGCGGCCGAGGCCGGCATGGTGGATGCGCTCGTCGCCGCCATGGAGGCGAAGGGCGCGCGCCAGGGAGATTATTTCGTGCCCGACCGGCACACGCTCTACACCGCGCAGGTGCTGACGCAGCAGCTCTATCCGCGTTTCGTCGCCTCAATCCGCGAGCTCGCCGGCGGCGCGCTGATCACGCTGCCGTCCTCGGTGAAGGATTTTTCCGACCCGGAGATCGCCGGGCTGATCGAATTGACGCAGCAATCGCCGGCGGCGAGCGCGCAGGAGAAGGTGAAATTCTACAAGCTCGCCTGGGACGCGCTCGGTTCCGAATATGCGTCCCGGCATCTGCAATACGAGATGTTCTACGCCGGCGCGACCTTCGTCACCCGCGGCCATTCGTTCCGCACCTATGATTGGAGCAGCGCCACCGGGCTCGTGGACGAGATGCTTGCCGGGTACGACACCGGCGGCGAGATCGGGCACGACTACGAGAATCAATCGTAGTAGTGCATCTCGAGCAACAGGCAGCCGGTCTCCGACTTGAACGGCCCGTGATGGACGCCCGGCGGGCGGACGGCGTAGGTGTAGTCGCGGAATTGCTCGCCGCCCTTGCCCGCGGCGTCGTTGCCGACAATGAGATCGCCGGAAAGCAGGAACACCTCCTCCCAATATTCGTGCACGAACGGCGCGGTCGAGAACGTGCCCGGCGCGATGCGCAAGAGGCGCGTGCGGTTGCCGCGCTTGTTCTTCTCGTCGAGCGAACCGGCGATGATCTTCTCTTTGAATCCCGCAGGATAGCCCGGCGGCGTTTGCCAGTCGCCGCGCATGTCGAGGGTGTGAAACTCCTGGTGGCCTTTGTCGAACGGCATAGCTCTCTCCGGCGCCGGCAGCTCACGGCGCTTTTAGGACAGAACCGGAGCAAATCAAATCCGCCCCGGTTCCCCTTGGCTTGCGAGGTTACCGGGAACCGGCTTTAATTTACCGTCTCAAGACCCTGCCGGGCGACCGGGCAGGACAAAGAAATCGGGAGGCAGCATGCTTCGCTTCATTCGCATCGCAAAATTCGGCGCGGCCGTCGTGGCCGCGGTGCTGCTGGCGGGACTGTCGACGCAGTCGCAAGCGCAAACCGGCACAGTCCATCTGCGGATCATCAAGGCGGGTTTCATCATCGGCGCCGGCGGCGGCAGCGGCTCCCTGACCTATAACGGCCACCGATACCGGCTGAGCGTCGGCGGCATCAGCGTCGGCACCATCGGGATTGCCGAAGCAAGGCTTGCGGGCACCGCCTACAATTTGCATAGCCCCGAGGACATTGCCGGCGCCTATGAAGCAGCCGCCGCGGGTGTCGCGATCGTCGGCGGCCCGAAGGTGGCGCGGCTGCAGAACGCGAGGGGCGTGGTTCTTGAACTGCACGGCGTGCAACTCGGCCTCGAAGCAAACCTCAGTCTGGGCGGGATGACGATCGCGTTGCGTTAGGCGGCGCGGTCGCTTTCCCCTCCCCCTTGCGGGAGGGAGCTGACGATCATGCCGCGCGGCGCTTGTGCGCGCCGTCGAATGCCGGCGCGACCTCCCGCATGAAGCGCTCCATCTCCTCCTTCACCTGCGCGTGCGGCTTCATGCCGACATTGAAGTAGAGGATCACCTCGGCAACGCCTGCGGCCTCGACCTTCTTGAGCACCTCGACGATCTGTGCCGCCGTTCCGAGCAGAACCGAGTTCTCGGTGAGGTCCTCGGGCTTCACCTCCTGCAGCCGCTCGACCATGCCGACGAAATAGCGGTAGCTCGGCGGCGCGGTCTTCGGATCGCCGGGAAACGCCGGGATCACGCACTCGCGGTAGTAGCGGATCTGCCGGGCGCGGGCGGCGTCTTCCTGCGCCTTGTTGTCGGCGAAATGAATAAAGTAGCTGCACATCAGTCGGCCCGCCGGGTAGCCGAATTTGCCGCAGCTCTGGCGGTAGAGACCGGCGACCTCGCTCAGCCCGCCGAAGCTCATCGCCGCCGCAAACGGCGCAACGATCAGGCCGCAGCCAAGACGCGCGGCGAGCTCGATCGAGGGCTTCGAGAACGAGCCGACATAGGTCGGGATCGGCCGCTGCACCGGCTTCGGCGTGATGCGCACATCGTCGAAAGAATAATGCTTGCCGCGATGCGAGATGCGGCCGTCCGCCTGCCAAAGCTTGCGCACCAGCTCGAGCCCCTCCTCGAAGATGCTCTGATTGTCGTCGAAGGAGACGCGGAACGGCTCATATTCGCGGCGGTCATAGCCACGGCCGCAGGCGAAATCGACGCGGCCGTTGCTGAGCAGATCGAGCGTCGCCCATTGCTCGGCGACGCGGATCGGATGATGCAGCGGCAGCACGGTGACCGCGGGCGCCAGGCGCACCCGCTTGGTTTTTGCCGCCACATGGCCGAGGACGAGCTCGGGGCAGGAGAGAACGCCGAGCGAATTGAAATGATGCTCGCCGATCCAGACCGAATGCATGCCGAGCTCCTCGGCGTGCAGCGCTTCGGCGGTGATGTCGGCGACGAATTGGTTGGGCGTGCGGGGATTGTTCTCGTAGTGATTGTCGCTAAGCGTAAAGTAACCGAACTCCACGTGCTCCTCCTCGCGCCGGATCAGTTGCAAATCTCTGTGTCACGCTTCAGTGCCAAATTTCCCGGGCGGTATCGGCCACGAGCTTGAGCTTCGCTCGCTCATCGGCCTCGGTGAGCGGATTGCCGGCGACGGTCGAGGCAAACCCGCATTGCGGAGAAAGCGCAAGCCGGTCGAGATCGACATAACGCGCGGCCTCGTGCGTGCGCCGTTTGAGATCCTCAATGCGCTCCAGCGCCGGCGTCTTGCTACTGACGAGCCCGAGCACCACGCCCTTGTCCTTGACGAAGCGCAGCGGCGCAAAATCGCCGGCGCGCGCGCTGTCGTATTCGAGGAGGAAATGGTTGACGCGCGCCGCGGTGAAGAAACGCTCGGCTACGGACTCGTAGCCGCCGGCGCCGAGATAGTGCCCCTTGAAATTGCCGCGGCACATATGCAAACCGAAGATCGTCTCGGCCGGCGCGCCGGCGATGGCCTCGTTCAGGCTCTCGATATAAAGACCGACCAGCCGGTCCGGCTTCTGCCCGGCGTCTTCCACCTTCTTGCGGATCGCCGGATCGCAAAGCAGCGCCAGCGCCACTTCGTCGAGCTGGATGTAACGGCAGCCGGCGCTGGCGAGCGCGGCGATCTCCTCGCGATAGATGCGGGTGAGGTCGGCGAAGAAACTCTCGGCGTCGCGGTAAGCGGTAGCGTCGGCAAAGTCGGTGCAGCGGTAAAAATGCATCGTCGAGGGCGCCGGCAGGGTGATTTTCGGCGTCGCCCGCGTCGCCTCGCGCAGGAAGATGAATTCATCGAGCGCCAGCGGCTGACGCCGGGAGAGCTTGCCGGCCGCGTAGGCGCCGGTGAATTCGACCTCGTGGCCGTGATCGTCGCGAAACTTGAATACAGCCGGCTTGGTGATAAAGCCGTCGATGCGCTCGACGAAGCGTCCCCAATAAGACCCGCGGCGAAACTCGCCGTCGGTGACGACGGCAAAGCCCGCCGCTTCCTGCAGTGCGACCGCATCGCGGATCGAGCGGTCCTGGATCTGCGCGAAATGTCGATCGTCGATGCGTTTGGCCTGATGGTCCTTGAACGCCTGGCGCAATTCGACCGGACGCAGCAGGCTGCCGATGTGGTCGGCGCGGAACGGCGGGCGGCCACCCGGACGCGCGAGCATTGATCTCCTCCCCGGCAATTCCTTAATCGCGCCGGTGCGTTTCCGCTCTGGACGCGGAAGCGGAAGTCCGGATCCGATGGTTCCCTTGCCGCATTGTCGGATATTTTGCCCACGACAGGCAATCGCGGCTACGTTCACGAGCGCCGCCGCACCCGAACCGGAACAAGGCGCATGATCCGCTATTTTAGTCGCCGCGACCTCTTGGGGACCACGGCGAGGCTCGCCGTGGCCGCTTCCTTCGCCGTGGACTACGCGGCGGCGGCCCGCGCCGAAGCGGCAAAAGCGGGGAATGCAAGAACGCCTTCCCAGCTCGACGCCATGCTGCGCGCCGCAACGCATAGCGGCGAACTGCCGGGTGTAGTTGCACTGGCGGCGACCGACAAGGGCATCGCCTACGAGGGCGTTTTCGGCAGCCGGCGGCTCGGCAGCGGGCTCGGCGCCGGGCCGGGGATGACGCGCGACACGATTTTTCGCATTGCCTCGATGGTCAAGGCGATCACATCGGTCGCCGCCCTGCAGCTGGTGGAGCAGGACAAGCTTTCGCTCGACGCGCCCGTGCCCGCTGTCGACCCGGCGCTTGACGCGCCCATGGTGCTGGACGGGTTCGACGCCGCCGGCAGGCCGCAACTGCGGCCGCCGAAGCGGCCGATCACACTACGCCATCTGCTGACGCACACTTGCGGCTTCACCTATCGGCTCTGGGACGCCAAGGCGGTCGCGTATTACCAGGCCGTCGCCCGGCTGCCGGCCGCCGCCAAGGCCGCCGCGCCGCGCGCCCCGCTGATGTTCGATCCCGGCGAACGCTGGCAATATGGAGCCGGTCTCAATTGGGTCGGCCGCGTCGTGGAAACGATCAGCGGCGAGCCGCTCGATGCTTATTTTCGCAAGCACATTCTCGACCCACTCGGAATGAAGGACACGGCGTTCGTCGCCTCGCCGCAGCAACGCGCGCGCGAGGCGAGCGTGCACCGGCGCGAGCCGGACGGTTCGCTCAAGCCGCTGCCGATGGAAAAGCAAATCGCGCGGCAATCGTTCTCCGGCGGCGGCGGGATCTATTCGACCGCGCCGGATTATCTGAGCTTCCTGCGCATGCTGATGCTGGGCGGCGCGCTCGAGGGCGTGCGCATCCTGCGGCCCGAGACCGTGGCGCTCATGGGTCAGAACCAGATCGGCGAACTCGACGTGGGCGTACTGCGCACGACAAACCCGGCGCTCTCCAACAATGTCGATTTCCTTCCCGGCATCGGCCGCAAATGGGGCTTCGGCCACATGATCACCATGCAGGCCGGCCCAAACGGCCGCAGCGCCGGGAGCCTGGCCTGGGGCGGCTTGTTCAACACCTATTATTGGATCGATCCGGCAAAGCAGGTCGCGGCCGTGTTCCTGACCCAGGTCCTGCCCTTCGCCGACGACCGCGCGTTGCGCGTCTACCACCAGTTCGAACGCGGAATCTACGCCGCGGTGAAAGCAAGCTGATTGACAGCGCCGCAGCCGAAGGAATAGCAGGCGTCTCCGCGCTGTCATCGGGCGGTGTCCGTCGGCACGATCCCCTCGCCGCTTCGATGACGCGATCCTCCACCCTCCATGGGAGCCGTCCTTGAAACAATTCGATCTGAGCGGCCGCGTGGCGATCGTCACCGGCGGCAATGGCGGGCTCGGCTTGGGAATGGCGCGAGGCCTGGCGCAAGCCGGGGCGGCCATCGCCGTCGCCGCGCGCGACGAGAGCAAAGGGAAGAAGGCGGTCGAGGAGTTGAGCGCGTCCGGCCTGCGCTGCCGGTTCTATCCGCTGCAAGTGTCCGCGAAATCGTCCTGCATGACGATGGTCGAACGCGTGATCGGCGATTTCGGCCGCTGCGACATTCTCATCAACAACGCCGGGATGAACATCCGCAAGCGCCCGGAAGAGATTTCCGCAGACGAGTGGCGTGAGGTCCTGGATGTCAATCTCGGCGGCGCGCTGTTCTGCGCGCAGGCGGTCTACCCGCATATGAAGGCGGCCGGGCGCGGCAAGATAGTCAACATCGGCTCGATGTATTCGATCTTCGGCGCGCCTTACGTGCCCGCCTACGCCGCCAGCAAGGGCGCTCTCGTTCAGCTCACGCGTTCGCTCGCCTGCGCATGGGCCGCCGACAATATCCAGGTGAATGCGATCCTGCCCGGTTGGCTCGACACCGATCTGACGCGAAGGGCGCGCGAGCAGATCGACGGCCTGCACGCGACGGTGCTGGCGCGCACGCCGGCGGGCCGATGGGGCGAGCCGGACGATCTCGCCGGCGCGGCGGTGTTCTTCTCCAGTGCGGCCTCGGATTTCGTCACCGGAGCCTCGCTCGCCGTCGACGGCGGATATTCGGCCCGCGGCTGACCGGCCGATGCGCGCGCAATTGCCCATCACCCGCCGCGACTTTCTCGACGGCGTCGCCCTTGGCATCGGCGCCGGCGCCGCGGACCGGTTGCTGCCGCAATTCATGGCGCCGGCGTTTGCCGCCGTCCGCGCGCCGCAGGACGAGCCCGGATACTATCCGCCGGCGCTCACCGGAATGCGCGGCAACCACGCGGGCAGCTTTGAGGTGGCGCATCGGCTGCGCGACCGCGAGTTTTGGTCGCAAGCGGGCAAGATCACCGACACCGGCGAAACCTACGATCTCGTGGTCGTCGGCGGCGGGATCAGCGGACTGGCGGCGGCGCATTTCTATCGCGCCGGACAAGAAAGCGCCCGCGTCCTCATTCTTGACAATCATGACGATTTTGGCGGCCACGCCAAACGCAATGAGTTTCAGCTCGGCGGCCGTCTGGCGCTGATGAATGGCGGCACCTTCCTCATCGACAGTCCGCGGCCCTACAGCGCGGTGGCTGATGGCCTGTTGCGAACGCTCGGCGTCGATCCGGTCGCGCTCACTCGCAAATGCACGGACCGCAACTTTTATCCGTCGCTCGGCCTCGGGCGCGGCGTGTTCTTCGACAAACAGACCTTCGGCGCCGACCGGCTTGTCGTTGTCGACGCCGGCCGATCATGGACGCAACGCCTCGCCGGCTCGCCTTTGTCGCCGGCGGTGCAGCGCGATATTGCCAAAATCGAGGAGGCGCAAATCGACTACCTGCCCGGCCTCTCCTCCGACGAGAAAAAATCGCAATTGTCGCGCGTGAGCTATCGCGACTTCCTGTTGAATGTCGTGAAGGCCGATCCCGGAGTCGTTCCCTTCTACCAGGCGAGGACGCACGGCGAATGGGGCGTCGGCATCGATGCTGTTTCGGCGCTTGACGTGTGGGCGTTCGGCTTTCCCGGTTTTCAGGGCCTCAGCCTCAAGCCCGGCTCGGCGCCGCACATGGGATACACCGCCGCGGGCTACGCCGATGGCGGCTCCTACACCTTCCATTTTCCCGACGGCAATGCCTCGATCGCCCGGCTCCTGGTGCGCCATCTCATCCCGGGAAGCCTGCCGGGCGATGACGCCGAGGACGCCGTTGCCGCGCGCATGGACTATGCGCGCCTCGATCGTCCGCAATCGCCGGTGCGCATCCGGCTGAGCAGCACGGTCATCCGCGCCGGCAACATCGGCGATCCCGCGGGCGCAACCGAGGTCGAGATCGCTTACCTGCGCGACCGGGAGCTTTATGCTGTGCGGGCGCGTTCCTGCATCCTCGCCTGCTACAACATGATGATTCCCTATCTGTGCCCGCAATTGCCGGACCAACAAAAGGAAGCGCTGAAATACTCGGTTAAGGTGCCGCTCATCTATGCGAGCGTGGCGTTGCGGAACTGGACCGCGTTCCAGAAGCTCGGCGTCGCGCAGGTCCATGCGCCCGGCTCATACTTCTCCTCGCTGTCGCTCAACCAGGTGGTCGATATCGGAGCCTATCGAAGCGCCCGCTCGCCGGACGAACCGATGCTGGCGCACATGGTACGAACGCCGGTGCAACCGGGCCTGCCGGAGCGCGATCAGCACCGCGCGGGACATCTTGAGATTCTCAACACCAGCTTCGCGACCTATGAACGCGAGATTCGCGGGCAACTCGCGCGCATCCTCGGCCCCGGCGGGTTCGATCAGGAACGCGACATCACCGCGATCACCGTCAACCGCTGGCCGCACGGCTACGCCTACGAGTATAACCCGCTGTTCGATCCCGAGTGGCCGGAGGGAGCCGCGCCGCACGAGATCGGCCGGGCGCGCTGCGGCCGGATCGCCATCGCCAACTCCGACGCCGGCGCCGCGGCCTATACCGATTCGGCGATCGATCAGGCGCATCGTGCCGTCGAGGAACTGTTGCGGACCTGAAGGTGCGCGGAGGGAAGCAATGCTGACGTACAAGATCGGCGACGTTCGCGTCACCCGGCTGCAGGAACTGGCGGTGACGACCGGCCGGCCGTCGGCGCTGCCGCAGTTCACCCGCGATCAAGCCAAGCGCGAAGGCGAATGGATCTTGCCGTTTGTCGACGAGGCCGGCCGGCTTCTGCTCAGCATCCACGCCTGGCTCGTGGAATCGGAAGGCCGCAAAATCCTGGTCGATACCTGCGTCGGTAATCACAAGCCGCGCTCGCGCTTCAAGGAGTTCGACAATCTCGATCTTCCCTTCCTCGCCGAGATCGCCAAGGCCGGCGCCGCGCCGGAGACGATCGACGTCGTGCTCTGCACGCATCTGCACGTCGATCATGTCGGCTGGAATACCACGTTAGTCGACCGGCGCTGGGTGCCGACCTTTCCCAAGTCGCGCTATCTGATGTGCGCGCGCGAATGGGATCACTGGTCGCACTTCGACGGCCCGAGCGAGATGGCGGAGCAGATCGAGGATTCGGTGCGGCCGGTGGTCGAGGCCGGGCTTGCCGAGCTCGTCGAGCCGACCCACAGGCTGACGTCGGAAGTCTGGCTCGAGCCGACGCCGGGCCACACGCCCGGCCACGCCAGCGTGCGCATTTCCTCGCGCGGCGAGGAGGCCGTGATCACCGGCGACGTGATGCACCATCCGATCCAGATCGCGCATCCGGATTGGGTCTGCGCATTCGACACCGACGCGGCCATGGGCTCACAGACGCGGCGGCAATTCGTCGAGCGCTATTGCGACCGGCCGGTTCGCGTTCTCGGCACGCATTTCGGCGGACCGTCCGCGGGTCACATCGTGCGCCGCAACGGGTCGTTCCAATTGTCGGCCTAGAGCAAAAACGCGCGCGCTAAATCCGGCAATCGATCTCGCGGCGAATCTCCGGCCCTTGCCGCTACCAGGCCATCTCCAGGATCTCCAAGACGGCGTCCGGCCCGGCGATCTTGCGCGGGTTGGTCGCGGTCCACGGATCGTGCATCGTGAGCTCCGCGAGCTTGCGCAATTGCTCGCGCGGCACCTTCACGTCGCGCAGCGTGCGCGGCAGGCCGAGATCGGCGATCAGCCGCGCGACGACGTCCGCTGCGTCCGCCTTCGGCTCGCTGAGCGCCGCGCTCACGAGCTTCTGCCGGTCGGCATTCACGCTCTTGTTCCAGCGCAGCACGTGCGGAAGCATGACACAGGAGGTGACGCCGTGCGGAACGCCGGCCGAGCCGCCGAGGATGTGGCCGATGGCGTGACTGGCGCCTTTCTGCACGCCGCCCTGCGTGCCGATCAACGAGAGCCAGGCTCCGATCATGCTGTCGAGACGCGCGTCGAGGTCGGCGGGGTCCTTCTTGGTCCGGCGCAAGCCGGGGCCGAGCAATTTCAGCGCGTGCAGCGAGGCGGCGTCGGCGAGGGGCTGGCTATTGATCGAGCACAGATCCTCGACCGCATGATCGACCGCCCTGATGCCGGTCGAAAGCCACAGCTCTGCCGGCGTATGCACCGTAACCCGCGGATCGAGAATGACCGCGCGCGGCGCCAAATCGGGATGCGTGTACCCTTCCTTCACGTTGCGGGCGAGATCGCTTACGCCGGCGAGCGCGGTGAACTCGGCGCCGGACAGTGTCGTCGGCACGGCGATGACGCGGATCGCCAGCGGCCGGGTCGGGGCGCTCGCGCCGCGCTTTCCCCGGAACGCGTCGAAGCCCGGCGCGGAGAAGACCTCGCGGTCGAGGCACAATTGCGCGACCTTCGCCGCGTCGATGACCGAGCCGCCGCCGATGGCGACGAGAAGATCGGCGCCGGCGTCACGCGCGGCTGCCGCCGCCTGCGCCACGTCGTCGCGCGGCGAGTGCGCCCGGATGCCGTGGAAGATGCCGGCGAAGCGTTCGCCGAGCGCGCCGCGCAGGCCCGCTTCGAGCGGCATCGCCGCGCGCAGCGAGCCGCTGACAATGGCGAAGACCTTGTGCGCGCCGATGCGGTCGACTTCCGCGCGCAGCGCCTCCTCCCACGGCGTACCGAACAGCACGCCCTCGGCCCGCGGATAGCGGTAGACACCGGTCAGCATTTGAATTCCCTCCACGCTTCGCCGCGATATCAAGGCCCGGCCCGCGCCAATTGACCGACGCGGACGAAGATCGGCACTGCCGCGATCTGCGTGACGACGCAGAAGGCGATCACCGCCGGCAGCGAGACATCATAGAGAAAGCCGATGGCCGCACTGCCGAGAAACCAGAAAATTCCGTAACCGGCCGTGAACATCCCGAACGCGGAGGCGCGGCGCTGCGTCGCCACCATCGGGGCCACGGCTGCGGGAATGATCAATTCGTGGACACCCATTCCGAGTCCCCAGATGGCGGCGCCGAGGAGCGCCGCCCAGAAGCCGCCGAGGAAAACGAGCGGGGCAAATAGCGCCGAGACGAGCGTCAACGCCACCAGGATGGTAAAGCCGTAGCGATCGAACAGGCGCCCGAACGCGAGCGAACCCGCCCCGCTGACCGCCATGGCGACCGCATAAAAAATCGCGATCCACGCGCCGGGCACCGTATTCGCCCGCGCGAAGTGGTAGGCGATCAGCGGATAATCGGCGAAACCCGCGGCGACCAGGACCGCGCCGCAGAGATACAGCCAGTAGACACGCGGCAGGCCGGTTGGCGGCGTCGGCTGCGGCGAGCGGTCGAGGTCCTGCGGCTTTGGATAGAGGAGCCGCGCCAGCGCCACGAGCCCCAGATTGATGATGGCCGGCACCAGCAGAACCGCGAAGGCCTCGCGATAGCTGCCGGCATGAGCGAGAACGGCGGCGACCGCCAGCGGGCCGCACATGGCGCCGAGCTGGTCGAGCGCTTCATGCAACCCGAAAGCCCAGCCATAGCCGCCGGCCTGCTTTCCCGCGTGCGCCAGCATCACGTCGCGCGGCGGGTTGCGGATCGCCTTGCCGACGCGTTCGAGGACGATCAGCGCTGCGGCTGCGGGCCAGCTTGCGGTCAACGCCAGTGCCGGGACCGACGCCATCTGCACGACGTAGCCGAAGATGGTGATCGGCCAGTAGCGGCCGGAGGCATCGGCCCAGCGTCCGGAAAAGATGCGCAGGCCGTATCCGAGCAATTCGCCGAACCCGGTGACGATGCCGACCACCGCGCCGCTCGCCTGCAGCGTCGCCAGATAGGGGCCGACGGCGCTGCGCGAGCCTTCGTAAGTGAAATCCGCGAAGAAGCTGAGGATGCCGATCAGGATGATGAATCGAAGCGCGCTGCTGCCGGCATGATGCTCCTCGACCGCAGCCATCGAACCACCCATCGCATCGCTCGCGTCTTGCATCAGGTCGGCCAGCGACAATTGTGCGCAACGGACAATAGGCGCAGCAACGCGCCGCCGGCCATGCTATAATACCGTTACCAAACGGGGCGCGCGGAGGTGCGGGAAATGCATGGGCGGTGGATCGGCACGGCCTTGATTGCGGGCCTGGCGATAGGCGCGGCCGGCACGCTTTCGGCGCAGCAGCAATCGAACCAGGCGCAGCCTTCGATCATGAAGGACGACGACAACAACACGGCGCCGGTCATCGTCACCCCGCAGCAATCGGCAAAGCCGCCACGCAAGAATACCAAGAATGCCAAGACTGCCACGCCCACGATCCAAGCCGATCCCAATCTCGATGCCAACGATCAGCTTGCCCCCTCGCAAGTGCAGCAGCAGCCGATGCCCGGTGCGGTGGCGGAACCGACCACCCCGGGCCGCAAGCCGCCGGCAACACATGACGCGGCTGCAGCGCCACCCGGATCGGCGGCGGCGGCAAAAGGGGCCGGGCGCGAAGCGCATGCCGTCTCCTGCAGTGGCGTGTTTGGAAAGAACTCGAGCCACCTCAAGCTCGCGATGGTCTTCGAGACCAGGAACGTCGAGTTCGGCCAGGTCGATGCCGGGGCCGGCAATACGACAATGGCGAGCGTGCTGTTTGCGAAAGACCCGAAACGCCGGCTGGAAGTGTGGTGGAGCAAGCCGGATAGCCGCAGCGACACCCATCTCATCGTGATCAACGGACAGTCGACCTGGACCGCACCCGGCAATCTCCGCCTCGGCCTCACGCTGGCCGAGGTGGAAAAACTCAACCACAAGCCGTTCAAGCTTCTCGGCTTCAACAAGGACAATGTCGCCGTGGGGAGCGACTGGAATGCCGGCGCAATGGCGGCAGTTCCCGGCGGGTGCAAACTCGGCGTCAGCTTCCGCGCCGATGCAAAAGCCACGGCGGACGCGCTCAGCGCCTTTCCGGCCGACAAGGAATTCTCTTCCGATGACGCCGCGATGCGCGCGGTCAATCCGAAGATCAGCGAAATTCTGGTCGGGTACTAAGGCTTCTCGCTCCACTTTCATTCCGGCCGCGACCGCGACAAGCAACGAACTGGCAGAACCGGGCGCATGGAATTGAGCGACGACAAGATCCGCGCGATCCTGAGCGATCCTGCCAAGCATCCGCCAAGCGCACGGCATCTCGGCTTCGAGCTCATCGACTTCTCGGTCGAGAACGGCTGGGTTGAAGTCGCGTTCACGCCGCGCGCGGAGTTTGTCAATCCGGCCGGGGCCATTCAGGGTGGTTTTGTCTGCGCCATGCTCGATGATGCGATGGCGGTCGCTGCGAGCATCTCTAAGCGGCTCGCGGTGATCGTCCCGACCTTGCAGATGACCGTGACCTATCTACGCCCGACGCCGGTCGAGCGGATCCTCGCGCGCGGCGAGGTCTTGCGTTTCAGTTCGTCGAGCGTGGCAATGCAGGGAACATTGCGCGATGCCGGCGGCGCTTTGTTGGCGGTCGCCATAGCGAGCGCCGTGCCGCGGCCGTTTCCGCGATAGCGCCGCTTCCGCTCTTACGGCGCAGTCGTTCCGCTGCTGCGCACAATCTTAAACACCGCATCGTGAAGAGAGAACAATCGCGCGACGGCCGCGTTGGGCGTAGCATCATCGCGGCCCTCGAGTCATGGGCCGGTGTTGAGATGCGGGGCGCGCCTGGCGGCCTCGACCTAAAGGCGCAGCCCGGACCAACGGTTCAAGGAGGAGCGCCATGACTTACTCACATATCCTGTTCGGCGCGAGTACGAGCGCGGCCGTTCCGGTGGTGCGCCGGCTTGCGCCTTCCGATCTGTTCCACTCGCTCGCGCGCGGGGTCGACGACTTCGTTGCAATGCCCAGCCACGCGATCTTTCTCTGCGTGATCTATCCCCTGCTCGGCATTCTTCTCGTCTCAATGACGCTGGGGAATTCGATGCTGCCGCTCGCCTTCCCGATCGCAGCCGGCTTCGCTCTCGTCGGCCCACTGGCCGCGATCGGGCTCTATGAGCTGAGCCGGCGGCGCGAAGCGGGTCTCGACAGCTCGCCGAGCCACGTCTTCGACGTGCTGCATTCGCCGTCGTTCGGCGCCATCGTCGCGCTCGGCCTGCTGCTGATGGCGATCTTTCTCATCTGGCTTGCGGTCGCGGAGGGAATCTACATCGCCAATTTCGGCTACAAGGCGCCGGCTTCGATCCGGCAATTCGCCGATGACGTGCTCAACACCTCCGCCGGCTGGAACCTTATTTTTGTCGGGACCGGCGTCGGCTTCCTGTTCGCCGTGGTGGTGCTCGCGATCAGCGCCGTCTCCTTTCCGCTGCTCCTCGACCGCGACGTCGGCGCGCCGGCGGCGCTGCTCACGTCGATCCGCGTCGTCACCGCAAATCCGGGCACGATGGCCTTGTGGGGCTTCATCGTCGCCGCGCTCTTGGTGATCGGCTCGATCCCGTGCTTCCTCGGCCTGACCGTGGTCATGCCGGTACTCGGCCATGCCACCTGGCATCTCTATCGCCGGGCGGTCGAGCCCGATGCCAATCCGAACCCGGACTATCAGCCTGCGGAAAAACGCCGGCGCTACGCCGCGGACTTCCCGGCGGCTCTCTTCCCGACGCGCCGGTAGGCGGCGCGCCGTCCGGCCCCGCCGCGATATCGGGCCGGGGTGCCGCTAGCGCGCGGGCTTTGCCGCGCCGGGAGTTCCCGGGGCCGCACTCTTGGTGTCGCTACGCATGGCCCGCACATCGCGCGCCATTTCCAGGCAGGTGAGAAGCTCGGTGTAGCTCGATTCACCGCCCATCTTCGATTCATTGACGCAAGAGATCTTGTCCGCACCGTTGAAGCTCGACCATTGCTTGGCCAGCTCCTCGCGCGTGGTCTTTTCGCCATCCATGCAATTCTTCTTCTCCTGCGCGACGGCCGGATCGTGGAAGGTGACGCCGCCCTGCTGGGCGATGCCCTCGCAAACCTGCTCCACGTTGAGGTTCGGGACGCTATCGGCGACGGTAAGCATGAGTTGTGCGCCAAGGGCCAGCGCTGTGGGCAAAATCATGATCGTGCTCCCCAAATCTGCCGCACTTTATAGCACGCCCGCGCTGCCGAACCAGCAAGAGCGGCATCCCCTGCGGCAAATGGAGGATTGACCGGCGGCGACGCTGGCCGTTTATGGCTCCCTCTCCGGGGTGAGGGAGACCGCATGATTCTTGCACCGCTTCTCGGCACGGCGCTCGTGGTCGCTGTGGCGACCGACCCGCTGAACGATTTGACCGCCAAGGCGGCCCCTTCCGCGCAGGAGCGGGTCGCGGCCACCGAACCGCTGGTGCGTTCGGCGACCGAATGCATCGTGCACGCCGTTGCCGCCGATCCGCGCTACGCCGCCAAGCCGACTGCCCCGCTCGGCGAGCTCATCGTCGATTCGATGCCGTCCTGCCTGGCGCCGGTGCGCGCGATGATCGACGCCTATGACCACTACTACGGCGCCGGTTCGGGCGAGGCCTTCTTCATGGGCCCCTATCTCGACGTGCTGCCGAAAGCGGTCGTCGACGGGGCGAACGCCGCGCGGCAATAGCGGCTCAATGCCGACCTACTGGTTCCGCTTCGGCCCGATGACGGCGATCGTGCGCATATTGGTCGGATCGACGATCACGACCTGATCCTGCACCATCGTGTATTTGTACAATTTGGTGGCCGGGTTGGCGGCGAGAACGTCGTCGGGCAGCATGTATAGCTCGATCATCGGCGGCACTTCGGCGCCGACAGTGGCGGGAAACCGGCTCGGCGCCACCTTCGATTTGTTCTTGCTGACCTCCTGATAGATCGCGCCGCGTTGCGCCGGCGTCAATTCGAGCTTTGGCGCCACGCCACTCGGGTTCACCACTTCGTCGACGCTGCTCGACTGCGCGGCGGCCAATTCGACGCCGGCAATCAAAGTCAACGCCGCGGTCGCGAGGATCGTCGCGCCGAGGCGAGAAACAACTTGGCCAGGCATAGGCTCCTCCCGGATATGTCGCTCCGCGTCACCGCGGGAGCGCTTGCACCGCAATGCCAGTGGCCGGATCGATCACCAGGATGCGGTCGGGTTCGTAGACGTAGCGGTAGGCCGGAGCGACCGGTGCACCGAAAACCGGCTCGGTCGCGACCGCCGGCGGTGTCGCGACGTCGTAGAGCCGGGCCGGATAGGCCGGAGCGGGTATTTCGGCGTAAATCGGGTCCGCCACGGTGGCGAGCGGAGGTGCCGGCGCGATCACAGCCGGCGCCGGTACGACGCGCTCGCCCAGGATCGTTCGCCGTGTGGTGGTGGTGACGACGCTCTCCGCGCGGCTCCTCGCCAAGTGATGGCTGATCGGTCGCCGCGCGGCATGGCCGACCGACCGCACGGTCTGCACCGTCTCCACCGTCTCGACGGGAACGGTCTCGACCGTTTGCGCCGGTCGCACCACCACCGCGCCGGGCGGCAATGGCGGCGTGACCAGGTCCTGCGCATTGGCGATCGAGGCCCCGCCCAAAAGCGCAGCGGCAAGAACCGTGTAGGAGACGTGGCTTCTCATCGACAACTCCATGCATGAGCGGCTCGAACCGATGATGACCGAGCACGACCGTCCAACGCGCGCCGGTGGCCCGGCGTTCCCGGGATGGCGTCTGCCGAGCACTATTTCCCGCCGGCGGTTCCGCTGCCGCAAAAATGACGCAGCCGTTTCGCTGCGGAGCCACGCTTTGCCCGCGCCGTGCGCTCGATCGGAAGCCGCCCGCTCGATTGACCGCCGCGGTCGTGGGGTGCACTGTCGCGGCGGGGATTCTCAGGCAGCGCAGCTCCGCGCTTCACGCGCGGCATTTGTTCCAGCGGGAGGAGCAAACATGTTCGGTATCGGCGACTTGTTCCAGTGGGAGAGGTTCGTCACCCCCACGGTGATCAAGGTGTTCTACTGGCTGGCCGTGGTCATTTCCGTGCTGATCGGGCTCGCCGGCGCCGTCTCCTCGCTCGCCAGTATGGCGTATAATCCCTTCGTCGGCATGATTTCGCTCATCGCCAGCCTGCTTGGCGCCTGCATGGGCGTGGTCGTCGCCCGCATCATTGCCGAATTCGTGCTCATCGTGTTCCGCATCAACGAGCACCTTGGCGCGATCAGGAACCAGGGATCGGGATTCAGGAATCAGTAGTCAGGTCGCGAAGCGGAAATGCATGACGTCGCCGTCGGCGACGACATAATCCTTGCCTTCGAGCCGCATCTTGCCGGCGTCGCGCGCGCCGGTCTCGCCGCCGCAGGCGATGTAATCGTCGTAGGCGATCGTCTCGGCGCGGATGAAGCCCTGCTCGAAATCGGAGTGGATGACGCCGGCGGCCTGCGGCGCCTTGGTGCCGCGGGTGACCGTCCAGGCGCGCGCCTCCTTCGGGCCGGCGGTGAAGAAAGTCACTAGGTCGAGCAAGGCGTAGCCGGCGCGGATCAGGCGATCCAGGCCGGCCTCCTCGAGGCCGACGGCGGCGAGATACTCGCTGCGCTCGGCGCGCGACAAGACCGCAATTTCCGACTCGATCTTGGCGGAGATGACGATCGAGGCCGCGCCTTCCAGCTTCGCCCTGGCCTCGACCTCGCGCGCGAAAGCGTTGCCGTCCGCGGCCGACGCTTCATCGACATTGCAGACATAGAGCACCGGAAGCGCGGTCAGGAGCCCGAGCATATGGAAGGCTTTTTCCTCCTCGGGCTTGCGCTCGGTGTGCCGCGCCGGCTTACCGGCGCGCAACAGCGCGAGCGCGCGGTTGAGGAGCCCGAGCGCCTCTTTCGCCTCCTTGGCGTCCTTGTCGGTGCCGCGCGCCTTGCGTTCCAGCGCGTCAAACCGGCGCTCCAAACTCTCGAGGTCCGCGAGCATCAATTCGGTCTCGACCGTTTCGATGTCGGCGACCGGATCGATGCGCCCCTCGACGTGGGTCACCTCGGTATCCTCGAAGCAACGCACCACGTGGGCGATGGCATCGACCTCGCGGATGTTGGCGAGGAACTGATTGCCGAGGCCCTCCCCTTTCGACGCGCCGCGAACGAGACCGGCGATGTCGACGAATGTGAGCCGTGTCGGCACGATCGCCGCCGACTTGGCGAGCGCCGCCAGCGTTTCAAGCCGGCGATCCGGCACCGCGACCTCGCCGACATTCGGCTCGATAGTGCAAAACGGATAATTCGCCGCCTGCGCCGCGGCGGTTTCGGTGAGCGCATTAAAGAGCGTCGACTTGCCGACATTTGGCAGGCCGACGATGCCGCATTTGAATCCCATGGAAGCTTATTTCGCCTTGAGAAGTGGAAAATCCGCGTCGTTTCGCGAGCCAAATGAGATCAAGCCCGGCCGTCGGCCTGTTCGCGCCTCTATCTTCGCTCCAGCCTGATCACAACACGAAACATCTACACCGGGGCCGCCCAACAAAATCCGCATCGCTATATTGGCACTTCGAAAGACTGATCACGTCGTCGCAACATACGTCAACGCATTTTCACGAAAGGGGGATATAGGACGATCCACCGCAAAATGCAGCCGATTGCCGGAACGCCGAGCTCCGCCACGCGCTCGCCGTTTTCGGGTGTCTACTAGCTAAGATTGCAGCACCATCGAACACGGTGGTAAGGTGGTAGTTCGGCCATACAGAGGGAGGTAGACAATGCGCCAAGCTTCACGATGGCGGGCACCGATGTGCTTCGCGGTCATCCTGGGTGGGTCGGTGATGTCCGTGGCGGCAAGCGCTCAAAACTTGCCTAAGCCGTCGGTTCCACTCGAAGGGCCGAATGTCGAAGTTTACATGATCCGCCAGAACTCCTCCGACTGCACCAATTCGAACGTCAACGCCAACGACCCGTCGCTCATTGGCGGCGCCGCCTGGGTGGTCCGGCAGCCCAACGGCAATACGACCGTGAAGGTCGCGATCACCGCATCGCCGAACACCAGCTACAACTTCTATCTGAAATGCGTGAAGCAGCTCGGCACGATCGTAACCCAAGACGAGGGAGAAGGTAGCGGCTTGTTCGAATTTACCACCAGCTCGGTCGGATCGGTCTACGGCTTCGACATGTATCCGAACGGCGCGCCGCCCGGAAACGTGTTTCAAAGCGTTCAAGTCAAATTCCAATAGTCGATTGCCCTTCGGGCGATCATTGCGGGCGCCTGGCACATACCGGCGGCGCAGGACATCGCGACGATGAGCGTTCGAGCCTCGCGCTCTGTTGAATGAGGATCAACACATAAGGACGGGAACGTCTGTTCCCACCAAGCCCTCGGATACGCGTCATACGCCAAACGAATGCAACCCATTGAGGGAGATAGCCATGTGGAAGAAACTGCTGTTGCTCGCCGTGCTCGGGCTGATCGCGGCCGTTCTGCCCGGTAACCCCGCCGCCGCTCAGGCAAGCCGCACTTGGGTTTCCGGCGTCGGCGACGACGCCAATCCCTGCAGCCGCACCGCGCCCTGCAAGACATTTGCCGGCGCCATCTCAAAAACAAGTGTGGGCGGCGAGATCGACGCGCTCGATCCCGGCGGATTTGGCGCGGTGACGATCACCAAGGCGATCACGCTCGACGGCGGCGGCGGCCAGGTCGCGTCGGTGCTGGTGTCGGGGACCAATGGAATAGTGGTTTCGGCCGGAGCGAACGACATCGTGATCCTGCGCAACTTGCGCATCAACGGGATCGGCACCGGCCTCAACGGCGTTCTGTTCAATTCCGGCGCGCAGCTTAGCGTCGAGAACTGCGATATCTTCGGCTTTACCCAGAGCGGGATCAGCGCCAATACCTCGACGGTGTCGGATCTTTACGTCACCAACACCTACATCACCAACTCGGTCAACGGCATTTCGCTTGCAACCAGCAGCGCCGGAATGCTGGTGGTGATTGACCGTACTAGGGTGTTCAACGTGACGACCAACGGCATCGCGGTCAATTCCGGAATCATCGATACCGAGGTAACCAATACCTCGATCACCAGTGCCGCGACCGGCCTGATCGTGTCCGGAGGCAGCACGCGGGCCAACGTCGACACGTCGTCGATTCTCAACAACACCACCGCGTTCAATGCCGCCGCGTCGGGCTCGATCATCCGCATCTCCAACAACATCATCTACGACAACGCGACGAACTTCACGATCGCGGGCGGCGCAACGATCGCCACGACCGGCAACAACAGGGTGAAAGCCGCGGGCGCTACCAACCCCAACGGAACCATCACCCAGCAATAGGGCCCCTCGGGGAACTGACGATTGGAGTTAGCGGCCGCCACCGCCGTGTTCGGCCGTACCTTGCCTTCGGGACCAAGCGTCGAGGTTTGCGACGGCCGGCCGCGCGTGAGGCGGCCGGCTCAGCTTTGTTCGTCCGCATCCCGCCCGTTTTCGGCAAAACCTTTCGCCGCCATGGCGAGGTGCACCTTGTTCTGAAAGCTCGCGTCCTCGCCGCGCACGAGGAGGTCGGCGTTGTCGGCGAGGACGGCAATAAGCGCCTCGACCCACGGGCGCTCACTCTTGGCGAAATCGCTCAGCACGTAATGTTGCACCAGATCCTTGTCGCCGGGATGGCCGACGCCGATGCGCACGCGCCGATAATCATTGCCGATATGCTCGGTGATCGAGCGCAGGCCGTTGTGCCCGGCGATCCCACCGCCGACCTTCACCCGGACCTTGGCCGCCGGCAGGTCGATCTCGTCGTGAAACACGGTGATGGCGGCGAGCGGAAGCTTGTAGAAATGCGCGGCCTCGGCAACGGCGCGGCCGGAATCGTTCATGTATGTGCCGGGAAGCAGCAGCAGCGCGCGCTCCCCGCCGATCGGCCCCTCGCAGGCTACGCCCTGAAAGCGCCGGCGCCACGGCCCGATGCCATGGCGCTGTGCGATGGCCTGCAGCACCACAAAACCGATATTGTGGCGGTTGCCGACGTAGTGCGCTCCCGGATTGCCGAGTCCGACCAGGAGCAGCATCGGCTTCGTCTCGCAAAAGCGCGGCGGATCAGCCTCACTTCTTCTGGGCCGGAGCGGCGGTTGGCGCCGCGGCCGCGCCCGGAGCTGCCGCGGGCGCCGCGCCCGGTGCGGCGCCGGGAGCGCCGGTACCCTCGGGGGGCGTGCCGGCAGCGGCAGCCGCAGCGGCAGCAGCCGCGGCGGCAGCCGCAGCTTCCGCCGCCGCCTTCATCTCTTCCGCATAGCCCGACGGCGGCACCACCGTGACCAGGGTGATGTCCCGCCCGGTGACCACGCGGACGCCCTCAGGCAGCGTGATATCGCTCAGATGCTTGGAGTAGTTGATCTCGAGGCTGCTGACGTCGACCTCGATGGCGCTCGGGATGGCGTCGGCGCGGCAGCGCACTTCGATGGTGTGGGTCACGATCGAGACCGTGCCGCCGCGTTTGACACCCGGCGACTGGTCGGCGTTCTTGACGTGGATCGGGATATTGACACGGATCGTCGCGCCCTCGCCGAGCCGCATGAAGTCGACATGCAGCGGCAGATCGTGCACCGCGTCGAGCTGAAAATCCCGCGGGATGACGCGGTGCTTCTCGCCGTCGACCTCGACGTCGTGAATGGTGGTGAGGAAATGCCCGGCATAAATGCGCTGGCGCAAATCGGCGTAGTCGAGCGAGATCGGCATCGGCGGCTTGCCGTCACCATAGATGATTCCGGGCACGCGGCCGGCGCGACGTTCTGCCCGGGCGGCCCCCTTGCCTGCCCGTGAACGCGCGGCCGCCTTGATCAGATTGACGGTCGCCATGACGTTGTCCTTGTCCGTTAAGTGCTGTCCTGAAAACGGGATTCCGCGGCAGCCTCCAGGGGTGCTGGAGCCGCGGTCGCGGCGCTTATAGCGGCGCAAGCCGTGAAAAACAAGGAAGGCAGAAACGAGCCAGTCGCCCGTTAGCGGGCCGGCCGCCCAGTTTAGGCGAACGGACTGACGCCCTCGGCCGCGTTGCCCGAACTCGTGGACTTGGCGAGCGCCGCTTCCAGCGCCGCAATGCGGGCCTTGAGCGTTTCGTTCTCCTCGCGAGCGAGACGCGCCATCTCCTTGACCGCCTCGAACTCCTCGCGCTGGACGACGTCGAGGTCGCGCAGGATGCGCTCAGCCTGACTGCGGAACAGCGTCTCGAACTCGCGCCGCATCCCTTGCGCCACGCCGGCTGCGTCGTTCATCAGCCGGGCGGCTTCATCGAAGAACCGGTTCGTCGTTTGCACCATCACCGCCTCCAACCGGGCCGGCAGTGCTCGCCGCCGGTCCCGCTTGCCATGCTGGCAGACAATGGCGATGGTGCGCCGCGGCCGCAAGAGGCGTCGCGCGCCCGGCGCCCGGCATGGAAGCTCACGATGCTTGTCCTTCCAGTCATTCCGTTTCCGCACATCGACCCGATACTGGTGCATATCGGGCCGCTCGCGGTGCGCTGGTATGCGCTGGCTTATATCGTCGGCATCATCGCCGGCTGGTTTTACGCGCGCGCGATCATTGCGTCGCCGCGACTATGGGGTGGAGCGGCTCCGTTCACGGTCGTCGATTTCGACGATTTCATCATTTGGGTCACGCTCGGAATCATCCTCGGCGGCCGCATCGGCTACGTGCTGTTCTACAACTTCCCGCATTTCGCCGCCCATCCGGCCGAGATCTTTGCGCTGTGGAAAGGCGGCATGTCGTTCCATGGCGGCTTCATCGGCTGCGTCCTCGCCGTCGTCCTGTTCGCCTGGCGCCGGGATATCCCCTTCCTCTCGCTCGGCGACGTGACCACCGCCGTGGCCCCGATCGGTTTGTTTCTCGGTCGCCTCGCTAATTTCATCAATGGAGAATTGTGGGGCCGGCCGACCGACGTGCCATGGGCCATGATCTTTCCGAACGGCGGACCGATCGCCCGCCACCCCAGCCAGCTCTACGAAGCCGGGCTCGAAGGCCTCGTGCTTCTCCTCGTCTTGGGGGTGCTGGTGCGCTTCGGCGCGCTCAGGCGGCCCGGCCTCGTCACCGGCGCCTTCGCGCTCGGTTATGGCGACGCGCGCATCTTCTGCGAGCTGTTCCGCGAGCCCGACGCTCAGCTCGGCTTTCTCTGGGGCGGGCTGACCATGGGCATGCTGCTCTGCATTCCGCTGATCCTCGCCGGCTTCGCCGTCATCGCCTACGCCTTGACCCGCGCACCGATTGGAAAAAATGGCTGACCAACGCTCGCCGCTCGAGAGCGAGATCCGCCGATTGATTGCCGCCGCCGGGCCGATGCCCGTTGCCGACTACATGCGGCTCTGCCTCACCCATCCGCAATATGGCTACTACATCGCGCGCGACCCGTTCGGCGCCGGCGGCGATTTCATCACCGCGCCCGAAGTAAGCCAGATGTTCGGCGAGCTGATCGGCGTGTGGATGGCCGCGGTCTGGCGGCAGATGGGCGCGCCGGACAATGTGCGCATCGTCGAGCTTGGCCCCGGGCGCGGCACCTTGCTGGCCGACGCCCTGCGCGTGACGAAAGTGGTCAGGGGCTTCCACGATGCGATCGTTCTGCATCTCATCGAGATCAGCCCGAGATTGCAGGAGATGCAGAAGCAGCACCTGCAAATCTTCGATTTGCAGACCGCCTGGCATGCCACGCTCACCGACGTCCCCGGCGGCCCGTGCATCATCATCGCCAACGAATTCATCGATGCGCTGCCGGTGCATCAAGCGGTCAAGCAGGCCGACGGGTGGCACGAGCGCATCGTCGAAATCGACGCCGACGGCAATCTTGCCTTCGGCGTCGCGCGCGATCCGTTGCGCCTGTTCGAGGCAACGCTGCCGCCGGCGGTGCGGCAGGCCCCCGAAGGCGCGATCTTCGAATGGCGGCCCGATGCGATCGCGCTCGAGCTTGGACAAAGGGTGCGGACCGACGGCGCGGCCCTGATCGTCGACTACGGCCACGCCAAAAGCGGGCTCGGCGACACGCTGCAAGCGCTCGCCGGTCACGCCTTCGTCGACCCCCTGGCCGCGCCGGGGGAGGCTGATTTGACGGCGCATGTCGATTTCGAGGCGCTGGCGCAGAGCGCGGAGCTGATCGGCGCGCAGTGTCACGGCCCGCTGCCGCAGCGCGAGCTCCTTGGCAATCTCGGAATCAACCAACGGGCGGCGAGACTCAAGGCGCAGGCGAGCGACGAGGAGACGGCCGACATCGAGCTTGCGCTCTCGCGCCTGACCGCGCCGGGACCCGCAGGCATGGGGGAATTGTTCAAGGGGCTTGCCGTTGCCGACCGCAGGCTCGATCCGCTTGCCGGATTCACGGCGCCGACATGATGATCGAAGCCAACACGCTCGCGCTTGCCGGCATCCGCCACGCGTTCTTCACGCGCCAAGGGGGCGTTTCCGACGGCCTCTATGCCAGCCTCAATGGCGGCATCGGCTCGCGCGACGACCCGGCGCAAATCGCCGACAATCGCTCGCGCATGGCGGCGGCGCTCAAGGTCGAGCCGCAGCGCCTCCTTACCGCCCACCAGATCCACTCGCCGCAGGTCGTCGTCGCGGAGACGCCGTGGGCGATCGATAACCGCCCGCGCGCCGACGCCATCGTCACCCGCGCGCGCGGGCTTGCGATCGGCGTGACCACGGCCGATTGCGGACCGATTCTGTTCGCCGAGCCGCGGGCCGGCGTCATCGGCGCCGCGCATGCCGGCTGGCGCGGAGCGCTCGCCGGCGTCGCCGAGGCGACGGTCGAGGCGATGGAGCGGCTCGGCGCCAATCGCACGGAAATCCGCGCCGCGCTCGGCCCGATGATCCGCCAGCACAACTACGAAGTCGGCCCCGATCTCATCGCGCGCTTTGCCGCCGAGGATAAGGCGAATGAGCGTTTTTTCGTTCCCGCCGCGCGCGCCCGCCATGCCCTGTTCGATCTCGCCGGCTACATCGCCGCCCGCCTCGAGCGAGCCGGAATCCGGCACGTCGAGGACCTTGATCTGTGCACCTATGCCGACGCGGCGCGCTTCTTCAGCTTCCGTCGCTCCACCCACCGCGGCGAAGGAGATTACGGCCGCCACGTCAACGCCATCGCGCTGGCGTGAGGAGGGCAATGGCGCGCGGCGAATGGCCAATGGCAAACAGAGTTAACAACGGACATATTCGCAACTCGCCATTCGCTATTCGCCGCTGCGAATCCCTTGGGATTGCAGGGAAAACCTGCGGGACAAAGCCTCGATTCATGTTGCCAGTCCGGTAAGCGGCTTGTATCAGGACCCTGCTTTTGTTTGCGCGCAGGAGAGTGGGATGGCGGGCAATAACGGAGCAATCAAGCTCGTCGCCGGCAATTCCAACCCCGTGCTGGCGCAGGGGATCGGCACCTATATCGGCACCCCGCTGACCAAAGCCGTGGTGCGCCGTTTCGCCGACATGGAGATCTTCGTCGAGATCCAGGAGAATGTGCGCGGCGCCGACGTGTTCGTCATCCAGTCGACCTCGTATCCGGCGAACGACCATATGATGGAATTGCTGATCATCATCGACGCGTTGCGCCGCGCCTCGGCGCAGCGCATCACGGCGGTGATCCCCTATTTCGGCTATGCCCGGCAGGATCGCAAACCCGGGCCGCGCACGCCGATCTCCGCCAAGCTGGTCGCCAACCTGATCACCCGCGCCGGCGTCGACCGCGTGCTCACGCTCGACCTCCATGCCGGGCAAATCCAGGGTTTCTTCGATATCCCGACCGACAATCTCTTCGCCGCGCCGGTGATGGTGCGCGACGTCAAGCAGCGTTTCGACCTCGCCGACCTGATCGTCGTCTCGCCGGACGTCGGCGGCGTGGTGCGCGCGCGCGGCATCGCCAAGCGCATCAACGCGCCGCTCGCCATCGTCGACAAACGCCGGGAGCGGCCGGGCGAGTCGGAGGTGGCGAACGTGATCGGCGAGGTCGACGGCCACATCTGCGTCCTCGTCGACGACATCGTCGATTCCGCCGGTACGCTGCTCAACGCCGCCGACGCGTTGCTGGAAAAGGGCGCCAAGGCGGTCTACGCCTATATCACCCACGGCGTGCTCTCCGGCGGCGCCGTCGCCCGCATCAACAAATCGAATCTCAAAGAGCTGGTGATCACGGATTCGATCCAACCGACCGAGGCGGTCATCGCCTCGCCCAACATCCGGGTGCTGCCGATCGCGGCCCTGATCGGGGAAGCGATCAGCCGCACCGCGGCTGAACAGTCGGTCTCCAGCCTGTTCTTCGACTGACCGTCATTGCGAGCGAAGCGGGGTAATCCAGCGATCCGCGCGAGTCGGCTCGATCGCCGCGTCGCTTTGCTCGCGGAAATGACGT
The DNA here is from genome assembly GCA_963850855.1 of uncultured Alphaproteobacteria bacterium. GTDB lineage: Bacteria > Pseudomonadota > Alphaproteobacteria > Rhizobiales > Xanthobacteraceae > BOG-931. The sequence goes on from CAWKNH010000020.1 coordinate 190,216, forward strand.
GACCCACGACGGCCCACCCCCGAGTCAACTTGTCGCAGCAGCGCGAGCTGTGGACGGTCCTCCTTCCCGCTTGTGCCTCGAGGGCAAATCACTTCATGAGTGCCGGCAGGAGGCGTGAGCGGCCTTGGCTTAAGTGATCGCGGCGCGAGAAATCGGGCCGTTTTGAGTGCACGCGAAGGCTGCTTCGCGACGCTGCGTCAAATCGCAGCCCGATTTTGTGCGGTAACATGGTGGCGTGCGCTTTTCCACTTGAGCGGGGGCTTGAGCGGGGGCTGTGGAGGCGGCATGTCTCTCATCGAGATTGCGTCCAATCAACACAACAATCCGCTCGACGTCGTCGAGCGGCTGGCGGCCGGCAATGACTGGCCGTTCGAGCGCACTGGCGAAGACGAGATCGCGCTCGTCGTCACCGGCCGCTGGACCAACTACCAGGTCTCCTTCACCTGGATGAACGACATCGAGGCGCTGCATCTTGCCTGCGCCTTCGACATGAAGGTGCCGGAGCCGCGGCTTGCCGAAGTGCAGCAGCTCATCGCGTTGATCAACGAGCAATTGTGGATCGGGCATTTCGACGTCTGGATGCAGAACGGCATGGTGATGTTCCGCCATGCGCTGGTTCTAGCCGGCGGCGTCGGCGCCTCGAGCCGCCAGTGCGAGGCGGTGCTCGGCAGCGGGCTCGATTCCTGCGAGCGCTATTACCCGGCATTCCAGTTCGTGGTCTGGGCCGGCAAACCCGCCCGCGAGGCCATGGACTCGGCCATGTTCGAGACCTCCGGCGAGGCGTGATTCCTCGTCTTTTGCGGCACGCGCCGGAAGCGCGAGCCCCAATCCATACCGGCCGGCATTTGTAATTCCGCAGCAGGGGTGGTTATGGATTCCGGGTCCGCCGCGGCGCGGCGATGCGCAATGACGCGGAGCCATGGGCGATGAGCGCTTCGGATAGATCTGCACCCGGCGAAACCCCGGATTTGCGCAATTTCTCCGGGCCGCTGGTATTGGTCGGCGCCGGCAAGATGGGCGGCGCCCTCATCGACGGCTGGCTGCGCTTCGGCCTCGATGCCGGGAAGCTCGTGGTGCTCGAGCCGCAGCCGTCGCCGCAAATCTCGGCGCTGGCAAGCCGCGGCGCGCGGCTCAATCCGGATCTGCACGCGCTCGCCGATGTCGCCGCGATCGTCGTCGCGGTGAAGCCGCAGATCGCCGGCGAGGCGCTGCCGAGCCTCGCGCCGATGATCGGCGCTGCGACGCTCGTCGTGTCGATCATGGCCGGACGGACGCTGCGCTTTCTCTCCGGCGCCTTGCAGCGCCCCTGCGCGCTGGTGCGCGCCATGCCGAACACGCCGGCCGCCATCGGCCGGGGCATCACCGTCGCGGTGGCGCAGCGCGCGAGTGCCGCCCAGCGCGATCTCGCCCACCGGCTTCTTTCCGCGACCGGGGCGGTCGAGTGGATCGAAGACGAGGCGCTGATGGACGCAGTGACGGCCGTGTCCGGGTCCGGACCCGCCTACGTTTTCCTACTCGCGGAGGCGCTCGCACAGGCAGGCGCGGCGGCCGGTCTGCCGCCTCCCCTTGCCGAAAGGCTCGCGCGCGAAACCGTTGCGGGTTCGGGCGAGCTGCTGCACCGGTCGCCGCTTAAGGCCGCGACCTTGCGCGAGAACGTCACCTCTCCCGGCGGCACCACGGCCGCGGCGCTCAAGGTGCTGATGGGCGAGAAGGGCCTGGAGGACCTGATGAAGGCGGCGATTGCCGCCGCGACACGCCGCTCGCGCGAGCTCGCCGGCTGAAATCCTACGCCTTGGAAGGCGCGGAGCGCGGCCTTACATTGAAGGCGTAGCGTTTGTCCGTCGAGGAGGTTCGGTCATGGCCCGCAGACCCGCACGCAAGCCCACCCGAGCGAAGTCCACGCCAGCGCCCGCCGCTCCGCGCGACGACCGCGAAAAGATCATCGCCGCTTTCCTCGCGCTTCTCGCCGACAAGCCATTCGAGGCGATCGGCTTTGCCGACATCGCCGAAAAGGCGGGCGTGTCCTTGCCGCAGTTGCGCGGCGAATTTTCCTCCACGCTCGCGATCCTTGCCGCCCACATCAAGGCGATCGACCGCACTGTGCTTGCCGCGGACTTCAGCGACATGGACGAGGAGCCCGAACGCGAACGCCTGTTCGACGTGCTGATGCGCCGGCTCGAAGCGCTGGCGCCATATCGTGACGCTATCCGCTCGCTCATCCGCTCGGCCCGCCGCGATCCGCCGTTGGCGCTGGCGCTCAACGGGCTCGCCGTGCGCTCGCAGCAATGGATGCTGACCGCCGCCGGCATCGGCGCATCCGGTCCGCGCGGCGTCCTGCGCGCGCAAGGGCTGGCCATGCTATTCGCGTCGGTTTTGCGCACCTGGGTTCGCGACGAGGATCCGGGTCTCGCCCGGACCATGGCGGCGCTCGATCGCGCGCTGGCGCGCGGCCAGCGTCTGGCCGGCTTCCTCGACGATTTGTGTTACATCCCTTCGCGCCTCTGCCGGCTACGCTCGCGCCGTCGCCGCCGCGACGACGATGCGGAGGAAACGGCTGCGGCCTGAGCGCCACCCTCAGGCGGCGACCAGCAGGATCACGCCGACGACGGTCAGCGCCACGCCGGCGATCAGCGGCGCATTGATACGGGCCGAGCGAAAGAAGATCGCGGCGAACGCCAGCGTGACCAGCGGATAGGTTGCGACAAGCGGCGACACCAGGATCACCGGCCCGTGCGCCAGCGCCGCATAGAGTGCAAGAACGCCCGAGGACATTGCAGGTCCCGACGCAGGCGAACCAGATCAGGGCGGCGCGAGGATATTTGGCCGGCCAGCCGCCGGGGCGCGCCCGCGCGACACTGGCGACGACAAGGCCGGACACGGTGTAGCCGATCAGCGTCGCGGCGAAGGGACTTGGCCATAAGCCGAGACCGACCTTGGTGATCGGATGAGTGAACCCGCGAATGGCGGCTGCGGCGACCGGCAGTGCCGCCGCCCAATACGACCAGGGCACGCCGAGCCAGCGGCGGTCGATCGACAGGGTGACGACACCGGCAACGATCGTGGCGATGCCGAGCGCCTGCAGCGGGCGCGGCACCTCGCCCAAGAAGAGCGCGGCCGGAAGCACCGCAAAGATCGGCGTCAAATTGCTGAGCGCGCCGGACATGCTCGGCCCCATCCGGCGATTGGCCTCGAAGGTCAGCAAAGTCACCACCGCCGGAAACAACAGGCCGACGACCACGAAGATGACGGCCGCGCGTGGCTCCCAGCCGCGCCAATCAAGCAGAAACGGCGAGAGCAGCCAGAGCAGAACGCCCGACGTCGGAATGCTCACCAGTGCGCCGTGGCCGGGCGCAGCATGGCGCAGGCCGAATTGCGTGAGCACCAGCGCGAGGCCGAACACGAACGACGCGCCAAGCGCCAGCACTATGGGGTTATCGAGCAAGGACGCACCGGGAATCGCTCGGCGGATGAAAACAACCTTTGGCCGGGCCTGCAGGATGACAGGCGGCTGCGGCATGTAAATACGGCGCCGGCTCTGCGCCGCCGCCGGACTTCGTATCCATCTGTGTATGCTTGGGAATCACGTTTGCGGACGTCGGATGGCATTGGCCGCGAATTTTTCTCTTGACCTTGACGCTACGTCAAACCGCTACACCACCTCCCGACGCGTCGGAGCCTGGCACCGAAATCCAGGGAATGTCGATAAGCGTCGATACGGGTTCACTGGCTTCGGGTCGGAGAGATAAAAATGTTTCGCATTGGCGAATTCGCGCAGATTGCTCAGGTCTCGAGCCGCCAGCTCCGGTTCTACGACCAACTTGGGCTTTTGCAGCCGGCACGCACTGACAGCCAGACCGGCTATCGCTACTACAGCGTCCGGCAGCTGCCCCGCCTCAACTGCATACTCGCGCTCAAGGAGCTTGGTCTCTCGCTCGAGCAGATCGGTCCCCTGCTGAAGGACGAAATTTCACCGTCGGAATTGCGCGGGATGCTGACCATGAAACGCGCTCAGGTCGAACGCGCGCTCCGCGAGGATGAGGTCCGTCTCCGCCACATCGAGTCCCGGATCGCGCAAATCGACAAGTACGGGGGCATCGATGGCTATGACGTGGTGACCAAGTCCGTCCCGGCGACGCCGTTCCTCTCTCTTCGCTCCTCATGCAATGGCATGGACGAGGCGGTGCGGATGGTGCGCAGCGTCGCCGAGGACGGCGCCAAGCAAATTCGGCCGGGAATGCGCGACAAGCTCATCGTAGTGTCACGGAACGAAACTGAGACGGACGAACTTGACCTCGAGATCGGCTATTCGCTGACGCGCCCGACCAACGCCAGCGTCAGGATAGCGGGCGATCTCGTTCTTCGCGCCGGCGAGCTGCCTGCGGTCGAAACGATGGCGACGATCGTTCGCCAGGGGACCAATGCCGAGAGTCACGCCGCATTCAGCGCGATCGGGACCTGGGTAGAAGCCAACAATTTCGCCATCGCCGGACCCTGCCGCGAAGTGTTCCTTGAGCCGGTGACCGGGCCGCCGGGATTCGAGGGGGCGCTCGTCGAGATCCAGTTTCCGGTTCGCCTGGCGGCGTAACTCCCACGGATTTTTGTCATCCGACCGGGGCGACACGGCGCGCCCGGAAGAGCGCGCTCGCGCAGTTTGTCCGTGAGTTGAAAAGGAGACGACATGCTTACGATCTACGGTGTGCCGCTTTCGGTACACACACGAAAAGCCGTCATTACGGCGATGCATAAGAGCATCGAGCACAAGCTCGAGGTGGTGATCCCGGTTGTCCCGGATCAACCTCCGGCGAACTGGAGCACGCTAAGCCCGACCGGACTGATCCCGGTGATCGAGGACGGCGGCAACACGCTGGCCGATTCGACGGCGATCTGCCTGTACCTGGAGAAGAAGTATCCGTCGGCGCCTATCCTGCCGACCGACGCCCTGCAATATGGCCGAGCGCTTTGGTTCGACGCCTACGCGGGCGGGACGCTGTTCCGACAGATTGTTCATCCGCTGTTCCATCAGATCGTCGTGGCGCCGAACATCAACAAGGTTCCTACCGACCAGTCGGCGGTAAACCGGGTCCTCAACGAGGTCCGTCCCAAGATATTCGGCTATCTGGAATCCGAGATCGACGGCAAATTCCTGGTTGGACGGTCGTTGACGTTGGCCGACATCGCCGTCGCTTCGAATTTCCTTGTCTATCAGTACTGCGGAATGGCGATCGAGGCCGATCGCTATCCGAAGTTGGCGCGGTATCTCCGCGAAATGATCGGCGTCGACGTTTTCCGCAAGGCGCTTGAGCAGGAGAAGCCCTTCGCGGAGCAGATGGGGCTGAACCGCAGCTTCTTGAACTAGCGCGAAGCGCGGCAACTGCCCGGCGAGCCGGGGCAGTTGCCGCCAACTTGGGTCACTTCGGTTCAATCGCGGCAACTACCGCCGCTGCGGCGGCGGATGAATGGACACCGGCGGAATGAACACGGGCGGCGTCAACTGCAAACGTCCTGCGATCTGGGCATGCGCGTCGCTCGGGTTCATTTTGAGCGCGACGGCGTGCGTGAGCTATGATGCAAACGGCTTCGTGAGTTTTGGAGTGGGAAACAGGTCTTGTGATCAATACGTCGCCGATGCCCATGAGCCGCAACGGGGATTTGTCTACGAGACGTGGCTGTCGGGTTATTTGACCGCATTCAACGCCTACAATCTGGGCATCGCCGACATCCTTGCCGGGACGGATCTCGACCGTGCCGTCAGTTGGATCAAGCACTATTGCAGCGAGCACCCGACGGCTGTGGTCCATGTGGCAACCGAGAAGCTTATTCGATTCATGCAGGAGCGATAGAAATCGGCAATGACGAGCGTCCATTCGCGCGCTCGTCCGGCAGAAACCAGATTCACCCGCCAAGATGTTCGATCGTCGTCCAGATCTTTCCTCGCTGTCGGGGTCTTTCTACGCCTGTGGACAACCCGGCAATATTTCCGCCGTCCGCGCTCTCCTTCGGAAATCACCAGCTCGATCTTTGATTCCAAGGCATCGCGCGGCAGATATATTGACCTCTATGGCGGAGTTGCTTTGCCTTTACCAACGATTACCCAAGACAACTCACGAGAGGAAAGATTAGAACGTCTATAAAGAGATATTTTTGCTTTACAGGCCTATTCTGCCTGCGATAGGGATAGTTTCAGATCGTACCATTGCCGCCGGGCTCGCTAAGCGATGATTGTCTGTTCCTGTAACGTATTTTCCGATCACGACGTGCGTTCGACGCTGGCGGACAATGAAGCGCCGCCGCGGACCGCGGGCGAGGTCTATCACTGCCTCGGCTGCAGCGCGCAATGCGGGCGCTGCGCGCGCACAATCCGGCGCATCATGGACGAGGCTCTCGGCGGAGCCGAGGTCGCCTGTTGCCGGGCCGGCCGCCGCGGCAGCTGATCCTTCCTTCGAACGGGACGAGGCCTGGGGCACCTGTGCACCGGGCCTTTTTGGGCATTTCACACACAGCTTATAATTGTTATAATTAAAGACTATAGGGGCGATCAGCGTCCTGCGCAGGAGCACGAGATCATGAGAGGCGACCCCGGAGTCATCGAATATCTCAACAAGGCGCTCCGCCACGAACTGACCGCGGTCAATCAATACTGGCTGCACTACCGCCTGCTCGACAATTGGGGCTACCGCGCCCTCGCCAAGCAGTGGCGCAAGGAATCGATCGAGGAGATGCAGCACGCCGACAAGCTGGTCGAGCGCACCATTTTCCTCGACGGCTTCCCGAACATGCAGGTGCTCGATCCGCTGCACATCGGCCAGAACGTGAAGGAGGTGCTCGACTGCGACCTCGCCGCCGAGATGTCGGCGCGGGCGCTCTACGAGGAAGCCGCCACCCATTGCCATTCGGTCAAGGACTATGTGACGCGCGATCTGTTCGAGAAGCTGATGCATGACGAGGAGGAGCACATCGACTTCCTCGAAACCCAGCTCGACCTCGTCGCCAAGCTCGGGCTGCAGCTCTACGCCCAGCATCACATCGGCGAGCTCGAAGAAGATCACGACTGAGTGTTTCTGCGCGCTGCGCGACAACGCCACAGAAGTTTCTGAAATCCTAACGCAGCGAATGCTGCGACGCGACGCGCCGCCGGCGGCGTGTTTGCCGCTGCTCGCGGGCGCGCGAGCGCCCGTATTCGCATGCGCAAGCGCAATCCTTAACGAGCACGGTTAAGAGTTAAGGTTAAGACCCATTTAAGCATTTGCTGCCAATCTTCGCGCCGGTTCAACGACGGAGGGCCGCGTTCCGTACGCCCCTGCCGAGGAAAGGACGAAGCTATGGTCAGCGTCAGATTTCTCATCTGCATCGGTGCAGCAGCTCTAATCGGCACGTCGGCTTACGCTGCCGATCTTCCACAACCCATGTACCAACCGCCGGTGATGGTAGCCGCGACCAGCGGCTGGTATCTGCGCGGCGATGTCGGCGTCGGCGTGATGGACTTCACCCAATTCGACCACTCGCAGACGAACGCGGCGTTCGTCTGGCCGGCAAGCTGGCAAATTGTCCAGAGGGATATCCAGGACACAAACATCTTCGGCCTCGGCGTGGGCTACGAAGTGAACAATTGGCTCCGCTTTGACGTGACCGGAGAGTATCGCACCAAGGCGGCGTTCAAGGCGACCGGCAGCTACACCAACTTCTGCGGCGGCGGCGGCATCTGCTTCGACGTCAACACCGGCAACTACTCGGCGGCCGTGTTCATGGCGAACGCCTATATCGATCTCGGCACCTGGTGGTGCGTGACGCCCTATATCGGCGCCGGCGTCGGCGGCGCTTTCAGCCGCATCACCGGGGTTCAAGACAATGGCATCATCTCGGACGGCACGGCCGGCTTCGGCTTTGCTTCGAGCAACTCCTGGAACACCAACCTCGCGTGGAACGTCCAGGCCGGCCTCACCTACAACGTCACCAATAGTTTCAAGGTGGACTTCAGCTACCGCTTCCTCAGCCTGGGTTCGCCGCAGACGGGGGTGGTGGCGTGTCAAAACGCGCCGAGTTGCCCGGGCGCCTTCTACACGCTCAAAGACATGACCTCGCAGGATTTCCGCATCGGCTTCCGCTGGATGTTCCAGTCCGAGCCGCCTCCGATGCCGCTGATGAGCCGCGGCTGACACATTGCCGGCTGGGGGGTCTAAACGGCGCGGGCGACCGCGCCGTTTTCATTTTGCGCGGGGCGATCCCGGGCGGCCGCTGGGGCCGAGCTAACCCTCCATTAAGGTTAATGCCCGATGATCGCGCCATTGGCGGCGCGCCGCGCGCCAACAGTGTGAGGACGGGTCGATGCGTTGGGTGATCTGTACGCTCTTCGTGCTGGCGTTCATGCCGCGGGCGTCGGCAGACGATTTTGACGTGTTGCGCGGCTCCCAACCGGTCGGACCGGCGACGTTCACGCGCTGGAGCGGCATCTACGCCGGCGGTCAGTTCAGCTACGGCCAAGCCGCCGCCAACTTTGCCAATGCGACGGCGCCGCTCGTGGGATTTAGCCTCCGCAATACCCAGGTGGAGCAACAGGCCACACCATCACAGTGGCAGGTGCTCGGTAGGGACACCAGCAACGCATTCGGTGGCGGCGGTTTCCTTGGCTACAACACGCAATGGCAGGACCTGGTCCTCAGTGTCGAAGGAAACTATACGCACACATCCTTTAGCGCGACATCGACCTCCTCCCCGATCAGCCGCCTGGTCTCCGTCGGCAACGTTTCCACCGTGACCATTAGCCAAGGCAACGGGCACTTGGATCTTACCGACTACGCCGAGTTACGCGGCCGCGCCGGATATGTCGTTGGTAACCTGTTGCCCTACGGGTTCGTCGGCTTTGTGGTCGGACGCGGCAACTACAGCGTATCGGCAACAACGGACGCGACGTGCACGGACCCAGGCCCACCACCATCAACCGTGGAATGCCAAGGTTTCCCGATAACGTCCAGCGCCAGCAATAGTAACGCCTTCCTCTATGGCGGCTCCGTCGGTTTCGGCCTCGATTGGGCGATCACACCAAACTTATTTCTGCGCGGAGAGTTCGAATACATCGCGTTCACGCCATTGGCCAGCATCAACGTTTCAGTCATCAACGCCCGGGTCGGCGCCGGAGTGAAATTCTGACGAGCAACGACGGGCGTCGGATTAAGACCTCAGGCTTGGTCCTCCCGTCCTCTGTCATCCGTCACCCGGCTTGACGTCATCCTTCCGTTTCCCTATCTCCGACCGCGGGACACCCCTCCCCAACGAGGGGCGCCTATCTGGAAGGATAGATCATGACGCTCGCGATGCCTGCCGTGCGGCCGTCTGTGCCGCATTTTTCGTCCGGCCCCTGCGCCAAGCGCCCCGGCTGGAGCCCGCAAGCCCTCAAGGACGGACTTCTCGGACGCTCGCATCGCTCCAAGCCGGGCCGGGCGAAGCTCAAGCGCGCGCTCGATCTGACCCGCGAAATTCTTCAGATCCCCGCCGACTACCGCATCGCCGTCGTGCCGGCCTCCGATACCGGCGCGATCGAAATGGCGCTGTGGTCGCTGCTCGGTCCGCGGCCGGTGACCATGCTGGCCTGGGAATCCTTCGGCGAAGGCTGGGTCACCGACGTCGTCAAGGAGCTTAAGCTCAAGGACGTGACGGTGCTCAAGGCCGCTTACGGCGAACTCCCCGATCTCGCCAGGGCCGATCCGGCGACCGACATCGTGTTCACCTGGAACGGCACCACCTCGGGCGTGCGCGTCGCCAATGCCGATTGGATCGCCGCCGACCGCGGCGGACTGACGATCTGCGACGCGACCTCGGCTGCGTTCGCCCAGCCGCTCGATTGGGGCAAGCTCGATGTGATCACTTTCTCCTGGCAGAAGGCGGTCGGCGGCGAGGCGGGCCACGGCATGCTCATCCTCTCCCCGCGCGCGGTCGCGCGGCTGGAGACCTATACGCCGCCATGGCCGCTGCCCAAGATCTTCCGCATGACCAAGGGCGGCAAGCTCAACGAGGGCATCTTCCAGGGCGAGACCATCAACACGCCGTCGATGCTGTGCCTCGAGGATTATCTCGACGCGCTCGAATGGGCGAAGTCGATCGGCGGATTGCCGGCGCTGCGCGCGCGCGCCGACGCCAACACTAAAATCATCGCCGATTGGGTCAAGCGCGCGAGGTGGATCGATTTCCTCGCCGCTGATCCGGCGGTGCGCTCGAACACTTCGGTGTGCCTGAAGGTCGTCGATCCGGCGGTGAACCGGCTTCCGGCGGATGCGCAGGCGGCGTTCGTCAAAGGGATCGCCGCGGCGCTCGACAAGGAAGGCGTCGCCTACGATATCGACGCCTATCGCGATGCGCCGGCCGGCCTGCGCATCTGGTGCGGCTCGACGGTCGAGCGTGCCGACGTGGAAGCGCTCACGCTGTGGCTCGATTGGGCTTACGCCAAGGCCAAGGACGCGCTCGCGCAAGCGGCGTGACCCTCTCGCTGGCAGAACGGCTGAAAGAAGAAAGCCAATGGCTCCCAAAGTCCTCATCTCCGACGCGCTCTCTCCCGCCGCCGTGGCGATCTTCAAGGATCGCGGCATCGAGGTCGATTTCCAGCCCAATCTCGGCAAGGACAAGGACAAGCTTGCGGAAGCGATCAACGGCTTCGACGGGCTCGCCATCCGTTCCGCCACCAAGGTGACCGCGAAGATGCTGGAGAAGGCGCCGAAGCTCAAAGTGATCGGCCGCGCCGGCATCGGCGTCGATAATGTCGACGTGCCGGCGGCGACCGCGCGCGGCGTCATCGTCATGAACACGCCGTTCGGCAATTCGATCACCACCGCCGAGCACGCGATCACGCTGATGCTGTCGCTGGCGCGGCAAATCCCGGAAGCCGACGCGTCGACCCGCGCCGGCAAATGGGAGAAGAACAAGTTCCTCGGCGTGGAGATCTTCGGCAAGAGCCTGGGTATCATCGGCTGCGGCAATATCGGCTCGATCGTCGCCGATCGCGCGGTCGGACTGAAGATGAAGGTGATCGCCTATGATCCGTATTTGTCCGTCGAGCGCGCGCTGGATCTGGGCGTCGAGAAGGTCGAGCTCGACGAATTGCTGCGCCGCGCCGACTTCATCACGCTGCATACGCCGCTCACCGACAAGACCCGCAACATCATCAATGCGCAGTCGCTGGCGCAGACCCGCAAGGGCGTCCGCCTGATCAATTGCGCGCGCGGCGAGCTCATCGACGAGGCGGCGCTGGCCGCGGCGCTGCAATCGGGACAGGTGGCCGGCGCCGCGCTCGACGTGTTCGCCGAGGAACCGGCGACGCATAATCCGCTCTTCGCGCTGCCCAACGTGGTCTGCACGCCGCATCTCGGTGCCTCGACGCGGGAGGCGCAGGAGAACGTGGCGCTGCAGGTCGCCGAGCAGATGTCGGAGTATCTGTTGCGCGGGGCAATCGCCAATGCGGTCAACTTCCCCTCGATCAGCGCCGAGGAAGCGCCGAAGCTGAAGCCGTTCGTGGCCCTGGCGGAGCGTCTCGGCTCGTTTGCCGGCCAGCTCACCGAGACCGGCATCAAGCGGGTGCAGATCAGGTACGAGGGCGTGGTGGCGCAGATGAACACGCGGGCGCTCACCTCGGCGGCGGTCGCCGGGCTCCTGCGCCCGATGCTGCAGGACATCAACGTCGTCTCGGCGCCGATCGTCGCCAAGGACCGCGGCATCGTCGTCGAGGAAACGCGGCGCGAGGCCGCGGGCGACTACGACAATCTGATCACGGTGACGGTCACGACCGACCGGCAGTCGCGCCACGTCTCCGGCACCGTGTTCGCCGACGGGCGCCCGCGCATCGTCAACATCAAAGGCATCCGCATGGATGCCGAGTTCGCGGCCTCGATGATCTACATCACCAATCTCGACAAACCGGGCTTCATCGGCAAGTTCTCCTCGACCCTGGGCGAGGCCGGCATCAACATCGCCACCTTCCATGTCGGCCGCGAGGCGCCGGGCGGCGAGGCGGTGGCGCTGATCGAGATCGACGGCGAACTGCCGGCCGACGTGCTCGCCAAGGTGCGCGCCCTACCGCAAGTGCAACAGGCCAAGCCGCTGCGGTTTTGAGGCGCGCGGCGCGGCCTTTGCCGAGCGCCGGGCCGCGATCCGCCATTCGCATCCGGATTCAAGGTGAATTCCGTCTCGCTTCAGTGACTTAAGGGGGCCCGGCAGCACCTCGACGGTACCCGCCCCGCCTTGCTTCGGGCGGCGTCATCCATTATCCGAGACGGCGGCTGCGGCCGTATCCGAACCAAGCGAAGCATCTCATCGGCCTTCTGGGGACGGTTCCTCATGGCAAATGTTGTCGTGGTCGGCTCCCAGTGGGGCGACGAGGGCAAGGGCAAGATCGTCGATTGGCTGTCCGAGCAGGCCGACATCGTCGTCCGCTTCCAGGGCGGCCATAATGCCGGCCACACGCTGGTGATCAATGGCAACACCTACAAGCTCTCGCTGCTGCCTTCGGGCGTCGTGCGGCCGGGGAAGTTGTCGATCATCGGCAACGGCGTGGTGCTCGATCCGTATGCGCTGATCGAGGAGATCGAACGGCTCAAGGCGCAAGGGGTCACGGTCACGCCGGACAATCTGCGCATCGCCGAGAACACCACGCTGATCCTGCCGCTGCATCGCGAGCTCGACACGATCCGCGAATCCTCGAATGCGGCGACCCGCATCGGCACTACGCGCCGCGGCATCGGCCCGGCCTACGAAGACAAGGTCGGGCGGCGCGCGATCCGCCTGATGGACCTCGCCGATGGCGCCACACTCGACAGCAAGATCGAGCGGTTGCTCGCCCACCACAACGCGCTGCGCCGTGGTCTCGCGCTCGAGCCGGTCTCGGCCGGCACCATCCGCGACGGACTGATGGCGGTGGCGCCGCGCGTCCTTCCGTATATGGACTCGGTATGGTTGCTGCTCGAGCAGAAGCGGCGCGAAGGCAAGCGCATCCTGTTCGAAGGCGCACAGGGCTCGCTCCTCGACGTCGACCACGGCACCTATCCTTACGTCACCTCGTCGAATACCGTCGCCGCCCAGGCGGCGATCGGCTCCGGTCTCGGGCCGAACGCGATCGGCTACGTGCTCGGCATCTGCAAGGCCTACACCACCCGCGTCGGCGAGGGCCCGTTCCCGACCGAGCAGGACAACGAGGTCGGCCGGACGCTGGGCAAACGCGGCAAGGAATTCGGCGTGGTCACCGGCCGGCCACGGCGCTGCGGCTGGTTCGATGCCGTGCTGGTGCGCCAGAGCGTGCGCACCAGCGGCATCCAGGGTCTCGCCCTCACCAAGCTCGACATCCTCGACGGCTTCGATGAAATCAAGGTCTGCGTCGGCTATCATCTCGACGGCCGCGAAATCGACTATCTTCCGGCGGGCGAACACGCCCAGGCGCGGGTCAAGCCGATCTACGAGACCATCGCCGGCTGGCGGGAAAAAACCGCGCATGCGCGCTCGTGGGCCGACCTGCCGGCGCAGGCGATCAAATATGTGCGGCGCCTCGAGGAACTGATCGGGTGTTCCGCCGCCATGCTGTCGACGAGCCCGGAACGCGAAGACACCATCCTAATGCAGAACCCGTTCGAAACGTGAATCAAGATGAAAAACGAGGAAGACGAGCGTAAGCTCAACCAATGACCGACTATCATCCGCTCATCGTCCGCGCCGTGGAAGGGCTCGACAAGAGCACCGGAGAAGCGCGCCGGGCGCTCTACGAACGGGCGCGTACCGCGCTGGTCACGCAGCTGCGCTCGGTCGAACCGGCGCTCTCCGAATCGGAAATCACCAAGGAGCGGCTGGCGCTGGAGGAAGCCATCCGCAAGGTCGAGGCGGAGGCGGCGCGCAAGTCGCGCACCGAGCCGCGCGGCGATGCGCGCGCGGCCGCGCCGGCGCCGCGGCGCGAGCGGACAAATTCGCTTGCCGACAAACTGGTGCGCAGCGCGCGCGAAGGGCGAAAGCCCGAGCCGACCCCGCCGAAGCCGGATGCGCCAGACGAGCCGGAAGCCGAAGCGCCACGCCCGCCGGCGCAGACCGCCCGCGAACGGCTCCTGGGCGGACGAACGCCGACGCTCACCGAGGGTGGAATAAAGGGCTTCCGCAACGTCGTGAACGAGGTACACGATCTCGGCAGCGCTGCCGCCAAGGCGGCGCAATCGGCGCGCGACACCCGCGATTCATACGGCGCCGGATCGGCGCAACAATTTCCGCCGGCTGACGAGGCGGCCGACCCGGCGCCGCGTGGCCGCCAGTCGCGGTTCGAGGCGGAATGGGATTCCGGCAGCAACTACAATTCGCAGCCGCGCAGCCTCGAGCCGTCCTATGATCTGGAAGACGAGCAGCCGCTGATGCCGCAGTCGACGCGGCCGCTGCCGCCGCGCGCCCTTGTCGAAGAGGAGTACGCGAGCGAGCGCCCGGCGCGTTCCTTCCGCGGCCTGGTCAAGCCGCTCGTGGCTTTGCTCGTTTTCGTGGCGGTGGCGGCGACGTTGGTATGGGCCTGGCCGAAATTCACCGGGCTCTATCATTACGTCAGCCAGATCGGAACGCGGCAGCCGAGCCAGACGAAGAGCGAGTCGCCGGCCTCGCAGTCGCAGCCCAAGATCTCCGGCCGGGTGCCGCAGGAGCAGAGCCAGAGCCAACCCTCCGGCGGCGGCACGCCGGGCGCGCAGACCGCGCCAGCCGTGGCGCAGCGCGTCGTCCTCTACGAGGAGGATCCCAACGATCCGCAGGGCCGGCGCTATGTCGGCTCCGCCATCTGGCGCACGGAAACGGTCTCGCCGGGCGCCGGCCTCGCGCCCGAGCTCGCGGTGCGCGCCGACGTGGAAATTCCCGAACGGCGCATGACCGTGACCTGGTCGCTGCGCCGCAATACCGATCAGGCGCTGCCGGCAAGCCATACGATCGAGATCATGTTCAACCTGCCGGCCGATTTCCCCGGCGGCGGCATCGCCAACGTGCCGGGCATCCTCATGAAACAGTCGGAGCAGGCGCGCGGCACGCCGCTCGCCGGCCTCGCGGTCAAGGTGACCAACAACTTCTTCCTCGTCGGGCTTTCCGCGGTCGCAACCGACATGCAGCGCAACATGCAGCTGCTCAAGGAGCGGACCTGGTTCGACATTCCCGTCGTGTACACCAATGGCGGCCGCGCTATCCTGGCGATGGAAAAGGGCCCGCCGGGCGACCACGCCTTCAACGACGCCTTCGCCGCCTGGGAAAAGAAATAGAACGATACTGGGCGTTCCGCCGTATCGTGGATCGAATTCGTGTTGGGGTAAGGTCGATGGGGACTGGCGCGAAGAGGAGCTCGGCCGACGCGAGGACGCGCAAGCCCGAGCCGCACGGCTTCATCGCTTCGGCACTGCGCACGCTCGATACCGAACGCGACGGACTAGGCGCGCTGGCGGCGGCGATGTGCGACGGACTGGGGACGAGCTTCGTCGCCGCCGTCGATGCGATTCGCGCCGCGCGCGGCCGCGTGATCGTGACCGGCGTCGGCAAATCGGGTCACGTCGGGCGCAAGATCGCGGCGACGCTGGCCTCGACCGGCACGCCGGCGTTTTTCGTGCATGCCGGCGACGCGAGCCACGGCGACCTCGGCATGATCACCTCCGACGACGTGATGCTGGTGCTGTCCTGGTCGGGCGAGACCGAAGAGCTCAGGGACCTGATCAACTATTCGCGCCGTTTCCGCATCACGCTGGTCGCCGTCACCGTCAATGCCGAGAGCACGTTGGGCAAAGCGGCCGATATCGTGCTGGTCTTGCCGCCGGCGCGCGAGGCCTGCCCGCATAATCTTGCGCCGACTACTTCGTCGCTGATGCAGCTTGCGCTCGGCGATGCGCTGGCGATCGCGCTTCTGGAAAGTCGCGGATTCACCGCCGTCGATTTCGGCGTGTTTCATCCGCGCGGCAAGCTCGGCGCCGCGCTCAAATTCATCCGCGACGTCATGCATCCCGGCCCTGCGATACCCCTGATCGCACGCGGCGCCCCGATGTCGGAGGCGATCGTTGAAATGTCGGCCAAGGGTTTCGGCTGTGTGGCGGTGATCGACGGCGACGGCAGGCTCGCGGGTCTCATCACCGACGGCGATTTGCGCCGCCACATGCGGTTCGATCTCCTCCAGGCGCCGGTCGACGAGGTGATGACCGCATCGCCCAAGACCGTACGGCCGGATCAACTGGCCAGCGAGGCGTTGGAGTTGCTCAATTCGTCGAAGATCACCGCGCTCATCGTCGTCGACATGGACCGCCCGGTCGGGATCGTGCACTTCCACGACCTCCTGCGCGCCGGCGTCGCGTGACAATAGCTTGAAATCGGGACGCGACGATTCCGACCTGACGCGCCCGCCGACTTCACCTTGACCTCAACGCCCGAAACGGAACATCGCCTGATGCTGCTTGCCAACTACCTGTTCTTTACGACGACCTGCGAGGAGGCGCTCGCGTTCTATACGCGATGTGGATTGGGCAAGACCACCGAGATGCTTCGCTATGGCGCCGATGGCCTGTCTGCGCCGACCGACGCATTACGCGGAAAAGTCATGCACGCGCGGTTCGAAGGACCGGGCGTCCTCTTCTATGCGTCGGACAATCATGATGCAGAACCGATGCGCGGTTCGGCCCATTTCCTGGTGATGGACGACCGAGAAGGCACCGATCGGATTTTCCGCCTGCTGGCGGAGGGCGGCGTCGTCACGACGCCGCTCGGTATTCAACCCTGGGGCGATTACTACGGCAAGCTGACCGACCGGTTCGGCGTTCAGTGGATGCTCGACTTTCCGATCCGGCCGCGCTCGCGGTAAACGCTTCCGCTAGCTAATACAGACCGCCCTGCACCACGCCCTGATCGTCGGCCGGACGGCTGCTGGCGGGCGCCGCCGGCGCGCCGGTCTTTTCCCCCGCAACCGCCGGCGCCGCCGCATCCTTGTTCGCCTGCGAATGGGCGATGAATTCGTCGTAGCCGGGAGCGCCCCGTCGCGGCGGCGCATCGGCGGGCAAGCCGCCCGCCCAGTGCGGCCAGTGATCGGAGACGTATCCGGAAAACGAGGTGCACGACCCGAGACCGAGGCCGAGACAAAGCACGATGGTCGCGGCGAGGATCCGCCTGCCTATTGCCGACGCCGAGTTGCGCCCGCACTCGCCTTGCCCGCCGGATCGCAGCTGCGCGCTTTTGATCATGCCCTGCGACCGCTGATGCACATCCTTGACCGGCCGACCGACATGCAGATGAAGAGCTTTCATGGCCGTACTGTGTCAGCGCGAAGGCGCCAGCTATTCCCCAGCGGCTTTTACCTGACCGGCATCAAAGATTTGCTAATGGGCGCACAATTGCCTCAGGCGGACTTTCAGCATAGTCGTTGACCGGGGACGCACGAGTGAGGATCGCAGGGATTGAGGCTCCGGCGGCGGCAAAGCGCATCCGCATCCTCGCGGCGGGCCATCCATGCAGCGCCCCTGCTGGCGCTCACCTTGTTGCCGGGATGCAGCAACATCGCGCTGCCGCCGCAGGATGCACCGCCCCCTGGCGCCGACCCCGCTTACACCAAGCTCGTCGCCGATCACATCGGCGCGACGTTCAAAGAACACGCCGCCTACGCGGGCTACGAAATTTCCGGACCGCGTTGGGTGCATGCGCTCCGCGGCTGGAGTTGGCTCGTTTGCGTTCGCTTCCAGGATCATGGCCGCCAGCGCAGCTATGCCGTGTTCATCAAAGACGGCGCCGTCGTCGACTCGCGCTACGCCGTGCAGACCGACACTTGCGATCTCCAGGCGTACGCGCCGTTTGACATGATGACCGGTGCGATGCGGCCGATGAGCGTCGGTGCGCAGGAGCCGATTTATTAGATGTCGCGAACAGGCCGCATTCTGGTAACCGGCGCATCCGGCTTCATCGGCCGCGCCGTGGTCGCGGGACTGGCAGGTCGCGGACATGACGTGCGCGCCGCCGTGCGGCGGCCACCGCAATTTCCCTTTGCCGCCGGCGTGGAAGTGATGCAGCACGCCGACCTCAAGCAGGCGTTCGATTGCCGGCCGCTCGTCGACGGCGTCGACCAGGTCGTCCATCTTGCCGGCATCGCCCATGCCCACCGCGGCGTTGCTCCCGAGCTGTACGATCAGATCAACCGCGAGGCGACGGCGCGGCTCGCCGCCGCCTCGGCACGGGCGGGCGTCGCCCATTTCGTCTTCGTCTCGTCGATCCGAGCGCAGAGTGGCGCCGCCGCCGACCATGTGCTGACCGAACGCGATACCGCGGCGCCGACCGCCGATTATGGCCGCTCGAAGCTCGCGGCCGAAGCGGAGCTGCGCGCGGCCGGCGTGGCGTTTACGGTCCTGCGGCCGGTGCCGCTGTATGGCCCCGGCGTGAAGGGAAATTTCGCGCTCCTGCTGCGCGCAGCGCGCTCGCGCTGGCCGCTGCCGGTCAAGAATTTCGCCAACCGCCGCTCGCTTCTCGGCATCGACAATTTCGTCTCGGCGCTCGCTTTCGTTCTTGGCGAGCCGGCGACCCGCGGCGAGACTTATATCGTCGCCGATCCCGGGCGCGCGCCGCGGCTCGCCGATATGATCGCGGCATTGCGCGCGGCGCAGCGTCGCCGTCCATTGCTGCTGCCGCTGCCCACGGACTTTGTAGAAATTCCGCTGCGCCTCGTTGGACAATTCGATTTGTGGGAACGGCTCGGCGGAGATCTGCAGGTCGATCCCGGCAAGCTCGTTGCCGCGGGCTGGCAACCGGCGCACGATACGCAGAGCGGCCTTGCCGCACTGGCTCAGGCGGCCGCCCGGCGCAGCGCGAGCGCCTGATCGACGGCCGCGAGCACCCGTTGCACCGGCAGCTCATCGAGACATTGGCTGTGGCTGTTGAGGTGGCCTTCGCAGCCAAGCTTGTCGCAGGGCATGCAAGGCAGCGGATTCTGCACCACCCAGACATTCGACCGATGCTGGATCGTGCCGGCGCGCGCCCACGGCGTTTCCAGGCCGCCGATCGGCCAAGGTCCCATCAGGCTCGGGCTCGCCGGACCGTAAAGCGCGACGGTCGGCGCACCGGCGCCGGCCGCAAGATGAGTGATCGACGTATCCGGCCCGACATAGACGGCCGCGCCGCGCAGCAGCGCCGCCAGATCCGGCCAGCCGAGCTTGCCGTCGACGCGCACGACCGGCGGCTCGACCGCGGACCAGACCCGGTCGAGATAATCCTTCTCCGCCGGGTCAGGCCCGCCGGTCGCGACCACAGTGAGGCCGCGATCGGCCAGCGCCCCGGCGAGCGCGCGCCAGCCCTCGTCGGTCCAGCGGCGAATGCGGAACAATGGATTGGCGTGGAGGACCGCATAGGGACCGGGCAAAGCCGCCGCCGGCGATATCGCGCCTGCCGGGCACACGATCCCGTCTTGCCGGGCAATACCGAGAAAATCCGCGAGCCGCAGGAGCTCGAGCACCCGATGATTGTCGCTTGACGCCCGGACGACATCGTCGAAGACGCGGCGCTTCCACCAGGCTCCGGAATCCGCGTCGGGCAGGAGGCCAAGTCTCCGGCGGCCGGCCGCCCAGGCCAGGAATGTGGGCCGGTCGCCGGCGTGCGTCGCCACCGCGAGATCGTAACGGCGCCAGAGGCGAGCCAGCAGCGCCGTCATCTCCGTCAGCGACGGCCGTTGCGCCAAGGCAATGACGCGATCGAGATCGCGATTGCCTTCCAGCATCCCCTCGGTACCGCGGAAGACCAGCGCATCGACGCAGCCGCCGGGAAAGCCGCGCTTGAGCGCGCGGATCAGCGGCGTCATCAGCAACACATCGCCGAGACGGCGCATGGTAATGACGAGAATGCGCGGGCGTTCGCCGAGAACCATCATCGCCGGGCTCGGTGGATGCGGGACACAGATTCACTTTATCAGGTTCAGCTTTATCAAGCTTCGGCCGGTTGCGGAACGTCCGCCGGGAGCGCGTCCGGCGCGCAGCGGTGCCGGCGCAACGCCATGCCGCCGGCAACGCCGACACCGAAGACATAGAGCCAGCCCTGGGTGAAATCGAACAGGTGCGAATTAAACAGCGAGGACACGACATTCTCGATGACAACAAGGGCACCGACCAACGCCGCGAAACCATCGCCTCGAAACAGGAGAAGATGCGCGATCCACATCGCCGCCAGGACGACGGCGCCGACGAGCCCGAGCTGGATGGCGACGGCGAGAATTTGATTGTGAGGATTGACGGTGACGACCGCCGAGGCCCCGCTCTCGCCGGAGGTCACGCGGCGAAACTGTTCGGGCATCGAGCCGGTGCCGTGGCCGATCACCGGCGCCGTTGCCGCGATGGTCAGCGATTTGCGCAGGAATTCAAGATGCATCCCGGTCGAGTTGTTGGCGTCGCGTTCGCGATAGGCCGCAAAATCGGCGACGGAATCGTTGACCCGCGCGCGCAGATGCGGCGAGCCGGACCAAGCCGCGGCGCCGATGACGACACCGGCGAGGCCGGCTCCCAGCAATCCCCGCCAGCCGAATTGCCGCCACCCGACAAAGATCAGCAGCACCGGAAGGACGAGAAGAACGGTCCGGCCGATGGCGACGAAGAAGATGTTGGCAATGAAGAGCGCGCTAACGGCAACTAGTCCCAGAGCCGAACGCCAATCTCCGGCGCGGCCGTGTCCGCAGGCGCGGCCGATCAGCGCCAACGCGCAGATGGTGAAGCTCTCGCCCTGAAAGATGTAATCCTTGGCCGGGATGCCGAACTCAACGCCGCGCCAGCTGAGGCCAGGCATCAGGGCGAGCGCCCACGACGCCGCCAGCACTCCCAGCACCGAGGCCAGATAGCCATAGAATACCCAGCCGCCGTGCTCGGAGCGCCGGAACTGCGCCAGCAGCAAAGGAATGAGGAGCAGCCGGTGGAAGGGGCCGAAACCGGCGAGGCGCTCGCGCCAACTCACGTCGGCCCACAGCATGCCGGCAGCGGCGAGTACCCACAGCAGGACCGGCAGGCCGCCGGCGGCGGTCGCGAGTTCGCGGCGGACCCGATCGACGCTCATCGTCGGCAGCACGGCGGCGAGCCACAGCACGACCAGGATACCGGTCGCCGAGGTCGACCACGGCAGCGATACGGCGACGCCGACGGCGAGCCAGTCGGCAATCTGCGCTAGCGCTTGCTGATCAAAGATCCTGATGCGACGGATTGCGGTCATTGTGCGCATCGGCGCCGCCGATGTTCCTTAGGGCGAGCACTTCGCCATCGTCGCGGAGCGAGGACAGGCCGCGCAGTGCGCGCACGCGATCGGTGAGGATGGCTTCGTTGAGCCTCGCCCGGTTGGCGGACAATTGCGACCGGTCGCTGTACGAGTGCCACAGATGCAGGACCCCGGTCGCGAATCGTCCCTCCTTGCGCCGCACGCCGGCGTGAAAGAGACGCACCGCCAGGTCGGAATCCTCCAGGCCCCAGCCGACATAGGCGCCGTCGAAACCGTCGATGCGCTCGATGTCGGCGCGAGCGAGCGCCAGGTTGCAGGTTTTTGCCCCCTGCCAACCACGGCGGAGGAATTTGCGCAGCGGCCCGAGCGGCAGCCGCAGCGCCGGGATCAGGCGATTGACCCCGCCGCGCAGCCGCTCGCGCACCAGCGCGGCGAAGCTCCAGGCTTCCGCCGGGATCCCCCGCGCCAGCAGATCGCCGGTCAGCTCGCGCGACAGGTGGATGCGGTTGCCGGCGACGAACCATCCCGGCTCTGCGAGCCGGCGGTGCGTGGCGACGAAATCGGCGCGGGCCATGCAATCGCCGTCGAGGAAGATGCAAAGCTTGCCGGCGCTGGCGCGAATGGCGCGATTGCGGATTTCGGCGCCGCGGAATCCGCCATGCTCGTGCCAGACGTGCTTGACCGGAATCGGCATCCGCGACCTCCAGCCGGCCACGACCTGCGCCGTTTCCGGCCGCGATCCGTCATCGGCGACGATGATCTCGAAGTTTCGGTCGGTCTGCCGGGACAGCGAGCGCAGCACCGCGTCGAGCGCATCGGCGCGGTTGTAGGTAATGACGATCACCGAAACGAGATCGGCGCCTGACGGGCCGTGACGCCAACGATCGCCAGCGATGATGCGCATCGGCGGCCGCTCACTCCTGCGCCGGTTCTTTTGCCGGCCGCGCGCGCTGGACGATCGCCGTGGTCGAGTGGCCCGGCACCAGATCGACCAAAATGACCTGGCCGCCGGCGGCCTCAACGACCTCGCCGCCGACCACCTCGTCGCGTGTGTAATCGGCGCCTTTGACCAAGACCGCGGGGCGCACGCGCTGGATCAGCTTGAGCGGCGTATCCTCCTCGAACACGACGACGAGATCGACCGCCTCCAGCGCGGCGAGCACCTCGGCGCGGCCTTCGGCAGGATTGAGCGGCCGGCCCTTGCCCTTGAGGCGCCGGGTCGAAGCATCGCTGTTGAGGCCGACCACCAGCCGGTCGCAGGCGGCGCGCGCCTCGGCCAGCAACTTGATGTGGCCGCGATGCAGGATATCGAAGCAGCCATTGGTGAACCCGATGCGCAGGCCGAGCCGGCGCCAGTCGGCCAGCCGCTCGTCGAGCACCGACCAGTCGAACACGATCTTCTCCTCCGGCGCCAGCGAGGCGGCGGGCAGGATGCGGTGGCGCAATTCGCCGAGCGACACGGTCGCGGTGCCGCGCTTGCCGACGACGACCGCGGCGGCGGCGTTGGCGGCGCGGGTCGCCGCCTCGTAGGGCGTCTTCATCGCCAGCAGCACCGCCATCACCGCGGCAACCGTGTCGCCGGCGCCGGACACGTCGCGCACCTTGACCGGATAGGCGGGAATGTGGACGGGGGCGTCGCCCTCCACGTGCAGGGTCATCCCCTCCTCGCTGCGGGTCACCAGCACGGCTTCGCTGCCGATCATGCGCGCTAGCTCGGCCGCAGCGCCAGCAACCTCCGCTTCGGTCGCGACCGGGCGAAGCACGGCGGCGGCGAGCTCCTTGCGATTCGGCGTGACCAGCGTTGCGCCGCGATAGACCCGGTAATCGTGACCCTTCGGATCGACGATCACCGGCCTCCCCAGCCGCCGCGCCGCCTCGATGATTGCGCGTACGACGCGCTCGGTCAGCGTCCCCTTGGCGTAATCCGAGAGCACCACCGCGGCGACGCCGGGCAGCGCCGCCTCCGCATGGGCGATGATCGCGGTTTGGGCTTCCGCGCTTGCCGGTTCCGGGGTTTCCCAATCGGCCCGGATCAGATGCGCCGAATGGTGCTCGGAGACGAAACGCACCTTGCGCGTGGTCTGCCGGGTCGGGTCGACCACGAGATGCGGGGTGATCGAGCCCTTGAGCTTGGCCAGCGCTTCGGTGAGCACGATGCCGGGCCCGTCATCGCCAATGAGCCCGACGAAGATGCAGCGCGCTCCGAGCGCGGCGATGTTGCGGGCCACATTGCCGGCGCCGCCGATCTCGACCACGCTGTGCTTGACCGCAAGAACCGGGGTCGGCGCTTCGGGCGAGATGCGGGTGACCTCGCCATAGACGAAGTCGTCGAGCATGACGTCGCCGACGCAGAGCACGGTCTGCCCGGACACGAGCTTGAGGGCCTCTTCGAAATCGAACATGCCCGCCGCCGTCAGGCCTCGTTCCGTGGTGCCGCTCACCGGTAGCGATCGGGGCGATCGAGATAACCGGTCACGTAGCGCTTGACCGCCGCTTCCAGAGGCAGGAAGTCCGCGTCGTACCCGGCGCGCCGCAGACTTCCGATGTCTGCCTTGGTGAATTCCTGATAGCTTTCGCGCATCGAAGCCGGCATGTCGATATACTCCATGGCGGGCGCGTTGCCGAGCGCGGCAAACAAGGCCGCGATCAGGTCGCGAAAGGTGCGCGCCTGGCCGGTGCCGACGTTGAAGATGCCGGAAACTCGCGGCGTCTCGACCAGCCAGCGCATCACGGCGACGGCGTCCTCCACATAGATGAAATCGCGCTCCTGACCGCCATCGGCGACTTCGGCATGCAGCGACTTGAACAGCCGGACCGGCTTGCCGTTCTTGGCATCGTCGAAATTCTTGGCCACGAGACTCATCATCTCGCCCTTGTGATACTCATTGGGACCGAAGACATTGAAGAACTTCAGTCCCGCCCATTGCGGCGGCAGTTTTTCCTTGCGCGCGACGCGCTCGACGACGGCGAGGTCGAACAGGTGCTTGCTCCAGCCATAGAGGTTACGCGGCTGGAGCAGCTTGAGCGCGCCGTTCGCCCAGTCGTCCGAATAACCCGCCTGCCCGTCGCCATAGGTTGCGGCCGAAGAGGCGTAGATGAACGGCGTGCGCGTCGCCGTGGCCCAGTCGAGCAGACGCAGCGGCAGCCGGAAATTGGTTTCGACGACGAGGTCGCCGTCGGTCGCGGTCGTCGTGGAAATTGCGCCGAGATGCAGGATGGCGTCGAGCTTGCGGCCGTCGAGCCAATGCAACAGGTCCGCCGGCGGCACGAAGTCGGCGAGCTGGCGGGTGGCCAGATTGCGCCACTTGCCGGCGCTACCCAGGCGGTCGCAGACGGCGACGCCGGCATGCCCGGCCTCGTTGAGGCTCGCGACCAGATTAGACCCGATAAATCCCGCCCCGCCAGTGACCAGCAGCATCCAAGTAACCGATTGATATCGCCCCGCCCCCTTTGCCTCAGTCGCACGCGCGACGCAACACCGCGCGGCGACACCCTGCAAACGTGGCAAACTGCCGGGGGAACGCAGACAGTGGCGCAACGTAATAGAAATGAATCTTAATTCACAAATCCGAGCGTCGGCGACCCTTGCGGCAAAGAGCCCGGCTCTGGACCGGATGGACGACAGTCCCATCCTCATCGTCCCGTATGTGTGGATCGGCGACTTTGTGCGCTGCCATTCGGTCGTGCAGGTGTTACGCGAGCGCTTTCCCGGCAGGCCGGTCGACCTGCTGGCGACGAGCTTGTGCGCGCCTTTGGTCGACTACATGCCGGGCGTGCGGCAGGGGATCATCGTCGATCTGCCGCGCGGCCGTATCGCGTTGGCGCAGCAGGCCGCGCTCGCCGCGCGCCTGCGCCGCGAAGCCTACGGCACGGCTTTGGTCATGCTGCGAACCTGGAAATCGGCACTGGCGCCCTTCCTCGCCGCGATTCCGGAACGCGTCGGCTTTGCCGGCGAGGCGCGTTTCATTCTTCTTAACGATTTGCGCTGGGGCGAGCGCAAGCTGCCGCGCATGATCGACCGCTGCGCGGCACTCGCCCTGCCGCGGGGCGCAAAACTGCCGGCGGAGTGGCCGCAACCGCAGCTTAAGGTCCCCGCGGCGGATATTGCCGCATGGCGCAGCCGCAACGGCCTGGGCGGCGAACGCCGGCCGGTCGTAGCGCTTGCCCCCGGCGCCGTCGGGCCGGCAAAGCGCTGGACGAGCGCCGGCTATACCGCCCTCGCCCGCCGGCTCCTCGCCGACGGCTTCGCGGTTTGGGTGGTGGGTGGTCCCAATGAGAAAGCGCTGGCAGCCGAGATCGTCGGCGACAGCGAGGCGCGCGACCTCACCGGCCACGATCTGCGCGACGGCGCGATCGCGCTCGCCTGCGCGTCGGTCGCCGTCTCTAACAATTCCGGCCTCATGCACGTCGCGGCGGCGCTGGGCACACCGACGGTCGCGATCTTCGGGCCGACGAGCCCCTGGCATTGGGCCCCGCTCAATCCGCTCGCGGCAACGGTCGTGACCAAGAGCGAACTCGCCTGCCAGCCGTGCCACAGGCCGGTGTGCCGGCTTGGCCACCATCGCTGCATGCAGCGAGATCAGCGCCGAGGAGGTCTTGGCCGCGACCCGCTCCGCGCTTGCGGCAGCCGTGGCGGCCGGTTAACGAACGGCCCGATAACCGGACCGAATCATAGTAGGGGCGAGGCGGCGACATGGATCTGAGAGCATGACGGTCCTGGTCACGGGCGGCGCCGGCTATGTCGGCAGCCACATGGTGCTCGAACTCGTCGATGCCGGCGAGCGCGTCGTGGTGCTCGACAATCTTTCCGCAGGATTTCCGTGGGCGGTCGCCGAAGGCGTGCCGCTCATCGTCGGCGACATCGGCGACCAGACGCTCGTCGCCCGGCTGATCCGCGAGCACGGCGTCGAGGCCATCATCCACTTCGCGGCTTCGGTCGTGGTCCCGGACTCGGTGCGCGATCCGCTCGACTATTATCGCAACAACACGGTCAATTCCCGCGCGCTGATCGATTGCGCGCTGAAGAACGGCATTCGCCAATTCATCTTTTCCTCGACCGCCGCCGTGTACGGCGATCCGGCCAAGATTCCGGCCAAAGAAGATTCGCCGACGCAACCGACCTCGCCCTATGGCTGGTCGAAGCTGATGACGGAGATCATGCTGCGCGACGCCGCCCACGCCCATGATCTCAGCTATCTGGTCTTGCGCTACTTCAACGTCGCCGGCAGCGATCCGCGCCACCGCACCGGGCAATCGAGCAAGGCGGCGACGCATCTGATCAAGGTCGCCGTCGAAGCGGCCGTGGGGCTGCGCCCGAAGCTGCAGATCTTCGGCACCGATTATCCGACGCCGGACGGCACCTGCATCCGCGACTACATCCATGTCAGCGATCTTGCCCGCGCGCACTCGGATGCGCTGCGTCATCTGCGCTCCGGCGGGCCGTCGCTGACGCTCAATTGCGGCTATGGCCACGGTTTCTCGGTGCTCGAGGTGATCGAGACGGTCAAACGGGTGGCGGGAGTCGATTTCAAGGTGGAAACCGCGCCGCGGCGTCCGGGCGATCCGGCGCGGATCGTTGCCGATTCCGAACTGGCGCGGGCGACGTTGCGATGGCAGCCGCGTTTCGACAATCTCGCGACCATCGTCGAGCACGCGCTCGCCTGGGAGCGCGAGCTTGTCCGGCGCCGCGCTGCGGCGGAGCTTGCGGCCGCGGTGTCGCCAGGTTCCGAGCGCACAACGCGCCGTTGAAATGGCTTGAAAACCACGGTCCTTCCGGGCATGGAACGCCGAGGATGCCGGCCTCCTCACGCAGTTGGGCCGTTGGGACCGCCTGGGCCGCTCGGCTGCGGCGGCGCGCAAACGGATCGGGCATGAAAGCTGTTACGGCCGATTCCTCGGACCGCTATTCGACGTTCTCCTTGACGCGGCGTCTCCTCGTCGACGAGGCGTGGAGGCATTGGCCGCGCTACGTCATCGCCTATGCGCTCATGGGCATCGCCGCCGGCGGAACGGCGCTCACCGCCTATCTTGTCGGCACAATGACCAATGAGGCGTATGTCAACCGCAATTTCCACGCCCTCGCCGTCGTCGGCGTCGTCACCATCGCCTTGTTCGCCATCAAAGGTTTCTCGACCTACGGCGCGACCGTGATACTCTCTTCGATCGGCAACAGCATCGTCGCCGACAATAAGCGCCGCCTGTTCGACAAGCTGCTGCGCGAGAACATCGGCTTTTTTGCCGACCGCCATTCCTCCGAATTCATCGCTCGGCTGACCACCGGCACCGCCGCCGTGACCATGGTGATCAGCCTTCTCATCAACGCAATCGGGCGCGATCTGATGTCGCTCGTCGGGCTGTCGATCGTCATGGTGGTGCAGGATCCGCTGCTGTCGATCGTCGGCGTCTTCGTGGTGCCGCCGGCCTTCTTCGTCCTGCGCAAGCTGATCCGGCGGGTGCGTACGATCGCGCGCATGCAGTTCACCGGCGGCGCGCGCGTCATCGAGACGATGCAGGAAACGCTCCAGGGCATGCGCACGGTCAAGGCGTTCCGGCTCGAGGACGAGATGCGGCGCCGGCTCGACGCGAGCGTCAGCGTAGTCGAGCACGAATTGAACAAGATGGCGCGCGTCTCCAACCGCGCCAGCCCGCTCATGGAAACGCTCGGCGGCCTGGTGATCGGGCTCGCCTCGATCTACGCCGGCTACCGCGTGATCAAGACCGGCGCGTCGCCTGGCCAGTTCTTTTCCTTCCTCACTGCGTTTCTGCTCGCCTACGAGCCGGCCAAGCGGCTGGCGCGGCTCAACATCGACCTCAACAATGCGCTCGTCGGCGTGCGCCTCCTCTACGAGGTCATCGACAGCCCGCCGGGCGAGCCGGCGGATGGCGACCGCCCGCCGCTCCAGGTAACGGCGGCGCGCCTCGAATTCGCCGATGTGCGCTTTGCCTATCATCCCGGCGCGCCGGTGCTGCACGGCATGAGCTTCCTGGCGCAACCAGGCAAGGTCACCGCGCTGGTCGGCCCCTCGGGCGGCGGCAAGACCACAGTGCTGAGCCTGATCCTGCGCTTCTACGAGTTCGATACCGGCCGCATCTTGATCGACGGCCAGGACATTGCCGGCGTATCGCGCGGTTCGCTGCGCCGGCAGATCGCCTATGTCGGGCAGATCGTGCAGCTGTTCCGCGGAACGATCCGCGAGAACATCGCGGTCGGCAAGCTCGATGCCAGCGAGGCGGAGATCGTCGCCGCCGCCAAAGCCGCGCATGCGCACGACTTCATCGTCAGCTCTCCCGCCGGCTACGACACGCTCGTCGGCGAGCACGGCCTGCAGCTTTCCGGCGGCCAGCGGCAGCGCATCGCGGTCGCCCGCGCGCTGATCAAGGACGCCCCGATCATCCTGCTCGACGAGGCGACCGCGGCGCTCGATTCGGAATCCGAGCGCTACGTCCAGGCGGCAATCGCCGAATTGTGCAAGGGACGCACGACACTGGTCATCGCGCACCGTCTGTCCACCATCGTGCACTCGGATTGCATTCTCGTGGTCGAGGGCGGCCAGGTCGTCGAATCCGGCCGTCACGAGGAATTGCTGCGCAAGGGCGGCCGCTACGCCTCCTTCTATCGCCTGCAGCTCAGCGAGCAGGAGCAGGCGCCCGCGCGCGAGCCAATCGCCGTCGACTGACGGACCATCGGCGAAATAAATCCGTCATAGCCGTCATCCATCCTCAGCCGTCCGTCGCCTGATCTTCATGGAACCCGGATAGACACCGCGCGTTGGGAGGGAACCGCAATCTGATTGGAGTTCCGCCATGGGCGCCCGCCGTGTGACCTTGCGCGTTCTGCCGCCGACCCCGTTCGGCGATGTCACGATGGTGCCGGCAACGCTGAGCGGACGGTCGGAAAGCGACCTGGCCCGCGCGATGGCCGCCGCCTTCGCCGATGTCGAAGCGCCGGCCGCCGCCGATGTTTACCGCCAGCTCCGCGTGTCCTTTCCGTTCGCCTCGCTGAGCGCGCGGGTCACCGCCCTCGGATACATCATGGAGCGCCTGCGGCGGTCGTTCTGAGACGACGGCAAAGCCATCAATTCCGCCCGAGCCCGCGAAAAATAACTACAATCCCAAATAGGCGCTGCGCACGCGGTCGTCGGACAGAAGCTCGGCGCCGCTGCCGGCGAGCGTCACGCGGCCGTTTTCCAGCACATAGGCGCGGCTCGCGAGCTTGAGCGAGAGCGCGACGTTCTGCTCGACCAGAAGGCAGGTGAGGCCCTCGGCATTGAGCTCGCGGATGGTCTCGAGCATGGCCAGCGCGACCTTGGGAGCCAGCCCGAGCGAGGGCTCGTCGAACATGATGAGCTGCGGCGCTCCCATCAGGCAGCGGGCGATGGCGAGCATCTGCTGCTCGCCGCCGGAGAGCGTACCGGCCGGCTGGCGCGCCCGTTCGGCGAGCACCGGAAACATCGCGAGCACGCGCGCGCGGTTCTTGGCGCTCTGTGCGCGGGCGCGCGGCAGCATGGCGCCGATGTCGAGATTCTCCGCGACGGTGAGCGTTGGAAACACCTGGCGGCCTTCGGCGACCTGGCCGAGCCCGAGGTCGCAGACGCGATGGCTCGGCCAGCCGGCAATGTCCACGCCGCGGAAGGCGACGCGCCCGCGCAGCTGCGGGCGCATTCCGGCGAGCGCGCGGATGAGCGTCGTCTTGCCGGCGCCGTTGGCGCCGATGATGGCGACAATCGCGCCCTCCTCGACGTCGAGCGACACGCCGTCGAGCGCCTGCACGTCGCCGTAGAAGACGTCCAGGTTCTCGACGTGCAGCATCACACCGCCTCGGCGCCGAGATAGGATTGGACCACCGCCGGATCGCGCACGATCGCTTCCGGCGCGCCCTCGGCAATGGCAACGCCGTGATCGAGCACGAGCACGCGCGAAGCGAGCGCCATCACCGCGCGCATCACGTGCTCGATCAAAAGGATGGTCAATCCGGTTTCGCGGTTGAGCGCGCGCAGGATGGCGACCATGCGATCGGTCTCGGTCGGCCGCAGGCCGGCCATCACCTCATCGAGCAGTAAGAGCTGCGGCCCGGTCGCCAGCGCGCGCGCGACCTCGAGCCGTTTGCGGTCCGGCAGCGTCAGGGTCGAAGCGAGCCGGTGACGCTTGTCGAAAAGATCGAGCTGCCGCAGCAGATCCTGCGCGCGCTCGCGCGCCGCGCCGACCTCACGCCGGTGCAGCAGCGCGCCGACGACGACATTGTCCTCGACGCTCAGCGCCGGGAACGGCCGCACGATCTGGAAGGTGCGGGCGATGCCGCGCCGGCAGACGGCGTCCGGCGGCAGGCCATCGACCGGTTTGCCGGCGAAGGTGATGGTGCCGCCATTCGGCGTAAGGGCGCCGGCGATGATGTTGAACAGCGTGGTCTTGCCGGCGCCGTTCGCGCCGATAATGGCGAAGATCGCGCCTTGCGGCACGGTAAAGCTGACGCGGTCGACCGCGAGCAGACCGCGGAAGCGCTTGCTGACCGCCTCGACGGTGAGGAGTGCGGTCATTTCTTCTCCCCGGTCAGGCCAAGCCGGCGCGCCAGCGGCGGCCACACGCCGTCCGGCAGCGCCAGGACGACGAGGAGGAGGCAAACCCCGTAGAACACCTGCTTCGCACCGGGCAGATCGACGCCGAAGGCACCCATCAATGAGTTGAGCGTCTCCGCGAGCCCGGTGAGCACGAAGGCGCCGAGGATCGGCCCGAACAGCGTGCCGACGCCGCCGATGATCGGGCCGAGAATGATCTCGATCGAGCGGGAGATGCCGAACACCTGCTCGGGGAACAGGTTGTTGTAGAAGAATGCATAGAACACGCCGGCAAACGAGGTGACCGCGGCGGAGACCATCACCGCGTACATCTTGTAGCGGAAGGTATCGATGCCGGCGGCGCGCGCGGCCTGCTCGTCTTCGCGGATCGCCAGCCAGAAATAGCCGATCCGGCTGTGCAGCAGCAGGCGGCAAAGCAGGAAGGCGAACACCGTCGCGGCAAGGATGACGTAGTAGAACATTGTCGGCGCGCCGCGCAGCAGCCAGAGATCGTTGTGCGCGTATTGCTTGACCGGCAGGAACAGGCCGCTCGAGGCGTTGACGAAATCGAGATGGTCGAAGCCGATGCGCGCGAATTCGGCAAAGGCGATGGTCAGGATGGCGAAATAGACGCCGGCGACGCCGAAGCGGAAGGCGAGATAGCCGATGATCGCCCCGCAAGCCGCGGCGACGGGAATTGCGGCCAACAGCCCGATCCATGGACCAACGCCGTAGCGCGTGAACAGGGTCGCGGCGACATAAGCGCCGAGCCCGACATAGATCGCGTGGCCGAGCGAAAGCTGGCCGGCGAAGCCCATCATGATGTTCCAGGCCTGGCCGGCATAGGCGAAATAGAGAATGAGGATGAGAACGGTGAGCAGATAATCGTTGACGAAAAACGGCGCCAGCAGAAAGACCGCCAGCAACACCGCAAGCGGGACGGCGCTGCGCGGCGACAGGTCGGCGCCGAGGCGGGCGATCATGCCATCCTCTTGCCGAGGATGCCCTGCGGCCGGAACAGCAGCACGAGGACGAGAATGGCGAAGGCGAACATGCTTTTCGCCGACGGCGTGAACAACAGCCCGGCGAGCGCCTCGGTGACGCCGATCAGCATGCCGCCAACGAGTGCGCCGGGCATCGAGCCGAGCCCGCCGGTGATGACGATGACGAAGGCGAGCAGCGTGTAGCTCGGCCCGAGCATCGGCGTGGCGTCAGTCACCAGCGTAAGCATGGTGCCGGCGGCGCCGACGCAGGCTGCACCGAGGCCGAAGGTCAACGCATAGAGCCCCTTGACGTCGAGCCCGACCACCAGCGCGCCGGTATGGTTGTCGGCGCAGGCGCGGATCGCCTTGCCGACCGGCGCGAACTGGAAGAAGGCGAACAGCGCGGCAGCGAAAATGAGGGCGGCCGTGCCGGCATAGACCTTGGCGGCGTCAACGAGCACCGGGCCGACCTGAAAGCTTTGAAAGCCATAGGCGATCTGAACCGAGCGGGCGTCGGGCCCGAAGATGATCAAAAGCGCATTGGCGATGATGATGCCGAGCGCCACCAGCAGGAGAAACTGGCTGTGCTCGGGACGGGTGATGAACGGGTTGATCAGGCCGCGCTGGAGCATATAGCCGAAGACGAACAGCACCGCCGCGATTGGAATCAGCAGAATCAGTGGATCAACATGCAGCGCACCGCACAGCACCACCGCGAGAAACATCGCGATGGTCATCATTTCGCCGTGGGCGAAGTTGACCACGCGTACGACGCCGAAGATAACGGAAAGCCCGAGCGCCATCAGGCCGTAGACAAGCCCAGTCAGCACCCCGCCTATGGCGACGTTGAGATAGACCTCTAGCGGCATCCATCACTCTGACGCGCGAGCGCGACCATCGCCCAATTGTCCTCCCCGGCAAAGCGGGGGAGGATTTAACCGGCATTGCCGCCAAGCTCGATGCCGAGGAGTGGCGCGACTTGGTTAGCGCTTATGTCGAGGCGGCCTCGGCGGCGGTGATGGAGATGGGCGGCCACGTCGCCAAGAAGCTCGGCGACGGGCTGATGGCGCTGTTCGGCTATCCCGTCGCCCAGGAGAACGACGCCGAGCGCGCGGTGCGCGCGGCGCTTTCAATCCAGCGCGGCCTTGCCGAATTGAATAGTAGGAATGCCGGCTCAGGCACGCCGGCGCTCGCCGCGCGCATCGCCATCGACTGCGGACCGGTGGTGGTCGATGCATCAGGCGAGATTTTCGGCGATGTGCCGAACATCGCGGCGCGGGCGCAGGCGCTGGCCGAGCCGGGCGCGGTCGTGGTCACGGCGCGGGTGCAGCGCCAGGTCGCCGGCCTGTTCGTCGCCGAGGAGCGCGGCAGCCACGCACTCAAGGGCGTGCCGGAGCCGGTGACGCTGTTCCGGCTCATTCGGGCGAGCGGCGGCGGGCGGCGCGCGGGACAACGCCATCTCACGCCGCTCGTGGGCCGCGACGAGGAAATCGCCGCGCTGAAGCGGCGCTGGGAGCGGGCGCGGCAGGGCGATGGGCAATTGGTGCTGATCGTCGGCGAGCCCGGCCTAGGCAAGTCGCGCCTGATCGTGGAATTTCACGCCCGGCTGCGCGAGGTGCCGCACACCTGGATCGAATGGAGTTGCTCACAGCTTCTGCAAAACACACCGCTGCACCCAATCGCCGAATGGGGCCGCCAGCGCTTCGGCGGCGCCGACGTCCCGGCCGAGCGCCGCCTTGCAGACCTGGAAAGCTCGTGGCGCAGGTCAAGCTCGACCGGGAGGAAAATAGCGACGCTGCTTGCTCTGCTGCTCGACGTTCCGCTGCCGGCAGACCGCGCGCCGGCTTTGCCGCAGGAGGAATTGCGGCGGCGGCAACTGGCGGCGCTGACCAACTGGATCATGGCCGGCGCGCGCGTTCAGCCAGTGGTATTGGCGCTCGAAGATTTGCATTGGGCCGATCCGACCACGCTCGATGTCTTGCGCAGCATGGCCGAGCGCGGCGCGCTGGCGCCGCTGTTCGCGATTGACGACGACGCGGACCGAGTTTCGGCCGCCTTGGGGCATGCGCTCACATCACAGCACGATTTCGCTCGCGCCGCTCGATCGCCGTCAGGTGCGGAGAAATGGTCGGCGAGCTGGCGGCACGCCACGCCTTGCCGGACGATGTCATTGATGGCGTGACCGAGCGGACCGGGGGCGTGCCGCTGTTCGTCGAGGAAGTGACGCGGCTTCTGTTGGAGCGCGGTGCGCAGGGCGGCATCCAGGCGATCCCGCCGACGCTGCAGCAATCGTTGACGGCGCGGCTTGACCGGCTCGGTCCGGCGCGCGAGGTGGCGCAGATCGGCGCCGTGATCGGACGCGACTTCTCCTATGCGCTGCTTCGCGCCGTGGCTGGAATAGAGCGACACGGCGCTGCAGCCGGCGCTGGAACGGCTGGCGGAAGCCGACATCCTGCTGGTCGAGGGTCTACCGCCGGCCTCCGATTATCGCTTCAAGCATGCACTTACGCAGGACGCGGCCTATGAGAATTTGCTCAGAAGCCGGCGCCAAGTCTTGCACCGCCGTGTCGCCGAGACCTTGCGCGACAAATTCGCCGCCAAGATTGCGGTAGAGCCGGAATTGCTGGCGCATCATTTCACCGAGGCGGGCCTCACCGAAGCGGCCATCGAGTGGTGGGGCAAAGCCGGCCAGCTGTCGCTTGAGCGCTCGGCGCTGGCAGAGGCATCGGCGCAACTCACCCGCGCGCTCGACCAGATCGCGACCTTGCCAGCCACGCCCGCGCTGCGTCGCGAGAGATCGAGCTTCAAGTCGCACTCTTAAGCCCGCTCACTCATTTGAAGGGATATGCTTCGACGCAAACCAAGAAGGCCATCGAGCGAGCACGTCTGCTGATCGAACAGGCGGAAGCGCTCGGCGAGCCGCCCGAGGATCCGCTGCTGTTGTTCTCGGTCCTCTACAGCATCTCGATCGCGAACCATATCGCTTTCAACGGCGACGCCTTGCGGGCACTTGCGGCGCAGGTGCTGGCCCTCGCCGAAAAGCAACAAACGACCGTGCCGCTGATGATCGGCCATCGGCTCGTCGGCAATGCCATGCTGCTGACGGGCGACATCGTAAAAGGTCGGAGCACACTACGATCAGGCCGTCGCGCTTTACGATCCGACCGAGCATCGACGGGCTGGTGACGCGATTTGGCCAGGACGTGCGCGTCTCGGCCCGGTCCTACCGGTCATGGGCCTGGTGGATGCTCGGCTACCCCGCGGCCGCACTCGTCGACGCCGACCGCGCGCTGGAGGATGCGCGCGAGATCGGTCAAGCCGCCACGCTGATGTTCGCGCTGCAGGTCACGCTATAGAGGCCTTTGTCCACTGCGGGGATTACGCGGCGGCGAACGCTAAAGTCGATGAGCTTGTCGCCTTGGCGGACGAAAAAGGCTCGTTGTACTGGAAGGCGCAAGGAATGCTGACGCGCGGCGCTATCTTTGTCATGACCGGCAAACCCGCGGACGCCGTCGCCCTGATCACCTCCGGGGTAAATCGCCCAGCCGGCAAAGCGGGGGAAGAATATAACCGGCATATCCGCGGTTGGCGTATGACGGCAGCGGCCATTCTGGCTTGGCGTTAGCAGCTTCTTTGGGCGCCAGCGTCACCAGCTTGCCACCGATATTCTGGATGGCGCCATCCTTGACTTTGTCATTCTGGCCCTTGGCGTTGAAGCTAATGCCCGGACCGATGCTGACATTGTCGGTGATGTTGGTGGTGCGAACGGCATCGGCCAGCGCCTTCGGATCGGTCGAGCCGGCGCGCTTGTACGCGTCGGCGGCAACCAGCAACGCCTCGAAGGTGAAAATGTGGTTAGTGTTGAGGTTGACGCCCGGGTCCGCCTTGGCCAGCGCGGCTTGCAGCGCCCCGGTGAGCTTTTTGTGCGGGTCGTACCAGGGAACGAAGCTGATTGGCCCATCGGAGAGTTTGCCCAGCGTCTTGATATACTGGTCCTCGTACCAGCCCGGCCCCATGCTGAGGATCGCCTGCGGCGTCCAGCGTTGCTTGACCAGTTCGCGCGTCAACAGCATCGCGTCGTTGAGGCGGCTGACCACGAGGAGCGCGTCGGCGTTGACCGCCTTCGCCTTGGCTACTTCGACCGAGAGATCGAGCGCTGCCGGATCATAGGAGATCTTCTCGGCGATGGTGTAAGGCATGTTGAATTTCGGCAAGACATGGTCCACCGCCCCCGCGATCGCCGTGCCGTAGGTGTCGTTGATATGCATAAACACGACCGTCTTCGGCGCAGTGCCAGCGGCGGCGAAAACTTCCTTCTGATTATTGAAGGCGTCGCCGACGATCATCGGCCCGGTCGGGAAATTCCTGAACACGAACTTGTAGCCCTGCTCGGTGATTTGCGGCGCTCCGGCGATATTGATGACGAGCGGAATGCCCTTCTGCTCGGCGACCTGGGCGATGGCGGTGGTCTGCCCGGAATCGAAGGCGCCGACCAGGAGTTGGGCGCCGTCGCTGATCAGCTTTTCCGCTCGCGCGCGCGCTGTCTCCACGTTCGACTCGGTGTCGCCGTTCATGATCGCGAGATCGGGCAAGCCCATCGATTTGAGGACCCCCGCCGCGATATCGACGCCGCGCTGGCAATCCTGGCCGATGCCGGCCTGCAGGCCGGAACGCGGCAGCAACACGCCGACCTTGAGCGGGCCGCCCTGGGCGCGCACGATATTGAACGGCGCGATGCCGGCCATCAAACCGGCGGCGCCGACGCCGGCGGCAAAAGCGCGGCGTGTGAGGCGCGCGGAATTCGATCGGGATTTACCATTCATAGCGAAATCCTCCCATGCCTGGTCCGGGTTCGGCTTTTGCGCCGTCATTCTGCGCGATCTTTTCGCGCCATGATGCCGGATTTGTTTGAGCGGTCACAAGCGCGAAAATGTCGCGTCCGGCCGCGATTTTGATCCGGCTATGCCTATTGTTGACCTGGACAACAATTGCGTCAATACCGATCTCCTGACCAACGGTCCCGGCAGGGACGATCCGCTCGGGAGGGGACGGCTCAATGGCCGAGGCGCGCAAACGCAGAACCGGGGCAGTCCCGTTGCGCAACCAAGCCGCGACCCGCAGCAGCCCGCGCCCGGCCATCGCGCTCGACGTGCTTAACCGGCATCTCGGCTATTTCGCGCGCCGCCTGCAAATCTGGGTGTTCCAGGACTTCATCCGCACACTGGCGCGCATCGACATCAGTCCGGCGCAGTTTTCCGTCGTGGTGGTGATCGGCGCCAATCGCGGACTGTCGCAGGCCGAGCTCTCGGCAACGCTCGGGATCGAGCGGGCGCGGCTGGTGCGGCTGCTGCACCGGCTGGAAGAGCGCGGCCTTGTCCAGCGCCTGCCGTCCTCCGCCGACGGCCGCCGGCACGCGTTGCAGCTGACCCCGCAGGGGCGGACCACGCTGGCGCGGGCAAAGGCATTGGCGGCCCGGCACGAACAGCGGTTGATCGAGAAGCTCGGCGCCGAGCGTCACAGCCTGCTGCTCGAGGCGTTGCGCGCCTCCTAGCCGGCGAGCGATCCTTCGGCCGCCGCGGCAATGCGCAGGAGACGACGGTCGTAGCCATGGCGCGCGATCAGCATGAGGCCGACCGGCAGCGCAGCCGGGAGCGGCAGGGAAATGGCGCAGAGATCGCAGAAATTGACCGGCGAAGTCTGGCGCAGCAGCGCGACGTTGCGGGCGACGAAGACTTTCGGGTCGGCGATCTCGGCGATGGTCGGAGCGACAATCGGCGTCGTCGGCATGACCAGCACGTCGAACGCGGCAAGCCGCTGATCCATGGCGCGCACAAAACGCTCGCGCGTCCGCATCAAGTCGACGTAGTCGGCCGCCGAAAACGCCTGGCCGCGCTCGATGCGCGTGCGCACGATCGGGTCGATATCGGCGGCGCGGCGCCTCACGCGGTCGCGATGCACGGCGTAGCCCTCGGACTGGCTGATGCCGCCATACGGGTTGGTCTCCGCCAGCTCCGCGAACAGCGCGATCTTTTCACGCACGATACGGATGCCGGCGCCTTCGAGCCGCTTGATCGCCGCCGCGAAGGCCTTGGCGACGGTGTCGTCGAGATTGTCGAGCGGCAATCCTTCCGCGAGGCCGAAGCGCAGACCGCCAAGCGCAACCGGCTCGAGCGGCGCGAAATCCTCGCCGGCGATGATCGCGTCCGCCTTGGCGCAATCGGCGACGCCGCGCGCGAGCGGCCCGATCGAGTCGAGCGTGTAGCTCAGCGGGAAGGCGCCGTCGGTCGGGACGCGCCGCTTGGTCGGCTTAAAGCCGACGATGCCGCACAAAGCCGCCGGCACCCGCACCGAACCGCCGGTATCGCTGCCGATCGCGATCTCGCACATGCCGTCGGCGACGGCGACGCCGGCGCCGGACGAGGAGCCGCCAGGCACGCGCGCGCGGTCGCCCGGATTGCCGGGCGTACCGAAATGCGGATTGGCGCCGATGGCGGAGAAGGCGAACTCGGTCATGTTGGTCTTGGCGACGATCACGGCGCCGGCCGCGCGCAGGCGGCGCACGACCGGGGCGTCGGCGTCGGCCGGCTTCGCCTCCTCGGCAAGGATCTTCGAGCCGGCGCGCGTCGGCTCGCCGGCAACGTCGAACAAATCCTTGATGGTGAGGATCGTGCCGTCGAGCGGCCCGAGTGACACACCGAGAGCGGCGCGGGCATCGGCCGCATCGGCCGCGGCCCGGGCAACGTCGGCATAGATCGTGAGGCAGGCGCGGGCCCCCTCGCCCTTCGGGTCGGCAATGCGGGCGAGCGCGCGTTCGAGCCGATCGCGGCTGGAGTGACGGGTCATCGCCGTATCCGGACGGAGCATGGCGCGACCATACACGGGCAAATGCGCGGATGAAAACCGGCATTGCCGAGATTAAGATGTCATTTCCGGGCGCGCTCCATCATGGCCCATGGGACTTTCACGATGCCAGACAACAAACCGGCGCTTTGTTTCATCGGCTTTGGCGAGGCCGGCCAGGCGATTGCGTCCGGTCTGCGCGAGGCCGGTGTCGAGCGGATCTCGGCGTGGGACATCCTGTTTCCGCAAGCCGCGGGCGAAAAGTTGCGGCGCGCGGGCGCGGCGATCGGCGCCGCCTGCGCCGCCTCCGCGGCGCACGCGGTGCGCGGCGCGGACATCATCGTATCCGCGGTCACGGCGACATCGAGCGTCGAGGCGGCGCAATCGGTCAAGCCGCATCTCGCCGGCCGGCCGTTTTTCCTCGACATCAACTCGGTCTCGCCGGCGCGCAAGCAGGAGACCGCGCGGCTCCTCGGCGAGGATGCCCGCTACGTCGATGTCGCGGTGATCGCGGCTATTCATCCGGCGCGGCAGCAAACGCCGATGCTGCTTGCCGGCCCGCATGCCGAGGCCGCCCTGGCGATCCTCGCCCCGTTCGGCATGCGCGCGAGCGTCGCCGGAGCGGAAGTGGGCGCCGCGGCGGCGATCAAGATGGTGCGCAGCGTGATGATGAAGGGAATGGAGGCGCTGACGCTCGAATGTTTCCTCGCCGCCGCGCGCGCCGGCGTGGTCGAGGAGGTCGCCGCCTCGATGAAGAACAACTATCCCGACTTGGATTGGGGCCGGGTGATCGCCTACAACCTCGAGCGCATGGCGATGCATGGCGAGCGCCGCGCGGCGGAAATGGAAGAGGTGGCGCAGACGCTGCGCGAACTCGGCGTCGAGCCGCTGATGACCGCGGCGACGGTCAAGCGGCAGCGGGAAATGGGCGAGATCGGCGCGCAGCAATCGGTGCGCGGCGTCCTTAACAAAGACCGCGCTGCGGTGCTCAACGCCATCAGCGCCGCCGCGCGCGATCGGCATTGAATTTCATCGAATGGCGGCTGCCACCGCACGCAAGAGCTCGAAGGGGGTTCCGGCCACGACGGAAGCCGGCATCTTCTTGATGTGGTCATTCCCCGTCAAGTTGTGCTAGCCTTCCGGCGGGATGCCTTTGGCGATCCCGTTCACAAGGGGGGAAAGACCATGCGAATTCTACGCTCCACGATGCTTTTCGCGTTGCTGGCCGGGATCGCTGCGGCCGCAACCTCGATGCCGGCCGGCAACCGCGCCGTTGCCGCGATGATCTGTCCACAGTTCCTGGCGGAGTACTGCGTCGTCGAGAAAGACGGCTTCCGGCACACCGACTGGACCAATCCCTGCTTCGCCGCCGAGCGCGGCGCGCGGGTCCTGCACATGGGCGCGTGCGAAGGCCCGATTTGCCCCAACGTTTGGATACCGGTTTGCTCCATCAACCCGGTCACGCACAGGGCGCACACCTACGCCAATCAATGCTGGTCGGACGTCGCCGACGCCACGCTCATTCACAAGGGCGCGTGCCTGCGCCTCCACCACCACGGCAAATGAACGTTGCGGTTTGTCATGCGGCGGCTATGACCGCCGCATGACGCCGGCGAGGTAGGCGAAGGAAGCCTTGGGCGTACGCTTCTGCGTCGCGAAATCGACGCGGACAATGCCGAACCGGCGGCTGTAGCCTTCCGACCATTCGAAATTATCGAGCAGCGACCAGACGAAATAGCCGCGCAGATTGACGCCGTCGGCGAGCGCCCGGCGCGCGGCGGCCAGATGATCGCGCAGAAAGGCGACGCGGTCCTCGTCCTGCACCGTGCCATCGGCAGCGACGCGATCGTCGAAGCAGGCGCCGTTCTCGGTGACGTAGAGCTCCACATCGCCATAGCGGGCGCGCAGATTGACGAGCTCGTCGTAGAGCCCGTCCGGCATGATCGGCCAGCCCATCCCGGTGAAGCGGGTGCCGGCCGGCACCGCGCCCCACCAGGCGCCGAACAGGCTGTCCGGCGCGCGGCCGACATACATCGGGCTGTAGTAATTCACGCCGAGGAACTCGACCGGTTGACGCGCGGTCTCGAGATCGCCGGCGGCGACGAGCGGCGCGAATTGATCGGCGATCGCGCGCGGATAGGAGCCGGTCAGCAGCGGATCGAGCGAGGTCCCATTCCAGAACGCATCGAAGCGCTCGGCGGCGCGGCGATCCTCGGGCCGCTCGGAGGCGGCCCGCGCCGGCTGCAGATTGATCACCGTGCCGAGGCGAAGGCCGGAATGCTCGGCGCGCACCGCCTGCAGCGCCAGGCCCTGCGCCAGGTTCTGGTGATGGATCGCGGCAAGCATATTGGGCAGGCCGGTCAGGCCCGGCGCATGGCTGCCGACGCCGTGGCCGAACAGCGCGTGGATGTTGGGCTCGTTCAACATCGCCCAATGCTTGACGCGATCGCCCAGCCGGCGCGCCACGGTGCGCGCGTAGTTGGCGAATTTCGGCGCGATGTCGCGCTTGACCCAGCCGCCCTGGTCCTGCAGCGCCTGCGGCAAGTCCCAATGATAAAGGCACAGCCACGGCGTCACGCCGCGTCCGAGCAATCCGTCGACGAGGCGATCGTAGAAATCGAGGCCGCGCGGCTCGACCATGCCGGCGCCGGCGGGAAAGATGCGCGGCCACGCGGTCGAAAAGCGGTAGGCGTTGAAGCCGCCGCGCGTCAGCCACTCGAGATCCTCGAGCCAGCGGTGATAGTGGTCGCAGGCCACGTCGCCGGTGTCGTCGTTCTTCACCCGTCCCGGCGTATGCGAAAAAACGTCCCAGATGCTCTTGCCGCGGCCATCCTCCTCGACCGCGCCTTCGATCTGGTAGCTCGAGGTCGAGGCGCCCCACACGAAATCGGCGGGAAACCCCGCCTCCTCGGCGGAAGCCGCAGGCAACCGCAAGGCGTGCGGCAAGCCGAGGAGGCCGGCGAGCGAGGGCAGCAGGGCGCGGCGCGAGATCATCGGCACGTGTCGCTCATTTCCTTTTCTTCCGCCGGCCGCGGCCGCGCGGCGGCATGGCGCCGGCGGCCTTGAGCCGCGTGCTCCAATATTCCCAGGTGCGTTCGACGACGATCGGCATCAGATTGACCGTACCGGCGAGCTTGATCTCGCCGCGATGCAAAGCTGGCGCGCCGCCGAGCATGAGCGCGCGCATCTGATACTCGGCGTTCTGGCACAGGAAGATCGAACGCGACACCAGCTCCTTGAGGCCGCCGCCGATAACGGTCGCGCCGTGGCGCTTCATCAGCACGACCGCGTGCCGCCCGAGCGCACGGGCGAGCGAACGCCCCTCCTCCGGCTTCACCACCAGCAGATTGGTGTCGCCGAATTCGTCATGCTGGTCCCAGAACG
The DNA here is from genome assembly GCA_963850855.1 of uncultured Alphaproteobacteria bacterium. Taxonomy (GTDB): domain Bacteria; phylum Pseudomonadota; class Alphaproteobacteria; order Rhizobiales; family Xanthobacteraceae; genus BOG-931. The sequence continues at coordinate 232,154 of CAWKNH010000020.1, forward strand.
CGGTCGCCTCGCCGATCGCCGCGCCGAGATGGAACACCGGCACGATCGGCTTCCCGGCGATGCAAAACGGCAGCACCGACGGCGCGTGATGATGGCAGACCGCCATCACGTCGCTGCGCGCCTGGTAGATGCAGCCATGGATGACACGCTCGGCGTAGAGCGCGAACTTGGCCGGCTTCACCGGCTCGGAATCGAGCGTGTATTCGAGGATGTCGTCCGGCTCGACCAGGAGCGGCGCGCGCGAGCGTGCGAGCAGATAACGGCCCGGATCGCTTGGATGCCGCACGCTGACATGGCCGAAGGCGTCGAGCACGCCCTCATGCGCCAGGATGCGGTTCGCCAGCGCGAGATCGGCGATGAGATCGGTCAAACTTCCCGGCACGGCCTCCCTCGCGTTGCGCCGGCGTTCGCCGGCTGCCTTTGCGCCCGTCGCCAACGCATAGTCATAGCTTGCCCGGGCGGGCGATGCTATCAAGGCGGCGACAGCAGGCGGCTGCCAGGCCTCGCATGGACGCGCGCACCCACGACATCAGCGTAGAGGTGAACGGCGAGGCGATTGCGGCGCGCGTCGAGCCGCGCCGGACGCTGGTCGATTTCCTCCGCGAGGATCTGGAGCTCACGGGCACCCATGTCGGCTGCGAGCATGGCGTATGCGGCGCCTGCACGGTGCGGCTCGACGGCGAGGTGGTGCGCGGCTGCCTCGTTCTCGCCGTGCAGTGCGACGGCGCGCGCGTCGAGACCATCGAAGGATTGTCGGATTCCGGCGCCATCGCCGATCTGCAGCTCGCCTTCCAGCGCCGCAACGCCCTGCAATGCGGCTACTGCACACCGGGCATGCTGATCAGCGCGCAGGAGCTTCTGGGCCGCGGCGGCATACCCAGTCGCGACACAATTCGCCGGCACATATCCGGCAATTACTGCCGCTGCACCGGCTATCAGGCGATCGTCGATGCGATCGAATCCACGGCCCGGGCGCGGGCGGGAAAGGCAAGTTGACCATGAACGAGCATGCAAGACCGCTGACGCTGTCCGAGCGCGCCGACGAATTGGAAGAGGAGATGATGCATGCGCTCACCGAGCGCATGGTCGCCAAATCGGCGCTGTTCAATCTCGCCGACGGCAAGGTGGAGATCGAGAACGGCCAGGCGATCCTCGCCGCCAATCCCGGCAAGTATTTTCTCATGGGCGCCGATCCGCGGCTGCCGGCGATGCCGGAGAAGCCAACGCTGATCGATTTCTTCAAGGCGCGCTTCGCCACCACCTCGCATCTGCTGCAGAGCGCGACGCATGCGCTCAAGAACGGGCACAGCGAGAAGGTGATCCTCGCCTGCCTCCTGCACGACATCGGCGTCGCCAGCTTCATCCGCTGCGACCACGGCTATTGGGGCGCGCAGATGATCGAGCCCTACGTGGATGAAGAAGTGAGCTGGGCGGTGCGCATGCATCAGGCGCTGCGCTTCTTTCCCGATCCGTCGGTCGGCTACGAATATCCCGAGCTCTACATCAAGGCGCTCGGCCCCGACTATACGCCCGAGCCCTATATCGTCGCCGAATACGAGCGCGCGCGGAACCACAAATGGTACATGTCGTCGCGGCTCATCACCATGAACGACATCTATTCGTTCGATCCGGACGCGAAGGTCGATCTCGACGAATTCGTCGACATCATCGGCCGCAATTTCAAGCAGCCGAAGGAAGGCCTCGGCCTCGACAACTCGCCGTCCTCGCACATGTGGCGCACGCTGATGTGGCCGACGCGGTTTTTGTGAGGGCAGGTATGCCGCTCGTCCGCGCGAAAGCGGGGACCCAGCCCTTGGCTCCCCGGCAGCGCTGGATTCCCGCTTGCGCGGGAGTGAGTGGTTGCAATCGGGTTTCCGCTAGCATGTCGCTATGAAAATCGCCGACGACCAGCCGCCCGGCCTCACCGCACTCGACCGGCCGAATTCCTATATCGGCCGCTCGGTACCGCGGCCTAACTTGGCGCGGCTGACGCAGGGGCGCGGGCAATATGTCAGCGACGTCACCCTGCCGCGCATGCTGCACGTCGCATTCTTGCGCTCGCCGCACGCGCATGCGCGGTTCGCAAACATCGCCGCTGGCGAAGGCGAAAAAAGCGCCGGGCGTGGCCGCAATCGTCACCGGCGCCGAGCTCGCCAAGGTGATCACGCCCTGGGTCGGCGTGCTCACCCACCTCAAGGGCATCAAGTCGGCGCCGCAGCACGCCATCGCCATCGACCGCGCCTGCTGGCAGGGCGAGGCGGTGTGCGCGGTGCTCGCGCGCACGCGCGCACAAGCGGAGGACGCCTGCGCGCTGATCGATGTCGACTATGAGGTGCTCGCCGCCGTGACCGATGCGGAGACCGCGCTCGATCCGGGAACGCCGGTGATTCATCCCGAGCTCGGCGACAATCTCACCTTCGAGCGCACGCACGCCGCCGGCGATCCCGACAAGGGCTTCGCCGAGGCCGACGCGATCGCCGAGGCGACTTTTTTGTTCGGCCGCCACACCGGCGTCACCAACGAGCCGCGCGCTATCGTCGCCGACTGGAACGCGGGCGAACAGCGCCTCACCGTCTATCAGGGCACGCAGGCGCCGCACATGATGCAGAACCTGTTCGCCAAGCACCTCGGCCTCGCCGAGCAGCAGGTGCGCGTCATCACCAAGGACGTCGGCGGCTCGTTCGGCATCAAGGTGCACGCCTACGCCGACGAGATGGCGACGGCAGCGCTGGCGAAGCTGTTCGGGCGGCCGGTCAAATTCGTCGCCGACCGGCTGGAGAGCTTCGTCACCGACATCCACGCGCGCGACCATCGGGTCAAGGCGCGGATCGGCGTCAAGCGCGACGGCACCATCACCGCTTTCGCGATCGACGACCTGACCGGCATCGGCCCCTATTCGGTCTATCCGCGCACCAGCGGCATCGAGGCGAACCAGGTCGTCAATCTCACCGGCGGGCCCTACGCCTGCCCGAACTATCGCGCCCGCGCCCGCGTCGTTTTCCAGAACAAGAACGTCATGTGCCAATACCGCGCCGTCGGCCACCCGATCGCGACCGCGGTCACCGAGGGTTTGGTCGATCTCGCCGCGGCGCAGATCGGCATCGACCCGGCCGAGATCAGGCGGCGCAATCTCATCGCCGACGACGCCTATCCGGCGACCGGCGCCTCCGGCATCAGGTTCGAGAAGCTCTCGCACCACGCCTCGCTCGACAAGATCCTGCGGATGATGGATTACGCCGGCCTGCGCGCCGAGCAGGCGCAGTTGCGCGCGCGCGGCATCCACCGCGGCATCGGCTTGGCCTCGTTCGTCGAGGTGACCAACCCGTCGGCCGCGTTCTACGGCGTCGGCGGCGCGCGCATCTCCTCGCAGGACGGCGCCACCTTGCGGCTCGATGCGGCCGGCGCCGTGTTCGTCCATTCCGGCGTCACCGAGCAGGGCCAGGGCGCCGAGGCGGTGCTGGCGCAATGCGTCGCCACCTCGTTCGGCGTGCCGATCGAGCGCGTGCGCGTCATCACCGGCGACACCGACAACGTGCCCTATGGTGGCGGCACCTGGGCCTCGCGCGCCGCCGGCATCGGCGGCGAGGCCGCCTGGCAGGCCGGCAAGGCGTTGCGCGCCAACGTGCTCGCCGCCGCCGCCTCGATTCTGCAGGCCGACCCGAAGGCGCTCGACATCCGCGCCGGCATCGTCGTCGACGCCGACACCGGACGCGAGCGCATGCCGCTCGAAGAAGTCGCGCGCGTCGTCTATTTCCGTCCCGACACGCTGCCGCCCGGCTTCCAGGCCGAGTTCGTGGTGACGCGCCATTACGTGCCGCGCGCCTGGCCGTTCGCCTTCACCAACGGCGTGCAGGCCTCGCACCTCGAAGTCGACATCGCCACCGGCGAGGTGACGCTGCTGCGCCATTGGTGCGTCGAGGATTGCGGCACGGTGATCAATCCGCAGCTCGTCGACGAGCAGATCCGCGGCGGCATCGTGCAGGGGATCGGCGCCGCGCTCTACGAGCACTGCATCTATGACGAGGCCGGGCAGCTCCTCAACGGCACGATGATGGATTATCTGGTGCCGATGGCGGCGGAGATGCCCGACATCGACATCGGCCACGTGGTGACGCCGACGGCGGATTCCGAGCTCGGCGCCAAGGGCGCCGGCGAAGCCGGCACCGCCGGCGCCCCCGCCTGCGTGATGAACGCCGTCAACGACGCGCTCCGCCCGCTCGGCGCCGCGCCGATCGTCGCCATGCCGATCACGCCCGAGCACGTGCTCCGGGCGCTGGGGCGGGTGTGAGCGTTTCGGTTTTGACGGCGATTGTGCGGGATTTGAAATAAGTGGACCGGTTTGATCCGTCTCCGTTACTCGACAATCTCTACCGCTCATTCCCGCGCAAGCGGGAATCCAGCCTGGGTCCCCGCTTTCGCGGGGACGAGCGAAGGAGAGTCCCCGCCTACCAGCTGGCCGGCAGCTTGTTGAGGCCGCGCAACACGAAAGTCTGCCGCCAATCGGGGTGGTCGATGTCGTCGAGCCGCAGATTGGGCAGCCGGCGCAGCAGGGTGGAGATCGCGACCTCGCCTTCGATGCGGGCGAGCTGGGCGCCGAGGCAGTAATGGATGCCGCCGCCGAACGACAGCGGGCGAATATCCTCGCGTTTGATGTCGAGCCGATCAGGATTTTCGTAGACCGCGGGATCTCGATTGGCCGCGCCGAGCAAACAAATGACCGATTGGCCCTTGGGTAGTGCGATGCCGCCGATCTCGTCGACGTCTTCTAGCGTGGTGCGGCCGGTGACCTGCACCGAGGAATCGTAACGCAGCAATTCGTCGACGGCGTTAGGCGCAAGCGAGGGATTGTCCATCAGGAGCCGAAGCTGGTCGGGATTGCGGTGCAGCGCCAGGAGCCCGTTGCCGATCAGGTTCACCGTGGTCTCGTGGCCGGCGCCGAACAGGAGGATGATATTGGCGGTCAGCTCCTCGTTGGTGAGCTTGTTGCCCTGCTCTTCGGCCTGGACGAGGTGCGTGGTGAGATCGTCGCCCGGCTGGCGGCGGCGCAACTCGAACAGGCTGCGGAAATATTCGGCGGTCGCCAGATTGGCGGCACTGTGCGCCTTGATCTCCTCGGCGCTGAGCGGCGCGAGATCGAGGAGCCTGCCGCCGTCGCGCGATGAAGCGAAGAACATCTCGCGGTGATCCTCGGGAATGCCGAGCATGTCGCAGATGACGATCACCGGCAGGCGGAAGGCGAAATCGGCGATCAGGTCCATGTGGCCGCGCGGCGCCACCCGGTCGATGATCTCGTCAACGATCGCCTGAATGCGCGGGCGCATGTCCTCGACGCGGCGCGCGGTGAAGGCGCGCACCACCAGGCCGCGCAGACGGCCATGGTCGGGCGGATCCTGCTGCAGCATCCAGTGGCTCATGCTGCGATAGATCGGCTCGTCGAGAATCTGCGGCCCGAAGCGCCGGCTCATGCGGCCGACGAAATCCTTGCCGAAGCGCTTGTCGCGCAGGATCGTCGTGACGTCGGCATGCCGGCTGGCGACGTAAAGCCCGATCGGCGTGAGATGCATCGGATCGACTGCGCGCAGCCGGTGGTAAACGGGATAAGGGTTGGCGATGAATTCCGGCGATTGCGGATTGAACAACGGCGCGCCTTGGATGGTCTGGACCTGCTCGTTCATGACGATCCCCGTTCGATGGCGACGGACTTTTGCAGATAGTACGCGCCGTGCGCTGCCTTTGCTACTGTGGCGTGGTCGCAGAGGCTGACGCGGAGGGGAAAGCAAAATGAGAAGCGTGCGCTCATGGATGTGGCCGTTGGTCGCTGGCGCCGTGCTGCTGCTCGGAGCGCCTTCCGCGCACGCGCAAGGCCCGGCCTTTCGCGTCGATCCCTATTGGCCAAGGCCGCTGCCGCACAACTGGATCCTCGGCCAGGTCGGCGGCATGGCGGTCGATGCGCAGGACAATATCTGGGTGTTCCAGCGGCCGCGCTCGCTCACCGACGACGAGAAGGGCGCCGCGCTCGATCCGCCGCGGGCGAAATGCTGCGTGCCGGCGCCCTCGGTGCTGGTGTTCAATCAGTCGGGCGATCTGGTCCGCTCCTGGGGCGGGCCGCCTAGCGCCGGCGAAAATCCGGGCTATGACTGGCCGCTGCAGGAGCACGGCATCCTCGTCGACAATACCGGCTTCGTCTGGCTCTCCGGCAACGGCAAGGGCGACGGCATGGTGTTGAAGTTCACCACCGACGGCAAATTCGTCAAGCAATTCGGCAAGCGCGCGCCGCTGACCAGCAGCACCGATTTGACCCAGTTCGGCCAGGTCGCCGCGCTCGCCTTCGACAAGCAGGCGAACGAAGTCTATGCCGCCGACGGCTACGGCAATCACCGCGTGGCGGTGCTCGATGCCGGTTCCGGCGAGATCAAGCGCATCTGGGGCGCCTATGGCAGGCCGCCGACCGACGAGGATCTGCCGCCGTACAATCCGGACTCGCCGCAATTCGCCAATCCGGTGCATTGCATCGCGCTTGCCAAGGACGGCCTCGTCTATGTCTGCGATCGCAGCAACAACCGCGTGCAGGTGTTCAACAAGGACGGCACTTTCGTGCGGCAATACGTGTTCGATCCGAAGACGCAGGGGCCGGGTTCGGCCTGGGGCCTCGCCTTCTCGCCGCTCGACCGCAAGCAGAACTACTTCGTGCTGATCGACGGCACCAACGAAGTGTTCGAGACGGTCCGCCGCAAGGATGGCGCCGTGGTCGGCACCTTCGGCCGGGCGGGCCGCAACGCCGGCGAATTCCACTACGTGCATGTCGGCCAGTTCGATTCGCGCGGCAATTTCTATACCGGCGAAGTCGACACGGGGAAACGGCTGCAGAAATGGGTGCCGGCGGAGTGAGCCGTCATTCCGCCGGCACGATGACGGCGCGGCATTCGCCGAAGCCGATGCGCGGATAGCCGGGTTTTTCCGCAAAGCCGCGGAAGATGATCTCGTCGCCGTCATCGATGAACGAGCGCGTCTCGCCGCCCGGCAGCGCGATCGGCTCGCTGCCGCGGGCGCTCAGTTCGAGGAGGCTGCCCCAGCTCGACCTTTCCGGACCGGAAACCGTGCCCGAGCCGATCAGGTCGCCGAGTTGCAGATTGCAGCCATTGCTGGCGTGGTGGGCGAGCATCTGGGCGACGGTCCAATAAAGGTTCGCGCACGAAGTCCGCCCGAGAAGGAGCGGCGCGGTACGCGCACGCCGCATCGCCGCGCTGGCGATATACGCCTCGAGCGTGACGGCGAGGCCGCCCCGCGCGCGATCTTCCGCGTCGTCGAGATGCGGCAGCGGCCGCGGATCGCCTTCCGGCCGCGCGAAAGCGGCGGTACGGAACGGCGCCAGGGCCTCGGCCGTCACCACCCAGGGCGAGACCGTGGTGGCAAAGCTCTTGGCGAGGAACGGCCCGAGCGGCTGCGCCTCCCAGCCCTGGATGTCGCGCGCCGACCAGTCGTTGAGCAGACAAAAGCCGAAGATGTGCCCGGCCGCCTCGCCGATCGGTATGGTGGCGCCGAGCTCGGACGGCACGCCGACATAGAAGCCGAGCTCAAGCTCGAAATCGAGATTGCGCGAAGGCCCGTAGCTCGGCTCGGTCTCGTTGGCGCGCTTGCTCTGGCCGCGCGGCCGCCTGACCGGCGTTCCGCTCGGGCGCACCGAGGAGGCGCGGCCGTGATAGGCGACCGGCACATATTTGTAGTTGGGCAGCACCGGATTGTCCGGCCGGAACGCGCGCCCGGTATTGGTGGCGTGAAACAGCGAGGCGAAGAAATCGGAGAAGTTGGCAATGGCGACCGGCATCTCGATTTTGGCCTGCGCCATCGGCGTCAGATATGCCCGCAGACTAGCGTCACCGTGCGCGGCGCTGAGCCCGCGCGAAAGCGCGAGCCGCAGCGCGGACCATGCGCGCGGCCCAAGCGACATCAGACCATTGAGGGCCGGCGCGGCGCCCGCTCGTGCCGCCTCGGCGGCAAGGCCGTCGAACGCGGAGGCCGCAGCCGCTATGTCGAGGATCTGATCGCCGATCGCAACGCCGACGCGCGGGCGCGCGTCCGGCGCCGGCCGAAAGACGCCGAACGGCAGATTCTGCACCGGGAATTCGCTATCCGGCGCGTTTGCGCTCTCCACCCAACTGCGCCGCGCCGGGTCGTGCGTTTCGTCGAGCGGCGTCATACGCCGCCGTGCAGGTGCAGCTCGCGCCGGCGCAGATTGTCGCTGAGCCGCCGCTTGCCCTCGGCGTCGATTGCCCGCGCCAGCTCGGGATGATGCGCCATGAGTGTGCGGAAATCGGCGAGGTCGAGAATGAGCAGGGTCGAGGCCTCGGTGGTCGACACATTGGCGGTGCGGATCAGATCGCCGAGCAAGGCGAGCTCGCCGAAAAAGGCGCCGGGGCCGAGCCGGACCGGCGTCGGGCTGACATCGACCTGCACCTCGCCCTCGGCGATGAAATACATGCAGTCGCCGACCCGGCCGTGGCGAATGACGGCGGTGCGCGCCGGCACCTCGACGCGGCGCAGCATGTGGGTGATCTCGGTGAACGCCGCCGGATCGAGCGTCTGGAAGAACGGCACCTTGCTGACCAAGTCCCAGGTCTGGATGAAATGCCGCCGCCGGCTTTCGGCGGCAAAGCCGGTGGCGAGGATGCCGGTCCACAATCCGAAGGTGGCGATGCCGCAGATCATCACCAATGCGCCGAGGAGATGACCGAGATTCGTATGCGGCACCTCGTCGCCATAGCCGGTGGTGGTCAGCGTGACCACCGCCCACCACAACGCCGACGGCAGCGAGCCGAATGCTCCGGGCTGGCCCTCGCGCTCGATCACGTGCATGGCGGCCGAGGCGAGGAAGAGCGCGATCAGAAACAGCACCAGGACGCTGGCCAGCGCCTTGGCCTCGAGCACGAACACGCGGCCGAGCTGCGCAAAGCCCGACGAATATTGCGCGAGCTTGAGCACCCAAAGCGAGGCGAACAGCCAGGCCGTCGGCGCCGGCACGCCGCCAAGGAGGGCGATCGGAACCGGGAACACCGAGAGGAGATCGACCCAACATGACGGCGAGCGCAGATAGCGCCGCACCGATCCGGCGGCAAAAGCGGCGCTCGCGCGAAACGCGCTCTCGACGGCAAACCAGGCAAGGCAGCACCACAGGCACGCCGCCAGCCATCCGCCGATCGAGGCGCGCAAATCCACCACCGTGAACGCCGTCATTGCGGTCAGGCCGAGAAAGAGAACCAGGTGACTCGGCAGCGACGACACGCCGAGGAAGCGCAACCGCAGGGTAAAATGCGCAAGTGCGGTGCGCGCGCCCTTCGACACGATCCGTGCCTCGCTATCCATGGTTTCCCGGCCGGTGCATCTGATCCGGAGCCCAGGCAAAACTACGCCGTCGGCCCTCGTGTCGCCAGCCGAAATTACCGCAAAGGCTAACGATAAAGGCCGGCGGACGCACGCACGTGCTTAATTTCGCGAACAGATATCGTTAAACTCGGGCCTTCGACTCGGCCGCGCTCGCCCTCCTTCCGGGACCGCCATGAAGCAACAGCAGATTTCGCGCGTGGAGCTGGCGAGCTATCTCATTTCTCCCGCGCTCCTGGTGATGCTCGTGCTAATGACGGCCGAGGCGATGCTCGCCGCCGCGACCACCTGGCTCGTCATCAATGCCGGGCGCAAGGTCGCGCTCGGCGAATTCCTGCTCAGCGATCTGGCCTGGATCCTCACCGCGCAATCGGCCTCGTACGTCGCCGGCGTGATCAGCTGGATATTCGCCGAGCGCGCCGGCTATCGCGGCTTCGGCAAATTCATGCTGCGCTTCGCGCGCGAAAACCGCGGCAAGGTCAAGCTGTTCGGCGACCGGCCGGCGCGCGAACGGGTCGAGCCGTTTCTGACCGGCGAGGCGTTCCAGTGTTTCTTCAACTTGATCTACGAACTCGAATTCGCGCTCAAGCTCCTTCTCGGACTGGTGTTCAACGCCATCGTGCTCGGCGTGGAAATCAACATCAGCCTGCCGTTCGCCTACGTCGGCGCTTTCGCCGCGCTGTTGCTGATGCAATGGGCGCTGCAGACCCCGATCACGCGCACTTATCTTGAAAACCAGCGCATGAACAATCGGGTGACCGCACAGGGCTACACCGCCTGGGACAACATCTTCAGCGGCAACCGCTATAATCTGCGGCTCTGGCTCGCCGGCTTCAAGACCCGGCTGCGCGAGGCGCTCACCGCGCAGCTGCGCGCGATCGTGGCGCGCGAAGGCATGAGCGCGATGAGCGGCATCATCAGCCTCGCCGTGGTTTTCGCCACCATGACCGTGGTCGCCGTGGACAATGTCGGCAATATGGCGGTGCTCATCGCGCTGGCGACGACGCTGCCGCGGCAGATCGAGATGACCTACGAGCTGCATCTGCTCGCCACCGGCTGGAACGATCTGATCGCGGTGTGGACGCGCTTCGGCGGGGTCGCCGCCAACATGCAGCCGCAGCCCGAACAGGATTTCGACGACCGCATCAAGTTCGACCGGCTGGTGCTGCGCGAGGGCGAGGACGCGAACGTCGTGTCCTCGGTCAACGACGCGCTGCGCATCGTGCTGGCGCAGCCGACCGGCCGCATCAACATCCGCGGCGCCAACGGCACCGGCAAATCCTCGCTGCTCGCCAGCCTCAAGACCGAGATGAGAAAACGCGCCTATTACTGGCCGCCGTCGGACCGGCTCGCCTTCGCGTTTGCCGGCGGCGTGGTCCCGGTCGAGATCGACGGCGGCGAGGAGGATGAAGCGATCGTCGTCGCCGACACGACGGACCAGAAACTCGGCTTCTCCTCCGGGGAGCGGCAGCTCAAATCGCTCGAGGAGATCGTGAACGCGACCGATGCGCAGGTGTACCTGCTCGACGAATGGGACGCCAATCTCGACGCGGCGAACAAGGCGAAGGCGGATGCGCTCCTCAATGCGCTCGCCGCCCGCGCCCGCGTGGTGGAAATTTCCCACCGCGACCGCCCGGCGTGATCAGCCGCTGTCAACTCGCCTTGCGGAGCTGCGAATCCTCGGCGCCCAGGGTAACGCCAAAAACTTCGGCAAGGCCGCGTTCGCCCTTGGGCGAGATTTTCAGCGCGCGCGAATCGCGGATCCGCGCGATCCAGCCGAGTTCGAAACAACGCTCGGCGAGAGCGGCGCCGAGCGCGCCGGCAAGATGCGGCCGCCGCTCGCTCCAGTCGAGGCAGGGGCGGCAAAAGGTGCGGCGGCCTTGTCTGACTTCCTCGACCAGGACCCCGAAGCCGGACAGAAACTTCTCGCCGACCGGCGTGACCATTCCGCCGTCTTCGGTCAGTACGATGTGCTTCCCGCGCGTTAGCGCATCGGTGAGCGCCACGCCGAGGCGGCCGGCGACATGGTCGTAACAGGTGCGCGCCGTGCGCAGCTCATCGCCGCCGTTCCAGCGCGGCCGGTAGCGCTGCGGCCCGTCGGCGGCGACCACCATGATGCCTTCGATCATCCGCGCGATCTTCGGCGAGCCGAGGCGGAAGTAGGAATGCCGGCCTTGCTTGGTCAGCGACAGAAGATTCGCCCCGGTAAGCCGGGCGAGATGCTCGCTTGCCGTCTGCGGCGACACGCCGGCGACATAGGCGAGTTCGCTCGCCGTCAGCGCGCGGCCGTCTATCAATGCCATCAGTATGTTGGCGCGCGCCGGATTGCCGACCAGCGCGGCGACTTCGGCGACGGCGGGCTGACTTCCATCCATGACCAACACATAGACGTGCCGAGCCTTGACTTCCAGGGACGACGCTTCGGGTATTCCCGAAGCGTCGTGTTCGGCGCGGCGTTCCACGCCCGGCGAATTGACTACATCGCCACGACCGGCTGCGCGGCGAGCGCCGGCTCGCGCGGCGCCACACCGGCGAACAGCGAGCCCTCCTTGAACCACGAGGCCGGCGCCGAGTGGCCCCACAGGGTCTGCCGGCGCGGGTCGGTGAGCGACCAGCGGATCGGCGCGTGATCCGGATCGACGGTGAGATAATCGCTGGTGAACAGCTCGACCCGGTGGCCGTCAGGATCGCGCACGTAGAGGAAGAAGGCGTTGGAAATGCCGTGCCGGCCGGGCCCGCGTTCCATGTTGGCGAGATAGCCGCAGGTCGCCATCACGTCGCAGATGTGGATGATGTCGAGCACGCCCGAGGTCCACAGCCCAACATGATGCAGCCGCGGCCCGAGCGCCGTTGGTGAAGGCGAGATCGTGCACATTGCCCTTGCGGTGCAGCCACACCGCCCAGAGCTTCGGCTCGGCGCCTTCGGTCTCGGTGTATTCGGTCAGACGGAAGCCGAGCGCGGCATAGAAGTCGTAGCTCGCCTGCACGTCGGGCGTGAAGCAATTGAGATGATCGATGCGCTGGATGCGCGCGCCCTGGTGCGCGGCGTAGTTCTGCAGCATGCACTCGGACTGTTGCATCTGCGCATAGAGGTCGAGCGGCGTGCCAAAAATGTCGGCCGTGCGCAGGGTGCGGCCTTGGTGCGGCACCTCGGGGAACGCGGTCGGCAGGTTGCGGCGGCCGAACCAGGAGGCGGCGCGGTCGAGATCCTCTTCGCTCGCGAGCTTGAAGCCGAGCGCCTGCACCTCGGCCGCGCGCGAGCGCCGCAGCACGATCGAGTGATGATTGCGCTCCTCGACGCCGCGCAGATAGAGGGCATCCGGCGTTTCGTCGCTGACCAGGAGGCCGAGACAATCGACATAGAAGGCGCGCGAGCGCGCGAGGTCGGCGACGCCGAGTTCCACATGGCTCGCACGCACGATATTGAACGGCGGGTCGAAGATCGGATTGCGGATCGGCATGGCCGGTCGCCGTTGACGGTTGTTGCGCCGACTTCTAACACATCGCGCGAAGGGCGGAAGTCAGTGCGCGGCGGCGCGGGAGATGACATGCGGCTTGCAAGCTATAATCTGCGTGGGCGGCCGAGTTTCGGGGCGGTCGTCGGCGATGCCATCGTGGATCTGCGCGCGCGGCTGAGCCGTTTCGCCACCCTGCTCGAAGTGTTTCACGCCGGCGCCCTGGCGGAAGCGGAGGCGGCCACGACCGGCGTGCGTCCCGACATCCGGCTTGACGAAGTCGAGCTGCTGCCGCCGCTCGCGGCGCCGGAAAAAATCCTGTGCTGCGGCATCAACTACGCCAAACGCGGCGCCGACTACGCGCTGACCGAAAACCCGAAATATCCGAGCATGTTCTACCGCGCGCCGAATTCGCTGGTCGGGCACGGGCAGAACCTGGTTCGGCCGAAAGTCTCCGAACAGCTCGATTACGAGGGCGAGATCGCGATCGTGATCGACCGCGAGTGCAAGCACGTGCCGAAGGAAGACGCGCTCGGGACGATTGCCGGCTTTACTTTGTGTAACGAGGGCACGATCCGCGATTGGCTGCGCCACGGCCAGTTCAACGTCACCCAGGGCAAGAATTTCGACTCGAGTGGCAGCATCGGGCCGTGGATCGAAACCGGGATCGATCCGGCAAAACCGCTGCACCTCATCGTGCGCAAGAACGGCGAGGTGACGCAGGACGATACCACCGCCAGCATGATCTATTCCTTCGCCGATCTCATCGCCTACATCACGACGTTCATGACGCTCAAGCCCGGCGACATCATCGTCACCGGCACGCCGGTGAAGAAAGAACCGAAGAGCGACCCACCGGTCTGGCTCCGGCCGGGCGACACCATCGAAGTCGAATGCCCGGAAATCGGCGTGCTGCGCAATTCCGTGGTGGCCGAGGCGTGACCGCGACCGGCCCAGCGGCGTGCGTGATCGGCTGGCCGGTCGACCATTCGCGCTCGCCGCTCATTCACAATTACTGGCTCAAGCGTTACGGCATCGCCGGCGAATACCGCCGCGAGGCGGTGCCACCGCAGGAATTCGCCGCCTTTGTCGGCTCGCTGGCCGCGCACGGCTATGTCGGCGCCAACGTGACGTTACCGCACAAGGAGGCGGCGCTCGCGCTGTCGCAGCCGGACGATCGCGCGCGCGCGGTCGGCGCCGCCAACGCGCTATGGCTCGACGGCGGCGTCTTGCGTTCGACCAATACCGACGTCGAAGGATTTCTGCACAATCTCGATGCGAGCGCGCCGCATTGGGATCGGGGCTTGAACAAAGCCGTCGTGCTCGGTGCCGGCGGCGCGGCGCGCGCGGTGATCTACGGGCTGCTCACCAGAGGCGTCGAGCGGCTCGTTCTCGTCAACCGCACGCTAAGCCGGGCAGAGCTTTTGCGCCGGACATTCGGCGCGCGGATTACGGTCGCAGACTGGGACGAGCTGGACGCCACGCTCGCCGATGCAGCGCTGTTGGTGAACACCACCACGCTCGGCATGCAGGGTCAGCCGGCGCTGGCCGCGGAGCTCGGGCGGCTGCCGCATCACGCCGTCGTCACCGATCTTGTCTACGCTCCGGTGCGCACGCCGCTCATCACGGCGGCGCAAGCGCGAGCGCTGCGCACAGCCGACGGGCTCGGCATGTTGCTGCATCAGGCCGTGCGCGGCTTTGCGCTCTGGTTTGGCCGGACTCCGGAGGTGACGCCGGAGTTGCGCGCGCTGCTCGAGGCCGATCTCGGCTCGGCGACCGCAAAACCTTGACGCAGGGATAACGTAGTTGTGTTCGCGGCGGTCAAACGCCTTCCGGTACCATTGCGGGGTTAAGACCAATCTGGTCGGGAGGAGACGATGACAATGAACATACTCAAGACTGCCGGGGCGAGCGCCTTGGCCTTGCTGTTCGCCGCTTCGCTGGCGGCGGCGCAAACCCCGCTGCGCGTGCGCGGCGCAATCGAAGGCGTCGATGGCCAGACGCTTTCGGTGAAGGGGCGCGACGGCGCGATGATGAAGGTGAAGCTGGCGGACGGCGCCCGCGTCCTCACCCTCAACAAGATGACGCTCGCCGACGTCAAACAAGGCACCTTCGTCGGCATCACCGCCATGCCGCAGCCCGATGGCAGTCAGAAGGCTGTGGAGATCCACATCTTCCCGGAGCCGATGCGCGGCACCGGCGAGGGCCACTACCCATGGGATCTGATGCCGAACAGCACGATGACCAACGCCAACGTCGAAAGCTCGGTGGTCAGCAACGACGGCCAAACGCTGACTATGAAGTACAAGGACGGTGAGAAGAAAGTCACGGTGCCGCCGGGCATCGAGGTCGTTATGTTTGCTCCGGCGACCGTGGCCGACATCAAGCCCGGCCAAAAATTCTTCGTCCCGAACGCCAAGAAGCTCGATGACGGCACGCTTGAATCCGGCGTCATCATCATCGGCAGCAACGGCGTCGATCCGCCCATGTGACCCCTGAGCGCCGGGTCGGCGATCACGCCGATCCGGGCCGCTCCCTCTAACGGGAGCACGATCCCCTCGGAAAACCGGTATCTAGTTTCCGGATCGCACTCCTGGTTTTCGCGCGGTCGCACGGCTTTCATGGCACGGCAATTGCTCTATCGTTGCGTGCGAATTCAAGCACGCAAGCGACAGGAGGCGGTCCATGACCCGCGCCGAACTCACCGAGAAGCTCCTCGGCATCAAGCGTGAAAAGGGCTGGAGCTGGCGATACATCTGCGGCGAGATCGGCGGCATGTCGCCGGTGCTCGTCACCGGCGCCCTGCTCGGCCAGATGAAGCTGACCAAGCCGCAGGTGGCCAAGGCCGCCGAACTCTTCGGCTTGAGCAAAATCGAACAGGCATTGCTCAACGAGGTGCCGTATCGCGGCACCGCGATGCCGCCGACCGATCCGCTGATCTACCGCTTCTACGAATTGGTGATGGTCAACGGCCCGGCGCTGAAAGCGCTGATCGAAGATGAATTCGGCGACGGCATCATGTCGGCGATCGACTTCGACCTGCAGATCGAGCGCCAGGCCGACCCCAAGGGCGACCGCGTGAAAATCACGATGTCGGGGAAATTCCTGCCGTACAAATATTACGGCGCGAGCGGCAACGTGCCGGGCTATGGCTACAAGGAAGAGTGACCGTTACGCCCTTCACCAGTGATGCCGGCAATGGCGCTGCAAATGGTCGTCGGTCCAGCACGCGCCGCGGCTGACCGCGGGACCCCAGAACGGCCTGCCGAAGACGCCGCCAATGACGCCGCCGACCAACGCGCCCGGCGGACCGGCGACGACGAGACCTGTTCCGGCGCCGGCTGCCGCCCCGACCACATCAGCGCGGGCGCTCAGCGGGAAAGCCGCAACAGCGGCAAAGATGGCGATGGCCAAAACCGGCTTGCGCATGGTTAGTCCCCCGTTAACTCGGCACGACGTCGAATCGGTCCCCGGGGCGAACCAGTAAGACTACATTGCCGCAATAACATGGCGGTCGATTTCGGCGATGCTGTTGACGCCGGTCAGCGCCATGCTGACGTCGAGCTCGTTGCGGACGATCTCGATGGCGCGGGCGACGCCCGCCTGCCCGCCGGCACCGAGGCCATAGATGTAGGCGCGGCCGCTCAGGCAGGCATGTGCGCCAAGGGCGATCGCGCGCATGATGTCTTGGCCGGAACGGATGCCGCCATCGAACAGCACCTCGATCGACGAGCTAACCGCCTCGACGATCGGCGGCAACGCGGCGATCGAGGAGAGCGCGCCGTCAAGCTGGCGGCCGCCATGGTTCGATACCACCAGCGCCGCCGCGCCGGTCTTCGCCGCCAGGCGCGCGTCCTCGACATCGAGGATACCCTTGACGATGAGCTTGCCGCCCCATTGAGCGGCAATCCACTCGACGTCCTTCCAGTTCAACGTCGCATCGAACTGGCTGGCGGTCCACTGCGACAGCGCGGTAACGTCCTCCATGCCGCGGATATGGCCGACGAGATTGCCGAAGGTCCGGCGTTTGCCGCGCAGGATGCTCAGCGCCCACGCCGGCTTCGAGGCGATGTCGATGACGTTCTTGATGCGCAGCTCGGGCGGGACGGTCAGGCCGTTCCGGATATCGCGGTGACGCTGGCCGAGGACCTGCAGATCGACGGTGAGCACCAGCGCGCTGCATTTGGCGGCGGCGGCTCTTTCGATCAGGGCGCGGACGAAACCGCGGTCCTTCATGACATAAAGCTGGAACCAGAACGGCTTGTCGACGGCGGCCGCGACATCCTCGATCGAGCAGACCGACATGGTGGAGAGGCAAAACGGGATTCCGGCTTGCTGCGCGGCGCGGCAGGCGAGGATCTCGCCGTCACCGTACTGCATGCCGCAAAGCCCGATCGGCGCCAGCGCCAACGGCAGCGACACAGGTTCGCCGAGGATGGTGGTGTGCGTGCTCCGCTTGGAGACGTCGACGAGGATCTTCTGCCGCAGCCTGATGCGTTCGAGATCGGCGCGGTTGGCGTTCAGCGTTTGCTCGGAATAGGAGCCCCCGTCGGCATACTCGAAGAACGCCCGCGGCACCTTGCGGCGGGAAGTCTCGCGCAAATCCTCGATACAGGTCATCGTTTTCATGGTCGTAGTCCCCGGCTCTCGCACCGGCATCCTCGATAGCATAAAGTCCGGCCCGCCTCGCGGCCGACGACTGAGGACGCCAGGAGAAGGACGCCAGGAAGGAGGACGCCAGGAAGGAGGACGCCAGGAACAGGAGCCGCTGGCCGGCGTTTACCTACGGCGGGACCGCGGGCGCGAGATTGCACGAGGATAAAACGATGGACGAATGGAACAGAAATCGGCCGGTTCAAGCGGAGCACGTGGACTTCCGGCAAGATGCCGTGGAGCGCGAGAGAAAGCGCCGGGAGCGCGACGAGAGGCGCAAGAAGTCGCTTGATGACCGGCTCGACCTGGGATTGGAGGAACTCGTTTCCAGGCTCCGATCCGGTGGCTGTCACCCAGCCGCCGGCAAGCCCGTACGACAAGCCGCGCCGTTAGGCAGCGCCGAGCGCCCGAGATTGGCCATGAGCCGTGGCAGATCATTGATTTTTCGCGTTTTTGAACCGCATGATGGAGGAAGTGTTAGCGGCGAGGGTAAGATTGCTAAATATTTTTTGAGGCAGATGCCATTGGGAACGGGCTAATATGCCTGTGGAGTGGCAGGCGGGGACCATGGTTCGCAAATATTTCGGTACCGACGGCATTCGCGGCCGGGCCAATGGCGTGATCACGGCGGAGCTGGCGCTCAAGGTCGGACAGGCAACCGGCCTCGTCTTCCGCCGCGGCGAGCACCGTCATCGCGTCGTGATCGGCAAGGACACCCGGCTTTCCGGCTACATGATCGAGACGGCGCTGATCGCCGGCTTCACCTCCGTGGGCATGGACGTGCTGCAGCTCGGGCCGATGCCTACCCCGGCGGTCGCTATGCTCACCCGCTCGATGCGCGCCGATTTGGGGGTGATGATCTCGGCCTCGCACAACCCGTTCGACGACAACGGCATCAAGCTGTTCGGCCCGGACGGCTACAAGCTTTCGGATGAGGTCGAGGGCGAGATCGAAAGCCTGATCGACGGCGACATGGCCAAGCGCGTGGCGAAGAGCCGCGACCTCGGCCGCGCCAAGCGTATCGACGGCGTGCACGACCGCTACATCGAATTCGCCAAGCGCACGCTGCCGCGCAACCTTTCGCTCGAGGGCCTGCGCGTCGTCCTCGACTGCGCCCACGGCGCCGCCTACCGCGTCGCGCCCGGCGCGCTCTGGGAGCTGGGCGCCGACGTGATCGCCATCGGCGTCGAGCCGGACGGCTTCAACATCAACAGCGAATGCGGCTCGACTGCGCCCGAGGCGCTCTGCCGCAAGGTGCGCGAAATGCGCGCCGATATCGGCATCGCGCTCGATGGCGACGCCGATCGCGTCGTTATCGCCGACGAGCACGGTCATCTGGTCGATGGCGACCAGCTGCTGGCGGTGATCGCCGAGAGCTGGCGGGATGACGGGCGGCTGACGAAACCCGGCGTCGTCGCCACGGTGATGTCGAATCTGGGCCTCGAGCGGCATTTGCAATCGCTGCAGCTCTCGCTCGTTCGCACGCCGGTCGGCGACCGCTACGTGCTCGAACAAATGCGCGAGCATGGCTACAATCTCGGCGGCGAGCCCTCGGGCCACATCATCCTGTCCGATTACACCACGACCGGCGACGGCTTCGTCGCGGCGCTGCAGGTGCTCGCGGTGGTGAAGAAGCAGGACAAGCCGGTCTCGCAGGTGTGCCACCGTTTCAGCGCGCTGCCGCAGGTGCTCAAGAATGTGCGCTACCGCAGCGGCAAGCCGCTGGAGAACTCCAAGGTGCGCTCGGTGATCGAGGATGCCGAGCAGCGCCTCAACGGCCACGGCCGGCTGGTGGTGCGGCCCTCGGGCACCGAGCCGGTGATCCGCGTCATGGGCGAAGGCGACGACAAGGCGCTGGTGGAGGAGATCGTCGACGGCATCGTCGACGTGCTCACCGATCACGCGGCGTAACGGCGCCCCAGAACGACGGCCGGGTAAATCACTCCCGCGACTTCAAAAAATGGGCGAACGCCTTTAGCGTCGTTTCCGACACGTGATGCTCGATGCCCTCGGCGTCGGCCTCGGCCGCTTCGCTCGGAACGCCCAGCGCGCAGAGAAGATCGACCACGATCCGGTGGCGCACGCGCACCCGGTCGGCGAGCGCCTGGCCCTTTTCGGTGAGGAACACGCCGCGGTAAGGACGCGCCGTCGCTAGGCCGGCCCGTTTCAGGCGGGAGACGGTCTTGACCGCGGTGGCATGGGATACCCCGAGGCGCCGGGCGATATCGGTTGGCCGTGCTTCGCCGGCGCTCCCCAACAGATCGGCGATCAGCTCGACATAGTCCTCCAGCAGCGCGGTCGACTGCGCCGAGCGCGTCTTGCCGAAGCGACGCGCCTGCGTTCCTTCCGCGGGGAGCTTGGCCATGGATATCTGGCTTCTATTTTCGCGACACCGGCACGGCTGAAATCATCGTCCGGGCAGGCTCACTTGCAAAGTGAAGAACACATTTATCCTGGCGTGTCAAAATGTAGATTAGGCTACAGATTGTAACCGTTGACGCGGATAAGACGCCTGCCTATAATGTAACCCATGCTACATTTTCCAGTCGGCGCTTCATGCACGCCGGCCTGACCGATCTGGCCGCGCCAGGGGACTCGCTGTCCGACCGCACCGTGGCGACGGCGCAGCGGGTATTGTCGGGCGGCCGCAGCGGCAGGTTCTCCTACCTCGCCTTTGCCGGGCCGGCGGTCGTCGCCTCGATCGCCTACATGGACCCCGGCAATTTCGCGACCAACATCCAGGCCGGGGCGAAGTACGGCTACGGCCTGCTTTGGGTAGTGTTGCTCGCCAACCTGATTGCCATGCTGTTCCAGGCGCTCTCCGCCAAGCTCGGCATTGTGACCGGCCGCAACCTCGCGGAGTTATGCCGCGAACATTTCCCGCGGCCGGTAGTCTGGGTCATGTGGATCATCAGCGAAGTTGGCGCCATGGCGACTGATCTCGCCGAGTTCCTCGGCGGCGCCATCGGCCTTTCGCTGCTGTTCGGCATCCCATTGTTGGCCGGGATGGCCGTGACCGCGATCGTGACCTACGGCCTGCTGATGTTCGATCGCTTCGGTTTTCGCCCGCTCGAGCTGATCATCGGCGCCATCGTCGGCGTGATCTGCGCCTGTTATCTCGTGGAGATGTTCATCGCTCCGGTCGATTGGGCGGCTGCCGCGTTCGGCACCGTCAGGCCGCAGATCGCCGATGGCGAGGCGCTGCTGCTTGCCGTCGGCATCATCGGCGCGACGGTGATGCCGCACGCGGTCTATTTGCATTCCGGCCTGACGCAGGCCCGCGTGCCGGTTCGCGACGACGGCGAGCGGCGCAAGGTGCTGCGCTTTTCCAACCAGGAAGTCATGCTCGCGCTGACCGTCGCCGGCCTGGTCAACATGGCGATGGTGATGATGGCCTCGAGTGCGTTCCACGCCGGCCATCCGGAAGTCGCCGAGATCGAGACCGCCTACCACACGCTGACGCCGCTCCTCGGCGCAGCCGCGGCCGGAGTGTTCCTGACCTCGCTCATCGCCTCGGGCGTTTCCAGCTCGACGGTCGGAACGATGGCCGGCCAGATGATCATGCAGGGCTTTGTCGGCTTTCGCATTCCGATCTGGGTGCGCAGGCTGGTGACGATGCTGCCGGCCTTCGGCGTGGTCGCGCTGGGCGTCAATGCGACGAGCGCGCTGGTGGTCAGTCAGGTCGTGCTCAGCATGGCATTGCCGTTGCCGATGATCGCGCTCGTCGTCTTCACCCGCAGGCGCGACATCATGGGCGTCTTTAGCAATGGCTGGATCACGTCGATTGCGGCCGGCGTCGGCGCCGCCGCGGTCCTGGCGCTCAACCTGTTGCTCGTCGTCCAGATTCTCGGCGTTCCGATACCCGGATTATCGAGCACGCATTGACCGGTCAGCGTCCTCGCCTGCGTCGGCTTCAGGCGTCATGGAAACCGGAAAACACAAGCGCCGCCTTGGAGCGGCGCCGGATGCGCATCACGCGCCTCGGCAAACAGACTTGGTAGCAGCGGATCGCAGCCGCTGCACCGCCTTTGAGGCTCGGAGCTCGAACTGGAACGCGAGACCGCCGCAGCGGTCTCGCCGTCGGCATCAGACGGTCTTCAGATTCTCGGCGGCCGATTTGCCGGTCTTGCGGTCGACCACGACCTCGAACGCGACTTTCTGGCCCTCTCTCAGCTCACGCAGGCCGGCGCGCTCAACGGCGCTGATATGGACGAAGACATCCTTGCCGCCGCCATCCGGCTGGATGAATCCATAACCCTTCTGCGCGTTGAACCATTTCACTGTTCCGTTGCTCACGGGACACTCCTCCTAGAAAACAAGATATGAGCCGCGCAACATGCACGGCCCGGCTCGCTCGAGATTTTGGTGAAAGATCGTCCGTCAGGCGCTTGTCGTCGCTGCAAGGGCCAAGTCATTCGGCCGAAAACTCGATGCCGCCTATTTAGCGGTAAGTCGAAAGGTCCGCAAGAGCGTGCCAAGCCGTCTCGGCACGGCGTCACATCGGCTGAAAAAACAGGCAGCGCCCCCCGTGACCGGCAACGCCGCGCTCGATCCGATATCTTGTCGAATTGGTTTTCGGTAAACCAAATATTACCGTCGGCCGTTCGACTGCGTGGAGGGATCAATCATGCGGATCGTCGATCTTTCGGTTGCGCTCAAGGGCGGGATCGTCTCGGATCCTCCCTATATGCTGCCGACCATCGAGTACCTGGACCATCGCGAGGGCGCCAAGCAGTTCGCGGCGACCTTCCCCGGGCTCAAGCCGGAGCAGCTTCCGGACGGCGAAGGCGCCGCAGTCGAGCGCGTCACCATCTCGACGCACAATGGCACGCATCTCGACGCGCCCTGGCACTTCGCCAGCACCATGGACGGCGGCAAGCCGGCGCTGAAGATCGACCAGGTCCCGCTGGAGTGGTTCTTCTCCGCCGGCGTCAAGCTCGACTTCCGCGGCAAGCCGGACGGCTATGTCTGCAAGGCCGACGACATCAAGCGCGAGCTCGACCGCATCGGCTACGCACTCAAGCCCCTCGACATCGTGCTGGTGAATACCGCCGCGGCGGCGGCCTATGGCCAGCCGAATTTTCTCGACAAGGGGTGCGGCATGGGGCGCGAGGCCACCCTATATATGCTCAAGCAGGGTGTGCGCGTCACCGGTACGGACGGTTGGAGTTGGGACGCGCCGTTCTCGTTCACGCGCCAGCGCTTCGCCGAGACCGGCGACGCGAGCATCATCTGGGAAGGCCACAAGGCGGGCCGGGAAATCGGTTATTGCCACATGGAAAAGCTTACCAATCTCGACCAGCTGCCGCCGTTCGGCTTCAAAGTGTGCTGCTTTCCCGTCAAGATCGAGGCGGCGTCGGCCGGCTGGACCCGCTGCGTGGGGTTGCTCGACCGATGAGTGCCATGCCCGAGCCGCGCATCAATCGTAAACTGGCGGCCATCCTCGCGGCCGACGTCGTCGGCTATTCGCGGATGATGGGCGCCGACGAGGCCGGCACGCTGGCGGCGCTGAAGCGGCACCGGGAAACCCTGTTCGACCCGACCGTCGCCGCCCATAACGGCCGCATCGTCAAGCTGATCGGCGACGGCACCATTGTCGAGTTCGCGAGCGTGGTCGACGCCGTGAACTGTGCGCTTTCGGTGCAGCGGGCCGACGGATCGCCGCCGGCCGAGAGCACGCCGCAGCCGCACATCGTGCTGCGCATCGGCATCAATCTCGGCGACGTGATCATGGAGGGCGACGACATCTATGGCGACGGCGTCAATATCGCGGCGCGCCTGGAGCCGCTCGCCTCGCCCGGCGGCATCTGCGTCTCCTCGATCGTCAACGAGAGCGTAGGCAACCGGATCGACGTTCGCTTCCAAGACAGCGGCGAGATCAGTGTCAAGAATATCGACCGGCCTATTCGTGTCTGGAAATGGCAGCCGGGCGCGACGGCCGCCGGCGCGGATCGATCCGTTGCGGCCAAGCCCGAGCCCAGCGCCCCGTCGGCATCGATCGCGGTGCTGCCATTCACCAACATGTCGGGCGACCCCGAGCAGGAATATTTCTCCGACGGCATCAGCGAAGACATCATCACCGACCTTATCGAAGATCGCCGGACTGACGGTGATCTCGCGCAATTCGAGCTTCACCTACAAGGGCCGCTCGGTCGACATTCGCGAAGTCGGCCGCGATCTCGGCGTACGCTCGGTGCTCGAAGGCTCGATCCGCCGCGCCGGCAATCGCGTGCGCATCACGGCGCAGCTCATCGACGCCGCCAATGGCGGGCATCTCTGGGCGGAGCGCTACGATCGCGACTGGACGGATATCTTCGAGGTGCAGGACGACGTCACCCGCCGGATCGTCGACGCGCTCAAGGTAACGCTCAGTCCGGCCGAAAAAGCGCTCCTTACCGAGAGCGGAACTTCCAACATGGAAGCGTATGACTCCGCTCTGCGCGGCCGCGAACTCCTGCTCGGGAAAAACCGGACCCGCGCGACGTTCGAACAGGTGGAGGCCTTCTTCCTCAAAGCCATCGAGCTCGATCCGAACTACGCACAAGCCTACGCCGGTCTCGGCTTCGCCTACATGTTCGACTACCAAAATCGCTGGAGCGACGATCCAGATGGCTCGCTCGGCAAGGCCAAACGCTACGCGGAATTGGCGATTGAAAAGGACCCGAAGCAAGCGCTCGCGCACGCGATCGCGGCGGTGGTCGCGGGGTTTAGCAGGGATCTTGAAAAGGCGAAGGCGGAGATCGACATCGCGCTATCGCTCAATCCGAACCTGGCGCTGGCCAACAATGTTTTCGGCACCATGCGCATTTATTCGGGACAGCCGCTCGAAGCGATACCGGCGATCGAGCGCGCCATGCGCCTCGACCCGGCCGGCAATGGACAATTTCTCCACTTCCTCGGCCTCGCCAACCTGCTCGCCGGCAAGTACGAAACGGCAGTGGCTCTGTTCAAGCAGCGCGTCCTGCTCGCGCCGGAGACGGATTTTTCCCGCGCCATGCTCGCGTCCGCTCTCGGCCATCTCGGCGAGGTCGAGGAGGCGCGCCGCGTCTGGGCCGAACTCGAACAGATCAATCCCAAATACTCGTTCCGAGATCACTTCAGCCGGCAACCCTTCAAGAACCCCGCCGACGTCGCGCGCATCGCCGAGGGCCTCACCAAGGCCGGATTGCCGGCCTGAGCGGACCGATCAGACAAAATCGGTATATCGTTGCTGAGACGGGCGACACTTAAGGAGCGCTAAGACCCATTTCTATTAAAAGGTAGCAAAAGCAAACCGACCCATTTTCGGCGTTGTCGATTACCGCGCTCGATCCGAAGTCATAGAAATTACTCGAATTTCGCGATATTCTACCTGGACAGTTTATGGTGCTTCCTGCGCGTCTCGGGGAGCTCACGATAAATGAAGTATAGGCGTTGCGGCGGTCAGAATACTCCGAGCAACACGTATTGCGACGCTTGTGGGGCGCCACTA
>CAWKNH010000021.1:0-84671 GCA_963850855.1 uncultured Alphaproteobacteria bacterium
TCGTCGTGACCACCTCGTTAGGGCTCTCGGAGCATGTAGGAAAAACAGCCTGCAACATCCTAATTCGAAACGCGGCCGAAATTGAACTCTTCGCTGATCATCCCAAGGATGTCTTAGTGCGGTCACCGAAGCTAACGGTTGGTTATTTTGGATCGATTGCGGATTGGTTTGACACCGAACTGGTCCAAGCTGCCGCTGAAGCCTTTCTAGATTGGGAGTTTTTGTTAATTGGCTCGTCCGCTCACGAAACTATAACCAATTTGACGCAACTGTCTAACGTGCGGCACTTAGGAGAAATTCCATATGGCGAGTTGCCTGGCTACTTACATTCGTTCGATGTTTGTATAATTCCGTTTAAACTGAATGATCTCATCTTACATACAAACCCTGTGAAGCTTTATGAGTACTTGAGTGCTGGCAAACCCGTCGTTGCTACCCCGCTGCCGGAATTGGATATCTTGGAACACGGGCTCGTCCACACTGCCGGGACGAAAGAAAAATCATAGAAAAACTGTCGATCGGTATGGCAGAACGCGATGACATTTCAAAAATCAATTGGCGAAAGAATTGGTGGCCCGACAAACATGGGACGATCGGGCACAGCAGTTCGATCAGGCAATTCGTTCATGTTTTCCGAAGGTCAGCGTTATTGTTCTCTGTTATAATAACTTGGACATGACAAAAGCATGTTTGGCTGGCCTTGATCGATTCACACTATATCCTGATTGGGAATTGATCGTGGTCGATAATGCGTCTCAGGACAGGACAGCCGCTTACCTTTCGGAATATGCTGCGACACGACCTTGGGTTCGAGTTGTTGCCAACAAAGAGAACCTCGGTTTTTCTCGCGGAAATAACATCGGATTGCGGGAAGCAAACGGTGAATATCTGGTGATGCTCAACAATGATACGTATGTAACTCAAGGATGGTTGGTAGATTTGATCCGTCATCTGCGCAAAAATGCAAATCTAGGGCTCGTCGGTCCCGTGACCAACAATATCGGCAACGAGGCAAAAATCGATATTTCTTATTCCAACATGAACGAGATGGAGGAGGAGGCGCGCAGGTACACAATGATGAGGCGCTGGGAGAAACTTTTGTATGTCGACAGTATCGCTTTTTTCTGTGTTGCTTTCTCCCAAAAATTATACAGTGAAATTGGCCCGCTCGACGAATCGTTCGAAACAGGTTTTTTCGAAGATGACGATTATTGCGAACGCGTACGGCTGGCCGGTTACCAAATTGCGATTGCTGAAGATGTCTTCATCCATCATCACTTGTCGGCAAGTTTCGATGCTCTTGGCGAGGAACGCAAACGCGAAATCTTTGAAAAAAGCCGGCGTATCTACGAGGCAAAATGGGGACCATGGCGCCCGCACAAATACCGAACTAACGCGGACCCGGCCAGTGGGACCAGTTGAGCATGATGACGTAGACAAGCTTCGTGCCTTCCTTCGCTCTCTTCATGCTTCTATGATTAATTATCCATCTACCCGCATTCCCTGGATGAGCCGCCGAATTGCATCGCGCTCACACCGGTTTAGATAGTTTCAGCACCTCATTTCAACGGCTTTAAGGGGTGATTGTTGCGCATGATCGGCCGGTGATAGGTGCGGTCCGATCTGGATCATCGGCGAATAAGGTCCAGGTATTCCAGCCAGTTTCAAGGATGTCGTCCTAGCTGTTGAAGACGATGATGGCGAGTTGTTCCCGCGCAGATAGTCCTAAACGTTTTCGACGAGATTAGGTTCAGACGCGTAAGGCGACAGGGGACGAGACTAATGTTGTCGGAGATGGCGAATTTTGGCGACGCGGTAGCCCACGCCATCGAGCACGAGAGCGGCGTGGCCGGACACCCTCCAAGGCTGATCGATGAGCCTGTTTCAGGCATCACAGCAATGGTCGACGGAATCGCGGTAGGATTTGAATGCGCGATTGGAGAGCCAGTCGTCGCACATGAACTCACGATCTGGAAGATATTTGTCGACTACGATCGGAATTTTAGCCCGTTTCGTAAACAGTGTTTGCGTTGAATTCCCAGAGCTTTTCTCGCGCCGGTTGGGCCAGCCGCTCCTACAAGTCAACCTAACGGGCGATATACGGCATGCAATTCTGTAGGCGTGCCACCGTTCATAAAATGGGTGATTTCAGCAGCTACGAGTTGTCTAACGACAGCAACGTCCCCGTCGCTGCTGAGGTCATAATTGTCGGAGTAAGTCTGGTTAAGCAACCGCCAAAGGAAACAGTTACGCATATGGACGTCGATCGGCGAGAAAAACCTGCTCAAGGTCGGTTGGATATTTTCGCTCCGAATACCCTCGTAGGTCGCTTCGCTGCAATCGGCATTCGGAACCGTGCTGTCAATCTGCCCAGAATAGGCGTTCAGCCTAAACTTCTTCGGGATACTCTGAAAAGCGCGGTTGGCAGCGGCATAATCTGGCGGCGCAAGCCTGTTTCCGTTAGGGCCTATCTGTTCGCCGATGAGCCAAAGCTCACCATCTTGGCGCAACCCCTTGCGAACGCCCTGCCATAACTTTTCCAGCTCAATAACATGATGAGCACCTGAGACACACATCACGACGTCATAATAATCTGTCTCAAGTTTTAAAGCGTTTACATCTTGGACGAGCAGGCGGACCTTCACGTTTGATGGCATAAAGCTCACGGCCTGATCGAGAAGCTTGTCGTTGATGTCAACAAGCAATAGTTCTACGGGAGATCCGACCGCCCGAATGATTGCGGCCTCGATCTGCGCCTTCCCCGCGCACAAAGACGCAATACGAAGCGGCTCGCCGCTCGACTTAAGTCTGAGGCGAGCCTCGAAATTAGGTGGCGTCGCCCTTAGCCCTCGCCCCAGCAGCCGCATCCCGTATGAATAGACGTTATCACCTCGCCGTGGCTGATCCGAATTTTTCAGCGCCTCAGGGAACCTGGATGCCTCCCCCTCACCACGAGCTTTGCGAGCGCGATCCGCGTAGACGATGTGGTCGTATACTGTGTTAAAATGGGCGATTTCATTCCTGCTACGGATGGCCCGGAACGCGCGCGCCTTAAGCAGATCCAGGTCGTGGGCCGGCCCGACCACAAGCGCAATGATAGATGCCCAATCAGCAGTGGGGTCGCTCAAGGGGCCGCGGCCGGCTTGAACCTTGATCTGCGCGCTTGCCGGCGCGAGATGACCGATGTCCAGCGCAACGCATCGCGCGAGAGAAGTATCAAAATTCGACAAGTAAACGTTGCCAAGATAGTGATCCCGATCCAGTAGCGCCGCGAAGAAATCAAGCGTCATTCCGTCGGGCGAAATCTTGGGCAGCCCCCGCCCGAACTCAACATAGAGAACACTATCAGGCGTAATGGCAACTGCAGGCAACGTGGCGGTCTCGCCCGCAAGCAGTGTCAGTGCGGGTCGGTGGCGGCCCAAATGCGAGGGCGCTTGCCACCGCGGTACATTCAGCGGCACCGCGTCGATTTCAATAAAACTATCATCTGATAATGAAAAGTTGTCCAGCGTAGATGAGCTGGCAAAGAAATTCATCCAATCCTCCTATCCTAAACTGCGAACCTCAGCAAATATTACTTTAGTGCATGTCTGAAACAATGTGAACATCGTTTGGTACTATATACCCGCATCCCGGCAGGCTACCGGCGTAGAGTTTCCCTGCGCCATCAACACTTCAATCTGGCGAAGCAGCATCACGACCTGCTCCGCACCAAACTTCTTTTTCGACACGACCCAAGCTCATTTCCATTTTTTCCCTTATGGGATGCAAGTACCAGATAGGAGGAGGAAGTATTTGGTCATGTAAAACGGCAATGCCCCTGGCAATTCAATGTAAAGTCGTCGAACGACCACACCGCAGCGGATTCGCCTCGCTCGCCGGAAAGCCTTCCGGGTCGACCGCGGTGCCGTACTCGAGCGCTGACAGAACCTGACTCTGGAGCTGCTTATTTCGATGCTCGCTACGCAGGCTCTCGACCGTCCAGCAGAAATGCACTACGAATTTGGCGCAGGATTGCGAACCGGACAGTTGGACAATCCATACCCGGAAGAGGCCAATCGGGTTATCCCCGGGCATCTCGCAAATCTGCATATGCGCCGAAAATTGCCCCCGGACGGCGACTTATTCTTGTGACTGCACATCGGCGGGAGAACTTCGGTCCACCTCTTGAGCGAATTTGCGAAGCAGTCCGGACAATTGCCGATCAGCGTGATGACATCGAATTCCTTTATCCTGTTCATCCGAACCCGCTTGTTAAGGAAGTCGGCGAGCGAATCCTTCGAGCGCATCCGCGTATACGCTTGACGGCATCTCTGGATTACCTGCCATTTATCGCCGCAATGAAAAAAGCATACCTCATTTTGACAGATTCTGGCGGCGTTCAGGAGGAAGCGCCTGCCCTGGGCAAACCGGTCCTTGTGCTCCGGGAAGAAACCGAGCGGCCTGAAGCGGTGCGGGAAGGAGTGGTGAAACTAGTGGGAACCGATACGGCATACATTGTGTCCCAGACGTTGCGACTCTTGGATGAACTCGATGGCATATCGTGCTATGGCGCGTGGCATCTCCCCCTATGGCGACGAAAGGCCGCTGATCGCATTGTCGCAATTCTCCGCAAATTATATTGGGATCTGCGCCACTGAAGCGGATCCTAAGTATTCTCCGAATTGATGACATAGGCTTGGAGTTTGGGAGCGCTTAGCCGCGAGTTAGTGAAGCACATTTGTGCGTAGACTGATCCATCATGATACTGCAACAAGAATTCCCAGCATGACAATTAGACTGCTAACCATCAGCCGAATTGTAAGCGGTTCGCCTAGCAGAAAATGCGCTGCTAGGAACGAGAATGAATTCAATGGACACAAATATATAGGCGTGGGTCAGCGGAAGCGTCCCGATCGCGACGATCCAGGCGACGGTTGAAGCAGCGTAAAGTCCCACGGCCGTTCCTAGGAGAGCTATGGCTCCTAGGTCAGTGAATAAATCGGCGATGCAGGTAATTCGGGTGCCCACAAGCTTGAATATAATTTGTCCAATGGCAAGCGCCACGGCGCAGAAGGCAGCAAGCAGATAAGAATAAAACTGACCGCTCATACGCGTATGTTCGCCGCATATATTAAATTGATGTCGGACAGAGGCACCCGGGTCGGCCACCAGTACTGTTCGATGTCAGAAAAGTAGTAGTTGATAAAGGTCACAAGATTAGTAATTGAATTCACATGCTCGCGCGCCATGGCATAGTCGTATGGAATTCCTTGCGCGTGAGCTCGCGCACGCGGCCCGAATCTTCGCCCAATGCGCCATAATAATCCCGGATCGCATGGAAGGACAATTGAGAGCGTGCCGCCCGGACGAAGCACGCGCGCCCATTCCCGCAGCACCTCATGAGGCCGATAAAGGTGCTCAAGCACATGAGTTGCGATTAAACGGTCAAAAGAGGCATTTTCAAAGCTGAGCTTCGTCGCATCCTCGACGGCCACAACGATGTCCTTTGCCGTATTTTTCCCGGCCCGCTTGAGCATCTCGATGCTGGCGTCAGTCACCCAATACTCGTCGAAAGCGTGCCGGATATATTTGACGTGAATGCCCGACCCCGCACCAACCTCTAGAACCCGCCGAAATTTAACGCTGGGGCTGTACGGTCTTTCTACGAGTTGATGGCTTTTCGCTAATACAAAACCGGTGGCTGCATGGCCGTAGTTAAATTGCTCGTATTCTTGGGCAAAATCACCATTCCAAAGGTTATATTGAGAGTCATCTTTCACGCGCTTCTCGTCCGTGTCTGGGTAAATTCTGAACTTCGTGATTCGCATTTCGCATCTCTAATCCTAGAACGACTTGCAGCGGGGTCTTCGGCACGGCCATAAAATCGAACGCGAAGAAACCGAGGATCATCTGCACGCCCACCAGGATTGGCAGGCCGGCGAGCATCACGGTGCCAGCGCTTGCGGTGACGCCCTCGGCCGCGCTATCGATCCACTGCGTCGCTCCGAACAGCGCGCCGAAGATCAGCAATACCGTGCCTCCCAGCATCTCGAGCGAGCCGATATTCAAGTCGCGTAGATAATAGCGGTAAAACAATCGCTTGAGAAAATTGCGCAGATTCTTGAACAGAAACGGCACCACGGCGCTGCCGACGCGTAGATTGCTGCGCTCGTCGCCGTAGCTCGCAGGGATAGGCACATCGATCACCACGGCACCCGCGATATTCAGCCGGAACAGCATGTCGGACTCGAAGAAAAAGCAGCGATCGATTTTGGCGAGTGGCAGCATTTCCAATGCGACACGGTGAATCGCCGTATAGCCGTTAGTGGGATCGAAAATATTCCAGTATCCACTCGACAGCTTGGTCAGGAACGAAAGTCCGGCATTCCCGAACAGACGTAGCTTGGGCATCCCGCGCACGTCCTCGATATTAAAGAAGCGATTACCCTTCGCATAGTCAGCACGCCCGATCACGATCGGATGCGCGATACGCATCAATAGTGCCGGGTCCATCTGACCGTCACTGTCGATCTTGACGACGATGTCGGCGCCGCGCGCAAGCGCAATGCGGTAACCATGGATCACCGCGCCGCCGACGCCGAGATTTTGCTCATTGCGCACGACTTCGACCCGGGGATCCGCGCAACAGGCATTGATGTGTTCACCGGTTCCGTCCGGGCAGGCGTCGTCGACTGCCACGATGAGAAAAACTTCCGGCCCGATCCGGCTGATGACGTCGAGCACATATCCCCTGGACCGGTAGCAGGGCAGCACGACAGCAATCTGGGGATTGGAAGCATCCATCATGCTGGTCGCATCCCGCTGCTCATGGGCCTGATGCAAAAGCTTTTCTACCAACCCCGCTTGCCGTGGTCTAGGAACCCGATTGGCAGGCGCAACTGTGTTAAGCCCTAATTACCAGATGCTACCGCCCGTTTCTCGTCCGGTCGCTCCTTCTTCATTTTATTGCGAGGCGAATGAAATTCGGTAAATTGATAGCCTGCCTATAGGCGTGATCGAGATCGCCTCGTGGCGAAGATAATCTCCGGCGATTGTGTAGCGTTGCCCGACTTTGGCGGTATCAAAGATGACGTACGTTGGTGCAATTCGACGAAGCAACGTATCGAAGTCCTTCTCTGACGTTATATTGGCTAAGTCGCGCCCATAAGCTGTATTATACCAATTATCGTAGATTGCAGTCCCAACGAGAAGCGCCCCGAATGGATTGCCGAGGTAGAGTACCTTCGCGGCCGGGCCCGCGATGTCATTGATGGTCAGGTTTGCAATTCGTTCTGGGACTTGTCCGAGCTCCAACTCGCGGCGCACGCCGCTATCGAAGACGCCCCGCAGGTCCGAGGCGCCAATTACCCAACCGCCGGCGGGGAACTTAGCGACGTTCAACATCACGACCATCATCACAATGGTTGCGACCGGTACACGCCAAAGCCTAGACTGGCCAAGCTCGTCAATGGCAAACGCGACACTAACCATGAGCAGGGGTGCAAAGATAAAAAGATAGCGTAGATATTGGACTTGCAGCGTAATCACGCCGATGATGAATAGGCCGGCCCCGACACAGAAGAGTACAGTCGCGTTTCGGCGATAGATCGCAGCGACAAAACCAGCCGCCAGGAAGACGAAAAAACTAAAGCCGAGCGCCCCATCCCAACCTTCAATAAACTTACTGCTGTGAAATGTCATGTCGAACAGCATCCAAAGTGACCAATTTCCAGCCCATAGAGTATTACCAAAGTTCTCCGCCGGAAAATATGGCGATTTGAACACGAGATTTAGAAACGGGAAGAATGGATTTCCGGTGTTGCGCCAGGACAGGATGTAGGGCCATAGAGCAAATCCAGCGGCCACAAGACTTACGATAGAGAACTTAAAGTATTCGAACGACTGCCGCCGCTGCCGCAGGTAGAGCGCCGAGCTCGCGGCGCCGATGACGACCGCGCCGAGGGCGCCAAAAAGCTTCGACATTGTCGCCGCCGCAAGAAGAGTCATGATGATCGCGTGGCCATGCAGAGATATGCGGAAATCTGAAAGAACAAGGGCAAGGACGGCAGACGCGACAAACAAAGCGACGGTGTGCTCAATGAATAGCGAGGTCGACTCAATCAGTGTAAGTGGCATGGAAACGAAAAGTGCCACGGTCCAGATCGCGGCAGTGCGCGAACAGGATCGCGCGGCGATTTGGAAAATAACGATGCAGGTGAACAGCAGGGCAGCAAAATTCAGGAGTCGGGCGGCCTGCTCTCCCTGTAGCAAGAACATATTTGCGTATAGGAAATCGACCGCCATCACCAGATGAGTGAAGGCATAATTGGTGACGTCATAATTCCACGCATAGTGGCCCGCGATATATGATGGAACGTAGAGGTGCACCGCCATCGCATCGTAATAGCGCTCGGGCAGTGCAACGAGAGCGAGGTGAAACGAGAGAACTACAATGCAAACGACAAATCCAGCTGCATAAAGCGGTTCGGGCGTGTATCCGCCGGAGGAAAGGCAAGACATTTCGCGGATACGCGACCAGATCGGGCCGCGTGACGTCGGGATGGCTGCTACGACAAGTATTGGTATTGCGAGCATGAAGGTGTGAATAGCGGTGGTATTGATTCTGACCGATGCGAGAATCGTAAAGATGATTCCGAAGGCCGCCCAGCCTACGACCACGCGTAGATTAAAAGGGACATCCTCAATGCCGCCGAAGGGAAAAAACAGTAGGCTCGCTAGACATGCCGCAGACAATAGAAAGAACGCGACGATTGCTGTTGGTGCTGGACCGCAGAACAGCACCATCGTGTTCACTGCCATAAGAGCGAGCAATACTTCTAGTTTCAAACGGAATAATATCGAAGCTATGGCGGCCAGAGCTGCGATAAATCCAACTGTTGTGAACAGGATAAGAGTTTGGGGCCATAAGATTTGCGACCAACCTTCCGTCAAAATAATATTGGAGCGCGCAAGAACGAATGCGGTGATAAGTACACAACAAACAAAGATCAGGAATTGGATTTGACGTAACACGGTTCCGGCAACTTTTCGAGGCGACAAGGTATTCAACATTTGCGCGAAATCCGTGATCAAACTTGCAACCCTGAAGGAAATGTTCGGCCTTAAGGGTTCGGCTCGGTGCGGCGTGACGAAAGGATTCTTACGGCGACACACTCGGCCTACATATCCAACTCATTGAAGGAGGGAGTCAAATCGCGTCTTTATCGTCAGGGAATCCTGATCTATCAGGAATCTGCCCCAACTTCCGCTGTATTGGCAAGGCTGGCTGCATAATGAGTCGCGCAATGGTGAGGCAGTTGTCAGCAATGCTCGGTCGGAAATCGACCGCCTCGATGTGCGGACGCGGGCGTGGAGGTGTGGACTGGCGATCAGCTGCAGTACAGAGATATGGTCCAAGCCGGAGACTACCCTGTTCGTGCCGTCGAATGTGGCCCGAGCCGCGGTGGCTCGGAGTCATTGGCAGACACTTTGGTCCGCTGATGTCCGCCTTGCCTCGCTGAGCATGTAGAGCGACCCACGGCCTTATCAGCCGCGATTTATAATTTAACGCCCTAAATCAGCCGGTGAAGAAATCTACGACCCCGGTCTCCAGATTGTACATCGCACCGGCAATCTTGATGGCGCCATTCGACTCCATTTCGGCGAGCACGGGACTGTCCTTGCGGATGTTGGCTATCGTAAATTCCACATTCTTGCGCGCGACGGCATCAACAAATGCGTAATTCTTCGACGTTCGCTCGCCTGTGTACGTCGTCGCCGCTACCGCGGGTTTGATTTTCGCCAACAAGCCCGTGAGATTGCCGAGTTCGGCGTTGTCGATTGCGCCCTTGATCGCGCCGCACGCCGTATGGCCCATGACCAGAACCACCTTGGCTCCCGCCAGTTTGCAGGCGAACTCCATGCTGCCAAGGATGTCGGGGTTTTCGACATTGCCCGCCACGCGACTGTTGAAGACGTCGCCGATGCGGAGGTCCAAGATCGTCTCGGCCGGAGCTCGCGAGTCAATACAGCTAAGCAGTACCGCAGCCGGATATTGACCTTTGGCACTGGCGCGTTGCTGAGCCAGGAAATTATGGTCTTCGCGCTTGCCGGTGTAAAAGCGCTTATTGCCCTTTTTCATGAGAGCCAA
The DNA here is from genome assembly GCA_963850855.1 of uncultured Alphaproteobacteria bacterium. Lineage (GTDB taxonomy): Bacteria > Pseudomonadota > Alphaproteobacteria > Rhizobiales > Xanthobacteraceae > BOG-931. Next base: position 10,133 of record CAWKNH010000021.1, read on the forward strand.
AATGTCGTCCGGAGTCAACTTGTCGCGCTGCGCCTTGGTCAGCGCGTCAGCGTAGGCAATGCTGCTGAGCGCCCCGGTACCTACAAACGCCATCGCAGTGATGGCGCCGGAGGCTTTTAGGAACCTCCGACGGTGGAGACAGTCGACGGGATGGCCGGTTTCTTGTTCCGCACACACGCACGATCTCCTTAGACGAGTGCAATGATGCGGATGATAGCAGACGGTATGATTGGCCGTAAGCCGCTGGTCGGACGGTCGGCTTCTGCTAATGGCGGGGCGAAGCGGACATGATCAGGTGGACCAAGCCGGCCGGATCGGTCGAAAATGACCCGAATGCGACATTGCCGTTGGCTCAGGGGGCACCGCCTTGCGAGCGTCGCAATCGGGGCCAAGAATCCACGACAGCGATCTCTTTGCACATTGCCACGACGTCAGAGCGGGCCAGTTATGAAGACTAGTTGCTATATCTGAAGTTCACTGTTCGCGCGCGAAGGAGCCTTCGATGAGCTTGAAGCTGGTAGCCGGATTACTCACCATGACGCTAAGCGCCGGCGTTGCGATTCCGGCCGCAGCCCAGGAGGTTTTGCCCTTTCCGCCCAAGCCTTCCGGCAGCACGGCTGGGCGGACCATGCAGGAGTCAATTTACAGTCCGCTCCCACCTGTGAGCCATCTACCGAAGGATGCGCCTAACATTCTCATCGTGCTTATCGATGATGTCGGGCCTGCGCAAACGGACACTTACGGCGGTGAAATCCACACGCCGACGCTGAGCAAGATCGCCAACGAGGGAATTTCCTATAACCGGTTTCATACGACCGCGATGTGTTCGCCCACGCGCGCAGCCTTGCTTACGGGTCGCAATCACCATCGTGTCGGCAACGGTCAGATCGGCGAGCTGGCGAATGATTGGGATGGATACACGGGCGTCATCCCTAAGAGCAGCGCCACCGTCGCCGAGGTGCTCAAGGACTACGGGTACAGCACCGCTGCTTGGGGGAAGTGGCACAATACCCCTCCCGAGCAAACTACCGCCGCCGGGCCCGTTCGATAACTGGCCCGCCGGCTACGGCTTCAAGTATTTCTACGGCTTTCTCGGCGGCGAAGCGTCGCAGTGGGAACCGCAACTCGTCCGAAATACGGCCTACGTCGAACATCCCCATACTTCAGGCGGCCACAATTATTATCATCTGAGCGAAGACCTCGCCGACGACGCGATCGGCTGGTTGCGTCAGCACAAAGCGTTTGAGCCGGACAAGCCATTCTTCATGTATTGGGCGAGCGGGGCCTCTCACGGTCCGTTTCACGTCCCGAAAGAATGGGCCGATAAGTATAAGGGCAAGTTCGACGATGGCTGGGACAAATACCGCGAGCGTGTCTTCCAGCGCGCCAAAGCGGATGGGCTGGATACCGTCGGATGCGCAACTGACCCCGAGGCCGGCCACCCTGGCTTCCTGGGACTCAATCCCCGACGACGAGAAGCCCTTCCAGCGCCGCCTCATGGAGGTGTTCGCCGGATTTACCGAGCACGTCGACGCGCAGGTCGGTCGCGTCGTCGATGAAATTGATCAGCTCGGTTACGGCGAGAACACGCTGATCCTTTATATCTGGGGTGACAACGGCGCCTCGGCTGAAGGGCAAGACGGCACGATCAGCGAGCTTCTGGCGCAGAATGGTATTCCCACCACGACCAAACAGCAGATTGCTGCACTCAATACGCTTGGCGGTCTCGACGCGCTCGGCTCGCCTAAAACCGACACTATGTATCATGCTGGCTGGGCCTGGGCGGGCAGTACGCCTTATCAGGCGACCAAACTTATCGCCTCGCATTTCGGTGGCACGCGCAATCCGCTGGCCATCCGCTGGCCTGCAAAGATCAAGCCCGACGCCACGCCCCGCGCGCAATTCCTGCACGTCAATGACGTGGTTCCGACCATCTATGACATCGTTGGGCATCACACCTCCGCGCGTGGTCAACGGCATTCCGCAAGATCCGTTTGACGGCGTCAGCTTTGCGAGCACCTTCAACGATCCAAAGGCCGAGGAGGTGAAACATACTCAGTATTTTGAAGTCATGGGAAGCCGAGGCATTTATCACGACGGGTGGATGGCGTCGGCGTTCGGTCCGCGCATACCATGGGTTCCTGGCTTACCCCCAGGCATCAAGGAATGGACGCCCGACAAGGACAAGTGGGAACTCTACAATCTGAACAAAGACTGGTCGCAGGCTGACGACCTCGCCGGCAACATGCCCGCGAAGGTTGCCGATATGAAGGACCTGTTTCTGATTGAGTTCACCAAAAACAAGGGCTTGCCAATCGGCGGCGGCCTATGGATTCCCGTGCTCCATCCTGAACTGCGTCTGGTACCCCCATACACATCGTGGACCTTCCCGGGCGCAATCACGAGGATGCCTGAAGTCGCCGCGCCCGCCCTCGGCAACAAGGAGAACCTCGTCAGCATGGACGCCGACGTGCCGGCCAATGCCAACGGCGTGCTCTATGCGCTCGGCGGGTTTTCCGGCGGCCTCGCCTTGTACGTCAAGGACGGCGTGCTGTCGTATGAATACAATCTGTTCGAGATTATGCGCACCCACATCAAGGCCAAAGACAAACTGCCTACCGGCAAGGTGAAGATCGAAGTCCAGACGACCTATGTCGAGCGCAGGCCGGCCGGTCCTCTCAAGGTGGTGCTGAAAGTCAATGGCAAGGAAGTCGCGTCGGGCGTGGTGCCAGTTAGCGCCCCGCTGCTCTTTACCGCCAACGATTGCCTCGACTTCGGCATCGACCTCGGCTCGCCGGTAGGGATTGAGTACTACGACCAAGCGCCCTTCAAATTCAATGGCAAGATCGAAGGTGCGCGCGTGGAATACCTCGGTGCTCCCGCCCAGTTGCAGGCAAGAGAAACTGCAAACGGATGAACCGATCCCGTCGCAGGATTAAACTGGCCGATCTAAGTCCGCGTTGGTGTGCGTGGAAGCGAATGAGTGCTGTTGGCCCTTAGCGTCATTTGCCGGCAAGGCGGTACTTCGGTCGTTTTCGGACCGAAGCGGACATTGAGCCAAGTTTATGAGTACACGGCCTAGTCAGTCTTGCCTTTCCTCCGGCGGATACACGCCCGAACCGCTTTATGCAGCTGGATTTGTCGTTTGCATTGTAATTCTCTCGTTTCACCTCGCTCTCGTTGCACTGCCCGAGCGCTATTACGATGCGATGGCGGTGCACCTCTACGTTCCATCATATATCGCGGGCCACTATGCGTGGAATTATGACGTCACCAATTATGCCTTCACTCATCAGCCGACTGCGCCGCGAAGGTCTTGATTAAATCGACCGTGTTCTGCGGGAAGGAGCCGGGCGTGCGGCGGCGAACCACCAGTAGACCGATAATGTCCTCGCCGCGGAATCCACTCAATTTCGTCAACAATTTCTCGGCCGTCTCGATCAACGATCTTTGCAACCGTACCATCGTGCTCAAATACGAGATCGGTCATGCCGGTAAGATAGTCGTTGAGAAGCGGCCCAAGCATGGGCGTTGGTGGCCGACTGTTTGTATTATTTTCCGTCGATTACTCAAGGTCTTATGATCAGCATTTACGAGCTACCTTGTTCCCGGGCGGACCCGAGATTAGTCAACTGCTGCCGACGCGAGCTTTCCATTTCCAGTTTTCATACTTATCCGTGCTTTGTCGAATATGGGTATATCGCTTCAAGCTGGTCCAGCTACGGTGGCCTGAAACGGCTGCTGCTTGTGGAATTGTTCGGCCCATTTCGAACAAACGCGAAATTCCTTCATGTCGAAGATCATGAAACCGCAAATCTTCAATTCCAAGGATCTTGCAGGCGCGCGTGAAAGCGGTGCTGATTGCATCAGTGGAGTAGGGGAATATTTCCGGTTTGACGCGCGGCATCGCCTTGATGATTGCGAGCGCCTCGGGCGGTAACTCGCAATAGACGTTATTGCCTCTCTTGTCGCCGGGATGCTTCATGTCGCGCACAAGGATGCGATCTCCGTCGAGATCTTCCCATCGCAACAGCGTGATCTCTTCCTGCCGTCGCGTTGAGAACAGCGCGAACGCAACAACTTTTTGCATGGGCATGGAGGTTGGGCGGTGATCCAAAACACGGCCAAAGTGCTCCATTAGATGGTCGAGCTCGTCCAGCGTCGGCCGGCGCGTGCGCTCAGTGGCTTTTCTGATCAGTCCCAGTTTCCTGATGACGACGAGAGCGTCGTCGAACTCCTGCCGCGACAGCGGATAGCCCCAAGCCGGCCTCGCTACCGTGAAGATGTTAGAAAGACTGGAGAAGTAATTGCCACAGGTTTGCGGCTCGACATTCTTGGTCAGCTCTCGCGCAAACGACACCAGTACGTTGGCCGTGATTTCACTGCATTTGGTCTCACCGAGATCGCTGTTTTTGATGGCGTTGAGCATTTGCGCCTTGGATCCCAGGACCGGGTTTCTCGACTCTGTTGATGTAGCGGTCGATGACGACGGCAAGCGTCGGATCCTCCTTACGCTCAAGCCCGTCTGGGCGCTTGAGCTCAGCCTCGCGCTTAACGATCCAGGCGTTGGCCGCTTGTTTGCGGTCAAATGTCTCCGCCTCGCGGTGGACGATCACGCCACCTTTCTTGATGACGATCTGGGCGGTGAAGGCCCTGGAGCCGTCCTTGCGCGTTCGTCCTATAATAGTGCCCATGTCCGCACCGATTTGGTTCTTGTCGTACTTGTCGTACTTTCGTACCGAGTCCGTCGTGTCACTGTTTGCGGTACGACAGAAAGCTCAAAAAGTACGACGCCGTCGTACCACGAGCGCCAAAATAGGTCAAAATCGGCCGGAAATGGTACGACATCGGCCTTTATGAGAATTAACAAAGTGATTGATAAAGCAGAAAAATCACGGCAGAGTCGGTCCCGCCGATTTTCAGTCGCTCCGATGATGGAATGGACCGACCGGCATTGCCGGTTCTTCCATCGCCTGCTGACGCGCCGGGCGCTGCTCTACACGGAGATGCTCACCACCGGCGCGGTGCTGCGCGGCGATCGCGCGCGGCTTCTCTGCTTCGATCCGGCCGAGCACCCGCTCGCGCTGCAGCTTGGCGGGTCCGACCCGCGGGCGCTGGCTGCCAGCGCGCGCATCGGCGCCGACCTTGGCTTCGATGAGATCAATCTCAATGCCGGATGCCCTTCCGACCGCGTGCAAGACGGGCGCTTCGGGGCGTGCCTGATGGCGGAGCCGGCACTGGTCGGCGGATGCGTGGCGGCGATGAAAGCTGCGGTAGCCATTCCCGTCACCGTGAAATGCCGCATCGGCATCGACGATCAGGATCCGGAGTTGGCGCTGGAAATCTTCGCGCAAGCGGTCGAGCAGGCCGGCGCCGACGCGCTCATTGTGCACGCCCGCAAGGCGTGGCTCAAAGGATTGTCGCCGAAAGAGAACCGCGAAGTCCCGCCGCTCGACCACGAGCGGGTCTATCGGCTCAAGGCCGCACACCCGCGGCTGACCGTCGTGCTCAATGGCGGCATTGCCAGTGTCGAGGAGGCGTCTGCGCATCTGGCTCGGGTGGACGGCGTGATGATGGGTCGGGCCGCCTACCAGGAACCGTGGCGGCTGATCGCGGTCGATCCGCTCTTATTCGGCGAGGCTGCGCCTTGCACGACGGTGGCGGAGGCCGTCGCGGCACTGGTTCCGTACATCGAACGCGAACTCGGTCGCGGCACGCGCCTGCATGCGATCACGCGGCATCTGCACGGCGTATTCCGCGCCGTGCCGGGAGCGCGCGCCTTCCGCCGGCAGCTCGCCGGCGCGGCGACCGCGCCGGGCGCCGGCGCGGAGCTCCTGTCCGCGGCGCTCCGCCTGGTGACCGGTGTGGACCGGACGTTGGCGCAAACCGCCGCCTAGTTGCGGCGCAACCTTGGGCGATCACGGATAACCGCGCAGCAGCAGCCGGTCGCCGCGCACCTCCCAGCTCTGCAGCCGGTTGAGGAAGCTCATGCCCAGAAGGCTCACCTTGAGCTGGCCTGGTTGCGCCACCAGCGCCTCGATCGAGCGTTCGACCAGGCCGCCGATGGCGACGCGATCGAGCGTCACCGGCGCCGCGCGCGTGCGCCCGTTGGCGGTGTCGATGTTGGTCGTATAGGCAAGTATCTCCAGCGGCAGGCCGGCGGCCTTGGCGTCCTCGCGGGTGAGCACGACGGAAGTGGCGCCGGTGTCGAGTACCATTGCGATCGCCGCGCCGTTGACTTGCGCAGTCACGGCAAAGTCGCCGGTGCTTGTGCGCGCCACCTCGACATTACGTCCACGCGCGATCACGTGACCGGGTACGAGCTCGGCCATCACCCGGTCGGCGACATCGCGCAACTCGAACCGGTAGGAGTAGCCGATGACCAGGAGGAGCCCGAGCACGACCCAAAGCAACATCGCGGTAAGCGCGTGGGTGAAACGCTCGCGGAACAGGGTCAGTGCCGCACCGCCGACAAAGGCCAGGAGCGCGATCTTGTAGACCAGCGAAGAGAAGTCCTGCGTCGACAGCGGTCCGAGCGTGCCTTCGCCGTGACGAGCGACCACGACCAGTCCGGCGATGAGCAGGCCGACCAGCAGAAGCCACAGCAAGCGTTGGCGCACTTCGGTCACCCTTCACGTCGTCGTCCGCGCAGCGTGTCGTGATGCGGGTTGAGATGATGGCATGGCAGGGCGGCGGGAATCGTGCGGCACCATAGAGGCCGCGCGTGCCAAGGCAATACGGTTCAGCCAGCGCCGAACAGCGCTCTTTTGGCGCGGCTCTTGCCCTGGTCGGCGGACGAAAGTCGGCGGACGAAGAGAGGTCCGACGACGGCTGGATCGGCGGGGCGCGCTCGGCAATCGGCGCCAGCGCCGACATGATCCGCTCCGGCGGGAAAGTGACCACCACCTCGGTGCCGATGCGCAGCTTAGATTTGAGCGTGAACGTGCCGCCGTGCAGGTCGATGAGATTCTTGGCGATCGGCAGCCCGAGGCCGGCGCCCTGTTCGGCGGATTTGATCGAGTTGGAGCCCTGGCCGAACGAGGCGAGCACGATCGGGATTTCCTCTTCGGGAATGCCGGGCCCCGTATCCTTGACGCTCATGTATTGGCCGCCGGAGGCGGTCCAGCCCACCTTGAGCCAGATCTCGCCGCCCTGCGGCGTGAACTTGATGGCGTTGGACAGGAGATTGAGGCAGATCTGCCGCACTGCCCGTTCGTCCGCCCACAGCTTCGGCATATCCGGCTCGAACAGCTCGTGAATGGTGAGGCCGCGATTGCCGGCGCGCAGTTTGAGCAGATGGTGGCAATCCTCGACCACGCGATTGAGCGAAACGGGCTCCTCGTTGAGCTCGTAGCGCCCGGCTTCGATGCGTGACAGATCGAGGATTTCATTGATCAGGTTCAAGAGGTGCACGCCGGAGCTGTGAATGTCTCCGGAATAGTCCTTGTACGCGGCAACCGCGTGTTGCCCGAAAATCTCGCCCTTCATGACTTCCGAGAAGCCGAGGATGGCGTTGAGCGGCGTGCGCAGCTCGTGGCTCATCTGGGCGAGGAAGCGCGATTTCGCGATATTGGCGGCTTCGGCGCGGCGGCGCGCCTCATCGGAGATCGACTTCGACTGTTCGAGCTCGCCGATGAGCGCATCCTTCTCCGCGCGCGCTTCAAGCGTCGCCAACGTGGTCGAGTAGAGACGGTAGGCAAGCAGGGAGAAATAGCCTTCGGCCGTCAGGGCCATGATGGCGAGGATGTAGTCGTGCAGCGTTCCCTTGAGGGCGAAGTCGAGCGCGATGGCGACGGTCACCGGCAAGGTCAGGGCGAAGACCGCGATCGGCACGCTCGAGGCCAACATGCTCGAAATCGCCACCACCAGGAGCATGATGAAGAGCATGAACGTGCCCGACTGCTCGTCGGCGCCGATCGGATGGATGAGGATGAAGGTCCACGCCATGCCGAAGAACAGGTCGAGCATGATGAACTGCATCCGCGCCGAGCGCATATTGATCGTGTTCGCGGGTTCATCGAGAAATTGCCGGCATTTGCCGATGATGGCGAGGTGGATGATCAGCGCGCCGGCGGTCCACACCCCCGAGCTCAAGGCTCTCGTCCAAAGGCCGGAAAGAAGCCCGATGGTGACGATCAAAAGCAGGATCAGGGGCGATGCCGACAGACGGTTCTGCGCGAACTGGCGCAGCAATTCGTAGTCGAAGACCGGGCGCGTGCCGCTGGTCGAGGTGAGCCGGTCGCGCGCCTCGCGCACGTGCTGGGCGGCAAGACGCCGCTTCGCCGGCGAGGCAGCGCCGGTCGACGCATGCTCGCGCGATTCGCTGGTCGTTGAGGGCATCGGGTCCCGATGGTGGCGACGGTTGGCGGCAAAAGTCGCGCAAATTTCTTAAGACCAGGCTTAAGGCTGCCCGCACGCCCCGGTTAATGCTGGTATTTTCGCCGTCCGGCAGGATACGCCGCGCGCGTCTAAACCTTGGGCGGTGCCGCAGCGGGAAGGATAGGTTTGTATTGTCAATGAGATAGGGCTGGACCACGGTGAAGCTTTGCGCCGATTATCGCGCGCTCCGCGCGAGATGCGCCTATTCGTGCGCCACAGTGCCGACCGGGCAGTCGACCTCGGGGTGTCGGAGCACCGCAGCGGCGCCTGTGCCGCCTCGGTTCCCCAAAACCGCGCCGTGTCGGAACCAATCAGCGCGCGCGGTATTACTGCCAAGGGGTGAGAAGTCTTTTCCAAATTCCGGAGGAGTGTCCATGGATAAGAGAATTGCTGGTCTGCTCGGGGCCGCGGCCGCCCTGACCGCGGTGAATTCCGCGCAAGCCGCGACCCCAACCCAAGGGGCAGGACTGGCGCCGGCGGCAAGCTACCGCGAGCTGCTCAATCCAGTTCCGAACGCGGTGGCGGCACTAAAGGCGGACCAAGCCGAACAAGCCGGCACGCCGGCAAACGGCGAAACTAGGCTCGCCTATCATCACCACCATCATCACCATCATCATCACCGATGGTGGCGCCGCACACCACCATCATCACCACCACCACCATCATCATCACCACGACTAGAGATCGGATTCGGCGCGCGGTCCTAGCCGGCTGCGGTCAGCCGTCCCGCGGCCGGATTTCGCTATCCCTCCTGCGCCCTCGCCTTGGCCGCGCGCAGTAGGTGACGATACGTGCCGTCGAACACGGTATCCGTGTCCGAGGTCCAGGTCGTATCTGCGGCGAGCGTGGGCCGGCTGGCGTGTATTCGCCGCGCGCGCATCTCGCGCTCGGCAGCTTCTTCCTCGTCCATCGGCAGCAGGGCGAAATCCGACGTAACCGGAAGAACTAAAATCTGCAGCATCGGCTCACCCGGCCGAAAGATGTGCGTTCGCCCTTCGGCCGGCGACTTGAACACGACGAATGCGATCATCGGCCACCATTCGGTGCGCAGCAGCGCCGGGACGGCGACGGGTACGGTATCGGTGGTGTCGGTATAAAATCGCGGATGCGGCTCGGTGCGAACCGCCCAGTGCTTGTCGACCTTCAAGTCGAGAAGAAGCTGGTAGGTGTAATACTCCTTGCCGAAACTGCGGAACGGCGGCCACTCCAGGTCCCCGTCGGGCGGCGGCCCGAAATCCCCGTCGAAGACGAAATTCCCATCCCTTTTTGTCACGCGGAGTTCGTTTTCGTACGGATAGAAGATTTCTATCCCGTACTGGGCTCCTTCGGTAAACGGGGCGCAGTGCCACGCATATTCATGCGAGCCGTCCGTGCGTGGTTTGGGCTCGCCGCCCCAGCCGGGCATTTCCAGCTTTGTCCTTCGGGGCCGCAGTCCCGCGTTCGCCAGTCTGAATTTGACCTCGTGCATGGCCCTCGTCCTGTTTCAACCTTTTGGCACAGTTGAAAGCCGTCGCCTGACATGGAGTTCCATGCCGCACATCAGGAACGGCTCGGATGTTGCCCGGCCTTCTGCGGCAGCAGCAGGATGCAAGCCCCAATAAAGGCTGCGATGACGGCCGAAGCGATCGGCCGGCTCAAGGCCAGCCCGCCCTCGTTGACCGGCTTATCGAGAAAATCGCCGAGCGTGGCGCCGAGCGGCCGCGACAGGATGAAGGCCGCCCAGAACAGGAAAACCCGCGACACATTGGTCAGGAAATAGAACGCAATCAGCGCCGCTAATCCGGCGGCGAAAACAAGCGCTCCACCTTCATATCCGAGGCCGGTGTCGTCCGCCGTCCAATCGCCGAGCGCCGTTCCCAGCGTCTGCGACGCTGTGATCGCCGCCCAATAGAAGGCTTCCGCTTTCGGTGTTGTGATCGCAGCGACCGATATCGAGCCGAGCGACCAATACCAGAGGCCAAGCACGCCCATGAGGCAGGCAAATAAGATCGACGAACCGCCGGCGTAGCCGATCCCCAATGACCGATCGGCGAAATCGGCCATAGTCGTTCCCGCCGTGGTCGAAGCAATGATTGTCGCCCAGTACAGCAGCGGATGAAATTCACGCGCTGCGATCTGGATCAGGATGAGCGCTACCAGCAGCGAGAGAAATATCGCCGTCCCGGCAAGGTAGCCCCAATCAAGCGTCATGGTGACGGTATCGCCGCCGGTCTCGCCCAGCGTCGTCGCTGCGATCTTGATGATCCAGAAGACGAGCGTGACCTCGGGCACCTTGCTCGTGCGGTGCTCAGCGGCGATCGTCATACGATCCTCACTTCGGCGAGCGGGGCGCAGTTCGGCGCGTTCTTATCGCTGCAGCAGCGCAATCAGGCTCGACGTGTCCCAGCGACGGCCGCCCATCGCTTGCACCTGCGCATAGAACTGATCGACCAAAGCAGTCGCCGGCAGACGGGCGCCGTTCCGGCGCGCTTCCGATAGGCAAATGTCGAGGTCCTTGCGCATCCAGTCGACGGCGAAGCCGAAATCGAATTTTCCCGCCACCATGGTCTTGTAGCGGTTCTCCATCTGCCAGGACTGCGCCGCGCCCTTGGAGATGGTGGCGATGAGCTTTTCGATGTCGAGCCCGGCCTTCAGGGCGAAGTGCAGGCCTTCGGCGAGCCCCTGAACGACACCGGCGATGCAAATCTGGTTCACCATTTTGGCGAGTTGCCCGCTTCCGGAGGCGCCGAGGAGCGTGCACGCGCGCGCATAAGCTGCGATCACCTTCTCTGCTTGCGCGAACGGCCCCGGATCGCCGCCGCACATCACCGTGAGCGCGCCGTTCTCGGCGCCGGCCTGGCCGCCGGAGACCGGCGCGTCGATGAATTCGACGCCGCGCTTCTTCGCTTCGGCGTGCAATTCGCGCGCGATCTCGGCCGAAGCGGTGGTGTGATCGACGACGATCGCGCCTTTGCCCACGCCGGCGAATACGCCGTCACGCCCCAGCATCACCTCGCGCAGATCGTTATCGTTGCCGACGCAGGCCATGACGAAGTCTTGGCTCTGCGCCGCTTCGCGAGGCGTCGGCGCGCTCTTGCCGCCGTGCTGCGAAACCCATTTCGCGGCCTTGGCGGCGGTGCGATTGTAAACCGTGACCTCGTGGCCGCCCTTGGCCTTGAGATGCCCCGCCATCGGATAACCCATCACGCCGAGACCGACAAACGCTACCTTCGCCATTGTTTTTCTCCGTTTCGGTAACCGGATTGAGCGGCCGCGAAATCCGGGAACGATCGCTACGCCAACTTCATGCGCTTCACCGGCAACGCTTGCCATCCGGACGGCACGATCGATCTTCGCATCGTCCGGGGCCTCGATCGCAAATTCGGCGGCAGGTCCAAGGACCATCTGCCGTCGCCAAACATTGATGCGCGGATGTTTGGCGCGAACCGGATCAAGCGCAGCCTGCCATTGAATCCCACGCGGGCGCGTGAGCCAATAAATCGTGGATTGCCCGGCCATCAGCGGTTCTCCGCCGACATGGGCGTAGAGCCCACCATGCCCTTCCTCCATCAGCGCGGCGACGTCGTCGTGCGGCGTCTGCATGGCGCCGGTGATCGCAGAGGCGTTGAGCGGGTCCATCGCCCATGAGCCTTCCATGAGATACCAGTCCTCGTAGCCGGGCAGATCGCTCAGCCAGGGGACCGGCTCGATGCGGAACGATCCGGCGGCGATAAATCCAGGCGGTTTGCGGCGGGGCAGATCGCCCTGGAAGCGAACCAGTGCCGCTTCGTAAAGCTTGCGATCTGACATGAGCGAAGGGCCGGTGCCAAAAGACGTAGGCGAGCATGCCGAGAGCCTGCATTGTCGGGAAATGATGTCAACCGCGATGGGCGTTGACCGCGCCGGCGAGGGGCCTATGTAGACCCGATCCGCCTCTGGCCGCGGATTGGAGCGTTGTTGCATGGCGCCGATGAAGGACGACGTTCTCAAAGCACTCGCCGCGGTCTTGGGTCCCGACGGTACGCCGCTGCCGGCAACCGGAAAGCTCTCGGAGATCGTCGCCGCCGACGGCAAGGTGTTCTTTTCCATCACCGTCGATGCGGACTCGGTCAAGCAATGGGAAGCCGCGCGCGCGCGCGCCGAGACGGCCGTGCGCGCGCTACCGGGCGTGACGTCGGTGATGGTCGCGTTGACCGCGGAGCGCTCGGACGCTGCCGGTGGCGCCGGCCGCGCTCCCCAACGCCGAACGCAAATGCCTGCCGGTGCCGCGCGGCCTCGCGAAGGTGGAACGCCTTCGCCGGCCGGCATTCCCGGCGTCGCCGCTATCATCGCGATCGCGTCCGGCAAAGGTGGAGTGGGCAAATCGACGGTGGCCGTCAATCTCGCGCTCGCGTTGCGCGATCTCGGGCTCAAGGTCGGCATTCTCGACGCCGATATTTACGGCCCGTCGATGCCGAAGCTCCTCGCCATCCGCGAGAAGCCGCAGACCGCGGGCGGCACGCGGCTCAAACCGATCGTGCGCTACGAAATGCCGGTCATGTCGATCGGCTTCCTCGTCGAGGAGGAGACGCCGATGATCTGGCGCGGGCCGATGGTCATGTCGGCGCTCACGCAGATGCTGCGCGAAGTGGAGTGGGGCACGCTCGACGTCATGGTCGTCGACATGCCGCCGGGGACCGGCGACGCCCAGCTCACCATGGCGCAGCAGGTGCCGCTCAAGGGCGCCGTCATCGTCTCGACGCCGCAGGACCTCGCGCTGATCGACGCGCGGCGCGGCATCGCCATGTTCCGCCGGGTCAACGTGCCGGTCCTCGGCATCGTCGAGAACATGAGCACTTTCATCTGCCCGCATTGCGGCACGCGCTCGGACATCTTCGGCCATGGCGGTGCACGGCACGAAGCAGAGCGGCTCGGCGTGCCGTTCCTCGGCGAAGTGCCGCTCGACATGGCCATCCGCGAGAAGTCCGATGCCGGTCAGCCGGTCGTCGCAACCGAGCCGGAAGGCGCTCGCGCGCAAAGCTTCCGCGCCATCGCCACGCGCGTGCGCGATGGCTTGCAGGGCGAAAGCCGCCCGGCGCCGAAGATCGTCATTGAGGCGTGACGCGACGAGCGCGCCCGCCGCAACTACTTCAGCTGCGAGGAGATGCTGGAGAAGGTCGAACTGAGCTGCGTGCCCAGCCCGTTGACCACCGCGATGATCGCGATGGAAATTCCGGCGGCAATAAGCCCATATTCAATGGCGGTCGCTGCACCATCGTCATTGATGAAATCGCGAAGAATGCCCATGACGGTCTGCCCTCATCTAAGGTTGCGCACGAGGGGACAATAGGCAGGTCGTATCTATAGAACTACTTAACGGGACCGCGGAAGCGAGCATGCCGTGGGCCGGCGTTGAGGATTGGGTTATCGAAGCGTGAGCGGCGGCCCTAGCATTTGATGATACGAGCGTGAACGCGGCGGACCCCTCATTTTACTGCCATTAGCCCCGGTCTACTGGCAAAGGCTAGGCGGATCGGCCATAGCCGGCAGGCTTCGGCGCCATTGGTTTTCAACCCAAACCGTTCCCATCTATGATAGAATCGCCGTCCCCGGGAGGCATCCGATGGCACAGCATCAAGCTAAGCCGGCACTCGACACGGTCGATCCGGTCTGGACGCGTATCCGCCGCGAGGCGGAGGAGATCGTGCGGCGCGAGCCCGAGCTCGCGAGCTTCATCTATTCCACCGTTCTCCATAACGAGACCTTAGAGGCGGCCATCATCTACCGGCTGGCCAAGCGGCTCGACCACGCCGCGCTTTCGGGCGAGCTGATCCGGCAAGCTTACAATGACGCGCTCAAAGACGAACCTGCGATCGGCGAAGCGTTCCGCGCCGACATCATGGCGACCGTCGACCGCGATCCGGCGACCCACCGATTGGTCGAGCCGGTGCTTTACTACAAAGGGTTTCATGCCGTGCAGACGCATCGGCTGGCGCACTGGCTATGGACCAAAGGACGCCGCGACTTCGCCCTTTACCTGCAGAGCCGCGCGTCGGTCGTGCTTCAATGTGATATTCATCCGGCGGCGAAGATCGGCCGCGGCATCTTCCTCGATCACGCCAGCGGGCTCGTGGTCGGCGAAACCGCGGTGATCGAGGATGACGTGTCGATGCTGCACGACGTAACGCTCGGCGGGACTGGCAAGGAAGCCGGCGACCGGCACCCGAAGATCCGCTACGGCGTGATGATCAGCGCTGGCGCCAAGATCCTCGGCAATATCGAGGTCGGCCATTGCGCGCGCATCGCGGCAGGTTCCGTGGTGATCCATCCGGTGCCGAACAACGTCACCGTCGCCGGCGTGCCGGCAAAGGTGGTGGGCCGCGCCGGTTGCCCAGAACCGGCGCGCAGCATGGATCAGATGTTTCAGGACGGAGACTTGACTTAAAGGACGCCGTTCCGGTCGTCATTGTCGCGGCCGGGGTGCTATGGGGCGTGGGACGGAGACGCGCGGTGGACGTACAGGAAGTCAAGAAGCTCGACGCCTATCTCAAGAAGCTGTTCAGCAATCCACGCCTGCGCGTGGTGCCGCGGCCGAAGAAGGATGACTCCGCCGAGGTCTATGTGGGGGAGGAGTTCATTGGCGTGATCTTCGTCGACGACGAGGACGACGAGCGCTCATACAATTTCCAAATGGCGATTCTAGGCACGGATCTGGACTAGCCGGCGACATACCGCCGACGAGTCGGGACGGATCAGGCATCCGCTCCGTTTACCGGCCCTCTGTCGTCGGGCCTGCCTGCTGCGGGTGCAGCTGCGCCACGAGCCGGTCGAAACCCGCGGACACGCTGCGCCAGTCTTGCAGCCATTCACGCGAAAACCGCAGCGTCATCTCGGCGGCATCGACCGTGCGCTCATGAATGCAGGTGCCGGGCACCGCGCGCACTTGGCGCGTGCAGCGGGCGAAAAACTGCTCGGGGCTCGCGGCCAGATAAACGAGATCCTCGCCCTCATAGGGCGTGCCGGTCCGGAAGGACAGGACGGCAAGGCCGTCCGCGGCTGCGCTCGCCTGCGCCTCGACGTAGCGTGGATAGATGGTGCGGAGCCGGTCGGCCGGCGCCAACACGGCGCCGAGGCCGGCGATGGTCACGAACAGGCGATCGTTCACGCTTGGCGGCGGCGGTATGGCGGACGCATCGGTCTCCCGCGCATCGGTCTTGCCGGCAACCGGTTGCGGCGGCGCAAGCGAGGGCCAGGCGAAGACCAAATCGATCCGCTCGTGCGCGCCGGGATGCCGCTGCACGGCCGCGCGGATTGCGGCCGGCGGCACGTCGAAGAGAACGCCGGCGACCGTGACCGGCATCGCCGGGGCGTCGAGCGCGACCGGCGCATTCGGCCAACTCGGCCAAAGCACGTAGGCGAGAACGGCCCCGACCGCGGCGAGGACCCCGGCGAAGGCCGCAAGCGGGAGCATAAAGGCGCCGGCCGCCTTGCGGCGCGATTTGGGGCCGGAAACCACGTGTGCCGTCATGCGTGCGGTGCCGCTCGAGCCGAATCGGACGCCGAGTATGCCATGGCCAACGACCGGCACGGCGTTAACCCTTTCTTAAGCATTTCGTGGCGGCGGGCGCGGCGCTCTGCGATGTCTTTTCGAAAATCGGAGGCGTCGCGAATGATCGGTGCCGTGCCGCTGGCGATCACGCCTGAGGCCATTAAATCCTTGTTCGCTCTTGCCGTCGGCTTTGCTTTCGCCGGAATGTGCGCGAGCGGCTATCGCCTGTACGGCGATCATTTTCCGAGCTTCCGTCTCCTCGAAGTCGGGCCGACTGCGTCGCGCTTTGCCGCAATCCCGCTGCTGATGTTCTCGGCGCCGTTCATCATCATGCGCAACACGCTACGCGGGCGCCGCATCGAGCGCCGCCGCGCCGAGTTCGTCATGGTGGCCACCGTGATCGCGGGGCTGTGGAGCTTGATGTCCGGCACCGTCGTGGTCATGGCGCTTCAAGCCCTGCTCAGCGTCTGATAGTCATTCCGGGCGTGCCGCCGTGCGGCGTCCGGATTGATGATTTAGCAGAGCTCACGTTCCATGATCTATGAACTCGACGGTCAAAAGCCGGAGCTGCCGGAGGAGGGCCGTTACTGGATTGCGCCGAGCGCGACGATTATCGGCAGGGTGCGGCTCAAGACCGATTGCAGCGTCTGGTTCGGCGCGGTGCTCCGGGGCGACAACGAATGGATCGAGCTCGGCGAGCGTTCGCAGGTCCAGGATAACGCGACCTTGCACACCGATCCCGGCTTCCCGCTGACGATCGGCTCGGATTGCGTGATCGGCCACAATGTGATCCTGCATGGTTGCACCATCGCCGCCGGCGCGCTCATTGGCATGGGCGCCATCGTGCTCAATGGCGCGCGGATCGGCGCCAACTGCCTCGTCGGCGCCGGCGCCATCGTCACCGAGGGCAAGAGCTTTGCCGAGGGCTCGCTGATCGTCGGGGCGCCGGCGCGTGTGGTGCGCACGCTCGATGATATGGCGAGGAAGCAGATCGCCGGCGTTGCCGATATCTACGTCCGGAACTTCAAGCGATTTGCGAAGGGGTTGAAGGCGCTGGGTTAGCGGCGCACAGACGACAGACGCGACGGACTACCGACGACAGATTCTATTCTGCGTCCGTCGTCGTCCGCGCTCGGCGATCCGAACCTCACTTCGCCGATGCGGATTCGGGTTCCCCCGGGACGCCGGGCGCTCCGGCAATGCGTACCTTGTCCCCGGCGGTGATGCCGTCGGGCGGGTTGGTCACCACGCGATCGTCGGCCGAGATGCCCGACGCGAGTTCGACCTCGTTTCCCAGATCCCGTGCGATCGTGACCTGCTTGAGGGCGATGCGACCGTCATTGTCCACGATCGCGACCTGCAAGCCGCGCTGGTTGAAGATGAGCGCGCTCGCCGGCACGTTGATGGCGATCTCGGGATGCGGCAGGTCGAAGCTCACATTGGTGAAGTCACCGGTCATGAGCTCGCCGCGGGAATTGTCGACGACAAGCTGCATGCGCGTCGTGCCGGACGCGACGTCGACGGATTGTGCGGAGGCCGCGACTGTCGCCGGGAACGTCCGGCCCGGATATTCCGGTACCGAGATCTGCGCCTTGGTGCCGACCGGGATACTCGGCACGTAGTTTTGCGGCACGTTCACGTAGACCCGTAACAGGCTCGTTTCCGAGACCACGAACATCGGCGGTCCGCCGCCGGAGCCGGCATTGATCAGCGCGCCGACGTCGGTCGTGCGCGCGGTGACCAGTCCGTCGAACGGCGCGACGATCCGCTTGTATTGCTCAAGGACGCGCAGCCGGTCGAGATTTGCCTGCGCCGCACGGGCCTGGCCTTGTTTGTTGGAGGAGTCGGCCGCCCGCTGATCGAGGTCCTGCTGCGAGATGGCTAAGGTCGTGATCAATGACTGACCGCGCTTGAGCGTCATGTCCGACAGCACGGAATTGGCCTTAGCGCTGGCGAGAGTGGCCTCAGCCTGCATGATCTGCTGATCGAGGTCGGGCGCATCGATCTCGGCAAGGAGCTGGCCGGCCTTGACCGGCGTGCCGATGTCGGCGGTCCAGCTTTTCACGTAGCCGCTGACGCGCGCATACATCTGCGCCTGGGTGTAGGCCTCGAGCCGTCCCGGCAGCGAGAAAACCGAAGTCTTGCTGTGGCTGTCGGGCGGCGCGACGGCGACGACCGGCACCGCTTGGGCCTCGGTCCATTCCTGCAGTTTGGCGTCGGCCACCTTGCGGGTCGTGATGCCGACCACCACGATCACGAGGGCGACGATCGCCGCCGAAATCCCGGCGACGTAGAGTCCGCGCCGCGACAATGTGGATGCGGCGGGATCAGGCGGCATGCGGTTCTCCGATCGCGCGCGCGCCGACCGGCCCGCGGCGCTGGTGGATGATACTGAACACAACCGGTACGAACATCAGCGTCGCAACCGTCGCGAAACAAAGACCGCCGACCACGGCGCGGCCGAGCGGCGCATTCTGCTCGCCGCCTTCGCCCAAGCCAAGGGCCATCGGCAGCATGCCGATGATCATGGCGAGCGCAGTCATCAGCACCGGCCGCAAGCGGACAAATCCTGCTTCGACCGCCGCGGCGGCGGCATCGCCATGCTCTTCCAGCTTCTCCTTGGCGAAGCTGACGACGAGCACGCTGTTGGCGGTGGCGACGCCCATGCACATGATGGCGCCGGTGAGCGCAGGCACCGACAGCGTCGTGTGCGTGGCGAAGAGTATCCACACGATGCCCGCAAGGGCGGCGGGCAGCGCGGTGATGATCACGAACGGATCGGCCCAGGACTGGAAGTTGACCACTATCAGCAGATAGATGAGCACAATGGCGCCGAGCAGACCGAGCAGCAATCCGGAGAAGGAGTCGTTCATGGTCTTGACCTGCCCGAGCATGACCACGCGCGCGGTCTTCGGCAATTCCTCGGCGGTTTCCTGCACGACCTTCTGCACATCGGCCGCAACCGCGCCGAGATCGCGATCCTGGGTGGTGGCGTAAAGCTGGATCACCGGTTGAATGTCGTATTGAGAATAGACGGCTGGCATCGCCACCCGCTTGATGTCGGCAATGGCCCCGAGCGTTTGCGGCGGCGCGCCGGGCGCAGTGATCGGGAGATTTTGCAGCGCGTTGAGCGAATCGACCTGATATTCCGGCGTCTGCAGGACGATCGAGTAGCTAACGCCGTTGGCGGGGTTTAGCCAGTATGTCGGCTGCACCTGGCCCGATCCCGCGAGATTGACCACCATGCTGTTGGTCACGTCGCGCTCGGTGATGCCGACATATTGTGCCCGCGTCCGATCGACGTTGACGTCAAAGGCCGGCGCGTTGAGCGACTGCTGAATGCGCGCATCGACCAGACCCGGGATGTGGCGCAGCCGGTGCAGCAGCTTCTCGGCATAAGCGAAATTCTCGTCGAGATGCGGGCCGCGAATTTGCACCTCGATGGGTGCCGGGGCGCCAAAATTCAGGATTTGGCTGACGATGTCGGCAGGCAGGAACGAGAACGTCGTGCCCGGGAAGCGGGCGGGAAGTTCCTCGCGCAGCGCGCGAAGATATTCCCGCGTCGGACGATGACCCTCGGCGAGCTTGATCTGGATTTCGCCGTCGGCATTACCGATGGTGCCGGTGTTGTTGTAGGTCTTGTTGATGCTACTGATCGGGAATCCGATGTTGTCGACCAACTCCGCGACTTCGTGAGACGGAACGACTTGGCGGATGGCTTTCTCGATTGTTGCGAACAGCCGCGCGCTTTCCTCGACTCGCATGCCGACATGCGCGCGCACGTGTATCAAGATTTGACCGCCGTCGACATTCGGGAAAAAGTCGCGCCCGAGATAGGGCACCAGCGCGAACGTCCCGATCACGGCGGCGAGAAAGCAAGTCACGAAGGCGGCGCGGTGACGCAGCGCCATCGTCAGCAGTTCGCGATAGAGGAAGCGGAACCGCTCGAAGCGCCTCGCGAACGCGCGTTGCAGGAGCACCAGAGGATTGCGCGAGCGCGTCGGCGGCGCGTCCGAGCCGCGCCCGTCCGCAGGCGAGGCATGCCGGCGCAGCATGTATTTCGCCATCGTCGGCACCAGCGTCCGCGACAGGATGAACGACCAGATCATCGCCGACATGACCGCTTCAGCCAGCGGCACGAACAGGAAGCGCGGCACGCCGGTCAGGAAGAACATCGGCACGAACACGATGCAGATGCAGAGCATCGAGACGAATGCCGGCGTCACGATCTGCTGCGCGCCATCCATGATGGCGGTCTCGACTTCCTTGCCCTGCTCGAGATGCCAATTGACGTTCTCGATGGTGACGGTCGCTTCGTCGACGAGAATGCCGACGGCGAGCGCAAGTCCGCCCAATGTCATGATGTTGAGAGTTTCGCCCAGCGCCCAGAGCGTCGCCAGCGAGCCGAGCACCGACAGCGGAATCGACGTGGCAATGATCAGCGTCGAGCGGAAGCTGCCGAGAAACAGCAGGATCATCAGGCTGGTCAGCGCCGCCGCGATGACGCCTTCGCGAACGACGCCGCCGATCGCGGCCTTGACGAAAAACGACTGATCGGCGATCTCCGCGATCTTGAGGTTGCCCGGCAGCGTCCGTTGCAGCTCCGGGTATTTTTTCTTGACGCCGTCGATGACCGCGAGCGTCGATGCCCCGCCGTTCTTGAGCACCACCATAAGCACGGAGCGGTTGCCGTTGACGTGAACGATGTTGCTCTGCGGCGGATTGCCGTCGCGCACGTGGGCCACGTCGCGGACATAGACCATCCCGCCGTTGGCGCTTTTGATCGGCAAATCGCCGAGTTCGCTGATGACGGAGGGGGCGTTGTTGAGATTGATGGCATATTCGAAGTCGCCGATTTTCTCGGTGCCGACCGGCGTCATCAGGTTCTGTGCGGCGAGTGCGTTGGCGACATCCTGGCCGGAGAGGCCGCGAGCCTGCATCGCCGCCGAGTCGAGGTCGATCTGAATCTGGCGAAACTTGCCGCCGTAGGGGTAGGGGATGGCCGCGCCCGCCACGGTGACCAGCCCGACGCGCAGGAAGTTGATCGCGATATCGTTGAGCATCTGCTCGGTGAGTCCCTTGCCGGACAAGCCGAGTTGGATGATCGGAACCGTCGAGGCGTCATAGTTCAGAATGAGCGGCGGCGTGGCTCCGGGCGGCATGCTCCTCAGCAAGGTTTGCGCGATGGCCGTGACCTGCGAGTTGGCGATGCGGATGTCGGCGCCGGGCTGGAAGAAGACCTTGACGATGCCGGCGCCGGTGTAGGAGGTCGCCTCGATGTGCTCGATGTCGTTGACGGTCGTCGTCAGCGCGCGCTCGAATTGGGTCACCATGCGGCCAGCCATCTGCTCCGGCGGCAATCCGGTATACCCCCAGATTGTCGCGATCACCGGGATTCTGATTTCCGGAAAGATATCGACGGGCGTGCGCCAGGCCGCGAGCGGGCCGAGGATCAGAAGGAGCAGGGCGAGGACGACGAATGTATAGGGACGCCGCAATGCGATGCGGACAAGGGCAGTCATGCGGCACGGACTCCCCAGTTGGCCGCCACGGCTCTCACCGTGAATGGCCCGAGAACGTCACCCCTATACGCCAGCGTTCTGGCATGCAGCGCAACATAGCGGCGCCGCCGCTTCGAACAACTCACAAAAGCGTTTAGCCCTAATGGGTTGGCGTTGCACCTTGGCGAGCTATGCGTGGAACTGCAAACAGCCATGCGCCCGGCCACCCCGGGGTGGGGCCGCTCTGGCGCAGAGCCGCTGCGCCCACGCAGGCTGGCATTCCCCGTGGGGCGGAGGTCTAATCCGAAACGCCTTGAACTACAGCACTCGCGAAGCAGCGCCGTTGCGCAACCAACGCTCGGGGAAACGAGAGAAACGGCGGCACTTCCGAACACTAAATTCCGCTTCTCGTCCGCAGCCAACTCGAACGTTCGGAGCGAAGCACGAGAAAGTCTCCTGCCATCCTGATCAAGCCTTTGCTTGCCGCATTCGCAACGCTGACGCTGGCGCTGCACTCCCCGGATTTTCCCCTTTTTGCCGCTATCAGAGGGTAAGATTCTATCCGGTTTTAAGTGGCGGTGATGGAGGACACTTTGAAGAAACTGCTGGTCGGAACCACAACGGCGCTCGTCCTTGGACTAACCGCGAGTAATGCTGTCGTCGCGCAAGAGCAAGAAACGCTTCTTAAAGGCAAGTTCCTCGGCAACTTCGCAGGCGCGATGATCGCGAGCCGCAAATGCAAATCGTGGAAAATCAACGAACCTCAACTGGGGCTTTTGATGGGGTATTTGCACATCACCACGAAAGACATCAGTCCCGGTGGCTCTGAGTGGCCGGTGTTTCAGGAAAACTTGCTGAAAGCCAAGACGGATACCGAAGCCCTTGACGCGAATGCCATGTGCCAAGCGGCCGAAGGCCTGTTTGGTCCAAAGGGCACAGCCGCACCTGACCTCATGATCCCCGCTGACGCCAAACCGCAGTGATGGGGAAGCATAGCGGCGTCGCTATTTCCCGGACTACAAAAAAGGTGCGGCCGGCTCCTGGGGGAGAGCCGGCCGCGCGCGAACCCGGTCTGGGGACGGGGAGGGGTGGGGACGTGACCGGGGTCGCGAACTCCTAAAATTCAGCGCGAGGTCGCCGTTGCCGGCGCCGGACGCGGATCGCCGAGCGAGATCCACACATTGGGATTGGCCTGCGACTGGCGCTTTACGAAGCGATAGCCGGTGTCCGACCACAGCAAGATCTCGTCGGTCTGGTTGTCGAGGACGAACTCCCCTTTGTCGGTTTTGACGGTCAGGATGGCGTGGCCGTCGGTGTTCTTGTCGCGCACAACGGTGATGAGCAGCGCCTCACGCGGCCATCCGGCCTGCATCAGCATGCGGCGCTTGAGCAGCACGTAGTCTTCGCAGTCGCCATATCCGTCATCGGGGTAGGCCCACTTCTCGACCACGCCGTAATGTTCAAGGTCGGTCATCGGCTTGATGTGGCTGTTGGTCCAGAGATTGACGCGCACCAAATCCTTCCAAGCTTGGGCGGTTAGTACTATGTCGCGCGGCGCGGTCGCGCGGTTCGAACATTCGCGCGGATTTTCTTCGCAGAATTCGATCCATCCGATCGGCGCGCGCGTCGCCTCGCCGAGCGAGACAAAGAGCGCGCGCTCCTCCGCCGTGCTCGGCGCTGGCGCCGCGAGCACGGCCAGCGCCAAAAGGCCTGCGGCCGCACTACGCCCGAAGATTGCCTTGCCACCCCAAACCATTTGACCCCACTCCCGTCTTTGCGTCTTCTTGGGGTCACGTTTCTCACAAAGCTTTTGCGACGCCGCTAAGTTGAGCGTTTCAATTTGAAGTAATGATCGCTAAACAGACGGGAAAATCGCGGCGGTATTTTTCACCGATCTCAAATCAAATTTTAGTTGCTCAATTTTGATTCAAATTGTCTGTATTGGCCTCCCGCATGAAAACTTCGGGAGTATCACCGTCTATCCTGATCCAGGATGTCGACGTCGTTCCCTGGCGGCCGGCCATATTATCGTTGGGTAGCTTGTTTGCTGAAGGGCGGGGCGCCGAGCCGCGCTTTCGCCAACTCGCGGCGCAAAGCTGACAGCCTTCCGTACCGGCTGATTAACGGCGGACTACTGGCGACCGGCTTTAGGCAAAATTGCCCGCGTGCCGGACTCGCGACTACGCGCCGCTGATGTTCTCTTCGAGGAAATCGGGGTGCTGCAGCCGCGTGAACTCGATGGCGAAGCCGTCCTCGAGATGACGGACAACGCGGCCCTGAACCTTGCCCAGCGAGATGATCGTGCCGATTGGCGGACGCTCTTTGGTCGCGATGCCGGCGCCCGATTGCGACATGTCGATGACGCGGCAGGTGACATTGACGCCGTTCGGCATGACCAAGCGCGCCATTGGGTTGCGCGGCTGGATGCGGCCGTGGCGGCGGTCTTCCGGCAGGTTGAGGATGTGACGATTGGCGAGCCAGGTAAGCTGGGCGGCGAGCTTATCGCGCTTGCGCGTCGTCGCCGAGATCGTCATGGCGAAGCCGTTCTCGAAGAACCGGGCGATATGGCCTTCGAGCCGGCCCAAATGATCGACGTAAGCGATGATCCGCTCGCCGGGTTGACCGCTGACCGGCGCCAGCAGCGCCATGCCACCCGGCGACATGTTCACCACCTGGCAAGGAAACTCGCGTCGATCGGCCAGCATATAGCGGCCAAGCAGGTCGACGCGCACGCGTTGGAAGCGGCGGCGCTCGTCGCCGACGGCCCGCAATCTAGGGTTTCGTTCGGGTATTGGGGCGATGCCCATTGGTTGCCTGCCGCCGCGCGCGCAAGCAGCCTAGGTGCGCCGTGTTAACGGCTAGTTAGTCGCCCCGGGGCCAGCGGAACTTGGCAATTCCCGTTCTCAGCCGAGCAAGGGGTGAAAGGGACTATGACCGCCCGCCTTCGTACACGGCGAAGCCGCGCCGTCCGCGCCGGGCCATAAAACGGGGCAGGAGGCGGTTCTCGACCGTGGCCCCGACGTGGCGGCGGCTCCCGAGCGTCAGCCCCTCGACCGGGCTTTGGCCGAGCCATTGCGGGATTTCGAGCGGCGCCAGGACCCCGATCGCTCGGGCGAGACTTGGCCGCCGCGCGCCGAGCGGCAACAGCAACAGCTCAAGCTTGATCTCTTCGCCGGCGCTGTTTTGCGCCGTCACGCCGGCAACGGTGCCCACGCGTTCGTCGGCGAGGATCGCAAGCAAGCTTGCAACCACCGGTCGGCTGGGCGCCGCCCATAATGCGGTGAAAGATTCCCCCTTCAACTCGCGGCCGAACAGCGCGCATAGCCGCGTGCCGGCAAGCCGCAGGGGATGACCAGTGGCGCGGTCGAGCCCGAGGATGAAGGCATCGCTGAGCACGCCGCGAATAGCGCCGGGCTCGATTTCGGCACGCTCCGGTGCCGGGCGCGTGCCGCGCCGCTCTTCCCAGTAAGCGTATAGCTCGCGACTTGCCGCGTGTTTCATGGCCAAAGGCGCTCCTGCCGCGCGCGGCGCCGGCCATTTGTCCCCGATCGGGACATCGTGGACGGGATCCTCCGCGCAGCAGGATGCGGAGCAGAGCGCATGCCGCAGGTGGCGTCCGGCGGCGCCAACGCAGCGTTAATCTTAAGGAAAGGTTGACGTTGGCGGTCCGCGCGACGCTGCCTAGGGTGACCGCAGCCCAGTTTCACGCGCTGCAAAATCCCCCGGCAGCGCTTGGTACAAGGGAGGCGAGGGGATGTGACCGACGCCCGGCTTCGCCGCCGCGGCGTCAGATGCAAACCCCGCGCAGGCTGCGGAAGGGAGGGCGCATGCCCTCCTTTCTGTTTTTCGTTTGTCGCCGTCACTCTCACCTGCAACGGCTTGTCGCCGCGGTCGCCGCGGCCTATCTCGGGAGCACGCAGGTGCCCGTCCGGTGACTCAGCGCTCAGAGCCGATATTCAATGTGCCGCCGGTCGTGCTCGCGACAATCGCGGTGCTCGTGCTGGTGCACGCGGTGCGCATGCTCGCGATGACCGACGCCGAGGATTTGCAATTCCTTTTGGCGTTCGCCTTCATCCCGGCGCGCTACGATATCCATCCGATCGTCGGCAATTCGTTTCCCGGCGGCTTCGGCGCCGGTATCTGGACGTTTTTCACCTACGCGTTCATCCACGTCGATCTCCTGCATATCGGTCTCAATCTGGCCTGGCTCTTGCCGTTCGGGACCGCGCTCGCGCGCCGGTTTGGCGCGTGGCGTTATGTCCTCTTCATGTTGGTGGCGGCCGCAGCCGGAGCGTTCGCGCATCTCGTCAGTCATCCGGGCGCGATGGTGCCGATGATCGGCGCCTCGGCCGCGATCTCGGGCGCCATGGCGGCGGCGATGCGCTTCGTATTCCAGCGCGGTGGTCCACTTGGCGTATGGCGCGGCGAAGCCGATGCCTATCGCGTTCCGGCGGCGCCGCTTAGCGTCACTCTTCGCGATCCGCGCTTCCTGATTTTCCTCGGCGCCTGGATCGGCATGAATGCGCTGTTCGGGCTCGGCACGATCTCAATCGGTGGAGAAGGACAAGAGATCGCCTGGCAGGCGCATATCGGCGGCTTCTTTGCCGGTTTATTTCTGTTTACTGCGTTCGATCCGGTAGTCTCGCGCGGCGCGTCAGCGTCAACCCAGCCGGGCGATCCTTCCTGATCGCATCATGCGATTGCCGTATTTCCTTGCGACGTTAGCGGCAGAGTCGACGCTGGTTTTCCGGGCGATCGAAGCGAGACTCGATGCTGCGCTGCAGCAGGGCGCGGACAGACGAGGATGGACCATCCCAACTGGATGGCTTCGTCGAATAAAGTTGTTGCCGCCAGGAACTCGGCGCCGATCCCGAACGTAAACCTTCACGCCGTCCTTCGGCCCGCTTGGCGCAGGCTCCCACGGCCGTGAAGCGCAGGGAGGCTACGATGACCGTCAGCATCATTCTCGCGGGCAAGGGCCGCGAGGTCGTCACCATCGAACCGGGCGCCAGTCTGGCAGACGCCGCGCTGCTGCTCGCCAAGAAGCGTATCGGGGCGGCACTCATCCTTGGCGCCGACAGCCGCCTCGCCGGAATCATCTCCGAGCGAGACATCGTGCGCGCGCTTGCCGCGCGCGGCGCAAGCGCGCTGGGCGAACCGGTCAGCCAGTCAATGACGCGCAAGGTCGAGACCTGCAACGACAGCGAAGCGGTCTCCAAGATTATGGAGCGCATGACGCTCGGCAAGTTCCGGCATATGCCGGTTGTCGATCAAGGTCGGGTCGTGGGAGTCGTGTCGATTGGAGACATCGTCAAGCATCGGGTCCAGGAGATGGAGCGCGACTCGGCGGCGATGCGCGAATACATCACGACTGCCTGAGACCGGTTGACTGTCTGAGGTCGTGAGGCCGAATCCGGCCGCGGTAGAATTTCCGACCGGCGGCTTGATAGGGCCGCCGGCTCAAACATGAAACACCATTACCGCTTGCCGCCAAGCGCGCTATCATGCCGACATCTTACGGAGCCGCGGAGGGCAGGCATGCGAGGTTTCACGATTGTTGTCGTTGCGCTGGCGATCAATGCAGCGGCCGATAGCGCGTTCGCCGCGGACCCGATCCGGCTTGCCCAAACCTCGACGGTCACCGCCTGCATGATGGGGTGCAATTCCCAGGGATCGATGTGCCAATCCGCGTGCGTGGTGCAGGGAACGCCGCCGACGACCACCACCACGACCACCACCAACGCCACGGCCGGCGCGACGTGCCTTTTGAACTGCAGCACATTGCAGCTCGCGTGTCAGACGAGCTGTGCGCAGCAATCGCCCTCGCGGTAGCGGCTTTCAGGCTTGGCTCTCAGCCCAATTCTCCCAGGGCGGCGATGGTTTCGACGATCGGATCGATCGCCTTCTCGGCGGCGACCCTGCCGGCTTCGATCGTCTCGGTGGCGCGATGGAATTCGAGCCAGCCGATGTGTCCGACATGCGGCGTGATATGCACGTCGGGCGGGTCGCCGGCGAGCCGCATGCGGGTGAGACGGTCCTGCATGATGTTGAAGGCTTCGACCATGATGGTGGAAAAGCTCGGCCGCGCCGCACCCGCGATGATCTGGCGCTTGAGCGCGCGCTCGACGCCGAAGATGCCGCGCAGATTGAGCACGCCATTGCGCTTTCCGGGCGATGGATCGAGCTGTAAATCATCCGCGTCCGAGCCATGGCTGGCGATGGTGGCCCCGCGGGCGAACCGGTCGGCGTCAAGATTGACGGCGATGACGACGCGGGCGCCGAACGCGCGCGCCGCGCTCACCGGCACCGGATTGACCAGCGCGCCGTCGACAAGCCAACGTCCGCCGATACGGACCGGCGGGAATACTCCGGGCAGCGCGTAGGACGCGCGCAGCGCCAGCGACAAAGCGCCACGCGTCAACCAGATTTCATGACCGGTCCCGACCTCGGTTGCGATTGCGGCGAAACGTACCGGCAACTCCTCGATCGCGACGGTGCCGATCGCCTTCTCAAGCTGCCTTGCCAGCTTGCCGCCTCCGATCAGGCCGGAGCCGCCGAGCCGTACGTCGAGATAGCCGAGGACGCGGCGCAGCGTCAGCGCGCGCGCCCAGGATTCGAGCGCCTCGAGCTGGTTGTTGACGTGGCAGCCGCCGACCACCGCGCCCATCGAGGTGCCGACCACGATGTCAGGCGTGATGCCGCGCTCCTTGAGCGCGTGAATGACGCCGATATGGGCAAAGCCGCGCGCCGCGCCGCCGCCGAGGACGAGCCCGATTGTTGGGCGGCCGGGCTTGGCCGGAATCGGCTGGAGGCCAACGTCTGTGATCGTCACCCGAGCCTCGTCCTTCTCGCCGCGGCAATAACCGGTCTGCGCTCCTTAATGATCGAACAGGCGCAGCTTCGTAACAAGTTGCCAGCCTTGATATGGTGAAAATGCCACGACCGGGGCTCAAATCGGCGCCAAGGCGACGGCTTGAAAATGCCGCGATTGCGATCAAAGAAAACCGTCATGCCAAGGTGGGGCTCAGGAGGGGTTAGACGCTGTGCCGTTTCGACGGCGGCGCTGGTATTCGCCTTTTGCGCGCCGATCGAGGCCTTGGCGCAGGCGCGCAATCTGATCTCGCCGCAATCCACCACGACCGTCCCGCTCGCGCCCGGCACCGGCTCGCCGGGCGCCACGCTGGTCCCTGCGGCGCCGCCGTCGGCGGCCCCAACGCCGTTGGCGCAAGCCGTGCCCGTGGTCCCGGCCGGGCACGTGGCGCTTGCCGTCGCCGCCCGCTATGGGCGAGACGCCCCGGCGATCGGCGGCGGCCTGATCTGGCGCGTCTATGCAGGTAAACCCGATGCGGCCGGCGTGTTCCATCTGATCAAGGAAGACAAAGCCGCAGCGCCGGTATTCATGCTGCCGCCGGGAAATTATGTCGTCCATGCGAGCTTCGGCCTCGCCAGCGCAGCGAAGGCCGTGCAACTGCGATCCGAAACCGTCCGCGAGGTGTTCGACATTCCCGCCGGCGGCGTGCGCCTGGAGGGGCGGGTCGGCGATGCGCGCATCCCCCCTGGCCAGATCTCCTTCGACATCTTTACCGGCAGCCAGTTCGACACCACCGAGCGCCGACCGATCGCGCAGAACGTGATGACCGGCGACGTCGTGCTGCTGCCCGAGGGCACCTACTACATCGTTTCGAACTATGGCGACGGCAATTCGGTGGTGCGCTCGGACGTGCACGTGCAGACGGCCAAGCTTACCGATGTTGTCGTGACCCATCGCGCCGCGGTGATCACGCTCAAGCTGGTGAACGAGGCGGGCGGCGAGGCGCTCGCCAACACGCAGTGGACGGTGCTGACGCCGGGCGGGGACGTGATCAAGGAGTTGATCGGCGCTTTCCCGCGCGTCGTGCTCGCCGAAGGCGACTATCGCGTCATCGCGCACAATGAAGGCAAGACCTTCCCGCGTGACTTCAAGGTGATCACCGGCGTCGATGGCGAGGTCGAGGTTCTGGCGCGCTGAGCGTTGCCTACGCCGCCATCCTCATTCGCTTCTCGTCCGGTGCTATAGCCTCTTCCGCAAGCATCTTGAGCGCTGCATCGAGCGGCATGGTCTGCTGCTGCTCGCTGCCCAGGCGGCGGATCGAGACCGTGCGTTCGGCGGCTTCCTTCTTGCCGACGACAAGCAGCACCGGCACCTTCGCCAGCGAGTGCTCGCGGACCTTGTAGTTGATCTTCTCGTTGCGCAAATCGCCTTCGACGCGCAGCCGGAGACGTTGCGCCGCCGCGAGCGCCTCGCGCGCGTAATCGTCGGCATCGGAGGTGATGGTCGCGATGACCGCCTGCAGCGGCGACAGCCACAGCGGCAAGTGCCCGGCGTAGTGTTCGATCATGATTCCGGTGAAGCGCTCAAGCGATCCGAACATCGCGCGGTGCAGCATCACCGGCGTCACCTTGTTGGAATGCTCGTCGATGTAAAATGCGCCGAGTCGGCCGGGCATGTTGAAATCAACCTGCACAGTGCCGCATTGCCAGTCGCGGCCAATGGCGTCGCGCAGCACGTATTCGAGCTTGGGGCCGTAGAAGGCGCCTTCGCCTTTGTTGAGCGTCCACGGCCGGCCGGACACTTCG
Source organism: uncultured Alphaproteobacteria bacterium (assembly GCA_963850855.1). GTDB lineage: Bacteria > Pseudomonadota > Alphaproteobacteria > Rhizobiales > Xanthobacteraceae > BOG-931. Next base: position 40,136 of record CAWKNH010000021.1, read on the forward strand.
AGCGCTTGCTTCAAGGCGGTCTCGGCCTTGGTCCAGACCGCATCCTCGCCGATACGCTTTTCCGGACGGTCGGAGAATTTGATGCGCACATCGGCGAAGCCGAAATCTTCGTAGATCGAGAGGATCAAATCGTTGACCTTGAGGACTTCGGCCGCGATCTGCTCCTCGGTGATGAAGATGTGTGCGTCGTCCTGGGTAAAGGCGCGCACGCGCATCAGCCCGTGCAGCGCGCCCGACGGCTCGAAGCGGTGCACCTTGCCGAACTCCGCGATCTTGAACGGCAGATCGCGATAGGATTTGAGCCCGTTCTTGAAGATCTGGATGTGTCCGGGGCAATTCATCGGCTTGACCACGTAGGTGCGCTCGTCCTCCTTGCGCGGCTCGATCAGGAACATGGCGTCGCGAAAGGTCGCCATGTGGCCGGAAGCGACCCACATCGAGGAATCGATGAGCTGCGGCGCATTGACCTCGGCATAGCCGGCGTCGGTCTGCCGGCGGCGGATGTAGTTCTCCAATGTCTGGAACAGCGTCCAGCCTTTCGGATGCCAGAATACCGAGCCGGGCGCTTCCTCCTGGAAGTGAAAAAGATCCATCTCCCGGCCGAGCTTTCTGTGGTCGCGCTTCTCCGCTTCTTCGATCTGCTTGAGGTAAGCGTCGAGCTCTTCCTGCTTGGCGAAGGCGGTGCCGTAGATGCGCGAGAGCATCTCGCGGCTCGAATCGCCGCGCCAATAGGCGCCGGCCACCTTCATCAGCTTGAAGGCGTTGCCGATCTTGCCGGTCGAGGTCATATGCGGGCCGCGGCAAAGGTCGAACCAGTCGCCTTGCTTGTAGATCTTGATCTGCTGGTCTTCCGGGATGGCGTCGACCAGCTCGACCTTGAACAGCTCGCCCTTGTCGCGGAATACCTTCTTCGCCTGATCGCGCGACCACGCTTCTTTGGTGAAGGGCTTGTCGCGGGCGATGATCTCGCGCATCTTCTTCTCGATGGCGGCGAAATCGTCCGGCGTGAACGGCTCGTTGCGGAAGAAATCGTAGTAAAAGCCGTTTTCGATGACCGGCCCGATGGTGACCTGGGTGCCGGGCCACAGGGTTTGAACCGCTTCGGCGAGCACGTGCGCGGCATCGTGGCGGATCAATTCCAGCGCGCGCGGATCGTCGCGGGTCAGGAACTCGATCTTGGCGTCGTGCTCGATCGGATCGGAAAGATCGGCAAGCCGGCCGTCAAGCGCCATCGCTACCGTGCGCTTGGCAAGCGACGGCGAAATGCCTTTGGCGATATCGAGGCCGGTGGTGTTGGCGGGATACTCCCGACGCGCGCCGTCGGGAAAGGTCAGCGCGACCATTCTTCCACTCCTGTGCTCACTCGCTGCCTACGAACGCAGGTAAGCGTGATGACGATTATGTAGCGTATGCGCCGGCGAAGGCAAATGGGGAGGCGTGTATCGGATCAGATCGCCGCCACGGCTTCGATCTCGATCAGGAAATCCGGACCGTAGAGCTTCGAAACTTCGACGAGCGTGATGGCAGGCGCCGCCGGCGGTGAGACGGTGGCAAAATAGCGATTGCGCGCTTCTCGGTAGGCCGAGAGGTTCGACATGTCGCGGAGAAATACGGTGAGCTTCACGAGGTTGCTCGCCGTGCAGCCGACCGCCTGCAGGGCTGCGCCCAAGTTGCGGAACACCTGGTCAGCCTGCGCGGCAAAATCGTTCTTGCCGACCAAATCACCATTGCGATCGAGAGCGGTCTGGCCGGCGATGAAGATGATGCGGCCGGCGCGGACCTCGACGATCTGCGAATAGCCCGGCGGCGCGCCGAGCTCGGGCGGATTGAGGCGCCGAATTGGTTGTGACTTTGCGTCAACCATAAGCATCCTGTGGCGGCTGGTGGTGGCCATGCATCTCACGGTTCGGAAACGGGCAGCCGTGAATTCGCCTAGGCTCCGGCGCGCGGCGTCGCATTGGTCCCGCGCCAGCGCGCATAGCGCCAGGGCAAGAACCACCGTACCGTTGCCGGCAGATTTTCCGGCACGAAGTCGAGACCCGCGGTTCCCCATGGCTGGCAGCGCAACAGACGCGCCAGGGTCATCCAGCCACCCGCCCACAGGCCATATCGCTCAATCGCCTGATCGGCATAGTCCGAGCAGGTCGGCAGATGCCGGCAATGAAAACCGACGAGCGGCGAGAGCGTGTAGCGATAGGCTTTCACCAGCCCGCGGCCGGCGAGCCGTGGAGCGCGGCGTGAAGCGTCGAAGAGTTGGTCGAGCGACATTCGGTCGACTTCCGGCGAAGTTATTCTGCCGCGGCCTTTGCCGTGCCTTTGGCCGCGCGCGTGGCTTCGATCTGGCCGATGGCATCGACAACGGCGTCGAACGTCAGGAGAGTGGAGGCATGGCGCGCCTTGTAATCGCGCACCGGCTCGAGCACCGCGATGTCGGCCCACTTGCCCTCGTGCGGCGGCTCGCCATTCTCCTTGAGCATCTTGCGAACCGTCTCCCGCAGCGCGCGCAGTTCGTCGGCATTGGAGCCGACCACGTTACGCGCCATGATCGAGGATGACGCCTGCCCGAGCGCGCAAGCCTTCACCTCGTGGGCGAAGTCGGTCACCTGGTTGCCGTCCATCTTGAGGTCGATCGTGACCGTCGAGCCGCATAAGCGGGAAACCGCTTTCGCCGTGGCGTCGGGATCGGCCAGCCGGCCGATCCGCGGAATCGTCCCCGCGAGTTCGATGATGCGGCGATTATAGACCTCGTTGATCATGACAAACGCGCGATCCGGCCCGACCGTGTTGACCTACCGATAAATATATAGGTACTGGCCCGCTACGGCGAGAGTCCCCGCCGTGCGGCGCAAGGCAGGCACTGAACCACCACGATGGCCGACAAAGCACCATTCGCAGCGCCCGGGACGGCCGCCGAGCTGGAAGAAGGCGCCGTCCTGACGCCGAAATTCGATGCCGACGGACTGGTCACTTGCGTGGCGACCGACGCGGCCTCAGGCGACGTGCTCATGGTCGCGCACATGAATGCGGAGGCGCTGGCGAAGACCATTTCCACCGGGCAGGCGTGGTTTTTCAGCCGCTCGCGCGGCGCGCTTTGGCGTAAGGGCGAGAGCTCCGGCCATACCCAGCGCGTCGTCGAGATGCGCATCGACTGCGACCAGGACGCGGTTTGGATCAAGGTCGAACAGGTCGAGGGCGCCTGCCACACCGGCCGCCGCTCGTGTTTTTATCGCGCGGTGCCGCTCGGCAAGGCCGGCGCGGTCGCGCTCGAATTTCGCGACGATAAAGTGTTTGATCCGGCGAAGGCCTATCCGAGCAAAACCGATTAGCCCTTGGGCGCTGCCCGGGCCAACAGGCGCTTGGCGCGCGCCAGATGCGGGCGGTCGAACATGACGCCGTTAATGCCGACGACGCCGGCATCGGGATCAGCCGAAAACGCATCGACGATCGCCTGCGCGTGCGCGATGGCTGCGGCGGTCGGGGTGAACACCTCGTTGATGATCGGCACCTGCGCGGGGTGGATGGCCATCTTTGCCGAAAAACCGTCGCGGCGCGCCTCTTCGCACTCGCGGCGAAATCCCTGATCGTCGCGGAAATCGACATAGACGGTATCGAGCGCCGGTACCTGCGCGGCGGCAGCGGCGGCAAGACAGATCGATCGCGCGAACCGATAGGGGTCGAGGAAACGGCCCTGAGCGTCGCGGTTGGCTTCGGCGCCAAGCTCGGCAGAGAGATCTTCCGCGCCCCACGTGAGCGCGCTCAGCCGCGCACTGGCGCCGGCGTAGGTGCCGGCAAGAAACAAAGCGGACGCGGTCTCCGTCGCGAGCGCGATGATCTTGACGTGACCGTCGGGCAGGGCGCTCGTCGCCTCGCGCACGGCGAGCTTGGCGTCGGCATGAACGACCGCCGCGCCGCCTTCGGCCTTCGGGAGCATGATGGCATCGGGCTTAGCTGGCACGACGGCATCAAGATCGGCGTCGGTAAGGCCGGTCTGCAACCCGTTCACGCGCACGACCAGATGCGGCCGCGACGGCGTCGCGACGGCCTCTCGCAGAAATGCGGCGGCGCTCGCGCGCGCCCGCGCTTTGCCCTCGATCGCGATCGAATCCTCAAGGTCGATGATCAGCGCATCCGCGCCGCTCGCCATCGCCTTGTCGAGTTTTTTCGCGCTGTCGGCCGGAACGAAGAGGAGGGAGCGCATTCAAGCACCCTCTACGGTCATTCCGGACCTTCGCTTCGCGCGGCCCGATTGAGGGGTCACTTCGGCCGCATGCGCATGAAGGCCTGGCGCCGGCATTCGGCGACCAGCTTGTTGTCTTGGTTGTAGGCGCGGTGATGAAATTCAACGATGCCGGCGCCGGCCCGCGACTTCAATTCGCGCTTGCCGATGATCTCGGTGGTGGCGTGCACGGTGTCGTTTTCGAACAGCGGATGCGGAAATTTTACCTCGGTCATGCCGAGATTGGCGATCGTGGTGCCGACCGTGAGGTCGGAGACCGACATGCCGATCATCAGCCCGAGCGTGAACAACGAGTTCATCAGCGGCTGTCCCCATTCGGTCTCCTGCTCGCAGAAATGCCGATCGATATGAAGCGGTTGCGGGTTCAACGTCATGTTGGAATAGAGCATGTTGTCCATCTGCGTCACGGTGCGCGTGTAGCGATGCTCGACGATCTCGCCCGGGGCGAAATCTTCGAAATAGAGCCCGCCGCGCTTATGCCGTATGGCCGTTTGGGTCATCTTTCCTCTCCAGCGTTAAGAGCCCGTTTACCATAATAGTTAATCCTTCCTAACGCCCGAAGCAGCCGGTGGGAGCCGGTAGGGGAGCTTGGCAAATGCTCGTCGATCCCAGCAACTCTGCTGCGGGCTCGGCGGTGACCGGCGCTATTCGTCAGGCGTCTCAGGCCACCGGCACGAGCTTCAACTATCTTTTGGCGACGGCGCAAGTCGAATCGGGACTCAACCCGCAAGCGGGCGCCCCGACCTCGTCCGCGCGCGGTCTGTTCCAGTTCGTCGAGCAGACTTGGCTCGGCACCATGAAGCAAGCCGGCCCCGCGCTCGGCTACGCTCGCTACGCCGACGCGATCACCAGGACCGCCTCCGGCCACTACCAGGTGAACGACCCGGTGATGCGCAGCGAAATCCTCAAGCTGCGCAACGACCCGACCGCGAACGCGGTCATGGCTGGCGCTTTCACCAAAGCCAACGCCGCGATCCTCACCAACAAGCTCGGCCGTCCGCCCAGCGAGGGCGAACTCTACATAGCGCATTTTCTTGGCGCCGGCGGCGCGGCACGCCTGATTACGCTCGCCGCCAATAGTCCGGGCGCCACAGCCGCCGATTTCTTCGGCCACGCCGCGCACGCCAATGGCTCGATCTTCTACGACCGCGCGACCGGCGCCGCCCGCAGCCTCGCCCAGGTGCGCAACGTTCTCACCGCCCGTTATAACGTCGCCCGGTCCAACCAGGGACCGCCATCAGCCGCCGGGCAAGTCGTTAGCGAGCCGCTCCCGGTCCTCTCGGCAACAGCAGCAACCGCCGTCCCGGTACCGGACACCGCCGGCATCACCAATGCCTTCGCTGCAGCGGGTCCCGCCGTGTCGAAGGCCACCGGCGCCGTCAATGCCGAGGCCGCCCATAGCGTCGTCGCGGCGGCTCTCGCCGGCCCGGCCAGCCCGGCCACACCGCAAGCCGCCAGCGCTGCCGTTACCGTCGCGCCCGTTCCTAGGCATGCGGCCCAGGATCATCAGATCTTCCACGGGTTGTTCCAGGACCCCGACCAGGCGGCACCGGTCGCCTCGCTGGTGAGCGAATTGTGGACCACCTCGGCGGCGATCTCCGGCGCCAATACCGCGCCGCAATCGTCCGCGGGCCTGCGCGACCTGTTCAAGGACCCCGCGCAGGGGTCGTAAGCCGGCAACCTTTGCAAAGATTTATGGTGAACGGTTTGTTAAGCCCGCCGCCATAGGATTGGCGTACGCCGAATTCCGAGTGGCGTGAGCGAGCGATGATCGTCCGTCATTTCCTCGACTGGGTGCGTACCGCGCCGGCCGGCAAGCGAGCCGAAGCAACCAGCGCGCTGGCTCGCGCTTATCTTTATTCCGAACTCTCCGCCGACGATCTCGCCGCCGCCGAAGGCGCGATGCTGATGCTGCTCGACGATCCTTCGCCGCTGGTGCGTCGTTCGCTAGCCGACGCGCTGGCGGCCTCGCCGAGCGCGCCGCCGGCCGTCGTACTGGCGCTTGCCGCCGATCAGCCGCAAATCGCGGCGCCGGTCCTGGCGCTGTCGCCCTTGTTCATCGATGCCGATCTGGTCGATGCGGTGGCGACCGGCGGAGCTGCGGCGCAGGCGGCGATCGCCAGCCGCGCCGCCTTGCCGCGCTCGGTCGCGGCCGCCCTCGCCGAGGTGGGCACCGCGGAAGCGTGCCTGCTGCTCCTGGAAAACAGCGATGCCGACATCGCGCCGTTCTCGCTCGATCGGATGGTCGAACGCCATGGCCACCTCGCGGCGATTCGCGAGCTCATGCTCGGGCGCGAGGATATTGCCGTCTCGACGCGACTGATCCTGGTCGCCAAGCTGTCGGAGACGCTTGCCGGCTTCGTCGTCGAACGCGAATGGCTCGATGCCGATCGTGCACAACGCGTCGCGCGCGAGGCATGCGAGAAGGCGACGATCACGCTCGCGGCGGAAACGCCCATGCAAGTGCGGCCGCTGATCCATCATTTGCGGGTCACGGGCCAGCTCAGCGCCGGCCTGATCTTGCGCGCGCTGTTGTCCGGCAACGTAGCGATGTTCGAGGAGGCCCTGGCCGAGCTTGCGGACCTTCCCGTCGCTCGCGTCAGCGACCTTGTGTACGGCAACGGCACGGCCGGCCTGCGCGCGCTATTCGACAAAGCCGGGCTGCCACCGTCGAGCTATCCCGCCTTCAAGGAAGCGATCGAAGCGATGCGCGAGGGCGGCTTTATCAGCGAGCCGGGCGGCGCTACCCGGCTTAGGCGGCGCATGGTCGAGCGCGTCCTTACCCGCTGCGAGGACGAGGCGCCGGACGAATTGGCGCCGCTGCTCACATTGTTGCGCCGCTTCGCGACCGAGGCTGCGCGTGAGGAGGCCCGGCTGTTCTGCGATGAGCTGGTATCCGAGGATTCAGCGGCCGTCGAAGTTGGCGAAACTCTCGACGCCTCCGACGTCGAACAGCAATCCGAAGCGGCCTAGGCCGTCATTCCCGGACCGCCTGATCGGGTCCGGCGTCGAAGCGGCCGGCCCTACGTTCAAGGTACGAGCGAGGGCCCAAAGATACTTTCCAGAAGATCCGGCCGGTCGCTGTTCTCAGCTTTGATAAACTCGTCGGTTACTTCGCGCAGCCGCTGCGTCAGTGCTGCGGCGATGGCGGGGAGGTCGGCGCGCCCATAATCGCGGACGATCGCGCGCACCGCGTCGACGTGCTGGTCGACGAGCGTGAGCGGAATACGCGCCATCTCCGGGGTGTGCTCAACCAGGCGGCAGAGGCTATCGGCGGCGCCGGCGACCGCGGGATAGCCGAAGGTAGCGGCCTCGCCCCTGATATCATGGGCGGCGCGGAACAGTTCGTCGTGCGACTTTTTGTTGAAGCCGTCGCGCTTGACGTTCTGACGCGCCGCTTCCAGCCGCTCGCATTCGGAATGCATCCAGCCGGCGAATTCGGTGGAAAGCTGCGCCAAGGCCTGTTCGGCGCGTGCGACCGGATCGTCATGCGGGTCCACCACCGGGCCGACGACTTTGCGTAACGGGTTCAGCGGGGTGATTACCTCGTGGTCGGCGAAGGTGACGACCGCGGGCGCATCGTCTTTGCTGTTAGCCATTGCCAATCGCTCCTGACGGTCAGCTCAATACCTTGGCCTTGTCGAGCAGCGGCTGCTGGCGGATCACGTCCGCTTTGCCGCCCTTGCGCCGCTCCGGGCCGATATAGTTCGGGTTGACGTTGCGGCGCCGATCGGGCCCGAAATAGGTCTTGGTCCTGACGAACGGGCGCGGGTTGGCGACGACATTGAGAATGCGCTCGTAAAGCGCCTTGGCCGAGATCGGCTTGGCAAGAAATTCGGTGATGCCGGCGTCGCGCGCCCCGACGACGCGCTTCTTCTCCGAATGACCGGTGAGCATGATGATCGGCACGTATGGGTTGCCGTTGGCGCCCGGCTGGCGAATCATCTGCGCCAATTCCAGACCGTCGAAGATCGGCATCACCCAATCGGTCAGCACGATGTCCGGCATGTAATGGGTGAAGGCTTCGAGGCCGGCGGCGCCGTCTTCCGCTTCATAGACCTCGCGCGTGCCGTAGCCATGCAGCAACGTGCGCAGAATGCGCCGCATATGCGCGTTGTCGTCGATCACGAGGAAACGCAGCCGATTGAAATCGATTCGAACCATCGAGCCTCCCACGGCGGGCGTCGGAGCGCCCGTTTCGGCGAAGTCCAAGGTAAGTCGATGCCGTTAACGGTCGGTTAAGCATTCGGCGTCGCGTAGGCGCGGTTAGTAGCCGAATTGCTCGCGCAGGATGCGTTCGTCCAGGCTGTGGCCGGGATCGAACAGCATGTGCATGGCGGTGCTGTGGTCCATGCTGATCTCGACCGCGCGGACCGAGCGCACCTCGTCATGATCGGCAACCGCCGCGACCGGGCGCTTGTCGGCTTCGCGTACCTCTATGGTAATACGGGCGCGGTCGGGCAAGAGGGCGCCGCGCCAGCGGCGCGGCCGGAACGGACTGATCGGCGTGAGCGCCAGAAGCGGGGCTCCGATGGGAATGATCGGGCCCTGCACCGACAGATTGTAGGCGGTCGAGCCGGCGGGCGTCGCCAGCAGGATGCCGTCGGCGACCAGCTCGGCGAGCCGCTCTTCGCCGTCGATGAGGATGCGCAGCCGTGCGGCCTGGTAGCTCTGCCGAAACAGCGAGACTTCATTGATGGCGCGATGGCGGTGTACGCGGCCGGCGGCGTCGCGCGCGCGCATGATGAGCGGATGGATCACGCTGACATGAGCGGCGGTGAGCCGCTCGCTTAGCCTGGACTCGGCAAACTCGTTCATGAGAAAGCCGACCGTGCCGCGATGCATGCCGTAGATCGGCTTGCCGGAATTCATGAACCGTTGCAGGGTCGCCAGCATGAAGCCGTCGCCGCCGAGCGCGACGATGACGTCGGCCGCCTCCGGCTTGGCGTCGCCATAGCGCCGCACAAGCTGGCGTCGCGCCCGCTGCGCCGGCGCGGTATCGCTGGCGACAAAGGCGATATGCTTGAAGCGGGATCCGGTGGGGCGCTTTGGCATGGTAGTCGGATTGGGCAAGCCGATCTGGTCCGCGGGAGACGGGGCATGGAACGCGCGGTGTTCGTCTATACGACCTATCCCTCCATTGTCGAGGCGGAGCAGGCAGGGCGCGCGCTGGTCGAGCGCCGGCTGGCCGCCTGCGTCAATATCCTGCCGGGCATGATTTCGCACTATTGGTGGCAGGACGCGATTGAGCGCGCCGAGGAGGTCGTCATGATCATCAAGACCCGCGCCGGGCTCGCCGAGCCGGTGCGCGCGGCCGTCAAGGAGATGCACTCCTACACCACGCCGGCCGTTCTCGTTATCCCGATCGAGACCGTCGACCCGGACTATCACGCCTGGATCGCAGCGGAGACGAGGGAAGCGAATATCCAGTGAGGGAAAGCGGCAAGGCGACCCGGAGCCACTCCGCAGCCGGGTTGCCTCGCCTTTGCTCGTAGCGGCGGTGCGTTAGTACGTCACCGTGCCGTCGATGACGTCGCTGAGCATCCGGTAGGGCCGGCAATCGGTGTTGCCGCAGATCACCCGCACCTTTTCGAGATCGTCTTTGGCCTTGAGCAAATTGCCCTGCTCGGCCTGCCACATGCCGTAATAAGACCAGGTCACCGCGTGGTTGGGATCAGCCGCAAGCGCCCGCTCGTACCAGAACTTGGCCTCGTCGTAGCGGCCGAGCTTGCGGCTGGCGTAGCCGAGCAGCGTCGCCACGTCGGCGTTGTCGTCATAGCCCAACGCATGCAGCGCGGCCATGCCGGCGGCGTAGTCGCCCTTGTCGTAGATGAGCGCCCAAGCGGCGTGGTAGCCGTCGAGGAAATCCTCGGCCGAGCCGTTCCGCTGCATCGTGTCCTTCTTCTTGGTGTGCGTCCCCTTTTTCATCGAATGCGACGGTGCTGTTTGCGTTTGCGGGGGCGGCGAGGGGCTCTCTTCGCCGGCTGCGGCGGCGATGTCGGGAGCGATCAACGCGCTGGAAAGAAGAAAAACGGCTGCGAGCGAGCGAGATGTGATCATGACGGTCTCCGCTTGAGGTCGGCGCGCGATCCTACACGGTCGTCTCCTACTTGGCAGGGCGTTGCCGGCTTTATCGAGAAAATGTGATCGCGATGCGTGACAACGCGTCCTGATCCGTTGCTCTGCTGCCGATGCTCCGCGGGCCGCACCAGCATGACAAAAAAGTCATGAAGGTGAACGGAAGCCCGCGCGGCACTTCACGACGCATTCAGGCAGCGCGGCGTAGGTGTTGCGTCACGATCGGCGCTGCCACCTTGTCCCGCTCTCTCAAAGCGGAGAGGCGAGGTGGATCAAGCCCGTCAAACAAACACGGAGAACACTATGTTGAGGAAATTTGCTGGCCTCCTGCTCGCGACCGCCTTGGTCGCCGGGCCCGCTTTCGCTGCAACCGACAACGCCGGCTCAGCTGCTGCCACCACCCCCGCGCGACATCATGCGCTTTCCAAGCACAGCAAGCTGACGAAACATACCAAGATCGTGACGCATGCGCGAAAGCATGCCCACAAGCATGTCGTGCACGGCAAGCCTCACAAGACGAAGCAGGCGCAGCACCTCAAGCCGGCAACAACGCACAAGGCGCATCTCGGCAAAACCGCGAAAGTCGCCAAGAGCTAGAGCGCAGACGCTCGAGTTCCTGCCTGGGCTAAATGGTCCCGTCGGCGCGATGTCGTGCGTTTTCACGCCGACGAACAATAAGGCACCGCCGGGATCAGGGAGGCCGGCCGCAAGCCGGCCTCCGGTTTTTGCGCAAGCGTTTGGGTGTTACAGCGTCGGCTGCCACTCGACCGGAACGTGCTCGTAGCCGGTCGCCGTCTTGATGAGATGCCCGCAGGCCGGGAACGGGAAATGATAGCCGGTCACCAGCATGCGATCGGCGGCGGCGCGGTCGAAGAGCTTCTTGCGCGTCGCCACCGCCGCGTCGCCGTCGATGTCGAAGGCCGCCTGCCAGTCGGGATGCCGCGCGAACACCGCCGGATGCTGCGCGGTATCGCTCAGCACCATCAGTGATTGATCCCCCGAGTGGATCGCGAACACGGTGTGTCCCGGGGTGTGTCCCGGCGCCGGCAGCGTGACGAGGCCCGGGGTGACCTCCGCTCCGGGCTCGAAGCGCGCGACTCGCTTGGCGATATCGGCGAAGATGCGGCGCTGATTGCGGAAGGTGAGCTTGAGCGCTCCTTCCGCGGCGTTCATGTTGGCGTCGTCCATCCAGAAGGCCCATTCCGCCGCCGGCACCATGATCTCGGCATTGGGAAACACGAGGTCGTTGTCCTTGTCCTTGATGCCGTTGATGTGGTCGGGATGAAAATGCGAGATGACGATCTGGTCGACCGCCTTCGGATCGATCCCAGCGGCGGCGAGATTGTCGCGCAGCACGCCGGCCGACGGCGCAATCTGGCCGCCGGTGCCGGTGTCGAGGAGAACGAGCTTTTTTCCAGTGTTGACGATCAGCGTCGTGAACGGCGTCGCCAATTTATCGACCGGCATGAAAGCGTCGGCGAGCGCGTGCTCCACTTCGGCGAACGGCGCGTTGCGGATGAACGCGTCGTTGATCGGGCGATACCAGATGCCGTCATAGAGCGCGGTCAGCTCGAATGTTCCGATCCTGTAGCGATAAATGCCGGGCGTCTCTCTGTTTGCGGGCGGTGCGGCGGCTGCCGCCGGATCGGCCGATGCCGAAACCGCCGCAAGCGCGGACCCGGCAAGGAAGGTGCGTCGCGTGAACATCGGCATGGCATTCTCGCTCGGGGTTTGGTTTGGTGCCGGGCGCCGGTTTCCGTGGGCCCCCGACTACGCTTTGACCTGTACCTTATTCGCTGGCGCTCTCAAGGCCGCCTAGCAGCAATGTGATTGAGTGCAAAAGTGAAAATCCGTGAGAGCGCCGATCTGCCCTTCGGCCCGCCATCTTATCGGCCGACCATCGATTCCCTGCCACGGGGGAGTCGGGGAAGTGCGGAGGCGCGGCGAAAAGACGATGGCCGTCGCGTTCCGCACGCCCGCGGGAACCAATTTTGTGTTGCTCATTCTCAGTCGATGAGTTGCGGTGCGGAAACCCCAAGCGCGGGACACTAACGCGCTTGGGGTCCGAGGCAGGCGTCCCGCACGCAGTACATTTCGACACGCACTGCCCTGCGATAATCGGGAGCATGCACCGGCCCAAGACGCCATCGCGATCAGTGATTAACGTTACGTGTGCCGGCCTAAAAGAAAAGAACCCCGAGGCGGGGGCGCTCGGGGCTCCTGTCCGTAGGCTTATTCTGACCGGGCGAGGGGGTGTCGGGGGGACGGAACCGCCCGGTCGGGCCTAACGATCGAACGTTAGCCTCGCCTCCCCGTCAATGAAGTTGACGCCCATCACAAAACGGCGGGTTTTCGGTGGCGTCTCAGTTTGAAATTTCGCCTTTGGATGGCCCCACTAGGTTCCTCTGCTGCCTTGGCCGCGGCACCGCGCAGAAGTCCGACGAACGAAGGCCGCGGTCTAACCGTCGAGGAGCCGGTTACCGAGACGTTCCAGCTCGATTGAGAAACAGAACATCGAGAATAGCACGCCGCCGAGCAGCGCCGCCCGCCATGCCACAAATTCCAGATCGGCGGCGCGGACAATGACGACCGCCGAGAAGAGGCCGCCGACGAAGACGAAATTCAAGCGCGCAAGAAACATCAGGGCATGGCCGGCGAAAATGTGGCGCGGAACCGCCAGCAAACGGAAAACCTTCAGGGTTGAAATCCAATAAGGGATCTGAATGAGCAACGAGCCGACAATGGCCCAAGCGATAACCGCAAGATCGGCGCCCTGAACAAGCGCTTCCTCGAGAAGTCTGCGGTAGATCGGCACGCCGTGCCAAAGGATTATGATCGCGCCTGCAACTTCGAGCGCGAAAAGCATGGGGTACCAACGGACCAAGGCGTTTTCCTCAGGCAACGTCATTATGCTCTCTGAGCCGATCGATCGCGGGGGCTAGTCGATGACGTGATAACCCCCATCAATGTGAAGCGTTTCGCCGGTGATCAAGCGAGCGGCCTCGCGCGCGAGGAACGCGGTGGCGACGCCGACATCCTCGATCTAACGCGTCGCACCGGCCGGGCCCTTCTGCGGCAACTGAAGACGAACGTGAATGACGCGGGCTTCGCGCTTCGTACTCGAACAATATCCGCTTTTTTCGAATACTTTTAGCATCGGAAGATTTTCCGGCAGGACCTCGGCGACGAGTTCCGCCAGTCCGGCATCGCGCGCAATCATGGCGAGATGACGCATCAAAGCTGCGCCGATGCCCTGTTTCTGATACTGATCGATCACGGCAAAGGCGAGCTCGGCCTTTCCAGGTTCGATTGTAACGTAGCGTGCGCCGCCGACTATTGTCGGCTTACCGCCTTCGTCCACCACCGCCACCAACGCTACATGATCGATGAAGTCGATGTTCAGGAAGAATGCGATTTCCTTTTCGGTAAAGTTGCGCTTTACCCCGAAGAAACGGCGATAGAGAGACGGGGCAGCGATGCGTTTGACGGCAGCGAGGAGTTCGTCCCTATCGTCCGGCCTCAGTGCGCGGATTTCCATTCGACGGCCATCGCGCAGCGGCTCGATACTCGAATAGTTGGCTGTATCTGACAAACTCGATGTCCTCTTGCGTTCGTCCGCTACCTCGCGCGGGAAATGATCGAGACTGTTGACGATCATGCCAACGCCGGCGGGCTCTGTGCCAGGAATCATCGTTCGGCGTGAGTTAGGTTCATTACTCGCCAGTGCTTTATCCTTTGCTAACCAGTTGGGGCCAGGATTTTGGCTCACGCAGGACCAGGAGGGAGTTTACCTGTGAAACGATTAGCATTGGCAATCGCTTTCGGCGCTTGTGCGGGGTCCACCGTGCTGGCCGCTGATTTTCCGCAGCCAGCACCAGTACCGCAGCCGGTTTGTAATCCGGTGGCTTCGTGGACCGATTGGGGTGGTGCCGTTTGCATCAAGTATCTCTGTCCGGGTTTCAACGTCGAGATCCGATGCGCCCCTGCACCCCCGTTGGTTACTGGACCAAGATGGCCCTATCCCAATCCCAATAACTGGTAACCCAGCGGCAGCCCGCGAGGAAGAAAGTGCGGGGCGAGCATCACCGACAGCTACTGCCCATGCCGAAGTATTTTGTCGCTCCCGAATTTTCTTATGTAGTAACTTTGGGAGATAGGGCCGTCCTCTTTCTTCGATAGAATTAGCCGTTCGAAATACCAGCCCCCGGCTTCGTTTCGGAGCTCGATAACGTAGTCTCCAAGTGGCAATGCTAATTCCGAGGGTACCACCACGCTTGGGGCGCGTGCGGGGCGGCCAGCCCAGCTTGCCCGCGTCGTTTCTGCCGCCGGCCACAAACGGAAGTTATTTGAGCTGGCTGGAAATGCTGCTGAATGTACTGTTCAGTGATGTGCCAATAGAGTTCACAGCGGCAACGATCACGATCGAGATTCCGGCCGCGATGAGGGCGTATTCGATTGCGGTTGCGCCGGTGTCATCATTCGCGAAGCACAGAACAAGCTTCCTCATCGGCAACCCCTCAGGGATATTTGTCGCACTCGCCGACAACGATGCGGCGCTCAACCTTCAACCAAGTGAACTCGACAACTAAAAATGTCGATGACGACTGGGCCGAATATCCGCGTGCCTAATGCTTCCTTGCCTCGGGTCTGCCCTTCGACTGCCATCTTGCCCGGCGACCGTCGATTGGCTTGTCGCGGGGGAGTCGGGGAGTGCGGGGCGCGTGCACGGAGGTACTGCCGCTCCGCACACCGGCGGTCACCGGTCATTTAGAAAAGGAAAGCCGGGGGCCGAGCTCCTTTCCTTGCTTATTCGAGCCGCGCGGCGGGTGCGGGTGATGGGGTGCCGCTCGGCCCGCGCGGAAGCTCCCAAAGGTGAGCAGCTACAATTACACCTTAGCGATACGACCTGAAGGTCGTTCGTGCCGTGACGGTAAAAAAAAAGAGCCGCCTGTTGGCTGCCTCAGGTCCCATCTCGCTGATGGCCCGCTTGCGACGACAGGCCTCCCTTGCGCGCGGACTTAATGCTCAGCGCGCCATCCCGATCCAGGCAACCGCGCTGTTGGCCGGCGCTGCCCCGCTTTTTGCTCTGAAAGCCCCATCAGCCTCGAAGGTGATGCAGCTCGGTGGCATCGCGTAGCGATCCGGTCCTCGGGGGGTCTGAAGGAAACAGCACCCGGCACCATAAGACAAGCATTCGAGCACGTGCGACCGTTAAGCCTTCGGAATTGGCGTTGGGAGGGTTGCCCGGCGAGGGTTGGCGACGATCATTCGGGCCAGTTTTCATGCGCCAGGCCAAAACAACCGGGGCGGTGGGTGCCGTACCCCTACGAGGGCAACTGCCGCCGAACTCGACCTGCTTCCTGTTTTTCGCGCCATTTTGCTGAAAAAAGCTTTGGGCCGGACGTTTCCCCGAAATCAAGAATTTGAGTGTGGATAACTACGCAACGTTTCGTTGAAAAAAGCCATCCGGTAAACTTTGCTGCACAGACGGAACCGGCGCCGCCTTTTGTAAGAAGGGGCTGGCAATGACTCCTGACGTTGAAGCTTCCTTCGTGAGGTCGAGGCGCTTTCGGAATTTCGGGCCGCTGCTGCTCGTGATCCGAAGGTCGCCGCTGATTTTGAAGCGATGGAAACGGGCTTGCGTGCCTTGTACCGGGTTGGCGCTGACAACGCCCGGATGATTGAACTTTTCGACGCGGTACGGCAGGCGGCTGCTTGAAGCGATCTGACGGTTAAGCGACGGCTTGCAACGATCCAAGCAATCCTCGTGCGCGCGCAGGCGCGCCAGCAATGAATTCCGGGAACGCCGCCGCGGTTCATCCGTTTTGCTGCAATGGGCGAACAGGCCGAGAAGTGTTGCAGAAGGGCCGCCGAGTACGAGAGCAGTGCGCCGCATCGTGTCGCCAGCATGACGGCCTTCAAAACGGTTCTTTAGCGCGAATCAGGCCGAGACGCATCGGCGACCTAGCGCATCAGTCTGTCGTCGTTGAACGCGGACAGTGCGACAGCGCAAAGTTTGGCCGCGTCACACTCGCCTTTCTTTGCAGCCCTGATAATGCGCCGGGCGAGCACTTCGCGTACGACCTCTGGCTGGCCTATGTCATGCAGGGCCGCCAGCGCCATGTCGTAAGCTTTGCCGAGTGTTTTGAGCACTTCAGGATCAAATACGTCGGCCGGCCGAAGAAACTCTGCGAACTCTCCCATGCGCGCACCAAGGAAAGCGGGTGCGCCCCTGAGGTACGATAGTACGCTCGCTAACAAAACAATAGCCGACAAATTAATCCCTGCGTCGATTTCACTCTGACAGCGCGCCGCGAGCGAGTGTTGGCACACCCGCCCGCGACTTGACACAACACGCCGGCTGAGGGGCGTCATGCCCGAAGCGATCCTTACCAAAAAACTGAGCGGCATTCCGCCTTGCCGGTGCCTTAACCACCGAAAAGGAGATGCTTATGCTTGTGAAATTCCCCTATAGCGCGTCGCGGCGCATATTCGCCCGTCAACCGCGGCGGTCAAAAAACGGCACACCCGAAGAACGGGCCGCCGCACAAGCCGCGGAAACGGCGACGACCGAGCCCGCCCGCAAGCAACGCCGATCGAAGAACGGCACACCCGAGCAGCGAGCGGCGAAGGTTGCCGCCTGTGCTGTCGTCGAACTTCCGCGCCGTACCGCCCCGGCTGTGGTGAAATCCGCGCTTGCAGAACTTTTCGAGCCATCGGTCGCATTAGCGCAGACAGTGCCGGGGCGGCCGGCGCTTGGCGAGAAGGTGAAGCGGCGGCTCGATCAGGCAGGGCACCAGAAGGCATGATCGAGCCGCCTAGCCGCCAGAGGCGGGGAACCATCTTCCGACCGGCGGCCCTGCAAGCAGGTCACCAAAATCGGCTTGACGACACCTTAAGGAAAAGCGGCAGCGCGTTGGCGCTTGTCGGGTTCTTCGTGGACGAGCTCTTGGGGGGCCGCGGCCGGGACTACCCTGCGCCAAGAGGCAGCAGACGAACGGTCGAACCTTGTACGCGTTTCGTGAGTTGAACCGAAGCAGGCCCGCCTGGGCGGTTCCTAGTCCCCCGACTGTCCCGACCGTCCGGCCAGAAGAAGCCTAGGTTCAGGCAACGACTCCGAAAGCCCCAAGTGCGTGTTCCAGCTTGGGGCTTTTTTGTGTGTGACAGAACTTGCTTGAGCGGCCGGCGCTGCCCGTCGTCCATTCACTTACGTGAGCACAGGCCAGTCGCGACACTTCCCGCCGCACATGCCGCGCCATCAGGTGCTCCCGACGAGCAGACAAGCGACACCAATACTTCATTGTCGTTGCAAGTAATGGGCCCGCTCGAGCTCGTCACGACGCGAAGCGGTGACGAACCGGCTGGGCCAGCGGGCCCTGCTTGACCTTGAGGACCTTGGACGCCTTGAGGACCCTGCTGGCCAGCTGGACCAGCAGGGCCGGCCTCGCCTTTTTGTCCAGCGGGACCAGGAGGACCGGCCTGACCCTGCTGACCTTGCGGGCCTGAACAAGCGGCCATCAAAAGGCCCAACGAAACAACGGTCGCCAATGTGATCTTCATGATGTTTCCCCCGACTTTATGCTGATCATCATCGGATACCATCAGCGCGGATCAATAAGGCTCATTGCCGCATGATGCTGTTGCAGTCGCGACCTACCGGCGCCCCGAATCTGCCCTTCGTCCGCCATCTTGCCCGTCGATCATTATTCACTGTCGCGGGGGAGTCGGGGAGTGCGGGGCGCGTGCACGGATGTACTGCCGCGTTCCGCACGCCGGCGGTCACTTCAGGTCATTTGAAAAAGGAAGAACCCCGAGCCGGGGGAGGCTCGAGGCTCCTGTCCTTGGACTTATTTGAGCTGGGCGGCGGGGTGTCGGTGGATGGGGGTGCCGCTCGGCCCGGCTAACGCTCCCAAAGCTGAGAGGCAGCCACAATTACACCTTAGCGTAGTACGACCTGAATGTTTGTATCGGTGCCGTGCCTGCAAAAAAGAAAAAGAGCCGCCTGTGGGCTGCGGCTCAGGTCTCATACTCGCTGATGGCCCGCTTGCGATGACCCCCCGTGCGCGCGGGCTTAGTGCAGGCTAGCGCCCTATTCCGATCCGGGCAACCGCGCGATCGCCGGCGCTGACCTCGCCACAGACCCAAATCGTAATAAGCCGTTGCTGCCAGCCGATCCGCATCCTGGAGCGCGGGTTGGTTGGCAGGCCATATAACTTGAGCCTCGGTGTCATTGCCGGGGCTCTTTTTATGCCGCACAGATTGTGCTCGGGCGGCCGGCGCTGCCCCCGCGTAGCCGCCGCGATGCAGGCGCGCTAATTTAAGCCAATGCTGAGATGGCTAGATCAATTTTCGGAAGCCAACCAGCACACGATTGCTGCGTTGGGGGCCGTCAGCACGTTCGCCGCTGTTGTCGTGTCTTTGGTGCTAGCCCTGATTGCGCAACGGTCGAGCCGGACGCGCATCATAGGCCGCGCGGAACTGAGCTTCATCTATCACCCCTCGCTGGAAGGCAGACCGGGACCTGAATACGTCACGGTCTCGATCAGGAACGTCGGTCTAATGCCCGCAAGGATTCTAATGTCCTTTTTTCATTGGAAATTGCCGTTCCACCGCGGCTACTGGCTGGTCCAACCGTGGGATTCCGGCCAGCAGGACCGTTGGGTGCCGCAGCGCATTTACCCGGTCGAGATTAAAGCGCGTGCTTCAACGACATTCTATTTATCCGAGATTGCCGTTTTCCGAACCACGTTGGCGGAGATGCTGCAGCAGGTCCGTTGTATGCGGTGGCGCATACGTTTCTTGAAGGCAATCGTCCGCACGGATGACGGCAAGCTTTTCAAAGTGAGAATTGATAAAGCGGTCCGGAGCGAACTGGCTAAAATAGAACGTTCTGCGAAAGCCCTCGACCATCTCTAAGCGGCTTTCAACCTGTGCGGCCGCATCCCGCTCGGTAGTGATAACAACAGAACTCGACTCCTCGGAACGGTCGCACTCGCCGCATGCCCAGGTGTCTAAACGATAGGCATCCTTGCCGCCCAGCCGACGACCTGGTTCACTCAGGCGCATCGCGCGTGCGCCACATTTTGGGCAGCTTCCCCCGGAACTCGTGCAAGTGCTTTCTCGGTGGCCGTGACGCGCGCCTCGAGCTCATCGGTTCGGCGCGGTATCTTTTCGAGCTCCTGCCAGAGCGGGATTTCCTTTCGCCATTTCCGAACGTCGTCAATAACGCCCATTTTGCGTTTCCATCATCTTCCCGTAGGCTTCCCAACGCCAATTCCTGGGAAGATTTACACGGTCGTACGCGCTCGAGATGCCTGGTTTTATTGGTGCCGGGTGAGAGGATTGAACTCCCGACCAACGGTTTACAAAACCGCTGCTCTACCGCTGAGCTAACCCGGCAAAAGGCCAATATCGGGGCGTTTCACATGGCTCCGCTGCCACCATACGCGGTGGCTGCTACCATTTTGCTACCCTTTCGGTCCCTGTTTGTTTAGGGCGGCACGCAGGGCGTCGTCAACAATGGTGGCGGCGTCAGCCTGCATGTTCGGCAAGACATTGGATGTAAAGGTCGAGGGTGATGCCGATCTGGAATGGCCCAGGCGGATGCGGATGATTGTGCAGCGTTGGCTCTCGGAGGTGGGCTAGTTGCATCCCACCGAATCCGGACACCAAATCGGAGCAAAGGTGATCCCGCTCTGATCCATCCCCGTGGCAGCCTCCAGCGCCTCGTCGGAGATATCATCGGCGAGGATCTCTGTTTCGAGGTCGAGAGTGTCGTCGCTCATGTTGTTGGTCCTTTCGTTCGCGGGGCGGCGCCGCTGCGGAGGGTGCTACCGCAATGGGTCCAATCTACAGCACTCTACCCGGGAAGAATTGTCGTCCTGATCACAAACGCGCGCATGCCCGAAATTATGAATTGCGCGGCTGCCGCGAATTTCAGACACTTGCGCGGGGGCTCGATCGGTCCGCTGCCGCGTGCGCGGCGTCGCCAACAATGCGTAGCTACGCAAAGGGGAAATCGTCATGCCGTCATTGTCAGCGTTGCGCCGAAGCCTGTTGATTGTCGCGTTGGTCGGCATTCCGGCCATGGCGCTGAGTGAGACCGCGGCCCCGCCCGGCGCTTCCGTCTACATCATCAGCCCGAAGGACGGCGACACCGTCTCCAGCCCCTTCAAGGTCCAATTCGGCTTGACCGGCATGGGGGTAGCGCCGGCCGGTGTCGAAAAGCCCAAGACCGGCCATCACCATCTCATCATCGACGCGACGCTCTCGGCCGAGGAATTGAAGCAGCCGATTGCCGGCGACGCCAAGCACGTCCATTTCGGCGGCGGACAGACCGAAGCCATGGTGACGCTGCCGTCCGGCCAGCACACGCTGCAGCTCGTGCTCGGCGATTGGTCGCATGTTCCGTTTGATCCACCGATCATGTCGCCGGTCGTCACCGTCACCGTGAAATGATTCGGTGGCCGCTGCGCCGGCGAGGCGGGATTACGATCGCGCCTGCGATGACCAAGACAGAACCGTGATGATGAAATTCGTACAGGCCGACGAGATCGAATGGAAACGCGGGCTGCAGCACCGCGGCGGAACATTCCACTATCGGCATTTGCTCGATGGCGCGCCGGGTACACCCGGCAATTTCCAGTTCGACATCGGCAAACTCGAGGGCGATTTTTCCTCGCCGCGCCACCGGCATAATTTCGATCAGTTCCGCTTCCAGCTCGAAGGCACGATGAATTTCGACCGCGACGGCAAGATGCCGGCGGGTACGCTCGGCTATTTTCCCGAGGGCGCCCCCTACGGGCCGCAGAGCTCGGAAGGCCGCTCGTCGACGGCGGTGCTGCAATTCGGCGGCGCGAGCGGCAGCGGCTACCTGTCGCGGCAGGAGGTGCAGGCGGGCACCGAGGAACTGAAGAAATTCGGCTCCTTCACCGGCGGCGTTTTTCGCCGGAACGACGCCGCCAGAGGCCGCCGCAACACCGACGCCTATCAGGCGATCTGGGAGCACGTGAACCGGCGGCCGATGGAATATCCAAGGCCGCGCTACCGCGATCCAATCATGATCGATCCGGCAAACTATGAATGGCTTGCCTTCGCCGGAATTCCCGGCGTTCGGGAAAAGCCGCTCGGCACCTTCACCGAGCGGCAAAGCGCGGCGACGCTGATCGAAATCGCCCGCGGCGCGAGCTATCGCGCCGGCGCTCGCAGCGTTTATCTGGTGCTGTCCGGCTCTGGCATCGCGCATGAGACGCCCTACCGGCTGTTGACGGCGTTTCATCTCGACGGCGCTGAAGCGATCGAGATCGTTGCCCGCGATAGGACGGAGATTTTGCGCCTGGTCTTGCCGGATCTTGCTGGTCTCGAAGCCCGGCGGACCGGACGCGTCGAGGCGGCAGAATAGAAATGCGCGAATACGGCGAACAGACAGGGCGCTGAGAGATGCCGTTTCCGTCGCTTTACCTTGCCGCAGATGGCGCGCGAGCCTGGAGCATCGCGCGAGCCGCGGCCTATGGCGGGGCCATCGGCGCCGTTGCCGCGCTGCTCAAGACATTCGGGCCGGGGCGCGAGGCCGGCTTGGGTGCTGTGAATTTTGTGGAAATCGCCGCCGCGGCGTTCGGCTTTGCGCTGTTGTGCTCAGTCGCCGCGATCCTACGCAATTTCATCGTCGGCCGGCTGGTCTCGCCGCGGATGCGGTAGGCGCGTTCCGTGTCTACAGGTGGTGGAAGGTGGAGCGGGACGGCGGTTTAGGCCGTCCCGCTGCGGCATTACATATGCGTGATGTCGCGGTCTTTGGTCTCGGGCAGGAAGATGAGCGCGACGACAAAGCTCATCGCCGCAACCACGATCGGGTACCACAGACCCGAATAGATGTTGCCGGTCGCAGCGACGATGGCGAACACGGTCGCCGGCAGGAAGCCGCCGAACCATCCGTTGCCGATATGGTAGGGCAGCGACACTCCACTGTAGCGGATGCGGGTCGGGAACAGCTCCACCAGCCAGGCGGCGATCGGCCCGTACACCATGGTCACGTAGACAACGAGGATCGCCAGCAGGATCACCGTCATCACGTAGTTGATGTCGTTCGGATCGGCGCTCGCCGGATAGCCATGCGCCTTGATCGCGGCGGCGATCTGCTTGGCGGCGTCTGGCACGTCGCCGGCGATCGTTTGATCGCCGATCTTCACGCTCGCTACCGTCCCCGCCGGGGCCGTCACGTTTTCGTAGTTCACCGAAAGACCGACCAGCGCGGCCTTGACGATGTCGCAGGCGGTGGTGAATTTCTCCGTTCCGGTCGCCTTGAACTGGAACGAGCATTTGGCCGGATCGGCGGTGACAACCACCGGCGCCGCCGCGAGAGCATGCTCAAGCTTCGGATTGGCGAAGTGGGTGATGCCTTGGAACAGCGGGAAGTAGGTCACGACCGCGAGCGCGAAGCCCGCGAGCATGATCGGCTTCCGTCCGATGCGATCGGACAGCGCGCCGAACACGATGAAGAACGGCGTGCCGATAGCGAGCCCGATCGCGATCATGATCTGCGCGGTGACGCCGGGAACCTTCAGCGTCTGGGTCAGGAAGAACAGCGCGTAGAACTGACCGCCGTACCACACGACGGCCTCGCCGGCGGTGGCGCCGAACAGCGCAAGGATCGCGATCTTGGCGTTATTCCATTGGCCAAAGGCTTCCGAGAGCGGACGCTTGGACTGCTTGCCCTCTTCGACCATGCGCTTGAACAGCGGCGATTTATTGAGCTTGAGCCGGATCCAGAGCGAGACCGCGAGCAGCACCGCCGAGAGAAGGAACGGTATCCGCCAGCCCCAATCGCCAAACGTGGCTTCGCCCATGCTGGTGCGGATGCCGAGGATCAGGAGCAGTGCGAGGAACAGGCCAAGCGTTGCGGTGGTCTGAATCCACGAGGTGTAATAGCCGCGCTTGTTCGCTGGCGCATGCTCAGCGACGTAGATCGCGGCGCCACCATATTCGCCGCCAAGTGCGAGGCCCTGAACGAGGCGAAGCCCGATCAGCACCACCGGCGCCATGATTCCCCAGCTGGCATAGCCCGGGAGCACGCCAATGAAGAACGTGCCAATGCCCATGAGGCTCATGGTGACGAGAAAGGTGTATTTGCGACCGATCACGTCGCCGAAATGGCCGAAGATCAGCGCGCCGAATGGGCGCACCGCAAAGCCGGCCGCAAACGTGAGCAGCGCGAAGATGAAGCCGACGTTTGCCGGAACGTTGGAGAAGAAATATTTCGCCAAGAAGGCGCCCAGCGTGCCGTAGATGTAAAAGTCGTACCACTCAAACACCGTCCCCAGCGATGACGCAAAGATTACCAGCCGCTCTTCGCTGGTCATGCCGCCGGAGCGTGGCGCGTTCAGAGCCATAGTCGTCATGGGCGTGGTCCCCCTGATGTGTTGATCGTTAGCAATTGCTCCGCGTCGCCGGCATCGGCATCGCAGACCTCGTCCGTGGGCAAGGCTAGTCGCACCTTGAGTTTGTGTCTGTCAGCCAGAGGTCTTACGCCGAAAGTCGCGGATGACCGGAACGAGGCGACAACCGGGTGGAGGGGAAGGTTTGGGGCGCCGCGGCAGGTTACGGTAGCCGGAAGTTAATGTTACCCCGCAATTAAGCAGCGCAATTGGCCTCATCTTAAACGAATTCAGACCGCGATTGACTACAACCGCCGGACGATTTTGTGTCGACCGGGATGTCTCATGCGTCTCGTCCATGCGGCTTTGGTACTTGCCGTGAGTGCGTCGCCCGCACTCGCCCAGCGTGCGCCCGTGATCGTCATTCCGGGTAGGACCGACGTGCCGGTGATCCTGAACGGCGTCGATGTCTCGTATGCCGTGATCGAGGGCGAATTCGGTCTCTCCCGCCCGAACATGGTGAACCCGACCGTCATCTACCGGCCGTTCGTCATTCCGCTTGTCTACGGGCCGGACCTCGAGCCGGAGAGCTACCCTCGCGAACGCCATTACTTTCCCTCGACCGGCCGGCGCCCCGGCTACGGCCGCTTGGAGATCATACCGCCGGCGGACCGGCCGCTGCCGCCGCCGGCGCCGACGTTTTATCGCAGCTGGTCGAGCCAGTCCGGCTCCGGTCCGGTCACCGACTACGCTCCGTATCCCTATCCGATGCCGGACGTCGTCGTTGGACCCCGATTCGGGCATCGCGGGGGGCGCGGCCGGAACCACGCGCACAATGCGGGCGGGCAAGGCCCGAACCAGAAGAGTCCGTAACGTCTTCGGGTAGGCCAAGCGGTGGTCTCACCCTCATCCGCCTCCTCGTGGGGCAGTCTTGTAAGGGAGTATCATGTCTCTCCATCGCGTAATCCTCGTGGCTCTCGCCACATTGTTCACCGGCATCACGTCGGCTGCATTCGCCGGCTGTTGCGAGTGGGGAGCTGCGGCTCCCGTTGTCTACGCTTCGAGCTATTCGAACGGTTGCGGCGGCTGCGGCGTCGTCAGCGGCTGCGGCGGCTGCGGCGCGCAGATGACCTATGCGGTGGAGCAACCGGCGCCGGTCTATGCCGAACCGGTCATGCCTGCACCGGTCCCCGTCGCCACTTGGGGCACCGGTTGTGGTTGCCATCAATCGGTGTTCTACGCCGCTGCCGCCTACGTCGAGCCGCAGATCGTGCCGGCGCCGATTTATGTCGTCAACCAGGGCCCGGAATACAGCGGGCCCGGCATCATGATGCCGTACCGCACCTGGTCGCCGGCGGTCGCGGCCGCGGTCGACTATCCTTACATTTCGCGCGGCTACGGCTACGGCCGCCCCTACTATCACGGCGCGCGCTACGCCTATCGCGAGCATGGCTACGGCCATCCGCATTGGCGGTACCCGCACCGTCCGCTGGGCGTGCGCGACTAACTCGCGGCGCTTCCGGAAGCTACGAACTGCGAAGGCCCGCCGCGTGCGGGCCTTCGTGTTCTCACCATCCCGACCGTGTCCGGCGGCGCTATCGCCGCCTACGCGATCGCGCGACGGGCGATGTAAAGCGCGAGCGCCGCGGCATTCGACACGTTGAGGGTTTTGATCGCGCCGGGAAGATCGAGCCGCGCCAGGCGATCGCACTGCGCCCGCGTTCCCTGCCGCAGGCCCTTGCCTTCGGCGCCGAGCACCAGCGCGAGCGGCGCGGAAAGTCCACTGGCCGCAAGATCGTCGGGCGCGGCGCCGTCGAGGCCGACGACAAGAAAGCCGCGCTCCTTCAGCGCAGCGATCGCCCGCGCCAAATTCTGCACGCTGGCGATCGGCACCAGCTCCAGCGCACCCGAGGCGGATTTGGCGAGAACGCCGGTTGCCTCCGGGCTGTGCCGCGCGGTGGTGACGATCGCGGCGACGGCGAACGCCGCAGCCGTGCGCAGGATCGCTCCGAAATTATGCGGATCGGTGATCTGGTCGAGCACGAGCACGATGCCGGCGGCCGCCAAATCCTCGATGCCGGGCGAGGGCAGGGGATCGCTCTCGGCCAGGAGACCCTGGTGCACGGCGTCGGGCGAAAGCCGTGCGGCGATGATGTCGGGCCGGACCAGTTCAAGATCGACCGGCGTCGCGATGCCGTCATCGGCCAAACGGCGCGCGGCGTTCTCGGTCGCCAAGAGCCTGCGGATGCGGCGCGCGGGATTGGCGAGTGCCGCGGTGACGGTGTGCCAGCCATAGAGGACGATGGGAGCGTCGGGATCGCGGCGCCCGGCGCGCGCATGCTCGCCGCGGCGCGGGCGACTGCTGCGCCGCTGCGCGTGCGGCTTCGCGCGCCATGAGCGTTCAGGCATGTTCGGTTTTGTCACGCGCGGCCGGCCTTGGCAATTTCTAGGAAGCGCCCCCGACCAACAGGAGGAAGAGCAATGACGCTGGCGCGGCTGAAGCATTTCGGATGGGGCCGAGAAGGCGAGGGGTTGGCGCCGCCCGAGGAGGCCTACGTGCTCGGCCGCATCGAGCAGCGGTTCGGCCGGTCGGCGGATGGCGAAGTCAAGCCGCCCAGGCTCGAGGACATCAAGCTCGAGCCGCCTCGGCTCGATCCGCCGGCGTCGTTGCCGTTCTGCTCGACTGAGCACTATGACCGTGCGGCGCACACCTATGGCAAATCATTCCCCGATTATGTACGGGGGCTTGTCGGCGACTATCGCAGTGCGCCGGACGTCGTCGCCTATCCGCGCACCGAGGCAGAGGTCGCGGCGGTGCTTGACTGGGCAGGCGGTGCGCAGGCGAGCGTGACGCCGTTCGGCGGCGGATCGAGCGTTGTCGGCGGTGTCGAGCCGAGACGCGATGCGGTTCGGTACAAGGCGGCGGTGACCGTCGACCTACGCGAGCTGGGGCGTGTGCTCGAAGTCGACAAGACGTCGCGCGCCGCGCGCATCGAGGGCGGCGCGTTCGGTCCCGCGCTGGAGGCGCAACTCAAGCCGCACGGGGTGACGCTTCGGCATTTCCCGCAAAGCTTCGAGTGCTCGACGCTCGGCGGCTGGATCGCGACCCGCTCCGGCGGCCATTTCGCCACGCTCTACACTCACATCGACGATCTCGTGGAATCGCTTCGGGTCATCACCCCGAAGGGCGTGATCGAGACGCGCCGGCTGCCTGGCTCGGGCGCCGGCCCAAGCCCCGATCGGCTGCTGATCGGCTCGGAAGGCATTCTCGGCATCATCACGCAAGCTTGGATGCGGTTGCAGGATCGTCCCACGTTCCGCGCCGGCGGCGCGATGCAATTTACGGACTTCTTTGCCGCGGCCAAGGCGTTGCGGGCGATCTCGCAGGCCGGATTGTATCCGGCGAACTGCCGCATCCTTGATCCGCAGGAGGCGCTCAACACCGGCGCTGGGGACGGCAGCGTGGCGATCATGGTGCTCGCCTTCGAGTCCGGTGACCATCCGGTCGAGCCGTGGATCGCGCGCGCACGCGAATGCTGCGCCGATCACGGGGGCAAACCGGGCCGCGCCGATGCCGCTGACGGGCACCGCGAGGGCGCGGCAGGCGCCTGGCGCAACGCCTTCATCCGCATGCCCTATGCGCGCGAGCGCACCATCGAACGCGGCATTATCAACGATACGTTTGAGACCGCGATCACCTGGGAGCGGTTCGAGTGGTTCCACGACAAGATCAAGGCCGCGACCGAGCACGCGATCGTTGAGGCGACCGGCCGTGCCGGTCAGGTTACCTGCCGGTGTACCCATGTCTATCCGGACGGGCCCGCGCCGTATTTCACGTTCCACGCCGCCGGCCGGCATGGCGAGTTGAGTGCGCAGTGGCTCATCATCAAGTCGGCCGGCCTTGATGCCGTAATCGCGAACGGCGGAACGGTCACCCATCATCATGCCGTCGGGCGCGACCATCGGCGGTGGTACGATCGTCAGCGCCCATCCTTGTTCGCCGCGGCTCTCAAGGCGGCCAAGGCGACCATGGATCCGCAGGCTCTGCTCAATCCGGGGGTGCTGGTCGATCCGTAGCCCAACCGATGAGGCGACCCCAGTGAGCAGTTCGGGGCGTTGGCGCTACAGCGCCACCGTCTGCGCTTTTTTGCGAGCGGGTGGCGGTAGCTTAAATAACTTCCGAGAAGAGCGGTTATCGGTATTTATCGGAACCCTTGATATCGGGAGCAGGTCAGGACGGTAAGCGACGCCGAATGTAGCGCCCATGACCAACCGCATCATTTACCGGCGTGTCTTCGCGCAACACCGGGCGGCCACGCACGAAAGCATCGCGAATGCGGCCCTTAAACCGCTGACCCTCATAGATTGAGTAGCCAGCGCTTGAGATCACGTCACTGCGCTGCAAGGTCCATTCGGCGTCGAGGTCGACGAGCGCCAAATCGGCATCGAGCCCAGGCGCTATCCTTCCCTTAGCATGGCCAAGGCCCATTATACGGGCTGGGTTGGTTGCTGCGACAGCGACGATCCGCTCAAGCGGAAGCGCTCGTTTGTGATGTCCCTCGGTGAGCAGAACGGGAAGCATCGTTTCAAGTCCCGGACAACCGGGCGACGCCGTCCAGATGCCGCCGGCTTTGGCGGAAATATCGCGGTGCACGTGGTCAGTCGCGACAGTGTCGATCTCCCCGTCGCTCAACGCTAGCCACAGCCGTTCGCGATCGGATGCTTCTCGGAGCGGAGGGTTAATCTTGCCGGTGTCGCCGCCCGGCCAGCCGACATCATGCGTCAGGTAATGCGGGCAGGTTTCGATATGCACGTTAGCTCCGGCGCGGCGATGACGGAGCGCCGCCTCCAACGCTTCGGCCGAAGAGGTGTGGACGACATAGAGTGGTGCGCCCGCGGTGTGCGCAATGTAGGCGGCGCGCTGCACGGCATCGGCTTCGACGAACGGCGGACGCGTTGCATTCCAGGTTTTGAGGGCGCCGCGGCCCTCCGGATCGCTGGCCTTGAGCCGGTCGCGCAGCACCCAGGCGATCTCGATGGTTTCCGGATGCGGACATACCATGCCGCCACCTTCCGCCGCCGCTTCGCACAACCGGAACAGAAAGCCGTCGTCGATATCGGGCAAACCGAGGCGTGCTCCCTCGCCGCCGCGGTTATTCATAAAAATCTTGAAACTCGGTACTCCGTAGTTTCGGATGTATCCGGCGACGCCGGCGAGCTGTGCCTCAGTCGAAATGATAAAGTGATAGCCGAAATCAATGCGCGCGCCCCGTTCGGTGACCGCAACGACCTCGTCGAAAATCGCTTCAAACGGCTCCGTCGCCATCAGGTAGGGAATGAAGGTTGTAACGCCGCCCTTCGCAGCTGCCGCCGTCTCGCGGTCGGCGTCCGCCGGCACGCGCGGTCGCGCGATGTCTCTTCCGTGACCGAGGTGCAGATGGACGTCGACGGCGCCCGGCATTATTACGAGGCCGCGCGCAGAGACCTCCTGGTGAGCCAGCACCGGTTCGCCGGGTACCAGAATCGCCTCGATTATTCCCGCGTGGATCGCGATATCGCAGGCGGTGCGTCCGTGCCCGGGAAGGATGGCGTCTCCGCCTTTGATCACAAGGTCGAAAGTTTGCATCGATGCCGATTATGCGATTGCGATCAATCGATCGCACGAAGAGCGGTCAGTACGTCGGTCGTCGGAATGACGTCGGCATATTTCGAGGCCATATCGAAGAGGTTGACCGCGTGCGACGTGGCGGAACGGTCATAGACTGCATCCTCAGGGACGAGAACATGGAAATTATAGGCGAAGGCGTCGACTACGCTGCCGCGGACACAGCCGCTCGTTGTGCACCCGGTCACAACCAGCGTATCCGCACCGAGATTGATCAGATAACTGGTCAGTGGTGTGCCGAAGAAGGCGCTTGGATGCTTTTTCGGTAGCAAAATGTCTTGTTCGCGCGGCGCGACCTCCGCTACGAACGCGTAACCCTTAGCCGCCACCGTCATGATCGCCGGAACCTTGTCAGATAGCCGCCCGTAGTCGAAGCTCTCCTTCGGCGACACATGCGGATAGAGTACCGGCCAGCCGCGCTCCCGAAAATAACCGAGCAGACGTGCGATATTGTGCACAGCCGCCCAGCCGAGTTCGCCGCAGGCGGTGGGAAATTCCTTGATCGCTTCCCAGAATGGCTTTGGCGTGGTCCCCACGGTCCGGTATTGGACGTCGATGATCAGAAGCGCTGGCCGCTTGCCCAGGCCTGACGTTCGTCCGAAACCGGCAACGCTGTAGGCGCGCTGCTCCTCCGAGGAGATGATGCCGTCCCACGGGCGCGGCGGTGCACTCTTTGTCATCTCTGCGTCCTTTACACGCGATAACGCGCTTCGCGCGCGTCCCATTCATCTTTGGCGACGACGCGCTGGCGTTCTTCGAAGGAGGCGAGGCGATCCCCGACCGACTGAAGCGAACCTTCGGATTTGAGCACCTTCAATACTTCATAGGAGGCTTTAAGCGCCGCCTGCAGCGCGGCATTGGCATAGAGCACGATGGAAAAGCCGAACTCGGCGAACTTGTCGCGGCCTAGGTCGGGTGTTTTGCCGCCAAACACGACGTTGGCGACCTGCGGTGCATGCAGAGCTTTCGGGATGCGTGCTAGCTCCTCAAGGTTGGTCGGTGCCTCCACAAAAGTGGCGTCGGCGCCGGCGGCGATATACGCCCGCGCGCGATCGAGCGCCCGCTCCAACCCTTCAACCGCGCTCGCATCAGTGCGGGCAATGATTTGCAGCGACGAATCATGGCGAGCGTCTACGGCCGCCTTGATCTTCTGCACCATCTCCTCTGCCGCAATTACCGCCTTGCCCGCGAAGTGTCCGCATTTCTTCGGAAATACTTGGTCCTCGATCTGGATCCCCGACGCGCCTGCGCGCTCTAACGTACGAACCGTGCGCAAGACATTCACTGGGTTGCCGTAACCGGTGTCAGCATCGGCGATGATCGGAAGCGACACGACATCTGCGATTGCCGCGACCGTCTCACTGATTTCAGTCATGGTCGTCAGCCCGACATCGGGAACGCCGAGCAACATATTGGCGACGCCGGCGCCGGTGACATACACGGCCTCAAAACCGAGATCTTCAATCACGCGGGCAAAAAAGGCGTTCGCAGCGCCGGGGACCGTGACGGCCGCCCGACGCGCCAACAGGTCCTTCAATCGTCCGGAAGTGCTCATGGTTCTATCGTATCCGAGTTCTGAGAATTTCTCTGCCGCGCGGAGGATGGAAAAGGTAGGGACGATGGTTGCCGTTTCGCCGACCTTACGGAGTTGCATCGGATTCACTCTATACGAAATCGCCTACTCTTAGTCGGATCGAGCCGGTCTGCTTCTGCGTTCGCCCAAGCACACCATGAATCAAGCCCCGTGTCCTCAATCGGGCCTTGAAACGCCAAGATGGAAGCCCGGACAGTCTCAACATAGGCGCGAATTTCGTTCGCTTGCTTGAACGCATTCGCGTCATTGAACAACCGCTCGACGCGCTCTTTTTCAATTCTAGCTCGTCCTTCGCGCTCTTGTCTTTCGGGTTCGGCTTCTCTTCGGCGTGCATCCTCCTCGAGTTGCGCCTTTCGCTGCACCTTCCAATTGTAGTTGGAGCGAACGGACTCTCGATATTTAATCTCGCCGGCAACGATGATCTCGACGGTGATTGCGCGCAGTTGCCGCTCGATGCGTCCGTTCTCGACATCAGACCAAGAGTTTCTAGCCTGCTCGCTCCCGCACGAGACAAGAATATCGAAGCGCAGCGGATCGGCTCCTATCCCGCCAACGGATTTCTTCCTGGTGAGCGGTCGCTCGGCGCGCTCTAGTCTGAGCGAAACCGACTGCGCGCCTATGCGGATGCCAAGATCGCGCCCGTCTTTCCCACGCAACCAAGGCGCAAAACGAATGGCATCCATCGCACAGAACAACGCATTCAAAATGCGCAATCGCCGCTGCTCCCATTGCGCCTCGAATAGCGGTTTGTCCCAAGAGTATGAGTAGGCCGAAGACCGTTGCTTCTCGCGTCGCTCGTTATCCTCGTCCAATAAGCGTCCGATGAGCCGGTGCGGTTGTGCGATCGAGTTCTCGACTTTGATTTTCCCGATCATCCTCAATGCTTGTTTCCGTGTTGCCCCGATGCCTTCTGGAAATTCGGGCGGTAATGGTATGGGTTTGGCCGGTTCGTCAATCGAGAGATGCCGTAGTGCGCGCCGAGCCGTGACATCGGCGTCTCCCAGACTAGCCGGTACAGATCCTCACGACCGACAATCGTCGGCTTGTCTCGCTGCTCCTCGCTCACATGACACTCCGCTTGACGAAATCGATGCCTTGCGTTGCAAAGTCACGCGATCGTTGCGGCCGGTCAACGCTTCAGCTTTGCGAAAAGCGCCCAACTTTTAATCGCGGACGGCGTCCCCTCGCGCTTCGCTCTACGCAGCAGCAACGCCGCCGCGGTCGCGCGGTCAGCCATCGCGTATTGCTGAAGCGTTCGTTGGAGGCGAATGGGGTCTAAAGGCGCTGGCTAAACGCCGGGGCGGGCACTTAGGGCCGCCGTATGGTAGCGCGCAGCACGCTCAAGCCGACCCCCGAGCGCCGCAGCGAGATTAGCCCCATGGGCGCCGCCGCTCGATCGTACCGTGCCCCCGGCCCTGCAGACGTCGACTAGGCCCGCTTCCGCCGCCTGCCCCGCACCACCAAACGTTCGTGCACCCCCAAGTCACAGCCGGCCCAATATCGGCGCTCGCAGCAGCTTCCAGTGCCTCGTCTGGGATGTGGCAGGCAACGATGTCTTCATCGGACCGGTTAAGGTCAGTTGTCTCTTTCATAGCTAAATCCGCCCCAGTGAGCGCCAGCGCAGCTGTAAGTATACCACCATTATAGTCCCGCCGATCAGCCGGCGACGGGCGATCGATGTTTGCCGAGTATAATATTGTCATAGGATTTCAGCCCTCTTTTCCGGATCGACAAAGCGCCCCGTTCATGCTTTGTGCTTGTTAGCGAGTTCGGGGCAATTCGGAAATGGGACGCAGAAACAAGCTCGCAGAAATCGATAGGCGTGCCTGTCGCGGCGTGATCGCTCGCCGATGACCGCTGTCTACCTCGCCAAACTCAATACTGAACAGCGCCGCGCCGTCGAACACGGGTCCAGCGCGCTTGATGAAATGCCACCTCTTCTCATCATTGCGGGCGCAGGCTCCGGCAAAACCAACACCTTGGCTAACCGCGTCGCGCACCTGATCGTCTGTGGCGCGGACCCGCGCCGCATGATGCTTCTCACCTTCTCCCGCCGCGCGGCCGCCGAAATGCAGCGCCGGGTCGAGCACATCACGGCGCAAGCGCTCGGCGCGAAAGCCGGCCCCACCGTCCATGCGCTCAGCTGGTCGGGAACGTTTCATGCCATCGGCGCGCGGCTTCTCCGCGAGTATGCGCTCGACATCGGCCTCAGCAGCACTTTCACAATTCATGATCGCGAAGACTCCGCTGATCTGATGAATCTCGTTCGACATGAATTAGGCTTCTCCAAAACCAACAAACGGTTTCCAATGAAAGGCACCTGTCTTTCAATCTACTCGCGCGTGGTCAATGCACAAGTGCCGCTCGGCGAGGTCCTGGGCAGTTACTTCCCTTGGTGCGCCGAATGGGAAGCGGAATTGCGAAACCTATTCGGCGCTTACGTTGAAGCGAAGCAAAAGCAGAACGTTCTCGACTACGATGACCTGCTGCTCTACTGGGCGCAAATGATGGTCGAAGGCGCCGTTGCACAGGATGTTGCGGACCGCTTCGACCATGTACTGGTCGATGAATACCAGGATACAAACCGCTTGCAGGCTTCGATCCTCTTGGCTCTCAAACCGAACGGGCGCGGATTGACCGTCGTCGGGGATGATGCGCAGTCGATCTATTCCTTTCGGGCGGCGACAGTGCGTAACATTCTCGACTTTCCGGAACATTTCAGCCCAAGGGCCGAAATCATCACCCTGGAACGGAATTACCGTTCCACCCAGCCCATCCTTGCCGCCGCCAATGCCGTCATCGATCTCGCGTCCGAACGGTTCACCAAAAACTTGTGGTCGGATCGCGCTTCTGCTGAGCGGCCGCATCTCGTCAATGTGGCGGATGATGCGGCCCAAGCGGGATACGTCGTTGAGAAGGTCCTGGAGAACCGGGAAACTGGGATTGCGCTGAAATCTCAAGCCATCTTGTTTCGCGCTTCACATCACAGCGCCGGCCTCGAAGTCGAGCTCACTCGACGCAATATTCCTTTTGTGAAATTTGGCGGGCTCAAGTTCCTGGAAGCGGCACACATCAAGGACGTACTGGCGGTGCTGCGCTGGGCGCAAAACATCCGCGATCGCGTCGCCGGGTTTCGCGTCGCGCAACTGCTACCCGGCATTGGCCCAAGTTCGGCGGCTCGTCTCCTTGATTGCATGGCCGAGCGGACCGATCCGATTCACGCTTTGAGCGAGTTCAAACCTCCGGCGGCAGCGGTCGAGCACTGGCAGGAATTCGAAACGACGATTGGCTTGCTGCACAGGAATACGGCGGGGGGCTGGCCGGCCGAGCTCGATCTTATCTGCCGCTGGTATCGACCTCATCTCGAACGCATTCACGATGATGCAATGCTTCGCGACGCTGACCTGATACAACTTGCGCATATTGCCTCTACCTATGCGAGCCGGGAGCGTTTTCTGACCGAGCTCACGTTAGATCCGCCGGACGCGACCAGTGACGAAGCGGGTGTGCCGCTTCTTGACGAGGATTATCTGATCCTCTCGACCATTCACTCTGCCAAGGGACAGGAGTGGGCCTCGGTTTTCCTGCTCAACACGGTCGATGGGTGCCTGCCATCCGACCTCGCCACCGGCTCAACGCCGGAAATCCAGGAAGAGCGTCGGCTGCTCTATGTTGCCATGACGCGAGCCAGGGACCAGCTTCACCTGATGATTCCACAGCGCTTCTTCGCGCACGGCCAGCGCAGCGCCGGCGACCGCCACGTCTATGCGCAACGGACGCGCTTCATCCCTAGTTCGGTATTGGACCGGTTCGAGAGCCGCTCTTGGCCACCGCCGAAGTCCGCGAGTGAAGGAGCTGGGCGGAAGCGCCAGCTTGTGGATGTCCGCACGAAGATGCGCCGAATGTGGGGCTAACGGGACTCTCTGAAACTCAAAGCAAGCGGGTATTCAGTCGCGAAGATGCTGTGGACGGCGCGCTGCGGCATCGGAGTGTCATGGGGTGGTGGCATTGAAGCGAACGACTGTGAGGGAAGCCGTCCATAGGCGAAGTTAGCTCGCGCTTAACGCAATCTTCCCGAATTCTCGACCCTAAGACGGTTTGCGCTCTCGCGGCATACTGGGCGTTTCCCCCATGAGCACTTCGCGCATCCGGGCACGGTCGATATTCTGTCCTGACAACACAAGGCCGATACGGCGCCCTTGCATTCGGTCGCGTTCCTTCATCAGAGCGGCGAGAGCTGCAGCGCCAGCGCCCTCGGCAAGAGCATGTGCGTCGCTGAAATAGATCCGGATCGCGTCGGCGATGTCATCGTCGGAAACCTCAATGATCCGTTCGGCACCATGTTGCATGATTGCAAGTGCTGTCTCGTCCGGCACGCGCACCGCCATACCGTCAGCGAAGGTCAATGCCGAATTGGTCGTTACGACGTGACCTGCCGCGAACGACATGGCATAGGCGTTCGCGCGTTTCGCCACGACGCCGACGACCCTCGTTTTCAGGCCGAGCGCGTCGCGCACGCCGATGACCCCGGAAATCCCCGAGCCCAACCCAACCGGAACATAAACCGTGTCGAGGTCAGCGACGGCGGTAAAAAGCTCATGCGCGTAAGTCGCAACGCCGATGACGAGATCACGATGAAACGACGGCACGAATTCGTAGCGGCGCCTAGCCGCGATCTCTGCTGCATGTCCCTTCGCTTCATCGAAGTCCTCGCCGAATTCGATGAGTTCGGCGCCGAAACCGCGCATCGCCGCGTTCTTCTCCAGCGAATTGTCGCGCGGTACAACGATCGCCAGCAACAGTCCGGCGCGTTGAGCCGCGAAGGCCAGCGACTGGCCGTGATTGCCGCGCGTCGCCGAGATGATGCCTTTGATATGAGGCCTTTCACGTTTGAGCCGCTCCACATAGACAAGGCCTCCTCGCAGCTTGAAGGCGCCGATCGGGGTGTGATTCTCGTGTTTGACGAAGACTTCAGCTCCGACACGAGCGCATAGAAGCGGCCACGCATATTCCGGCGTTGGGGGCACGGCGGCGCGTACAATCGGCAGGGCCGTTTCCACGTCGGCGAGTGTGAACATTGTTCTTATCCGGCCCGACCTTGGGGTTCGCTATGAAACGCTTGCCGACAGCACCGCGTTGCCCATTGCGATGATCGCGTTTGGCACATCCCGCAACAGCTGCGACATCAAATTACACCGGTCGCTACTGAGCGAGGAAGAGGCGGTGATGTCTCTTGTTGATGCTGTGGACGGCTCCTCCACCCGGCACGTGAGTGCCATGAATGTGGGCGCTGTTAAGGCTCCCACGATTTGGAGGAGCTAACTATGCAAACGATCACGACAATTGGTCTCGATATCGCAAAGTCGGTTTTTCAGGTCCATGGCATCGATACGGATGGCAATATCGTCATCCGCCGGCAGGTCAAGCGGCGCTACGTACTGGCCTTCTTTCAGAAACTGCCACCGTGCTTAGTCGGCATCGAAGCCTGCGCCTCCTCGCATCATTGGTCGCGCGAGCTCCAGGCGCTCGGCCATACTGTTCGCCTGATGCCGCCGGCCTATGTGAAGCCTTATGTGAAGCGACATAAGAACGATAGTACTGACGCCGAGGCGATCTGCGAGGCGGTCACCAGGCCCAACATGCGGTTCGTCGCGACCAAGACGCCAGAACAACAGAGTTGCCTGACACTGCATCGGACCCGTCACTTGTTCATCCGCCAGCAGACCTCGGTGATCAATGCTATCCGCGCTCACCTTGCGGAGTTCGGGATTGTCGCGCCGGTCGGGCGCAATGGTGTCGAGCAACTGCTCGGCGTAGTCGCCGATTCCAATGACAAGCGATTGCCGGAGGTTGCACGCGCGTGCGTCGTCGCTCTCGGCACCCAACTGCAGACGCTGAAGGCGCAGATCCTGGAGTTCGACCGTATGATCAGGGCTTGGCACCGATCCAGCGAGGCGAGCAGGCGGCTCGAAGATATCCCCGGCGTTGGTCCGGTGTTAGCGACCGCTCTGGTTGCCAGCGTCGCTGATCCAAGGGCTTTCCGGTCGGGGCGAGACTTCTCGGCCTGGATTGGGCTCGTGCCGAAGCAGAACTCGAGCGGAGGCAAGGACAGGCTCGGCAATATCAGCAAGCGAGGCGATCGCTATCTGCGCAGTCTGTTCACGACCGGCGCGTTGGCGGTGGTTCGCTATGCCAAAATCCATGGCACCGGGCACCGGCCTTGGCTCACAGAGTTGCTGACGCGGCGACCCACAATGGTCGCGGCCATCGCGCTCGCCAACAAGATCGCACGGATGGCTTGGGCAATCATGGCTAAGGGTGAACGCTACAAAGAACCAGCCGCGCTGGCGGCGTGAACGAGATCACACCGGGCATCCGGCGTGATGTGAAGGTTGGGAGGGCGAACAGCACGTAATGCAGAGCCGGTCGATCCGGCGATCAGGACAACCCACAAGGGCCAGAGCATTGTCGAATGCGTCTTATTGACCGGGACCTGATCCGCGGAGGGCATTATGGCCAGCGGTCATGTGAACCGCAGTAACAGGCCGAACACATGGCTGCTCCGACCAATGCTGCACTCGTGAAAAAAACCCTTGCCAACTCGGAGCCGTCCACACATGGCCCTTCGTGTCAAATATTGCAGCGCAGGCGAATGTCGAATTTGTGGGGGTGGTCTCAACCGGTCGACGCAACACTTTATCGTAGAGGGAAAGATCGATTATAGGCCGATAAGTCAGAGATTTCGTGATGGTAAGAAGGCGGCAAAGAAAATTTCGTTGTGGGATAGCTGGTTGCGGTGGGACTCGCTGAAAGCGATTGGGCGAGAGTTTGGCAAGCCGTCATCGTTATTTTATTGCCAGCTGCCCCGAGTGTTGCGTCGACCGGTTGAACCGGCAGGGTAAAAGCGGACGTAGCCGGCACGCTCGAAACGACGCGATCGACCCCGAACCGTCGCATCAGCAGCCGATTTCGATCCTCTTTGCGGATATCGAAATGTTTGATCGCCGGCTCTTTTGTCTTGGCTTCATCCGGCGCGTCCATAATCCCTCCTAGATTATTGTAACTTAGTTTCTTTTCGATGAGGCCGGCGAACAGGACATGTGCCGCGCTCGGCCAGAGTGCCGGCCTTTAGCACCCGCCGCGCGCCACTCAAACAGATGTTTAAAAAACACAAAAATTCCTTGCTTTCGGCCTAGACCTGGCTTAAACAGGCGTTTGAATTTCAATCGATCGTTTTAAAACCATGGAGGAGCGATGATGCCCTGGGATACGACTAAGCCCGTAGCGGCTCGGTTGCTCATCACTGTGATGCTCGCCGGCGGTGTCGGCGGTCTCCTGCATGGGGGCCAATGGGTACGCGCGACGGAACCGCCGCAAGGCCAGGCCGCTTCAGCCTCGCTGGAAATGATGCAGCTCCTGCGCGATGAACACGGCCTGATCGCGGACATGGTCAAGGCGCAACTCGGGGTGCCGAGCGGCGGCTTTGATTCCAAACCGACAGCGGCGACCGAGCGACGCCAAGTCATCGCATTGCGATGATCACGGACCAAGCCATCGCGCTGCGATGATCGCGGTCAACGAATTTGAGGTCTGACATGTTGGCGACACGAGACTTGATGCGGGAGGTGGCCGGCCAGTTGCAGCCAGCTTGCCCAAGCTGCGGCAAAGCACTGCGGCTCACGCGGGTCATGCCGAGGCCCGGTGCACAGGACTTAAGGACCTATGGCTGTGAGCAATGCGGTGTTTGGCTGACCGAAGCTGCCGACCGCCCCATCGGCCAGCGTTGCTGAGTTTCGTTCTCGAATCGGGGCGGGTCGCCTCCTAACTAGACTAGATCCCCCGCCTCGTAAGCCCCAAGCGCGAATGTCGCCCCCAGCGCTTGGGGCTTTTTCCTCAAAGTACTTGGAACGAAGCGTTATGCGATGCTCTGCAGCTCAAGCAAAGCTCGCAATCACTACGAACCCGTCCTTAAGCGGCCTGCGCCAGCCCGGCGAGCGCCCAGGCGCTGACCCGCTTGGTAAGCCGTTCGATAGTGGCCCCGTCTAAGGCGAGCGAAACTGGCGGGTTGGCCAGTTGCTCGCCGCTTCGTACGAAGATGCTGCACTGACCGACTAGCCAGACGGCGGCCATGATCAGGGTGTTCTGGTCGGCTTCGGGGAGGAACCGCCGCACTAGATCAATCGCAAGCGCCATGAAGGGCGCCGCCTCCTCGGTCATAAGTTTGCGGTACACGGCCGTGGGACGCACGGCCTCCCAATTGAAAATGCGCAAGTGCCGGCTGAGCTCGTCGCGTTCCACGAGCGGATGCAGCTGATGCCGGATAAATTCGCCAAGCGCGTCTTCGCGGGTCATGTCTTTCATCTGCTGCGCATGGGCGAGTTGCTGCTCGGTGAGAGCGCGGAAAGCCGTCCGCAGGACTTCGCGATAGAGGCCGTCCTTGCCCCCGAAGTGGTAGTTGATAGCGGCTTGGTTCACCCGGGCCTTGGCAACGATGGCGCGAATACTGGTTTCTTCATAGCCGCGATCGGCAAACAGCCGCTCGGCGGCTTTGAGGATGCGCTGGCGGGTGATGTCCGACGGTCGCGTCATTTCCCAGCCCCCTTTTTAAAACCTTCGTTTGAAATTGCTGATAGGCCTATTACCAAAAGATTGCAACCCGACCCATCGGGTGCACGATCGGCACGTCTCCTTCGGAAAGATTCTCCAGACCGCGGTGCCGGGGTGTGACCGCCGCAGTGTAGCACGGACGGTTATTCCGCGGGTTCTGGCGGCCGGCCTCGTGCAGGCGGCCGCCAGTCTCTGGATCAAGCTCCGGCCCGTGCAGCGGTCGCCGGCGGCGAGGTCCTTACGCCCCCAGGAACGCCCCCCAACCCTCGCCATCAGTTCCCGTAACAATTTAGTTCGATGTCACCCCAAGCGTTTTGTGTAACGTCGAATACCTCGGCCTTGGGCGTCCCTGCCAATGCAACGCGGTTTCAGTGTGATGGGGGCTCGCCTCTGTGTCGGCGCTCATGCTGGGATCTTCCGGTGACTCGTGCGCGCCGCTTCCGACATCGGCGAGTTGCTGAAAGCGGTTCAACCATCATGCCAGCAGCTGGCTCCGCATCAGAGCGCTGATGGACATCTTAGATCGTGTCACCAGCTTCAGCCGACGCGCACGGACATGCCCCCGTCCACCGGCAGCAGCACGCCGGTGATGAAGTTGGCTTCATCGGAGGCCAGGAACAGAGCCGCATGGGCGGTGTCCCAGGCGGTTCCCATCTTGCCGCGCAGGGGCACGCGGGCGTTGCGCGCTTCGCGCACCGCCTCCGTCGACGAGCCGACCGCGGTGGCAATGCCGGATATGGCCATGGGCGTGTCCATCAGCCCCGGCAACACAGCGTTGCAGCGGACGCCGTGGGCGGCGTTAGCGTTGGCCACGCTGATGGTCAACCGGTTCATCGCCGCCTTGGAGACCTCGTAGGCCACCTGATTGCCGCCAGCGAGTGAGGCCAGGGAGGAGATATTGACGATCACACCGGCATTTTGACCGCGCATGATCGGCAAGGCGTGCTTGATGGTCATCCAGGCGGATTTGAGATTGACGGTCAAAATGCGATCCCAGGCCGCCTCTTCGGCCCGGTGCGCGGGGCCATCGCCGCCGCCGCCGATGCCCACATTGTTGACCAAGATATCGATCCGTCCCCAGGTCGACTTGGCCTCAACAATCAGCGCGACGCAGTCGGCGTCGCGCGAGACGTCGGCCTGATAGGCGGCCGCGGATCCGCCTTCTGCGGAAATCATGGCTAGAGTCTCGAGTGCGCTCTCAAGGTGATGATCGACACAGAGCACTTGGGCGCCCTCGCGGGCAAACAGAACCGCCATTGCCCGGCCGTTGCCAATGGTCTCGCCGGGAGACTGGCCGGCGCCGACAATGATTGCGGTCTTACCGGTTAAGCGTCCGCTCATCTCAAAATCCCTTCAGATCGGGATCAAGCACCTGGCCCTCGTCAAGCTGAACGCCAAAGCTGTTCAGCAGCATCGAGACCTGGGTGTACTGGCCGACGGTGAACACCAGATCCATGCGCTTGCGTTCCTCAAAATGCTGGGCGAGTTCGGCCCAGACCGGTTCGGTGATGAACTGCTCGCGAAGCAAATCGTCGGTCGCGCGAAGCAGGACCGCATCGGCGTCGCTCCAGCCAGGCGCGTCGGCGCCGATTTTGATGCGGTCGATCTCCTCCTCGGTCAGACCGGCACGGCGACCGATCGGCACATGCTGGGTCCACTCATAACCTGAGCGGCAAAGGAATCCGGTGCGGAGGATGATGATCTCGCGCTCGCGCGACGCCAGCGTGCTTTTGCGGCTCAGGATATACCCTCCCCAAACGAGGAAGGCCTTTGCCGCCGCCGGATGCGCCAGCAAGGTGCGGAAGATATTGAGAACCGGGCCCCGGGCCAGCATAGGCCCGACAATCTCGCGTTGCTCGTCGGTCCAGCTTTCGGCGGGGATGGGCGCTATGCGCGGGACGGTCAGTCGCATGTCACCTCCAGAATTGTTTACCGCTGAAATATCCACGTGTCGCGCGATAAAACGGTCCGGGACCAATGAGGGCCCAACCCTCGTCATCATTTGTCACTCACGGACGTTGCCGATGCTGCCCGTCTTATTCCGAGAGCCAGAATACGATGCAGCAGGTCTGAGTAAGCAAGGCCGTCGTGCCGAGCAGCCGCCGCGAATTCCTGGCTCTCTGCGATCTCGGGATTGGGATTCGCTTCGAGGAAATACGTAATGCCCTCGGCAGATAGGCGGAAATCGATGCGGGCATACCCATCGAGCTCCAGCGTCCGGTAGATTCGTTTTGCCATCCGCTGAATGCGGGCGTTTAGCTCAGGCTCGAGGTCTTTGGCCGGCCCATGCAGGATGCCGCGGCGCTCCTGATAGTCGGGATCGTGTTTGACTTTCTCGGTGGCGATTGCCCAAGCACCTTGGGCCATGTTGCCGAATTCGAGCTCCCACACCGGCAGCACCCGCAGCCGGTCATTGCCGAGGACCCCGACATAGAGCTCACGCCCCTCGATATACTGTTCGGCGATAGCGGGAGTCCCAATCCGCTCATGAATGAAGCCGACGCGCTCTGCGAGCTTTTCGTCGGTGTCGACGACGGAGGCTTGCGAGATACCGTAGGACCCGTGCTCGCTCAGACTCTTGACGATCAGGGGCAGGGCAAGCCGTGCCGGACGCTGGACCTTTCGACGCATCGGGAAAACCGCAAAGGCCGGCACAGGAATCCGATGATAGTGCACCAGCGTCTTGGACAGGCCTTTGCCGCGCGCCAGCATCAGGCCGCGCGGGTTACAACCGGTATACGGAATCCGCATCAGCTCGAGAAAACTCGCGACGTTCTGATCGTAGATGGCTTCGCCATGAAACTGCTCGAGAAGTGTCAACACTACATCCGGCTTCCAGTCCTCGATCTCATCGCGAATCGGCTTGAGCTCATCATGCACACCGAGCGGACGGATCTCGTGCCCGGCGGCGCGCAGCGTGGTGACGACGTCATACTCTGTTTTCCATTCATTGATTTGCTGCTCGCTGAATCCCTTGGTTGAATCCGGGGGTATCAGGTCCGGGTGGACAAGCACCAGGACGCGCAGCAGTTTCATAATGCGATCCACCTTCGCCGCGACGGGCCGAAGAGCGCGTGCATCGTCTTTGCGGTCAACAGTACTGTGAACTCCATGATGAGCTTACGCTCGGGACCGACCGCGCGCAGATTGAGCTCACGGCAGCGGGCTATCATGTCGTCAAGCACGGCGTCGAGCGTGAGCTGGTATTCACCTGTCCACTTGGCAATTAGTTCCCTAATTCTTGCGCGGTTGCGTCTGATGAACAAGGAAGCCGCCTCCGACCGGCGATGCTTCGGATCGGCGGAGAACAGCCGCTGCAAATCGCGATCGTAGGTTGTTGGCGTATCGAAGGCGTAGAGTGCCTGCTTCTTCCTGTAATGTTCGGCGAGCGTCTCGGTGAGCTGAGTTATGGGATCGACCCGCTCCCTATGCGTGAGCAGCGGCCGTTGCTTGGCGATTTCCGCCATCAACTCGTCGACGTATTCAATTTTCTTGAGGGCCGGCCATCCCTCATAGCGCGTCCGCCAGTTCGAGCGAGGCCGGAGCCACACGGCAAACGTTTCGGCGAAATCCTCGTCCGGATGGCTTTGGGCGTACCAGAGCCGAAGATGCTGGACAAAATGCCGGCTGGCCGGATTCGGTCGGTAATAACGCGGATAGCGTTTCGAGGTTGGGCCAAATAGCTGCTGCCACCGGCGGCGCCGATGCAGTTGATACGCGTGCTGCACGACATGACCGGCCTCATGCCTGAGAATGCTCATGCATTCGGACCAAGTGCCGCCCTCGACGTCAATGATCATTTTCTTTTCCAGCCGCATCAGCCGGGGATGGGTCAGATAGAAGGGGATCGCGATGCCAGGCGTGGTGTCCGGGCTGAACCATTCGCTTGAGATCCAGGCGTGGGGCCGCACTCGTATGGCGCGCTCTTCAAGCTCGTCGTGAAGATTGTGGAGGCAATCCTCAAGCCAAGTGCCCTCGAGCGTGACCCTGAGATCCTTGAGGCGAACCTCTAGCAACTGCTCGTCGGGCAGGGTGGCCCAGGCAAATTTCCGACGCGACATGTTGCCTCGATATCTGAATAAACCAGTGCCTCGATCGTGTCACGAGAGGCCGTTAGCGACAACCGTCAAATCCGTATCGCCGGGCGCAATAGCTGAGCCTGCGCCGCTGCGGCGGCATGGCAATTTGTTGGTTTGGATGTTTGGATTTGGCTTTGGAGCAAGCGGGGGACACGAGTGCCACCCGCGGCTGCCCTGAAGGTTTAGTCTATCCACTATTGCTTGAGCCACATTTGCGAGCCCGATTTGAAGCCTGTCTTTAGAGCAACTTGTACGCAGCACGCATGCGACTTGCCGTCCTGGCCGCCCTCTTCGCCACGAGGCTGCCATTTTGGATGGGAAGAATGATTGGTGGGTACGGGGGGTAAGATGAAAAGTTGGTATGCGAAACTGCCGGATTGGCGGATGGTTCTAGCTTGGCTGATGCTGTCCTTCGTCGCAACGGTGATTTATTTTTTCCCGGTAGCGC
The DNA here is from genome assembly GCA_963850855.1 of uncultured Alphaproteobacteria bacterium. Classification (GTDB taxonomy): domain Bacteria; phylum Pseudomonadota; class Alphaproteobacteria; order Rhizobiales; family Xanthobacteraceae; genus BOG-931. Next base: position 84,214 of record CAWKNH010000021.1, read on the forward strand.
GGTTGATCGGTGCGTTTGTCGATTAGGTATTTCCGGTTCGTTGTGGAAGTCCTGGCGCCGTGTTTTCGACACGGCGTCGAGCGCTGGGCAGAAACGAGGCGGCGTACTAACCGATCACGCCGAGCAATGCGGCAATGACGAGGCCAGCGAAGAGTAAATGCGCGCATCGCGAAGTAGGAACCGAGCGCACATGGACCTACGACGATGTTGAAGTTGAATTGCTGCGCCTTCGCATTTCAACTCGCTCCGCGCTGAATGGCGCGAGTTTCACTGAGGACAGAACTCGGGCGCGCCCTGCTGTCCCAGATGAGATAAGCCAAAGGAGCCACGAACATGGAAGACCACGAGACGCGCCGAAAAATCATTCGCGAATGGATGGCGCTTCCCAAGGATAAGCGACATACCGAAGAACAGGTTGAGGCGTTTGCCAAAAAGGCGACTGAGCAAAACCAGTTCCA
>CAWKNH010000022.1:0-67832 GCA_963850855.1 uncultured Alphaproteobacteria bacterium
ATGCGTTGGTTGAAGCCTCCATATTGGTGCTGTCGAAGAATGATGGCGTGGCGACGCTTCATCTTGCCCACCAGCGCGTCCTGGAAAGCTGGAAGCGGGCTAAAGAAATCGTTGCAAGCAATATCGAATTTTTCCGCGTTCGCGGCGAGATCGGAGACCAGCGGCGGCGGTGGATTGCCAGTGGTCGCAAGGCCGAGCTGCTGATTGCACGCGGCTTGCCTCTTGCCGAAGCAGAGCAGATCCTTGCCACTCACGGCGCAGAGCTTGACGCCGACACGCGTTCTTTCATTACCGCGTCCAGACGGCGGGCGCGTCTTCGCCGGCAGCTGATTGTTTCGGTTGCCGGCGCCTTGGGTGTCATAGTGCTGGCAGCCTACATCCAGGCCCAGGTCAATCTTAGCTTCGCCCGCCTGGGACTCGGGCCGAGCGGTACCTGGTCGAGGAGCGGCCGGCGGCTGCCCTTGCCCTGGCCGCAGAGGCCACGGGAAACGGCCTATTTGCTCTACTCCAGCAACTTTTTTCCAAGCTCGGCGAGACCCAGGACGACAGTATTCTGGTCAAGACAATCCTGAAGATTGCGCAACCAGCAAGCGCGGGGCCAATTTTCAGCGCAATACTCAGGGACCCCATCGAACGGTTGGCGGGCAGTCCGTAGCCTTCAGCCCGGATGGTCGCCATTTCGCGGTGGCTGACACCGACGGAAAAGTGACTGTGTTTCGTACCGAGGATCGCTCCGTACGCTATGTCTTGCGTGGCCACAACCAAGGCGAAATGGTGGAAGCGGTTCGGTTTAGCCCGGATGGCAAATGGCTAGCGACGGCGAGCGATGACAAGACGATCCGCGTGTGGAACCTAGCGACCTTCGCATCGCGCGAGCTGGGAGCGTCGGACGGTCACACGAGTAGTGTCGTCGATTTGGCCTTCCATCCGACGCGACCATTGCTGGCTTCGGCATCCAATGATGGTCATGTGATGGTGTGGGACATCGAAAAGTTCCTGAAGTTACAGGATTTCCCGGCGCGGAAGAACGCGGATCGCGGGGCGGTGAGCTGGGCATTGTCAGTGTCGTTCAGCCACGATGGCACGCTTCTCGCTTCCTCCGATGACGACGGCAAATCATCATCAGGCACGCTGCTGATTGAGAAACCATCCGAGAGGTCGCAACGGGACGAACAGATCTTATCAGCATCGATTTCAGCCCAGACGACCGGACCATCGCCAGCGCTAGTATTCTCGGCGTGCTCAATTTCTGGAATGTGACGACCGGCGACAAACTGGCCTCGCTGTCCGATCAGCGGGACAAGCTATGGAAGGTTCGGTTTTCGCCAGACGGAAAGCTGATTGCCGCAGCCTCTTGGGACGGTAGCGTGCGCTTCTGGAACGCCAGAGCGTACAATTACGCCGGCACTTTGGACGGCAACGACCTCTGGGTGACCGATGTCGCTTTCTTCGCTGATCCAGCGGCAAAGCTACCCCTTTTGGCGTTGACGACCGATCGTTCGGGCGCAGTGCGCCTGTGGCAGCTTGATGCGTTGCACCCCATGTTTTTGACCTTCCGCGACAGCGACCGCGAGACCTTGAAGGGCGTATACAGTGGCGATCGCTCCTTGTTCGCGACAGGAGCGCGCGATGGCTATATGCGACTTTACCATGTCCTTCAGTCCGGCGGCATGGAGCTTATCTGCCAAGCGCCGCACGAGGACTGGGTAACCAGTATCGCCTTCGCGCCCTCCGGCAATCTGGTCTATAGCGCCGGCATTTCCGAAGGACAACTTCATAACTCGATCAAGATATTGGGAGACCGCAGCGGCTGCTCCAGCCAAAAAAGCCGCCGAAATTCCCGCCAGGCAGTCCCCGCCAGAATGTGGTGCGCGGCTACCGATCGACGTCGGCGGCAATTTAGTCAACGAGCTCGCCGTGAGCTCCGATGGCAAGACCTTAGCTTGGGTGACCCTCGCTGGCGAGGTTTGGCTCAAGGACGTGGCCCTCAATCGCGCGTCCTACAAGCTCCCGTACGACGGCAAAGGTCCGCTCCGCGCGCTCGATTACAGCGGTGACGGAAAATGGCTCGCGGTTGGTGGGAACGACCAGGGTCGAGCCGTTAAACGCGTCATGCTTTGGGATATCGCGGCCAGCAAGTTCGCGGCTCCGCTCGCCGTCCATCGCAGTGCGATCTGGCATCTAAGATTTTCGCCCAATAGCGACTGGCTTGCCTCTGATGGGGATGACGGGATTTTTGTCTGGCATCCGACGCCCGGTAATACACCGGTAGCGCATCTTCAGGTGCGCAGTGCGCCGAACGGCGATATCGCTTTCAATGCTACCGGAAACTATTTCGCCTTCGGCGCTGAGAATCGGGAGATTTCCCTGTGGTCGGTCGGAGATTGGAAAAAAGAGTACGAGCTTGACGGCTTGGTCGGTGTCAGGGGCGTCTATGGCTTCGATCGCGACGACAATCTGGCCTTCGACGGTGAGGATGGGTTGGTGAGGATTCTGCCAAAAAGCACCACTCAGCCGCCGGCAGGCGCTACGATCACTGGCGAGGTTAAGGGCGTCGATGTCTTCTTCGACACAAATCTTACCTCGGTGCCGTCGGTCACCCCGCTCATTTGCGTCGACGCTACTTGTCCGCCGCCGGCGTCACCGCCCGAACCCTAGATCCTACGGTTCCTCCATGGCGCGCCGCTGGCGCGCTGTCAGAACGGCCCATCCAAACCAGCACAGCCATAAGGCAAGCGGTACGAAATACAGCGCCGCTGGCAGGGCCGCTATCCGGCGCAGAAAAAAACCAAAAATCAATGTATTTTTGCCGCTAACGTATAGCCCCTGGCGTTGCAGTCCCGAGGCTAAGCCCGTGGCGAGAGTAGGATCCGAGGGATTGCCGGCGAAAGCCATCTGAAAGTCGATCGCGCCGTAATCGATGACTGCGTCTCCAGTATGGACAAGAGCCGTGAGATCGACCGGAAATAGCGCCAGTAATTCACGCCAACTCGACATTCCGCTTTCGCAGAAGTCGCGGACCACCAAGGCGAAGCGGAGTCCTTTTGCGTTCGCGAGTATGCGCCAGTATTCAGCCTTAGTGGTGCCGGGATAAGCCGCCCATAACGGAGGTGGCTTCCCAATTTCGGGCGGGGTTTCGAGTTCATGTTCGAGCTCGCTTGCCTTGGCAAGGGCCAGATCGGCGAAGATCCGCGGCGTTAAGGCAAGATCGCCGGCGCCGTGTGAATTGGTGATGAGGATTACATCAACCGGATGCCGGGGATAAAGCGCCGCGACCTCGTTTAAAGCGGCGGCTAAATATTCGGGGCGCGCCAGCGGCGAGGTAGCAAGTGCTGGACTTGGCGCCGGAATCTGATTAGGTAGCGGCAGACTTTCAAAATCGCCGCCGTGGCGCAGCACCAGGAATTTATTGTCGAGCGCAAGAGCGTTGGTAAACAGAATGAGTTCGAAGCCACGCTGCTGTGCCGCGGAGATGAGAGCCGTCTCATCGGCCCTTACTGCGGCGCCAAACTTTGCCTCGTCATCGAGCATGGGTTTCACCATGCCGCGGGCCGCAGGGTTGGCGCTGCCTTCGAGAATAGCTAGCAATCGGGTGGTATTCGGGGAGTGTGCAGCCTGCGGCGTGGTTTCATTGGCATAATAGACCACTATCTCGGCCGAATTGGCGGCGGAAATCCGGGAAATAATAAAGATCACACAGAGAATAAGAGCGGCAAGCAGGTATGAAGGTGACGATCGGAGTTCCAACTTTTTCCTGCATTGGCGGTGGCGGCCTCGAATCACGGCATCGCCTTAGAAAAAACATGCGGCGGGCGTGATGCCCGCCGCTGCGCATTTTCGTCTAAAGCTTAACGCAGGTCTGTGCGGAAAGCCGGAATTAAAACCCAAGGCGAACTTCCGCAATGCTCTGCCCAGTTTTGTTCGGGGGCTTAGACTTCGGGGAGTCGCCAGCCTGAGCACATATGGCGGCGACACCGCCCAATGCAACCAGGACGGCGAAGATGCCTGCGAGTAGAATGCGCTTCTTATCCATATGGCCTATTCCTCTTTGGCTTGTCGCAACAATCCTACAATCAAATTGTTATAGGAATTGATGTTGAAGTAAAGGTATTTAAGACATCGAAAATCGAACCGAGACCGACTGCTGCGATGCACTATCGACTTCCAAATCGGGTCAATCGGTACGACCGCTCCGCCCAGTGACCGGACAAACGATGCGATAGGCAGTTGCGCCCAGTCGGTGATGGACGATTCCAAGATGATTTCCTGACCTTGAGGTGCAAGTTCCCTGTTACTCGAAGTGTTATTGCTGATACGTGCTCGGAAATTCCCCGTTCTGCTGGTAGCGTGCAGATTCTTTCGCACATTTGATCAGGCGACGGCTTCGGTTTGCATGACTTGCGGCTGATAGAGCGGTTTCATGTTCATGTAGCATTTGGCGGACCATGCGGTGCCGGCGATGTAGCGCAGCCTCGCGGCCGCCAGGTTGAGGCATGATTGGCCGTCGGGGAACGCGCCGACAACACGCGTGCGCCGACGGATCTCTCTCATGATGCGCTCGAGGGGATTGTTGGTACGAATTTTCTGCCAGTGGATGTCGGGAAAGGCGTAATAGGTCAGTGTCTCGGACACGCCGCGTTCGACGAGATCAGCCGCCGTGTTCATGCGGGCGGTGCGCAGGTCTTCGACGATCGCCCGCGCCTTGCGGTCGGCCGCGTCACGGCTCTCCTGGGCATGGATGGCCTTGAGCATGTGGCTCACCTCGCGAACCCTGGTCGCCGGCACGTGGCTGAAAACGTTCCGATAAAAATGCACCATGCAGCGCTGCCATCGTGCGTCCGGCAGATACTCTGCGGCGCTCTCCATCAGGCCGCGGCAGGCGTCGGAGATGATGAGCTGCACGCCCTTGAGCCCACGATCGACCAGGTGCCGCAGGAACGCCGACCAGCCCGACTTGTCCTCCTTGGCGCCTTCGCAAATGCCCAGAATCTCCCGAAATCCCTCGGAATTGACCGCGCTGGCCACCAGCAGCGAGACGTTGCGCACCTCGCCGGCCCACGTCCGCTTCATCACGATGCCGTCGAGATAGAGGTACGGATGCTCGCCTTCGATCCGCCGGTTCCGCCAAGCCTCGATCTTGGCGTAGATCTTCTTGTTGAGGTTCGACACCGTGCTCGGGCTCACCCGCGTACCCCACAGCGCTTCGGTGATGTCCTCCACCCGGCGCACCGAGACCCCCGCCAGGTACATCTCGATCAGCGCCTCCTCGACCGAGCTCTCCCGGCGGCGGTACCGCTCGATGATCGCGGTCTCGAAGGTCTGGCGCCGCAGCTTTGGTACCTTGAGGCTTACTTCGCCGGCGCTGGTCTGCAGCGTTCGTTCGTAGCTGCCAGCTCGGGTGTCCTGCCGCGCCTGGCTCCGTTCATAACGGCCCGCGCCACAGAGCTGGTCTGCCTCAGCATCCAGCATCGCATTCAATGTCTCTTCCACCGTGCCGCGCACCATCTCACCAAGATGGTCCCGGATCCGGGCTTCGTCGATCTGGATCACCTGACCCATCGGCTTCTCGTCACTCATCGGTTGCTCCTTCATTCTATGAAGAAGCCGTCAGTCCCGAAAGTGCGAAAAATTCGGCACGTTATCCGGAGGGCGGCCAAGCTTCTCCCTGGCTCACCCATGCATCAGTTGATACTGGCTTGGGATTTCCCCTTAGCGACAGGGCCACTCGTACCGGTGACGTTTCCTAAGCGAATGGAAGCCCTTTGGAGGCGCTATCTCGTAGGCTCGTTTGGCCAGCTATTCCGAAATATCGGATAAGCCGTTGAACGGATTGACGTCGCATTCTCCCGATTTTTCGGAATGCCCGTTGATGAATAATCGGAAATCGTTTGATTTTGATTCCGCCATTCCCAGGTTCGAATCCTGGCGCCCCAGCCAGTTAGAGCCTTGTTTCAGCTTGATTTATTTGGTGCTCTGTTTGTTCCAACATCGTCATTCCGATCACTTGCCGACGAAAATTTGGGCAACCGGGCCGCGGTGGCCGGGATTGCAATTGTTGATAAGCCATTGCTAGGCGAATCGCTTATTGGATTCCTTTCGCGAGGTTTTTGAGGGACAAAGGGAGTCTTCGTAAAGCGGGTCTCATCTTCCGGCGCGCAGCGAAGTGACCGGCGATGAGCGCACAGGTGCTATCGGACAACCGTGCCCAACAATTTACCGATACCGGAGGTAAGAGCCATCGCCAGCGTGCCCCAGAATATCACCCGGACTGTGCCGCGCAGAACGTTTGCACCTCCTACTCTTGCACCAATCGCGCCGAGAAATGCGAGAAAGCCCAATGACGCAGCGGACACGACGGGGACAAGCGCGCCCGTGGGCGATACGAGGACCATGAGCAGGGGCATCGCCGCACCTACAGAAAACGAGGCGGCCGATGTCAGTGCGGCTTGCACCGGACGCGCGGTGGTGATTTCCGAGATTCCCAGCTCATCGCGTGCATGAGCGCTCAAGGCATCTTTCGCCATCAGTTGCTGGGCAACTTGCCGCGCAAGATTCCGATCGACACCACGCTTAAAGTAGATTTCGGCAAGCTCATCGAGCTCAAATCCAGGACTCTCGCTCAACTCCTTGCGCTCGCGCGCGAGGTCCGCCTGTTCGGAATCGGATTGCGAGCTTACGGATACATACTCGCCGGCGGCCATCGACATGGCCCCAGCCACCAGTCCCGCGACCCCAGCGACCAAGACTTCATTCTGCGTCGCTGCGGCCGCGGCAACCCCGACGATCAAACTCGCGGTTGAGAGAATGCCATCGTTGGCCCCGAGCACCGCTGCTCTCAACCATCCGATGCGGTTGACGAAATGACTCTCCGGGAGCTGCCGAAGGCGGACCATCCTATATTCCGACTGTTAGATCAAAGTCGACCAAGCAGCATAAGAACGACGACGATGATGAGGATAACGCCGACAACGCCGATACCGCCATGACCGAAACCGTAACCGTAGCCGCCGAAGCGACCACTGAAGCCGCCGAGCAGGAAAATGACTAGGATGATGACAAGAATCAGTCCCAAGGACATGGCATTGTCTCCTTTGGCTGGCCCCAATCGGACATTGGCGCCGAATGTCGGATTAGCCACGTCCGAATATCAGGCATAATAATTGACGTGGATCAAAAACATCCAGAATTTCACACCTCTAATGATATCCTGCAAATGCTTCCACGTGGAAGAGGTGCAAACCACCCAACGACACCAGGACCGATCATTACGCTGGTGTGTTAAAACGCCAGCGGCGCACCAACCAGCGGGGATCGAAATTTTTCGCCGGGCAATTCGGGCAAAAAAATGCCCGGTTGAATTTGCCGGGCTAGACGTCGGCTTCTCGAACTTACTTGCCGCGGAGTGTATCCTTCAATCCTCCGATGGCATTTTGTACCTGGCCGACGGCCTTCTCAGTCTTGCCTTCAGCCTCCAGCTTTTTATCACCGAGGATTTTTCCGGCGGCTTCTTTCACGGTTCCCTTGACCTGCTCTACCGAACCTTTGATTCGATCCTTATCCACGCTCTGTTCTCCGTTCGTTAAGGCATTGAAGATAGGGGACTCATCGACGCTTTATTTTCTTTACGACGACGATTGGTTTTGCAGACTAGGTTTTTGGAATTAAACTAAGCGTGATGCCGAACGCTGTTGATCTGGATCAAACATCCAAAGTTTTTTTGGTGTGAACAATTGAATGCTTTAGAGAAGACATCTCAAAATCGGCAACCGAGGACATCCATGCAAATCCCATTGCAAGTAACTTTTGAAGGATCTGAACCATCGGAACCTGTGCGGGTTGCGATCGAGCGCGAGGTGGAGCGGTTAGAAAAGCACAATCGCCACATCATTGGATGCCACGTTGCTGTAATTGCACCCAGTCACAAACACCGTCACGGCAGCGGATTCCGCGTCCACATTTCGCTTACGGTTCCGCCACACGAAAACGTTATAGTCAATCACGCGCCGTCTGACGACAGCCGATACGAACATGTCGAGGTGGCAGTCAAAGACGCGTTTACCTCCGCCCGACGGCAACTCGACGATCTCTCGTAGCAAAATCAATGCAACGTCAGGATTTTGAATTATGTCCAGCCAAATGCCACCCGTACCGCCGGCCAGTCGCAACAAACACGGTCCGAAGAGGAATCCGAAAGTGTCGAAAGACGACAAGTTGGTGAAGCATGAGCATCATCCCAACTCGGCGGAAGAAGGCGATACCGCCAATATCAAGCAGAACACCACGAACGAGGGTTACTTCCGCGGCCGGCGGCAGTCCTAATCATGTATCGTTTTCTCGAAGGCACAGCGGATCAATATATGACGCGTGCGGTAACGACCGTGACACGTCAAACAACCATGCGTGAGCTGGAGGCATTATTCGAGAAACACGACTTCAATTCGTTCCCGGTAGTGGAAGAAGGAAGGATGTTGGGGATCGTTACAAAATTCGATTTTCTTCGAGCCTTTGCCTTCACCACCAGTCAGATGGTGCCCCATTACGACGAGTTGATGCGACGACCGGTGGCAGAAATGATGACCGAAGCCGTCGTGCATGTCGAGCCGGCAACACCATTGACGCGAGTTCTCCAGTTCATGGTGAGCCTTAAGAGCCGCAGCTTTCCGGTCATCGGGCCCGATGGCCAATTGGTAGGAATGATCTCTCGCGAGGACGTGATACGCGCACTCAAAGAGGCGACATAGGACGGTTGAAGAGCGGATCCGCCCAACGCTGCCGTGCCGCCCTCAGCGTCAAAATCAACGCCATTGTAGGTCACCAAGGGTTCGAAACGATCCGGTGACGGGCGGGGCGATGTCCTCAAGCCCGGTCTGCGCCCAGGTTCCCAATTTGCTGCCGGCAGCCCATCTCATCGCAACCGGATCGCAGATCGCGAATCGTTTGATTTTGGTCGGCTGGCAACATCACGGCCGGCAGTTGCGCTTGCTGCCTGCTCGGATTGCAGCAACTCGCGAGCGCCTCTCGTCAGGTGTTCAATTTGCCGGACGAGGACGGTCCGGGTCTCGTCGGAAAACTCCGCCAGCAGCCGGTCGTTGGTGGCTTCGCCGGCGGCCAGAATGATGCGGTGATGACGCCGGCCTTCACGGGTCAGCGAGATCGAAACCTCGCGATTGTTCTGTGGGTTTATTTTTTTGGAGACGAGCCCGCGCTTGACCAAGGTCGACACCGTGCGGCTAAGCTGCGCCTTCTCCAGTCCCATGCCGTTGGCGATCTGGTTGAGCGTCTGCGGTCTTCCCCCGCCAACGTGGGCGATTAGCCCCCACTCGACGCCGGCGAGACGAAGGAGCCGGCGGTATCGCAACGCCGCGGCTCGTCGCAGGAGATTGGCGAGGATGAGTATTCCGCGCGAGACCAGCCGATCGCGACCGCTCGGACCCGGCCGGTCAGTTCGCGCGGCCGATCTGGCCCGACGTTTTTGCATGCGGCAAAAGAGCAAATCCGAACCCTTCGTGCAACAGTTGACTTCGTCAACGGTGTAGGATTTATGCTTCTGCGGTAGACCTTTAGGTGACTTGCCTCGGCTCATCGACAGGAGGAGTTTGCCATGCTCACGCCGCTGCCGCGAGACGAGGGGACCGGCTATGAAATGCGAAAGCCGGCGTTCAAGGCCGACCTTGTTCAGGTCGGGGCTGGAACTCCGATGGGCGAGCTGCTGCGCCGCTACTGGCACCCGGTTGGAGTTGGCAAGGACGCGAATGCGGTTCCACGACGCGTTCGAATTCTCGGCGAGGATCTGATTCTGTTCCGTGACGGCCAGGGCCGCGCGGGACTGCTGCATGCACGCTGCTGTCATCGCGGGACGACGCTTTATTACGGCAAGGTCGAGCATAACGGCATTCGCTGCTGCTATCACGGCTGGTTGTTCGATCCCCAGGGGCGCTGCCTTGAGCAGCCTTGTGAACCGCAGGGTGGCCTGTTCAAGGACAAGGTGCGGCAGCCTTGGTATCCGGTTGAGGAACGCTACGGTTTGATCTTCGCCTACATGGGCCCGCCCGAGCGAAAACCGGTGCTGCCTTCGTACGAGTGCCTAGAGGTCATGGGCGAAGGCGAATTCGTCGAAGCCGACAACTCCTCGATCGGCGGCGGAGGTCCCGCCATCATCCCGTGCAACTGGCTCCAGCACTACGAAAACGTCGTCGATCCGTTTCACGTACCGGTACTGCATGGATCGTTCAGCGGGCCGCAGTTCACGCTGGCGATGGCCTCGATGCCCAACGTTACCTTCGAAGCTTCTCCACGCGGCGTTCTGGCCCGCTCGACGCGCAAGATGGACGACGGCAAGACGTTCTATCGCGTCACCGAGGCGGCGCTGCCGACCTTGCGCGTGGTGCCGAATCCGCGCGTCGCTCAATTCGCCCGGGTCGAGTCGATCGGCTGGGTATTGCCGATCGATGACATTTCGTTTCGCATCTATGTCGCCGGTCGCGTCAAAAACACCGGCGACATCGCCCGCATGCGCTCAAAATTCAACGGCAAGGATTGGTGGGAAATGGGCGAGGATGAGCACCAACGCTACCCGGGCGATTATGAAGCTCAGGTCGGGCAGGGACCGATCACGATACATTCCGAGGAGCATTTTGCGCAGTCGGATCGCGGCGTTTTGATCATGCGACGAATGCTTGAGGAGCAGCTCGCTCATCTCGCCGCGGGGCGCGATCCGATCGGCGTCAGCTTCGATCCGGCCGCGCAGCCAATCGTCTTTGAAGCGGGCAATTATATCCGCGACGAATAGCGCGCGGATCGGGTGCGGCAAGCGAGCGCCGGCGCGCGACCGTACGCCGCTGACCGTCCGCAACGAACAAAGAAAATCGAGGGGGGCTCCCATGCGCCGAAGTGTAGCGACCTGCGTCTCGATGATGGCGGTCATTATGCTCGCGTCGGCGGCGGCCGCCGCCGAGAAGAAATACGATCGCGGCGTCACCGACGAGGAAATCACGCTGGGTCAGACTGCTCCGTACAGCGGGCCTGTTTCCGGATACGGCACATTCGGCAAAGCATCGCTCGCGTATTTCGCGATGATCAACGACCAGGGCGGCGTCAATGGTCGTAAGATCAAGTTGATCAGCGTGGACGATGCCTTCAATCCTTCCAAAACCGTCGAACGCACACGCAAGCTGGTCGAATCCGACGGCATCTTCTTCGACTATGCTCCGGTGGGAACCGCGCCAAATATCGCCGTCAAGCAATATCTGAACGACAGCCAAATCCCGCAATTGCTGCTGCAGAGTGGTATTCCGAGCTGGAACGATCCGGCGCATTTTCCTTGGTCGATGTCCGGATTGCCGAACTACGCGACCGAGGTGCGGGTATTCGCCAAATACATTTTGGACGCAAAGCCCAATGCGCGAATAGCGCTTCTCTACCAGGACGATGATTTCGGTAAGGAGTATTTGCATGGAATGCGGGCCCGGCTCGGGTCGCAAGCGGAAAAAATGCTGGTCGATGCCCAGTCATTCGAGTTGAGCGACCCGACCGTCAACTCGCAGATGGTCACGCTCGCCGCGAGCGGCGCGGACGTGCTGCTCATCGCCGCAACTCAAAAGCAAACGGTGCAGGCGCTCCGCAAAGCTCACCAACTCGATTGGCATCCGCTGAAATTCATCGCTTTTCCCGCGGTTTCCGTCACACGAACCTACCTGCCGGCCGGTGTCGAGGCGTCCAAGGGCGCGATCTCGTCATCGGTTTTTGTCGATCCATCGGATCCGACTCAACAGAACGATGCCGATATTCGGGCTTATCTCGCCTGGATGGAGAAATACTATCCGGCCGGGGATAAGCTCGATATTTTGAATGCGGCCGCCTATGTCGAGGGGCAGATCGTGGTCGACGTGCTCAAGCGATGCGGCGATCTGCTGACCCGCGAAAACGTCATGAAGCAAGCGGCCGGCTTTCATCAGTTCCGCGCAGCAATGTTGCACCCGGGTATCACGGTGGATACCAGCCCCGATGACTACAACATGTTCAAGAGATTGCAGCTGATGACCTTTGACGGGCAGTATCTTACTTCGGTCGGAGCACCGATTGGCGATTGAGCGGCCTCATCGGGCTCGCCAGGGCAATGGCCCAAGCTGAGCGCCGCGACAAGCTCATGAGGCATCAAGGCTTTCCCGTCGACGCGACTCCTCGAGCAGAATCCCGGATTCGGCGCGCCAGGAAATGATCTCGCGTTCGCCGATCTTGTAGACGCGGTCTTGCGCGTGCCGATGCTGCTCGACATGAACGTAGTGCCCGGGCGCCACCTCGAACACGTCGGTCTCCAGCGAGCCGAGAAATTCGCTGGCGATGTATTTGGCCTCGATGCGATTGCCCATGTCCGGGTTCTCGCCGGTACTCATCAGGTCGGCGCGCACTGAAAACCAGACTTCCTTGCCGATCGGCACGTGCCGCACGCCGGGCGGAACCCTGACGTAGAGCAACTGGCCGAGCGATTCCACGAACGCGATCGAGCCGCTGCGCGAGCGGATCCGGCCCTGGAACAGGTTGTTGTTGCCGATAAATTCGGCCACGAACTTCGTGCGCGGGTTTTCATGCACTTCGCGCGAGGTGCCGATCTGCTGGATCACGGCGTCGCTCATAACGATGACCTTGTCCGCCAGCGACAACGCCTCCTGTTGCGAATGCGTGACCATAACGAAGGTGATGTTCAATTCCTGCTGCACTTTTTTTAGCTCGATCATCATGGCTTGGCGCAGATTGAAATCGAGCGATCCCAGCGGCTCGTCGAGCAGGAGCACCGTCGGCCGGCTGATCAAGGCGCGTGCCAAGGCGACGCGCTGCTGCTGACCGCCGGACAGATCGCGGGGCCGGCCGGTGGCGAAGCTAGTGAGCCCGACCATCTCCAGCATTTCCCAAACGCGCCGGTCGCGCAGGCTTTTCTCCATGCCTTTCATTTTCAGGCTGAATTCGACGTTCTGGAATACCGTGCGGTGGGGAAACAGCGCAAAGCTTTGGAACATCATCGACGTGTCGCGCAGCGCCGGCGGCAGGTCGGTCACATCCTGCCCGGCGATGAAGATTTTTCCTTCAGTCGCCTCTTCGAGACCGCCGATCATCCGCAGCGTCGTCGTCTTGCCGCAGCCGGAAGGCCCCAGCATCGCGACAAATTCGCCGTGCTTGAGTTCGGCGCTGAAATCGATGACCGCCCGGGCTCCCCCGGGATAGGTCTTCGAGACATGTTCAAGGACGACGTCGAAATCGGTCATTGCCCGGCCGGGTCATTCGGCCGATTTCGCGACCGCGTTGATCATGTTCCATACCGAATCGAACGGAACATTGTTGAGCGCGCCCTCGTGATTGAAGTCGGCGAGCATCTTCAGCGCCTCGCGCATCGACTCGTTCTCGCCGGCGTGCTCTCCCAACCGCGCCAGCGCCTCCGGGAATGGCGCCTCGCGCGACTTCTTCGTCCGCATATGCTCCTGCACGAGCGCGTTGAGGTGGTCGTAAGTCTGCTTCAACGAGCCGCCATTATACGGACGACCGAGCAAGCCACGGATGCCGTTGGCGCTCAGACGCTGGCGAAGACCCTCGGGCAGCGATTGCGCCAAGCCTTCAAGCACCTCACCGATGCCGAAGCCCTGGGTAAACAGCCCGCGGATGGTATCGATTGTGCCGTCGCCATTGCCGTACATGCGAATCTGCGCTCCCGACAGCGCCGTGCCCATCGCCTTGGCTTGGTCGATGTGGACGTCGCGCTCCGCCTCGATCCGCAGCCGGGCAAGCTCCAGAAAGGTCGCGGCCTCGTTGTACTTTTTGAGCGCCTCGGCCTTGGCCTCGAGTCCCGTGGCCTCCGCTTCGAGCTGGCGTTGCGTGTTGGCGATTCTGAGTTGCTCGACTTCCATTTCCGCGCGCCCGCGGGCGCCGGCTTCCCGTTCAATGCCTTCGGCGCCGATCTTCTGCGCCTGGGTGCTGGCGCGGGCGCGGATCAATGTGGCCTCCGCCTCCAGATCGGCGGCGAGCTTGCGCGCCTCGGACTGCGTGATCATGTGCATGCGCATCACCGCGGCTTTGCTTTCCTCGTCGATGCGGCGCGCGTCGGCCATCTTTCCAGCGTCGATGACCTCGACTTGGCGCGCGCGCTCGGCGTCGGCGACCACCCGCACTGACTCGACGTTGTGCTCCGCTCGTTCGCGCTCGGCGACGCTGGCGAGCCGCTTCGTTTCGGCGATCTCCAACTCGCGCGTCTTGGCCGCGAGCGCGATCTCGCGATCGCGCTCCGCCGCCTCGCGGGCCAGGAACCGTTCAATGTCGGTGCGCTCGCGCTCGCCCTCCTTCTGGATGAGAGCGATGTCGCGGCTCATCTCCTCCAATCGCGTGGAGAGCGCGCTGCGGACGTCCGCGGCTTCACGCTGCGACGCCTCCTCGATGATGACGATCTCCTTCTGAATTTGCGCCGTCTCCAGCGCCTGCTGCTTGCGGATTTCCTCCTGCTCGACCTCCCAGCGCCGCTCCAGCACGAAACGCTGTTGCTCGCTCAAGATCCGCGCCCGTTCGTCGGAGATTTCCTTTTCTTGAGTGGCCGCAGCGACCGCTTCGTCGCGATCGACCTGCAGGATGCCAAGGCGGGTCTCAAGGCTGCGTTTGCGTACCGACAGCGCGGTCTCCTCGCTGGCCTTGTGACGCGCGTCCCGGGCCCGTTCCTCTGCAGTCGCCACCGCGGTGGCGCGGGCGATGTCCGCTTCCTGCCGGTCGCGCTCTTTGGCCGCAAGCTCGATGGCCTTGTCGCGCTCGGCGCGCTCGCGCGCAAGGTTGCGGGAGATTTCGGCAATCTCGGCTTCCCGGGCCTTGTCGATGAGGGCGATCTCCCGGTCGCGGCGTTCCTGCTCTAGGGCGAGCTCCTTCTGTACCTGGGCGATCTCGCGGCGCTTCGCCTCGGCGGTGAACGCGATGTCACGCTCGGTACGCAGCTGCTCCAGCGCCTTCTCGTTCTCCAACTCGCGCTGCTCCACCGCCAATCGCTGATCGAGCACGAAGGTCTGCTTCTCGCGCAGCTGTTGCGCTTGCTCGTTGGCAATCTCCTTGTCTTGACTTGCGCGCGCGACCGCCTCCTGGCGCTCGATTTCCAGCAATTCGAGTTGCGTGGTGAGGTCCTTGTTGCGGATCGCGACCGTCGTCTGTTTCTCGGTCGTGTGCACCTTGCGGCGGGCTTCCGAGGTGATTTCAGTGATCACCTTGAGGCCTTCGGCATCGAAGACGTTGTCGGCGCGGAAATATTCTTTGGTCGATTGTTCGAGCGCGACGATTGTCACCTCTTCAAGCATCAGGCCGTTGGCGGCGAAGCTCTCGCTGACGTTCTCCTTGATCTCGCGCGCGAAGCCGTCGCGATTTTCGTGCAACTGCTTGAGGGTTTTCTTTGCCGCAAAACTGCGCAGCGCTCCGACAACTTTGGCTTCGAGCAGATTGCGCACCTTGTCCGCGTCGAAGGTCTTCTCGCCGAGGGTACGGCTCGCGGTCAGCACCGCCTCCTCGGTATGACCGACATGGGCGTAGAGCTCTGTATTCACGTCAATACGGATATTGTCGGCGGTCAGTACCGCTTGTTCGCGCGCCCGGCTGACCGCGAATTTGATGGTCTCGAGCGAAACCCAGCTTATCTCGTGAAAGACCGGGAGCACGACCGCGCCCTTGCCCAGGCAGACTTTGGTGCCCAGGAAACCGGTGCGTATGAAGCCCATATTGGATGGGGCGCGCTTATAGATCCAGATCGAGATGATGTAGAGGATCGCGATCACGATGATCGCGACGATGAGGAGACTGATTACGATCTCAAACATCGCGCACTCGCCCCGTTTCTTGAAGTTCTTCCATGGTCATCTGCCGAAGCCCTTCATCCCCCGCGCACCACGGGGGACGTTGAATTGCTCGTTTTGCGTTCTCCGAAATCGAACAACTTGGGAGTTTTTCGATTGCGCCGCATGCTCTCGCGCCGTTCGTCGGTAGCCCGGCGATCGAGATCGAGCCCGACGCCGGAAAGAACCACGCCGTACTCTTCTCGCGCCTTCGCTTCGCTCATCAGCCTGCGGGCGACGTCGTTGCGGGTCCGGCCGGGATCGCGCTCGAGCGGATCGCCCCACCCGCCGCCGCCGGCGGTACGAAAGATCACGCGGTCGCCGGAGTAAACCCGAACATTATCGATCTTGGCCGGCAGCGGTTCGCGCGTGCCATCCTTGCGCACGAGCCATTTCTCAGAGCACGCACCGGGCCGTCCGCCGAGAATGCCCCAGGGCTGGGTGCGGTGGCGGTCGTCGTGGATCGAGATGTCGCCTTCTTCGAGCAGGAGATAGACCTTCTCCACGCCATTGCCGCCGCGGTGCTTGCCGGCGCCACCGGTATCGGTGATAGTCGTGTAACCCTCGATGAGCATCGGATAGTAGGTCTCCAAATATTCGCTCGGAATATTCTGGAACAGCGGCCACCAGGAATGACCGTCCATGCCGTCGCCGAGCGGACGGCCGGGAATGCCGCCATAGAGAATTTCCATAAGTTGGAACGGCCGGCCGAGCTTGTCCACTCCAGAATAGAGAAAGTGAGGGCTCGAGCCATAGCCCGCGGCCGTCGCCATTTCCGGCGCGTTGTAGCTCAACGCCCCCCCAAGCACGTCAAATTGGCGCGACAGCGTATGGGTGCGGCAGCCCAGAGCGGCCGGGAAGTTCGGGTGGACCAGCGAACCCTTGGGCATGGTCACGTGAATGAGATCGTAGAAGCCGTCATTGAACAAGATCTGGGGGTCGAAAACCATGATCATGTAGACCCCGATGAACATCTTGAACATGCCTTCGTGCAGATAGAAGTTGATTGGTCCCGGGGCCTGCGGCGAAGTACCGGTCCAATCGAAATAGGCATGGTCGCCTTCACGCCAGACGGTGAGCTTCATCTTGAAGGGGCCATTGCCGCGCCCATCGTCGTCGACATAGTCCTCGAACGATTTCGGCTCCTCGGGCAGATTCTTCACGATCAAGCCGCGCATCGCGCGGTTGGTCCGCTCGAGCAGCGCGTCGCAGGCCTGCCTGTAGGTATTACGGCCGAAGCGCTGGCAAATTTCGATCACACGCTTTTCGCCGGCGCGGCAGCCGGCAATGATGGCCATGAGATCGCTGTAGTTCATCTCCGGCGTACGCGTGTTGTTCATGATGACGCTGAGCGCGGCCTTGTTGAGCTCGCCCCGCTCGTAAAGCTTGATCGGCGGAATGCGGATGCCTTCGCCGAAGATCGACGCCGCGTTCGTCGGCATGCTTCCCGGCACCGCCCCGCCGACATCCATCATATGTCCGAACATCGACGTGAAGCCGACCAGTTCGCCTTCATGAAATACCGGCACCAGCACCATAAAGTCATTGAGATGGCTGATCGCCCCGGCGCAGGCATAGGGATCGTTCTGCAGGACGATGTCGCCGGGCTCGAGCTCGAAATTACTTTCCTTGAGCATGTTGGCGACATAGGAGCCGAATTGGCCCACGATCATCCGCCCCTTGGCATCGCAGATCATCGGGAATTCGTCGTGCTGTTCGCGGATGACCGGCGACATTGCCGAACGGAACAGCACGGCATCCATCTCGTGGCGGGCGTTGCGCAGCGCATTCTCGATCAGGTCGAGCGAGACCGTGTCGAGCCGGGGGCTTTCCCGCCGCTGCGGCATCGGCTCAGCGGAAACCTCCCGGCCGGAAGCGCCGCCAGCCGTGCGTTCCGCAAGCGGCGGCTTGCCCGCCGGCGGTTCGCTCGGTCGCGTTGCCGGAGCGGCATCACCGAACATCTCGGCGCAGCCGCGCAACGCCGCTTCCGTCGCCCGGCGCAATGCGGCGCCTTCATCGCCATTGGCGCGCACCGAGCCGAACTGCATCTTTGAGCTTCCGTCGACCGTCAGCTTGCCGAGGACGGTTACCGAGCCGCGCTCGACCTTGTGTTCGACGACTTCCGATGACCATTGCGAACCGAAGCGCCGGTTGAGCATCGCATAGACGTCCGAGTCGTCCGCGGACGTCTCGGATGCCAGGCTGGCCGATGCTAGATCCGCCGAAGTCGGCGGCCGATGACTCGTTGCCAGAAGCCCCAATTCTTTGCTCTGCAAGGCGAAGACGCGGTCGAACTGCTGCTTGTTGGTCTTAAGCAGGTCATCAAACGTCACCGTATTGCTCAGCGGACTCAAATTCGTCATCGACCGGCTCCGCGCCCCTAGGATGCCTTATTCGGCCTGATCAGAATACTAAGATACTCGTCGACTTCGCCGGTATGGTTCGGGTGAACTACCGTCGTTGCGTCCATCTGCACGACGATCGCCGGACCGGGGATGCGATTGCCGGCGCGCAGCTTGGTGCGGTCATAGACGTTGACCGAAGCGAAGCTCCCGTCGAAATAGGCGCGGTGCTGCTCGATCACCGCGGCCGCCGCATCCGGGCCCTCCTTGTCGAACTTCGGCAGATTGATCTTCTGCACCGTCCCGACCCCGACCGCTCGAAGGTTTACCAGCTCCACGGGTTGCTCGAGCTTGAAGCCGTAGATGCGCTCGTGCGCCAAACCGAAACGCGCCGCAAGATCGTTGCAGCGCGCCGCTGCCAAGGCGATCCGGGTCTATCTCCAGCGAAAATTCGTAGCCTTGGCGCAAATACCGAACGTCGGCCTCGTAGTTCAGGCGCTGTCCCGCCTCCTCGATGCCCTCTTCGCGCAGCCACGTCCGCGCCTCGCGGCCGAGCTTGGTCAGAATGTCGCCGACCTGAGCGGGGTCTGCATCTTCGATGGTCCGCACGAACGTCTGGCCAAATTCGTTCTTGACGTCGGAATGGAGGAAACCGAGGGCCGACAGGACGCCGGGGGTAGGGGGAACGATCACCGGGTAGCAGCCTGCGAGCATCGCCATCGCATTGCCGTGCAGGGGACCGGCGCCGCCGAAGGCGACCAGGGCAAAATCCCGCGGATCGTATCCCTTCTGCACGGTGACCAGGCGCAGCGCGCCGAACATATTCTCGTTGACGATGTCGAGTATGCCCTGCGCCGCCTGATGCAGATCGAGGCTCAGCGCCCGCGCGATCTTCGCGACCGCTTCCTCCGCGGCCTTGGTATCGAGCGTCATCTTGCCGCCCAGCAGGCGCGGCGGCAGGCGGCCTAACACTAGATTGGCGTCGGTGACCGTGGGTCGATCGCCGCCCTTGCCGTAACACGCCGGGCCCGGCACCGCGCCGGCGCTTTCCGGCCCGACGCGCAAGGCGCCGGTCATCGGCACGTGCGCAATCGAGCCGCCGCCGGCGCCGACGCTGTGCACATCGACCGAGGGCACCTTTATCGGATAGTAGCCGATCGTGGTTTGGCGCGAGATCGTCGGCTTGCCGTCCTCGATCAGCGAGACGTCGGTCGAGGTGCCGCCCATGTCGAAGCCGAGCGCCCGCGGAAAGCCCGCGAGCGTCGCCACGAACGCGGCGCCTGATACGCCGCCGGCGGGACCCGACAGCATCGTGTGCACCGGCGATTGGCTCGCGCGCTCGACGCTCATCAGGCCGCCATCGGAGCGCACGATATTGACGCTGGGTTGAAACTGCACGCGGTGGATCTTTTCCTCGAACGCGCTCAGATAGCGGCGCATGCTCGGGCGAACATACGCATTCATGACGGTGACCAGCGTCCGCTCGTATTCGCGGAATTCCGGCAGGATTTCCGAAGACAACGACACCGGCATTTCCGGCGCGGTTTCCTCGATGATCGCTTTGATCCGCTGCTCGTGGTGCGGGTTCGCGTAGGAATGCAGCAGCGACACGGTGATGGATTCGGCGCCAAGCTCGATCAGCTCGCGCACCGCATGGCGGGCCGATGCTTCGTCCAGCGGCTTGACCACTTCGCCGCGGGCGTTGACCCGCTCGCGGACGCCGCGCGTGAGCTCCAGATCGGCCAGCGGATCAGGCTTTTGCATGATGATCCAGCCAGCCAGCGGTCCCGGCGTCTGCGAGCGGGCCAGATGCAGAACCTGTTCGAAATTCTCGGTGACCAGGAGGCCGACCCGGGCTCCCTTTTCCTCCAACACGATGTTGGTCGATACCGTCGTGCCATGGAGCAGCGCCGCGACATCGGAGGCGGCGATGCCGGTCTCCTCGATCAGCTGCTGGATTCCGGCGAGAATCCCGACCGATTGATCGCTCGGCGTCGACGGCGTCTTCAACAAGCGCATCGCGCCCGAGCGCTCGTCAAACAGAAGCAGGTCGGTAAATGTCCCGCCGACATCAATGCCGAGCCGGCTACTCATATCTTCCCCTGCGTTGGCCGCTCCGAACGACGCCGAAGCCGGTACCAATCCCTCTCGGCGTCACTCCCGGAAGGTCCGCGTCGTCCCGGCACGTGCAGAGGCGCAATCGAAAACGCCCTGCTGCAATAGTCCCGGAGCGACATCTTGTTGTCAACCGACCCCAAGGCGAGTGCCGGCGCCGCCAAAGCCGCTTGCTGAGCGGGTTTTGACATCATCGGGGGATGATTTACCATTCAGGCGGAGCCTTAACCGAGACGGCGGACATGGCGGACGAAAGCACCGGGCAACAGCATTTCTGGATCGCCGTCGTGGCGATCATCATCCTGCTTATCTTCCTATATTTCTATCGGCCGTTCGAGACCTACCTGCTTGCGCACATTCCGCTGATCCATTTCAGCAACGTCGTGTTCTGGTTTGCGTCGCTCGTCGGCCTGGTCGCCTATGCGTTCGCCCACTGGCAGTCCTTTCGCAACGAGATCTTTCGCAATGTCGGCGAAATGAATGTCGACACGCTCGTATTCGATACGCTGCAGGCTGCTATTCTTGCCGTCGTCATTTTTTGCGCCGGCGCGACGCTGCAGGCGATCGAGGTGCTGAGCGAATACTTCGTCAATCGTGGTCCGATCTTCGACGCCGCATTTGGCGGGCAGCTTCTGGCCATATTCCTGCTGGTGATTTTCGCCGTGCTCTTCTATTTGCTGCACTATGTCGTGCGTGCCTTGCGCACCGGCTGGCGTCCGCAAAACGCACCACCGGGGGTGCGTAGCCGCGCCGGAGCGCTCCCCGCTGGTTGAGTCGATGTCCCTCTCATTCCCGGGAAAGCGGAATTGCAGAATGGCCGCCCAGGGGGCGCAGCGAATTCGTCGAGTTTTTCTCTTCGCCAGAGCGCACCGCCGGTGGCGGGTCGACCAGCTGATTGAAGACGGCGAGCGAACGTTCAATGCGCGCGCGTTGCAAATCGCGCACGATGAATATCAGCCGCGAGCGCCGGTCTGCGTCGGGCCATTCCGGCAGGTGACTGGGCGGATGGACGATGTGCTGGACGCCGTTGATCAACACCGGTGTCGGCACCCCGGCAACGTGCAGAATGCCCTTGAGACGCAGCACGTTCGCGCCATGGCGATGCAAAAGCATGCTGGCCCACACGCCGAAAGCGGTCCAATCCAGCGGCCGGTCGAACAGCACGACAAACGAGTGAATGCCCGTGGCGTGCTCATGCGAGCTGTGCTGTTCGGCTTCCTCCATACTCCAGAGGCCCGCCTCGCGAAATTTTCCGGTCGCGTCGTAAATGTCGTCGGTGAGCAGACAGTGCGGATCGGCGCCGATGTCGGTTGACCCGACAATCTGCGCCGAAAGATTGAGCGCGCGCAGTTGCGGCCGGAGTTCGGCAAGCGCGGAGGGATCGACGAGATCCAGCTTGGTGATGATCAGGCGGTCGGCCATCGACACCTGTTTGATCGCCTCGGGGAAGTCGCGCAGCCGGGCGACGTTCACCGCGTCCACCGTGGTGACGATCCCCGACAGGCGGAAATGGTGGCGCAGGACCGGCTCCGACAACAGCGTGTAGGCGATGGGCGCCGGGTCGGCGAGCCCGGACGTCTCGATGACGACGCGGCGGAAATGCGGAACCTCGCCCCGCGTTCGCCGTGAGAGCAGATCGCGCAGGGCCTTCCGCAGGTCGCCGCGCACCGCGCAGCACAGGCAGCCGTTTTCCAGGAGCAGTGCGCACTCGGCCACGCCCTGCAGCAAATGATGATCGAGCCCGACCTCGCCGAACTCGTTGACCAGCACGGCGGCGTCGGACAATTCCGGCGACCGCAGCAGCCGCT
This sequence comes from uncultured Alphaproteobacteria bacterium, assembly GCA_963850855.1. Taxonomy (GTDB): domain Bacteria; phylum Pseudomonadota; class Alphaproteobacteria; order Rhizobiales; family Xanthobacteraceae; genus BOG-931. The sequence continues at coordinate 22,108 of CAWKNH010000022.1, forward strand.
GCAGCAAGGTCGTCTTGCCGCTGCCAAGAAAGCCGGTGATGATGTTGACTGGCGTGAGCGCGCCGTAGTTGGTCATGCGCGTTCGTTCAATTTTGGCGATTATCGAGGCTGGCGAGATAATTCTCGTCGAGCGGATCGAATTTCTTGCCGCCGATCCGTTCGGCGGCGCTCCAGAGTTCGGCCAGCGTCTCGACGATCGCCGTGCGGCCGGTCGCTCCGGCCAGCAAATAGGACGAGCCTGACCAGTCCTTCACGGCGAGGCCGTGATGTTTGACCACGGCGTTGAGGATGCGCACCCGCGCTTGGCGTTCGCGCGCGCGCGTTTGCGGCTCGCTCCGTCCGGCGAATGCTTGCGGTGCGCCGGCGCTATCGCTCCAATGCCCTTTGCCGCCAAGCACGCCGCACAAAGCGCACATGTACGCGCCCGCTCAGCGTGCCCGCGCCGCCTCGGCGGGAGCGCTTTCCCGCGGGCAGCGGCGGCGGAAATCGTCGGCAATCGCATCGAAGGTGCAGAACCTCACGCCGGCGTGCTTGGCGAGATAGTCGTACACCCGCTCCAGCATCAGCAAGACCTGCGGGCGACCGGCGACGTCGGGATGGATGGTGATGGCGAATACCGCATAGTCGTATTCGCGGTAGACCCAGTCGAATTGATCGCACCAGAGCTCTTCGATGTCGCGCGGCTTGATGAAGCCGTGGCTGTTCGGTGCGCTCTTGATGAACATCATCGGAGGCAGATCATCGAGGTACCAGCTGCCGGGTATGTCGATCAGATCGGTCTCTTCGCCCCGTACCAGCGGCCGCATCCATTCATCCGGATGCTTCGAGTAGTCGATCGGCGTCCAGCTGTCGCCCACCCTGACGTAGAATGGATGAAAATCGTCATTCATCAGGCTGTGGTCGTATTTGATGCCCTTTTTCAACAACAGCTCGTTGGTGACGGTCGAGAATTCCCACCATGGCGCGACGTAGCCGGTGGGACGGCGAGCGCAGAGGCGCTCGATCAGCTCGATGCACCGATCCATCACCGCCTCTTCCTGCTCGGGCGTCATCGAGATCGGGTTCTCGTGCGAATAACCATGCATTCCGATTTCGTGACCGGCATCGACCACCATCTTGCATTGCGTCGGGAAGGTTTCGATCGAATGGCCGGGAATGAACCAGCTTGTCGGGATGCCGAGACGGTCGAACAGCTTGACCAGCCGAGGCACGCCCACCTCGCCGGCAAACAGGCCGCGGGAGATGTCGCAAGGCGAATTCTCTCCGCCGTAGGAGCCGAGCCAGCCGGCAACCGCGTCGACATCGACGCCGATGGCGCAGAGGATTTCCTTCTTGCCGCTGCCGCCGCGCGGCATCGACCGCGCGCTTTGCGCCGGATCCGCGGTCCGCGACGTCACCAGCGAACGCGGCTGGTAGCGCGGCCCAGTAGCGGAGCCGTAGCCGGCGCGGATTGCGCCGGATGCGGGACGGATACGATTTTCGTCGTTCATGGAGGGCTACTCACGCAAGGATATCGTTGAATGATTCCGGCCGTTCGACCGGCGCCGAACGGACGTACGCGATGAACAGTCCCACGTTGTGCGCGCACCGGCAAGAGGCTGCGCATGCGCGGCCTTGCTGTCTGTTGCAGGTCGTTGACAATCACCGATGGAAAACGCCATGCTTGTTAGATCGGAGGTCGGCGATGAGCGATTGGAAAAACGAAACGCGAGCTGACTACGAACGCAAGGGCTTCGCCGGGCGGTCTGGTTACGGCCGCAGCCCGGTTTTGCTGGTGGTCGATTTCATCAATGCCTTTACCGATCCGGCGACCCCGCTCGGCGGCGACTTCGCCTGGGAGATCAACGCCACCCGCCAGCTGCAGGAGGCGTTCCGCGGCGCCCGTTTGCCGATCGTCTACACCACGATCGCCTATGCCAAGGATCTGCGCGACGGCGGCCTGTTCGTGAGGAAAGTCCCCTCGCTCGGCATCCTGCAAAAAGGCTCGCCGCTGGTCGAGGTCGACCAAAGAATCCAGCCGGCGCCGGGAGAGCGGGTCATCGAGAAGAAATACGCCAGCGCCTTCTTCGGCACCAACCTCGATGTCGAGCTGCGCTCTCTCGGCGTCGACACGGTGGTCATGGCCGGTTGCACCACCAGCGGCTGTATCCGAGCCTCGGCGATCGATTCCCTGCAATATGGCTTCCACACCATCGTGGTCCGCGAGGCCGTCGGCGACCGTGCGGCTGGACCGCACGAAGCCAACCTGTTCGACATCGATGCGAAATACGCGGATGTCGTACCGCTTGCAGACGTGCTCGACTATCTTCGCCCGTTCGCCGGCGCGGCTGATTTCGCGGCCAAGGCCCAGGACGATTTTGACCGTTGGTGGCCGCGCGCTCAACGCGCGGGCTGAGCGCGCATGGCAAATAGCACCCGAGCCGGACTGTCGTCGGTCTTCGACGAGATGGTGGCGAACAACAAGAGACGGCTCGACGACCTATTCGCCGACGAGCGGCCGCGCTTCAGCGCTCCCGCGGCCGGCAGATCGTCGGCGGCCGGGGTCAGAGACGCCGGCGCGCATCACGCAACCCTCCACCCGCTCCTCGATCCCGAAACCTCGCTCGCGGTGCGCCGCTTGAACGAGCGTTTTGGCAAGGATTGGCGCTACGACGTCGCCGACCGGCAGCGCGACGGTGACGAAGCAATCGTGCTGTGCCGGCTTACCTTCGGCAAGGAAGGAAGTGTCAGGGCCCAATTCGGCCGCGCTCAACTGTCCCAAGGGAGTGTAGCCGGCACCAGCGACGGCGTGCTGTTCCGGTCAGGCGGGGTCGGCGCGAAAAGCGACGAGAATGATGCGTTTCGCCGCGCCACCGAAGCGGCGCTGATGAACTGCATCGATCTCATCTAGTCCGGTTGAGCGGGCTGAGATCGCGAACTCAACTCAGTGCGCCGCTGTCGCGCTGCGCACGCTCCGCGTGGTGGCTTCGCTCTTGTCCGCATACTCGCCGCACCAGTCATTGCCGAACGTAATCGGCCACGCGCCGACGCCGTTATCGCGTCGGGCAGGGGGGAAGCGTCGGCAATAGCCGACTGCCCGCTCCGAATCCGGTTCGGCGCCTTCGGTCGGATGATATTGCCACCATCTGCAACCGGAGCAGACGAATTGCGCGGTCACGGCCATCTTCGCTTCCCTCTCTCATTCAAGATTGCATTCAACCACCGTCCGGTAGCTCTACTCAACCCTTTCCCTCATAACGATTGCTGCCGGCGATCGCAGCGCCGGCTCCGTCGGCTGCGGTCGGGGTTGCGTGGCCGCGGCAATGCTGACAATCTTTCCATGCCGGGCGGGGAAAGTTTCAGGCGATCATGGCGCGCGTAGGCGTCGATGTCGGCGGTACCAATACCGACCTCGTCCTCGAGGCCGATCACGGCATGTTCGTGCACAAGGTCGCCAGCACGCCGCACGACCAGTCCGAAGGCGTGCTCAAAGGGCTGCGGGAGCTGTGCGAGATCTCCAAAGTGCGTCCCGACGACGTTTCCTTGATCGTTCACGGGACCACCGTCGCCACCAACATCACCATAGAGCATAACGGCGCCGAAGTCGGCATGCTGACGACGCGCAACTTCCGCGACATCCTCCACATCGGCCGGCACAAACGCCCGTACAATTTTTCGCTGCATTTCGAGGTTCCTTGGCAGCAAAGGCCGCTGGTCAAGCGGCGCAACCGGATTGCGGTGACCGAGCGTATCCTGCCGCCCGAGGGAACGATCGAAGTTCCTCTCGATGAGCAAGAGGTCATCGAGGCGACGCGGCTGTTCAAGCGCCGCGGCATCAAATCCGTGGTCGTCGGCTTTCTGTTCTCGTTTCTCAATGATACGCACGAACGGCGCGCGGCCGAGATCGTTCGTGCCGAGATGCCCGACGCCTATGTCTGCACCTCGTCCGAGGTCGCCAATGTCATCCGCGAATACGAGCGCTTTTCGACCGCAGCGATGAACGCCTTTGTCGGGCCGAAGACATCGCTCTACCTCAACAACCTGCAGACCAAGCTCGACGCCGGCGGCTTTCGCGCCAACCTGCGGGTCATTCAATCGAATGGCGGCATCGCCACGGTCGAAACCTGTTCGCAGAAGGCGGTGGGCATCCTGATGTCGGGGCCCGCCGGCGGCGTTATCGGCGGCCGCGCCGAGGGCATGCTCTGCGGCCGCTCGAACCTGATCACGGTCGACATCGGCGGCACCTCGGCCGACATCAGCACCATTCCCGACGGGCGCATTAAAATCATGAATGCGCGCAACTCCTACGTGAACGGGCATCCGATCCTGGTGCCGATGATCGATCTCGTCTCGATCGGCGCGGGCGGCGGATCAATTGCCTACATCGATGCCGCCGGCGGTTTTCATGTCGGGCCTCGATCTGCCGGCGCCGAACCGGGGCCGGCGTGTTACGGCAAAGGCGGCAAGGAGCCGACCGTCACCGACGCGCAGGTTGTCCTCGGCCGCCTTGACGCCGATAAGATGTTGGGCGGCGATCTGCCGCTCAACCCCGACCTTGCGCACAAGGCGGTCGAGGAGAAGGTGGCGAAGCCGCTCGGCCTGTCGGTCAAGGAAGCCGCGCTCGGCATCGTCAAAGTCATCAATTCCAATATGGCGCTGGCGATCCGCTCGAACTCCGTGGCGCGAGGCATCGATCCCCGCGAATTCGCGTTGGTGCCGTTCGGCGGCGCCGGCCCGTTGCATGGGATCGCACTCGCCGAGGCGATTGCGGCGAAGGAAATCATCGTGCCGGTGGCGCCCGGCATCACCGCCGCCATGGGTTTGCTGCAGACCGACATGCACTACGAGCACGCGCGGTCGCTGATCGTGCCGCTCAAGCGGGCCGATCAGGCGGCCATCGCGCGCATCAACGCCATGATCAACGACTTGGTCGAGCGCTGCGGCCGCGATCTGGAAAAGGACGGCGTGCCGCCGGAGCGGCGAAAATTCCAAAAGCTCGCGGAATGCCGCTATCACGGTCAGGGCTTCGAGCTGCGCGCCAACCTCCCGGAGGGGAAGGTGACCGAGGCGAATGTGCGCGACGTGGTCGCGGGTTTTCACCAGCAGCACCGCCTCGACTACGGCTATCACTTCGAAGACGGCGAGGTCGAGCTGATCACGATCCGCGTCATCGGCCGCGAGGATGTGACGCCGCTCAAGATGGCGCCGATCGACAAGGTCGCCGGCCAAAATATATCCGACGCGCTGCTCTACAGCCGCCCGACGACATTCGATGACGGCGAGACACTGGACACGCCGCGCTATGACCGCGGCATGCTCCGGGCGGGACATCGCATCGCCGGACCGGCGATCCTGATCCAGCACAATGCCACCACGCTGCTGCCGCCGGGCTACGTCGCCGACGTGGCTGAATTCGGCAATCTTCACATTCAACGCGCCGGCTGAGGGCGGTCGCAACCATGCCCCGACAGGCCATCGATCCGATCACGCTGCAGGTCATCAATGGCGCACTGCAGACTATCGCCGAAGAGATGGGCCACGTCCTCTACCGGATGTCGTTCTCTTCGATCATCCGCGAGTTGCAGGATCTCGGCGCCGGATTGTTCGACACCGATTTCAACACGCTGTGCGAATCGGAATCGACGCCGCTGCATATTGGCTCGCTGCCCGGCTATCTCGCCGGCATCCGCGACACGCTGCAGGACGGCGAATGGCATGACGGCGATCTGGTCATTCACAATCATCCCTATCACGGCTCGAGCCACTCGCCGGACATCGCGGTCGTCGTGCCGGTGTTCCATCTCGGCAAACTGGTCGGCTTCTCGGCGAATACCGCGCATCACGTCGACATCGGTGCGGCGACGCCGGGTTTGATCATCGACATCCCCGATGTTTTCGCCGAGGGCATGCTGTTTGCCGGCACCAAGCTTTATGAGCGCGGCAAACGCAACGAGGCGCTTTGGAATTATATCGGACGCAACAGCCGCGCCGCGCGCCAGCTGCAAGACGATCTTGACGCCCAGATCGCCTCGGCCCGGCTAGGCGCGAAGCGCTTTGCCGAACTGATGGACCGCTATGGCGCTGAGCTCATCCTCGACGCGACCCAACAACTGATGGACTACACCGAGCGCGTTCTGCGCCAGCGTATCGGCGCCATTCCCGACGGCGAGTACCGCGCCGAGGGCTTCCTCGACGATGACGGCAAGAATCGCGACGTGCGTCTGCCGATCAAGGTCTGCGTGCGTGTCAAAGGGGACGGCATCGAAATTGATCTCACCGGCTCGTCCGATCAGGTCGAGACGGCGTTCAACGTTCCGTTCGAGGGCTCGACCAAGGTCGCCTGCTTCTGCGCCATCCGCTCGCTGCTGCTCGATGCCGCGACCTCGGACGTCAAGGTCCCTTCAAACCAGGGATCGTTCCGGCCGGTGAACGTCATCGCGCCCATAGGCTCGATCTATAATCCGAAATTCCCCGCTGCTGCGGAGGCGCGGTTTGCCCAATGCAATCGGGTGATCGACCTAATCTATAAGGCGCTGGCGCCGGTGCTGCCCGATGAAATCATCGCCGGCAGTTCCGCCAGCCTGTCGTTTTGCTCCTATGCGGGCGTTCGACCCTCGGGCGACTATTGGGTCTTCCTCGAAGTGAACGAAGGCTCGTATGGCGGCCGTCCGCGCGCCGACGGCCCCGACTGCATCGACAATCTGATGGCCAATACGCGGAATAATCCGCTCGAAGATCTGGCCATGCATTTGCCCATGATCTGCGACCGCTACGAGCTGCGCGATGATGTGATGCCCGGCGCCGGCCGTTTTCGCGGCGGCATTGGCGTGGTCAAGGCGCAGCGCGTTCTGACCGATGCGTTCATCACCCATGAGAACGAGCGGCACCATGACGTGCCTTGGGGCATTTTCGGGGGAACTCCCGGCCAGGTTGGGCGGGTCGACATCTACAACGTCGCCCGGCCCGGCGACGTCAAGCACATGCCCGCCAAGTTCTCCGGCATGCGGGTCGCCGCGGGCGACGTACATGCCTTCTATGGGCCTTGCGGCGGCGGCTTCGGCGACCCGCTGGAACGGCCGGCGGGGAAGGTGCTCGAGGACGTGCTGGACGACTTCTGCACGGTCGAGCATGCCCGGCTTGCCTACGGCGTCATCATCGATCGCGTCGCCGAGACGGTCGACGAAGCCGCAACCAGGGCACTGCGCGCGCGCATGCGCACCGCGCCGCGGGGGATGCCGGTCGCAGCCGCCGAACCGGCCGGCAAGACGCTCAAGCCGCAAGTCGCCGCGCGGCGGCCGGGCGAGATGCCGGCGGCGATCCGTTCAGCCGCGTCGTCCCGTGTGCCGGTGACGCCGGGCGTTCATGCCAAAGAGCAATCGCTCGCGGATGTGATCCGCCGGCTGCGCGCGACCTACGGCAATGCTTGGAGCTTCGAGATCATGCGCCACCGCACCCTCGGCGATGCGATCGAGGTCGTTGGCCAATTGCGCGCCAACGGTTCAACCATACGGGAGACGGCCGTCGCCGCCGCACGGCAAGGCGGTTCGCTCGGCGAGTTGTTGGAACGAGCGGCCAATGACAGTCTCCGCAAGTGCGTCGAAACGCTCACGCGCAATGGCCAGTAGAGCGCCGCCCGCGCGGCCGATTTAGTGGAAAGGTCGAACGGCTTTGGAACAAAGAGCGGCAATTTTCGTGGAGGCGATGGTCGCCATCGCCATTATCGGGACGCTGGCGTTCCTGATCGCATTATTGGTGCGCTTGCCGCAAGGCGAGCAGGCGGCGGGGCGCGGACCGGGCCCGCGAGCGGCACAGTCGCCGCGTTGGTACGAATTCACCCTCGCGCTCATTCTGCTTGGTGCGATCGCGGCATTCATCATCTGGCTTGTCTCCAGCGGCAGCCAATGGGTGTGGGGCGAGACCATCGGCGACTGGCGATCCGATACGCGCACCATTATTTTTGCCGCCGTCATGGTTGCGCTGGGCGTGATCGGGCTTGTCGTTTCCCTCGCCTACACGCTGGCCCAATTATCCGGGCGTCCGGTCTTGCGACAGGAGATAACGGCCGGCGCGGAAACGCCAGCGGCAGGCGCGCCGGCAGTACCCGGTCCCTCGCCACTTCGTCTCCTCGGCTTCCTGGCTTTCATCGTCGCGATCGTGCTGTTGTGCTGGATCGGCCTGACATCGGCCGAGCAATACGGGCTGGTCGCCCAATTGATCTATCCCGCCAGCCTCGGCGTGACGTTGGTGCTGCTGTTTGACAAGACGACCCGCACCTGGGGCGTCAAGCCCGCCGCCGAGGCGGTACGCGAATGGCTCCTGGGCGACCTGCTGGCCTTTCTGCTCGTCCTCGCCTTCCTCAACCTGCGCAGCCTCGCCAAGCCCGAGACTTACGTCAGCAGCTTCTGGGACATTCTCAATATCGTCCTGTTCTTTGCCGCGTTTTGGTTGCTCGACCGCACCTCCGCGCGAAGCCGGTTCCTGGTCGGCTACGGATACCTGATCGTCCTGCCATTGCTGTTGCTCGTTTGGGATACCGGACAGGGCGTTGCCGGGTCCGCCTCATGGTGGGCCTCGATGTGGCCCTTTCTCATCCTAGCGATCGTGTTCTTTGTTCTTGAGGTCGTCGGGCTGGTCGCGTCGACGGGCGATCGACAAATCTTGCCGGCGGTCAAGGATGCGGTCTTCGTGCTGAGCTACGCTATCCTGTTGATTGTCGCGCTAAGGTCCGCCCATGCTTGAGACGTCGACCAGCGAGCCGATCCTGCCGGCCGAGCCCTTGCCGTTCACGACTTGACGTGCTCCATTTGCCGCTCGATGACGCGGCCGAGGACATCCACAAGCAACCAAGACTCATTCAAACAAGGGACTCATTCAAAATGGCAGGATGGCGGCTGTTTTGGGCGCTCGTAGGCTACGTGGCCTTCATCGTCGTTCTCATCTTTCTCTATTTCTACAAGCCGTTTGAAGACTTCTTCACGCTCGTCATCAACGGATTGGGCTATGACAACGCGATGTTCTGGGTGGTGCTGATCGCCGGGATTGTCGGGTTTTGCGGGTATCATTGGCGAGCCTATCGTCTTTACATCGTTCAACGGCGCAGCGTCGACGCCATGGTGCTGGCATCGTTGCGGGGCTCGACCTTTGTCGCCATCTTGTTTTGCGCCGGCGCCGCCGTGCAATCCATGCAGATCCTCTGTGTTTATTTGCTGCAGGACGGACACGCACTGGGCGCCGAATTCGGCGCGCGCCTCGGCGCGGTGGTCGCGCTCGTTATCCTGACCGTGGTCTTCTGCCTGATCTATTGGCTGCTCAAGGTGGTGCGGCAAGCGTCCGCGCCTAGCGCGAGCGCCGATACAGGATCGTATAAATTACAATAAACAATCCGATCATCAGCAACGAAAAAAGCGTCGACGCCGTCCCGAGCGCAAACAAGGTCGGCTGCACACGCTGGGTCAGCGATGCATTGATGTCGAGCGGCAAGGTGTTCTGCCCGCCGGACAGCAGCGTCGTACGGGCGAATTCGTCATAAGAGAGCGTGAAGCCGAACAGGCCGGCCGCCACGATGCCGGGCGTGATCAGCGGCAGCGTCACCTCCTTGAACACGGTCCATTCGTCGGCTCCCATGTCGCGTGCCGCCTCCTCGAGCCGGCTGTCGAAGCGGTTGAATACCGCCATCATCACCAGGAAGCCGAACGGCAAGGTCCAGACCACGTGCACGCCCAGGCCGGAATACCACCAGCCGGGCGGAATGCCGACGACGCGCAGCAGCGAGGCCAATCCCAAGCTGAGCAGAACGCCCGGCACCATCAAGCCGGCCATCACTGCGTAGAACAGAGCTCCGGACCCGCGGAAACGCTTACGAAAGGCCATCGCCAGCATGGTCGAGAATAGCGCGGTGATCAGCATCACCACGATCGCAAGAATGAGCGAGCGCACGAGCGAGCTCTTGAGATCGCCGACCGCCGACGGTCCGGCCAGCTTTCCCCACCAGTAAAAGCTCAGACCTCGGATCGGAAAGGTGACGCCGCCCCGCGGTCCCTGAAAGGACAGGGTGAACATCGCGAACATCGGTCCGTAGACAAAAATCAGAAAGATCACATAGTAGATGCTGAAGCCCGCTTTGACGCGCGCCTTGCGACGGTGTTCCGGCGTCGAGCGAGCCATCGCTAAAGCTCCTTGCGGATATCGACCAGCCGCAGGATGACCACGACGCCGATCATCATCGCCACCATCAGCATGAAAGCATTGACCGCGGCAAACGGATAATTGGCGATGGCATAGTAGTTCAGAATGACGGTGCCCGTAGTCGACGTCTTGCCGCCATAGACCACAACGGCGGTGGCGAATTCGCCCATGATCATGACGAAAACGAAAATCATGCCGATGGCTACGCCAGGAAGCGAAAGTGGCGCGATGATCTCGCGAAAGATCTGAAACGGCGTCGCGCCCATGTCGCGCGCAGCTTCAAGGAGCGTGCGATCGATCTTGGCCAGCGAGAAGAAGATCGGTCCGACGGCGAGCACCACATAGAGCTGAACCAGGGCCATCGTGTAGCTGAACTCGGAATAAAGGAAGAAGCTGACCGGCTCGTCGACGGCTCCGATCGAAATCAGGAATTCGTTGATCAACCCGTGGCGGCCGAGCATCGGCAGCCAAGCCACCGCCCGGATGAGGTAGCTGGTCCAGAACGGAACCATGGCCAGCAGGAACAGGGCGAGCTGCCATTTGAAGTCCTGCACCTGCATCGACAGAAAGTAGGCGAGGGGATAGGCGAGCACGAGGCAGATCGCCATCACCGTGATGGTAAAGCGGAACGTCGTCCACAGCGTGCGGATGAAGACCGACGGCGTGAGGAAATCCGGCTGCTTGGGATCGAAGAAGCCCTCGGTGACGAAGAAGTCCCGGTAATGCTGGAGCGTGAAGGCCGGCGTCATGCCGTGGCCGGTCGACTTCCAGAAGCTGAAGACGAAGATCGAGAGCAGCGGCAGAAAAAGGAAGATGATCAGCCAAATCGTGGCCGGGGCGATCAATATCGGCACCGGGAAGCCCGGCTCGCGGCGGTATTTGCGTTCGGCCTTGGGCTCGGCGTGCGCCGCCGGTGCGCCGCCAATGAGCCCGCGCGGCGCGGACCCGGCCGGTGTTATTTTCGTATAGCTCTCGAGTGTGGTCACAAGTCGACTATACGCGAAAACGCCGCCGCCTTGAAAGCCGGCGGCGGCGTGTCGCGAAAGCTCGAGTGGCTACCACCGGTCAGGCGGTGAGGAATTCCGTCCAGCGCTTCACGAGATAATCGTTCTCGTCCATCAGCGAGTTCCAGACGGCGATCTTGGAATATCGATTCCAATACGAGCCGCCGGTGCGAACGTCGCCCTTCTTGATGATGACGGTGCCGAACGGATCCGCCAGATCTTTCGCCGCCGGCTTACCCATGTACCAGTAGTCCCACTCCTCGGCAGCAAGGTATTTCTTCGCGTTGTCGGGAACCGAGTGATAGTAGCCCTGCCGAGCGACGAAGGCTCCCGCCCAACCATCGAGCCACCAGTTGATGTACTCATAGGCTTGGTCGAGTTGCTTGCCCTTGACCTTGGCGGAGATGGCAAGTCCGCCGTGCCAGCCGCGCATGCCTTCCTTGGGGAAGGCGTAGACGCAGGGCACGCCTTCCGCCTGGATCGCGGCCACGGCCGGCGACCACATGCTCTCCAGCGCCACTTCGCCGTTGACCATCAGGTTCACTGACTGACCGAAGTTTTCCCAGAAGGCGCGGAAGTGCCCGGCCTTCTTGAGCGGGATGAGATAGTCGATCAGGAAGTCGATCTCGGCCTTGGTCATATTGCCCTTGTCGCCGAATTTCTTGAGACCGAGAGCCTCGATCGCCATCGCCGCGTCCATCACGCCGATCTGCGGCACGTTCAGCAAGGCGACCTTGCCCTTGAAATCCTTGTTGAGGAGCTCGCCCCAGCTTTCGATCGGCCTGCCGGTCGCCTTCGGATTGTAGCCGATCGAGTCGGCGTTGTGGAACGCCGGCGCCATGCTGATGTATTGCGAGGGTCCTTTGGCCTTGTTGCCGTTCGCGTCGACCCACAGGAAGTGGAACGGCGCGTCGCCTTGTCCTTCGCTCAATTCCGGCGTCAGCTTTCCGGTCTTGGTGAGGTTCGTGACCTTGTCCCAGTCTTTCAGCTTCTTGGTATCGATCGGCTGCCACACCTTGGCCGGCAGCATCACGTCCATGTCGTTGTAATAACCTTCGGCGATTTCGTACTGGTCGTTCTGGTTCAGCATCTTGCTGAACATATCGCCGTAACCCATCGCTTGACCGCTGACCGGGAAACCCAGATCCTTCGTCGCCTTGTCCTGGATTTCGTTGATCTCGCTGACGCCAAGGCCGATGCTTCGCAGTCCGCCATCCGCCGCCGCGGGTCGCGAGAAGCCTGCGCCTGCCAAGGCACCGGTTGCAATACCGACGGCGGTTGTCTTCATGAACGATCTACGCGACAACCTGTCTTGCCGAACACGTCCTGGGCTATCGTACGCCATGCCCCGTCTCCTGTGTTTTGAGGAAGTAAATTCGCGTCGTGTATCTTGAAGCCCGGTGCAGCACTTGGCCAAAGGCTCTTGTTCGCCGCTTCAATTTGCGAATGATACATTAGAGGTTAGGTCTGTCCAGCCCTTGGGGGAGCACAAAAGTGAGTGTGTTGATCAAAAACGGGCGCATTGTCACTGCGATCGACGATTATCACGCCGACATCTTCGTCAATGGCTCGCAAGTGACCCTGATCGGCAAGGATCTGACAATCGAGGCGGACAAGCGCATCGACGCCGCGGGCAAGCTGGTGATCCCCGGCGGCGTCGATCCGCACACGCATCTTGAATTGCCGTTTGGCGGTACGACAACCTCAGATACGTTTGAAACCGGCACCCGCGCCGCCGCCCATGGCGGCACCACCTGCATCATCGATTTCGCCGTGCAGACGCGCGGGACTTCAACGTTGAAAGCGCTCGACGACTGGCATGCCAAAGCCGCGGGCAACACGGCGATCGATTACGCCTTCCACATGATCGTCACCGACATGCCGCAGGAGCGCATCGGCGAGATGCGCGGCCTCGCCGATAACGGCGTCACTAGCTACAAGCTATTCATGGCTTACCCGGGTGCGCTCCTCTCCGATGACGGAACAATTTTTCGAGCAATGCGCAAGGCCGGCGAGGACGGTACGCTTGTTTGCATGCATGCCGAGAACGGCATCGTCATCGACGAGCTGGTCAAGATCGCATTGTCGCAAGGCCATATCGAACCGAAATACCATGCCCTGACCAGGCCGACACGGCTGGAAGCCGAAGGCGTGCATCGCGCGTTGTCGATCGCGGAGGTCGCGCGCGCGCCGGTCTATATCGTTCACTTGAGCTGCTACGATGCGTTGCACGAGTTGCGCATGGCGCAGGCGCGCGGGGTCATGGCGCATGCCGAGACGTGTCCGCAATATTTGCTTCTCGACGTCGATCGCTATGACGAACCGGGCTTCGACGGGGCCAAGTATGTGCTCACTCCGCCGCTGCGCGAGAAATGGAATCATGACGAGCTATGGGGTGGTCTGCGCTCGCACGCGCTCGATGTCATTTCCACCGACCATTGCCCGTTTTGCCTTAAAGAGCAAAAGGAGCTCGGTCGCAATGATTTTAGCAAGATCCCGAACGGCGGTCCCGGAATCGAAAGCCGGATGAGCCTGATCTACCACTACGGCGTCAGCCGCGGATACATTTCGCTCAATCGGTTCGTGGAACTGACTTCGACGGCGCCGGCCAAGATCTTCGGCCTGTTCCCGAAGAAAGGCACCATCGCCGTCGGCAGCGACGCCGATATCGTCATCTTTGATCCCACGCGCGAGGAGACGATCAGCGTTTTCAACGAACATACGCATCACGCCAATATCGACTACAGCGCCTACGAAGGCTTCAAGGTGAAGGGCTATACCGAAACCGTATTGTCACGTGGCAAGGTCGTCATCGAGAACGGCAACTACGTCGGCCGCGCCGGGGATGGCGCCTTTGTAAAGCGGTCTGCATATGGCGGGCAATACGCCAACACCCACGCCAACATGGTGCACGACGTGCTCGCGCCGAGAGCGTCGCTGGGATCGCCGGGTCGTCGGATTTCCTGACGCGCGGCCGCGCGAACGGTCCATTAGACGCGCGGGAGCGTCGTGCTCCGGCCAGATCCGGCTTCGTAAGCGACGCCAACGCGAAACAACAACGGCTCATCGAATGGACGGCCGACAAGCTGCATAGCCTGCGGCAGGCCGTTCCGGGTGAAGCCGATCGGCACCGCGAGGCCAGGCAGGCCAAGAAAGTTGAATGGCCGGGTGTTGGCGACAATCTGACCTAAGACCTGCGCCATCGCCGCGGACCCGCCGATGTCGGTCTCCTTTGCCGTTGGGACCGGCTGTCTCAGCACCGGGACATGCAGCACGTCGCATTTGGAAAAAGTCTCGCGCAAAAAGTGCCCGAGCAGACCGGCGCGAGCCCGTACCGCCTCGAGATAGAGAGTGGCGGGCACGCCTAAGCCGACCAGCAGCCGCGCGCGGATCTGCTCTGAATAATCTCGCGGGCGATCGCGTAGCCATGGCAGATGCAACGCGGCGGCTTCCGGCCACAGGATTGCGTTTGACAAGTCGTTGATCGCGCCGTGATCGCCAACCGGCACGTCGACGATTTTTGCGCCTTGTTTCTCGAGAACGGCACGGCTGGCCGCGAGAAGCTCGGCGACGCCACGATCTATTCCGTCATAGTAGTATCGGTCAGGCACGCCGATCACCACGCCGGCGAGCGAGCCCGGCGTCGCCGCCTCGTTAAGGCCGCGCTCGTAGTCCGGTACCGGGCGACTGCTCGACGCCCCATCGTTCGCGTCCGCTCCGGCGATGACGGAAAGAAGTCGTGCGCAATCACCGACACTGCGGGCCAGAACGCCAATGCAATCGAACGAGTGCGATAGCGGCATTGCGCCGTATCGGCTCACGCGGCCAAGCGTCGGTTTGATGCCCGCCACTCCGCACGCCGCTGCCGGCAGCCTCACCGATCCGCCGGTGTCCGAGCCGAGTGCGCCAAATACCAGGCCGGCGGCGACCGCGGCGCCGGAGCCCGATGACGAGCCGCCGGTGATGTGCTCGAGATTCCAGGGATTGCGACACCGGCCGAAGTGATCGTTATGACCGGTCGGACCCATGGCGAACTCTGCCATGTTGAGCCGGCCGAGCTCGATGCCTCCGGCGGCGTCGAGCCGGCTGAGCACGGTTGCGGTATGGTCGGGGATGAAGTCGGCGCGGATTTTCGCCCCGCAGGTGCAAACCTCGCCGGCGCGATAGAACATATCCTTGTGCGCCAGCGGCACGCCGTGGAGCGGCCGGAGCGGATGTCCGGCTTTGACGGCTCGATCAGCCGCGCGCGCCTGCTTGCGCGCCGAATCGGCGGTTATGCGGATGAAACAGTTGAGCGCCGGCTGCAATCGCTCAATTCGGTCGAGACAGGCTTCGACCAACGCCTCGGCGTGCAATCGCCCTTGTGCAATCGCGCTTGCCGCCTCACGCAATGTCAGCGTGGCAGGGTCGATCACCGGTCTGCCTCGTTCGCGCCATCGCCTTCGAGCAAGCGGTGGAACGCCTCCGGCGCTTCATCGAATGATATCGGCCGCAGCAGGATCGAGGCCGCGGCTTTGATGCGCTTAAGGGAGCCGGCGAGGGCGTCCAACTCTGCGGAAGTAACGCTGACGCCGCTCTGGGCTACAACCTCTCGCAGCGCAGCCTTGTCGATTTCGTTTTCTGCGCTCATCAAGCAGCCTCCGCCTCGCGCGCGCAAATTGCTCCGCCACCCGCTAGCTGCGGACGAACCGGAAGTGCTCCCATTCGGTAGGCGCCTCCTTGAGTATTTTCCGCCAACCTTCGCTCGACGCATGGTTACGCGGTCCGATGCGACGGCCGGCATAAGCAAACTCCGCACCGTTTGGTGCGAAGGGATAGGGAGATAACGCGTAGACTCCCGCCTCTCTCGGCTCGATCACAACCGCGGTGTCCTTTTTTGCGTTCAGCGGGACATTCGCGAATGTCTGTGAGCCGCGGTCGTCGCGATGGGTCCGGTTGAAGTAGAGGGCAAGGGTGTCGATGAATTGCAGCTGTTTGTAATTCTGGAACAGCCTTTCCTCGGTCAATAGCCCGGCCAGTTGCGGGTTGCCTTTCATTTCTTCCTTCAGCCGTTTCTGGCGTTCGAGTTCACCTTCGAGCATGCGGTCGGCGAGCGGCCGATCCGCTGCGGGAATCTTATCGATCAACACGAGGGTGGAAAGACCGTAACGGCCGTTGTACAGGCCCCAGCTGTGCATGCTGGATACGAAGCCGCAAAAGGGATGGTGCCGCTGATTGAAATCGGGTGACAGCCGGCTTGTCACCGTTATGTACTGCGCCGGCGTTTCGACGAGATTGTAGGGGAGGCCGGTTTTCTCGTCAGTGACCGGCTCGCGGTCGAATTCCGCCCAGCCGGCATCATGATGTTCGATGACGTAAATCATCAAATCCAGCGGCGATGGCGATTCGAACTGATCGTTGCCGAACGCGCGAGCGAACTGCCCGCACAGCGCCGTGTGCTCGTGCATCATCACCGCCAATCGCGGCGTGCCGGCCGGTGCTGTCTGAATAATCATATGAGGTGTCCAAAACGGCCAATGCTTGCGAGGGTGCTTGGCCGCGGTTCTCGCCGGCGTATTGTCGGCCGATACTATAGCTTCTTTCAAGCGTACTGAAGCGTGTGTCCGAGATACACGGACGCGGCCGGACCACACAAACGGATCAAGTGCTGCTGCAGTGCGGAAGTCCGCCGGTCCGTGCCCAAGAGCGTTGCCCAAGAGTGTCAAGAGCGGCCACCAATGCCGGACAGTTAGAATTTCGCCGACTGCGATGGTAAGCTGAGGTTTGGGATATGGGCGAACCACCAATCTGCCCGAGGGATCGACCGAGGAGAAAGAACAGTGTCTCGCGTAATGCTATTGGACCGCGTGATCGGGAACTCATTTCCAAGCCTGGCCAGCGCCGCTGACATCAAAGCTTTCGAGGGGGTGCCGTACCGAGAGCGAATTGCCGCCGCCAGCACCTTCGATGCCATAAAGTTGGGTGCCGCGCATAACCCGGACGCAGCGGCGATTCAGTTCCTGCCGAATGCCAGTCCTGAGGACACGCCGATCGTGATCACGCACGGTCAGTTCGTCGCGCGCGTCACGCAGGCAGCGAACATGTTTCACGCTCTGGGCGTCGGCGCCGGCGATGTCGTCAGCTTCCTGTTGCCGCTGCTGCCGCAAAGCTTCTTCACGCTATTCGGCGCGGAAGCTGCCGGTATTGCCAATCCGGTGAACCCCCTGCTTGAAGCGCATCAAATCGTCGAGATTTTGGAAGCGGCGGGCACCAAGGTGCTGGTCGCGCTTGGGCCAATGCCGGGCACCGACATCTGGGAAAAGGTCGTCAAGATACGCGGCCAACTGAAGCAGCTGAAGGCGATCGTCCAGGTCAACGGGCCCGGCGACGAGGCGAATGCAGTCTACTCATTCGATGCACTGATCAACAAACAGCCGGCGGACCGCCTGGTCAGCGGCCGACAAATCGCCGCCAGCGATGTCGCCGCCTACTTCCACACCGGCGGCACCACCGGTACGCCGAAACTCGTCAGCCATACCCACGCGAACCAGGTGTACCAGGCTTGGGTATGCAATCTAATGCTCAAGGCCTCATCTGGCCGCAACCTTCTGTTCGGCATGCCGCTGTTCCATGTGGGCGGCGCACTGACGCAAACCCTGGCGGTGCTATCGAGCGGATGCTGTCTGGTGGTGCTGTCGCCGGCCGGTTGGCGAAATCCGGCGGCGATGAAAAATCTTTTTCCGCTGGTTGAGCGCTATCGTCCGGAAATCTTCTCCAGCGTGCCGACGGTTCTCGCGGCCTCGCTCGCCGTGCCGGTCGGTAACGCCGATATTTCCTCGCTGCGCTATTCGGCTGGCGGCGGCTCGGCGATTCCGGTTGCGGTCGGCAAGGCGCTGCAGGAAAAATTCAACATCCCGGTGCTCGAGGTTTACGGCATGACCGAGACCTCAAGCGTGCATACCATTGCCTATTTGGACCGACCGATCAGGCTGGGCTCGGTCGGCCACCCGGTACCGTACAGCCGCGTGCGCGTCGTCAAGATCGATGCTGACGGTCGCTACCAGCGCGACTGTGCCAGCAATGAAATCGGCGTTGTCGCCATGGCCGGACCCGGTGTGTTTAGCGGCTATCTGAACGACGTGCACAACAACGGCGCGTTCGTTGAGCCGGGCTGGGTCAACTCCGGTGACCTCGGGCGCCTCGATGAAGACGGCTATTTGTGGATCACCGGTCGCGCCAAGGACTTGGTGATCCGCGGCGGCCACAACATCGACCCGGCGCCGATCGAGGAGGTGTTCTTTGCGCATCCTGCCGTCGGGCTTGCCGCGGTGGTCGGCCAACCCGATGCCTACGCCGGCGAACTGCCGCTCGCCTATATTCAGTTGAAGCCCGGCGCCAAGGTGGTGCCTGGTGAGCTGGAAGACTGGGTGCGCGAGCGCACGCCGGAGCGCGCCGCGGTGCCGGTACAGATCGTCTTGATCGATCCGATGCCGTTGACCGGCGTCGGCAAGGTGTTCAAGCCGCAGCTGCGCTGGGATGCGGCGCAACGGGTGTTCACGCAGAGCCTAAGCCCGCTGATCGGGCAGGGCATACGCTGTGAAGTCGGCGTCGGTCCCCACGACACGCATGGCAGTTTGGCAAGCGTGACGATACCAGGCGTACCAATCGGCTCACGCGAGGCGGTTGCGCGGCAGGTTCACGAAAGGCTCGATCCGTTCGTGATCCGCCATGAGATCCATTGGACTTAGAGAGACGGTGATGTGCCGGGCCAACGGCAACAATGCGCAGCCGTTCCAGGGGTCTTCACGGAACCCGGAGATCCTTGATTGCCAATGCGCAGAGTTCCGCCGAGTCCCGCACGCCGGTTTTGGCGGCTTCGATGATCCGTTGGGCGATGATCGTCGTTATGGGATCGGTTCGGCTGGAAAGCTGTAGAGCGCGCAGGGCGTCTTCATAAGCGACCGAGAGTCGTTCGACATCTTCCGGACCAAGCGACAAGGTTCGCAACATACTAACAAATTGCACAGCATACCCCCTCCGGCGGCGTTTAAACCGCTCCCAGTGAACCCTGCTGGAAATTAGCACAAAAGGTTCGCGACGTACCGCCGGTGTGCCGCGGACGCCGTGTCCGCCGCCGCCTTTTGCCCCGCCGCTGCAAATCCCGAAGGCGAACGGCTTGGTTACTATAAGGCAGCTATGAGGCCACTACTCTTAACTAATGAACGTGGCGCCAAGCTCATGGTGGCGCCGCCAGATCACCTTGCATCTCTCGACGATGCTGTCGGAAAGAACCAAGTCGAATTCGCTCGGCACTTCGGACCCGAGGATGATGTCAAGCCGCACGCCGGTGTCGGAAATGTCGAGAACCCGGCACGCGCGCGGCTCACTGCCGGGCCCGGTCTGCACCTTCGCGACGTGGTAGAGGTGACGGCGTAACGCTCCGCGCCGCTCTTCATCGGATTTCAGCGATTGCATGATGCGCCGCTCCTAAGTGCGGCCGCGCCCTAACGAGTGGCGACAGCCCCTCTAGGTGAACCACGTAGCGGAGCAGCCATTAACGAGCCGGCTAGAGCCATGCTCGGATTTTACTCGTTTTATTGAAATCGGCGCCGCAGTCATCGGCACCACATGGTGCGCGCAAATCGGCGCATCATCGATGTGCGAGGCAGCGCCTGGCTCTTTGTTCGTCCGAGGATGTCATCCCATTGGCCTGAGCCATCGCCCGAGCCTGTGCCACGCCCACCTGCGCAACGTATGAGCGCACCATTTCGCAGCTGATCTGCGGATGCGTTTCAACGGATGCGTGGTGATAGGCGCGATGGTGCCCATAATAATGGTGGATATGGTGCGCGGCCGCCGTGAGCGGCCACAAGGCAACAACAAAGACCAGCGCCAGTAGCGCATTGTTTTTCATGGTTGATGGTCCCCAAGGGCCTCGCCACGTCTTCACCAGCAATGCCGGAAATGGCGAGCCTTGTCCCAGGGGGATGGAAGGCTTGCGCAATCTTGGTAAATCCGCGGGTCCATTGGTAAATCGGCGGATCCACGGGACCCCGCGAGCGTGGCGAAACAGGAGATCAGCGCGTCGAGTGGGCGCAAATAGGGCGGGTAGCAGGCATCAGCAGGTCGCAATCATGGCCGTGAAATGAAATCAGTGCGTTTCGGAATTTAAGATCGGGCGCACGCTCGACGACTCAGCTAAGCCGTTGGCGGGGTAGGCTGAGCATTTGGGGGACTGCTGAAGGCAAACTCGAAGGGGGACCGTTTGCAATGGGACAGGCACATCCCACGGCACGCAATAATGAGAGTAAGGCCAACCTCCCTACGCTGCGACATGAAATCGAGAAACCAGACACGCAGGCACTGCAAAAGGAAAACGCGCAGCTTCGGGAGCTTGTAGTCCAACTATCAAAAATCGTTATCAAGGTCGTCATCAAAGACGGCTGACCGCTGAGGAGGCCGCCTGGATGGGGGCCTCCTTTTTTGTTCGCCGCGGTCGGGAGCGCGTCGCGAGGAATGCGAACTGTCATGCTGCGAGGCTCTCGCCGCGTGGCGGCGGTCTATACCGGCGTCGGGGGCGAATAAGATAGGCTGCAACGCGCGCCACTGATTTGTTAGACGGCATCGATCGTATCGGATTCGGAGAGGAAAGAAATTCTTGCATTGGTTCTTGCCGGAATACCGGCGGTCGCTTGCGCCATCGCGGCGAGCCCGGCCAAGAGCTGGAGCCAGGCACTGGATGCGGCGAGACGCAGTTACCTGCTGTCAGCAAAGAATGTAGGATTTGCCGGCGACGCGGCCGATACATAAGTCTCCGCCATCATGTTTTATCTCCGGCTGGAGCTTAAGAAGGTCATGGCCAACAGGACCGTCGAGTAACTAGCCGCTATCGCCGGCGGCCATACCGGAAACGTGACGCAACTTCCAAGTCCATTGCCCGCACAGATGCCTCCAGGCTTTCATCCCATCTACGGCAATTCAACGCTTCCTCCCGGCAGCCGCTCCCGGGTCGTCAACAACATCAACGGGCTCGCCATGCACGTGCTGGAGGCGGGTTTCGAGGCGAAAGGCCGGCCCTGCATCCTGCTTCTGCACGGCTTCCCGGAGCTGGCCTATAGCTGGCGGAAAATCATGCTGCCGCTGGCGGCGGCGGGCTATCACGTCGTCGCCCCCGATCAACGGGGCTACGGGCGTACTAATGGCTGGGACGGCGCCTATGACGGCGACCTCGCTTCGTTTCGCCTTCCGAACCTCGTGCGGGATGCACTGGGGCTCGTCTTCGCGCTCGGCTATCGCTCGGTCGCGGCCGTGGCCGGACACGATTTCGGTTCGCCCGTTGCCGCCTATTGCGCCCTGTTGCGGCCGGACGTGTTTCGCTCGGTCGTGCTGATGAGCGCCCCGTTCGGCGGGCCGCCGCCGCTGCCGTTTAATACAGCGGAGGAGGGGGCGCCGGCTGCCGCCGCGGCCCCATCGCTCGACAAAGTATTCGAGGACCTCGCCAAGCTGCCGCGCCCGCGAAAGCATTATCAAAGATATTACGGAACGCGCGAGGCCGACGACAATATGCGCAGAGCCCCTCAGGGCATCCACGCGTTCCTGCGCGCCTATTATCACTTCAAGAGCGCCGACTGGAAGCAGAACAAGCCGTTCAAACTCGCCTCGTTCACCGCGGGCGAGCTAGCCAAGATGCCGACTTATTACATTATGGATCTCCACACGGGCATGGCGGAAACCGTCGCGGCGGAAATGCCGTCCGCGGCCGAGATCGCCGCCAACAGATGGCTTCCCGACAACGAGCTCGCCGTGTACGCAGCCGAATTCGAGCGCACCGGGTTTCAGGGGGCGCTGCAATGGTATCGCTGCACGGGCGGCAAATTCACCGCCGAGCTTGAAATCTATTCCGGCCGCACCATCGACGTGCCGGCCTGTTTCATCTCCGGCAAGAGCGATTGGGGCGTTTACCAGTACCCCGGCGCGTTTGAGAGGATGCAGAGGAACGCCTGTACCCAATGGCGCGGCACGTACCTGGTCGAGGGCGCCGGACACTGGGTGCAGCAGGAACAGCCGGAGGAAGTGACCAGACTGCTTCTCGAATTCCTGCGCGATGGCTCACGTCGGCTGTGACCGCGGGAACTTTCATCATCGTGGGAATTTGATCTCGGCGAGGGCGCGGCGCTGATCGCGGCGCGGCGAGGCGCAAAAGTTCGTTGAAACGGAGCCGTCGGTCAGGAGGATTCCATGGCGCAGAGAAGGAAACGAAAATATTCCCCCGGAGCGAGCAAGGACGTTGAAAGCGAAATGCGCCGTTACAAGCGCGGCACCGCCAGAAGCGGCAAGGGCGGCAAAGGTGGCAAGGTGAAAAGCCGCGAGCAGGCGATCGCGATCGGCTTGTCCAAGGCGCGCAAGGAAGGCAAGCGGGTTCCCAGGAAGAAGTAGCCGCGGCTCCGCGGCGGCTGCTGCTCACCGATGGAACGATTGAGCGTGTCCCACGTTGGCATCGGACACCACAAACTTTGAAGGAGTTGACAATGGACTGGGACCGTATCGAGGGAAATTGGAAGCAAACCAAAGGAAAGATCAAAGAGAAGTGGGGCCAGCTCACCGACGACGACCTCAATCAAATCGATGGCAAGCGCGATCAGTTCGAAGGGAAGATCCAGCAGCGCTATGGTCAGGCCAAGGACATGGTGCGCAAGGATGTCGACGACTGGTTGAACGCAATGCGATGACGTTGCGCGCTGGCACTGCCGGCGTTCCTATGGTGAAACAGCGCGAGGTGCGGCCTCGCGCTGTTTTCGCCTCTCTCGGTTAGCAATCCCCCCGCGCATCGCCAAAGTCGCACCGCGCCGGCCGCGATTTGGGGACGATTTTACCGGAACCGGGCCCTGCCGAGGCCGCCGCCGGAACCACAGCCGACGCGATCGGCACCGGTTGAAACGCCGCCAAATTCGGGTATACCACTGATCCGTCGATCTGATGGGGATGGGGTTCCCCGAAACCGCTCGCCGAGCTGATGACCCCTGCCGCATGACGCGTGCGGCGGGAGCCTTTCGCGACCCGCCGGACAGCGGGTTTTTTTGTGCCCACCGGCACGAACCGAAAGGACGACGGCGATGGAAAATGTCTGGTTTCAGTCCGCACTATGGATGGCTTTGGCGCTGGTCGCCGCCATGGCGTCGCTGTGGGTCACGATCTCGGCCGCCCTGTTCGAGATCATCGTCGGCGCCGTTGCCGGCAATACGGTCGGACTGCCGCTTACCCCTTGGATCAACTACATCGCCAGCTTCGGCGCCATCGTGCTGACGTTCCTCGCCGGCACCGACATTGATCCGCACGTGGTCAAGAAAAATCTGGCGTCAAGCGTGACCATCGGGCTCATGGGATTCTTCGCGCCCTATCTCGGCTGCTTGCTGTTCGCCCGCTACGGCCTTGGCTGGCCGTGGCCGCAGGCGCAGATCGCCGGCATCGCGCTGTCGACGACGTCAGTCGCGGTGGTTTATGCGGTGATGGTCGAAACCGGCTACAACCGTACCGAGCTCGGCAAGATCATCCTGGCCGCGTGTTTCATCAATGACATCGGCACCGTGCTGGCGCTCGGGTTGGTCTTTGCAAACTACAATCTTCTATCTCCTCCTGTTCGTCGTCGTCACGATTGCCGTCATCGCCGCGCTGCCTTGGGTCGTTCCCTGGCTGTTCAAGCGCATCGGCGGGCGCGCCAGCGAGCCTGAGATCAAGTTTCTTTTCCTGGTGCTGTTCGTTCTTGGTGGCCTCGCCAATCTCGGCAAGAGCGAGGCCGTCCTGCCCGCCTATCTCATCGGCATGGCGCTCGCCCCGTTCTTCCTCGGGCAAAGGGAGCTTCAGCGCCGGTTGCGGGCGATTTGCTTCGCGTTCCTCACCCCGTTTTATTTTCTCAAGGCCGGCTCGCTGATCGAGGCCAAGGCGCTCCTCGCCGGGGCCGGGCTGATCGCTCTGTTCCTGGCGATCAAGATGGCGACCAAGTTCTTCGGTATCCTGCCGCTGACGCGGTATTTCGCGTTCGAACCGCGCGAGGGCATGTACACGACATTGATGATGTCGACCGGGCTGACCTTCGGATCGATCTCGGCCCTGTTCGGCCTGACCAACCACATCATCGATCAGTCGCAATATACAGTGCTGGTGACCGGCGTGATCGGCAGCGCCGTGGTGCCCACCTTCATCGCCCAGGTCTGGTTCCGGCCGCGCTTCGAGCCGTTGGAGGAAGATGCCTAAGTGGCGTGCACTCATAAATTGAGGCTGACGGCCCACAGTTGTTGATGTCCGCTTCCACCGAAGGCGGACTTTCAACTACGGTCGCTTGCATGTCAGCTAAGGGCCAGAAGCAAACATCCTTCGAAAACAAAAAGCCCGCGCTACGGCGGCCTTTCCATTTTTAGCTCGCGATTGAATCGCTAGGCGGCGGCTGGTGCCGCCGCGTTACACTTCTTCGGCGCGTCAGATAGGCTACGAAGCCGAGCCTCCCGCAAATAGTGGTAGTGTCGCTGTGTACCTGCTCAACCTTGTGACAGCGATCCTTTAGCACCCACCAACAGTTCGTCGGAGGACTCGATGAAAAATGCCATCGGCAGGTTCGACAGGTGCCTCTCAGAGCTCGACATCAAAAGAAGGCGGTTGACGGTGTTGTCCTGGATGCCACCCGGCGGAAAGACGCAAGAGATACGACCTTCCTTTACGGAAACGCCCGACTTCTGCAGATCAGCTTGGGCTGCTGCATGCATCCTGGCGAACCGGCCAACAAGCTGCGCTTCGCGATTAGGTTTCGCGCCGCGGTCTTCAAAGTTGGAAAGATATTTGAAGAGGTCGCGAAACAAGTCGGGGTAACCGGCGCAGGTCTTGTTAAAGGCAGCCGCGACGACGTCCATTCCGCTCTGCGGGAACGCGAAATCTTGAACGCTCGATATCGCTCACGAGCGTGCCGAGACCGGGAGTTGCCGCCTTGAAGCGCCGACGGATGGCGCCCTGGACTTCGGTCCAGCGGAACGGGCTATCCGTGACGATGCAGGCGCCGGTCGCTTGGGCTAAGTACATGGTCATCTCAAAATTCGGGACGAGCTTGAACATATTCATCTGCCCGCCGGCCTTGCCGCCTTCCATAGAGCCTTCCTGGAGAACGGCCAGCGGATCGCGCTCCCTCATCCGGACGTTGGCGCGCATTGCCTCCTCGACTTCCTTCTCATCCAGATTCGGCATGAGCTTGCGGAGCTGCCTGCGCATCGCGTCCGGCGGCATCAGCATGATGCCGCGCCGGTTGTCCTCTTCCATCGTCCTTTGCAGGCGGGGATCGTCTTTCGGATCGAACCGCGGGGACCGGGCTCGGGCCATCATCATCATCTGTTCGCGGAGATGGAAGTCGAAGTCGCACGGGTCCGGTATGAGGTTGACCAAGCCGAGGTCGACGAGCGGCATGACGTTCAGGAAGAACAAGATGGTCTTTAGGAATTCCTGCCGATACGACTTCGGATTTTCAGTCGGCCTCATGTCTTTTTTTATTACCCCGGAGTGAACGAACGGATGCGGCACGATGAGCTCGCCGAAATACAGCGAAGCCGCCAGCGCGAAATCATTGATCGACGACGGGTGTATTGACCCCGTGTAAACCGCGCGCGCTTCGCCGTCGGGCTTCGGCAGCAGCGCGAGCAAGTCGGTCTCAAGCGGCCAAAGGGCTTCGTAGAGATTGTAAATCTTGCTGATCTTTTCGTCGGTCAGCTCGCGGCGAACCTGCACCCAGTCCTTTCCGGACTCGAGCTCCAGTACGTTCACGATGCCGTTTTGCAGCATCAGGTTTCGCTCACGAATGCTCTTCTCGTTCCAGGCGGGCCGCAGCGCCTCGGGCTTGGACTGGCAGCATTCCTTGAACGATTTTCCCCGCCCGCATCCGCAGTAGTCGCCTGGCCGCAAGGGCTTGTCCGGCGCCTTCTTAATCAGGAATTCGCGCGGCTTCTCAGTCCTGCCGAACTCGTCCTGGTAATGGACATCACCGCTCTTGTACTTGACGAACATCTCGCCACCGAAGTGGAACAGGCCGCCCTCGGGCGGCAGGAGCGTCTTCCGCAGCTCGCTCCAAGGCTCCGTCACGGTCCTTTCCGGGTACAGCCATTCCTTGCGGCCCGCGCCGATGAAGCGGCGCGCGCGCTTTTTCATGATGAAATTGATTTGCGCGACTTCGTGCGCGTTCAGCTTTCGTGAGCGAATGAACGCGTCGATCCGCGTCAGGGACTGTCGGTAGTTGCGCGCGAAGGTCCTCTTCTCGAGCGGGCCGGTGCTCGGGTCCTTCGCGTATTCCAAGTTCGTCAGGATCAGGCAGTGGTTGCGGTCCATCGGGTAAATCGTCTGCGACCCCCGCAGCGCGATTCCCGGGTCCAGCGGGTACGCGCACGCCCCATCCGCGGGAGGGACGGCGTGGTTGTAGATCGTCACGGGATGGTCGCTGGTGATGAACTTCACGTCCGAGTCTTCAGCAGAAACGATCTCGCGCACACCGCCGACCCAGATCGTGCAGTGCAGCATGCGGATGCCCTGCATTTCGAACATCAGCTCGTTCTGCGTGAGAGCGGGGTACTGGGCCTTGAGCCAGTCCAAGCCCTTCGGTGTGCGAATTTTCTGGATATCGAGGAATTCGAAGAAGGTTTGGAAGTGCCGGTGCCATTCGCTCATGTCCGTGCCAATGAATGCACGGACGGCTTTCGAGCCCCGACCGTCGACATCGCCGAACAGTCGGCGCTCAATCTCGTCGTTGACGGACGTGCCGAAGAAGGTCGAGTACAAGTCCTTTTGGCGAAATGCCATCGAGGTCGGCGTTTCGTCCCACGTGCCCCTTTGCGTAATCACGCGGCCGTCTGGAAGGACCTTCCGGTCCGGCGTCATGTCGACATAGGCAAGCGATGAGCGGCTTGGTTCGAAAAATCCCTCTTGGTACCATTGTGGGACGTAATGATTGTTTCTTGTGACCGACATCGCGATTCGTTCGACACTGCCACTATCCAACGCACTAGCATGCGCTCCTTGGCAAGTCTGGTCGAATGTAAAAATTCCGAGACGAAAACCAGAAAGAAATGCCCCGACTGCGAGCTACCAGCCCGCCCTTCCGATTTGTCTCCTTTGGGTCAAAAACGGAAGTGAAAGCCATCAACTAGCATGTCTGCTTGGCGTCCCCAAAGGGGACATGCCCGGCGCGTTTATGAGTAGACGTCCTAGCGCGTCGCGCCTTCGCGGCGGCCAAGCGGCGCAACGAGGCTTACAATGGAGAGTTCGGTACCGGTAAAAGCTGGCGCGCCGGCGTCCTAGCGATTCGGCGCCGCGTAGGCGGTGGCGCGGATCGACGCCGTGGCGGCGATCGTCGTGTCGACGTCGTCCATTCGCGCCAGGATGTCCTTGACCGGATTATCGGCCCAGGCGTGGGTCACGAAATCGCGGTGCGAGATCGGGCCGGCGGGCAGGAACGTCACCATGCCGTGGAGATGGTTTTGCCTGAGCTCCGAGCCATACGGCACGGAGCGTTCGTCGAGCAGGCGCTCGAGATCGGCATTGTGGTGCGCCGTGTGCGGGGTGTAGGAGCTCACGAAGAACGCCGATCGGTTGTTGGCGATCCAATCGCCGAACTTGTCGATGCCGGCGTAGAGCGCATCGAGCAGGACCAGGCCGCGCACGCGCGATTTCACGCCGCCGCGCTCGAGCACCGACAGCGTCGGACCGAAGCCGCCGCTATAGGCGACGATCACGATCGGCATATTGGCGAACGCCTTGGCGCTGTGCGGATCGCCATAAAGCTTGGCTAGCTTCACCGCCGCCTCGTCGAGGAAGCGCTTGAAGCCGTTCGGCTCCCAGAACTTGCCGGCGCTTGAATCCGCGGCGTCGACGGCGAATTGCGGCGCCACCAGCACGGCATTGGCGCCCGCCGCTGTGATCTGCTCCGGCAGGCGTTGGCGGTCGCGCACGTCGCGCGCCAGATTGGCGCCGTGGCCGTGGAAATACACGACCATCACCGCTGGGCGCGTGGGGTCGAAGCCGGGCGGTACGTGCAGCAGCACGCGGTCGTCGCTGAAGGTCTGCGCTTCCCAGAGCACGCGGCCGCGGAAATTGACGTGGCCGCGATGGCCGTCTTCGCCGGCGTTGAGGAAGGGCCGCCCTGATCCCGGCATCGTACCGTGGTAGGGGAACGGCGCTGCTTCGAAATCGACGAGGCTGGTCTTCGCCTCGAAATCGCTCGGCACGCGGACGGACGTGTCGGGCGTCGGGCGAATGGCGGTGAAGGGCACGGCGCTATCGAGCGAGGCGACGCGGATCGGCTCCTTGGCCTTGGCTTCCTTCGCCGGCGCGCGACGGCGGTCGCCCTCGCGAAGCGGCGTCGGTTGGAAGAAGCTCCAATCGCGCGCCACGACGTTAGCGGCGGTCTCGCCGGTTTCGGCCGCCGCGACCAAAATGCGCCGCGGGGCGGCGTCGGCCGCGCGGGCCGCGGCCGCCGGGCGCGGGCGCTCGGCGTTCATCGAGGTCGCAGCGGTGATGACGCCGGATTTTTCGATGGTGGAGTTCACCCGGTAAGACGAATGCGCCGCGGACGGTGCCGCGGCGAGCAAGACTGAGTGACGGATCTGAGTGTAGGTGAGATAGCACCAGCCGGCGGCGCCCACGAACACCAAGGCGGCGGAGATCGGAAACAGGTGCCGCTCCAGCACGCCGCGCTGCGCTTGTTTCCGCTCGCCGGCGCCGCTGGCAAAGTGCGGGTCGCGACGGAACTCAGCATGTCCGCGCGTTGCCACCCGGCGCGCGCC
The DNA here is from genome assembly GCA_963850855.1 of uncultured Alphaproteobacteria bacterium. Classification (GTDB taxonomy): domain Bacteria; phylum Pseudomonadota; class Alphaproteobacteria; order Rhizobiales; family Xanthobacteraceae; genus BOG-931. The sequence continues at coordinate 51,062 of CAWKNH010000022.1, forward strand.
GATCGGTTCAAGCCCGCGGCGCAGCTCCAGGTCTTGATGGAAATGGCGTACGCGCTGGCCGCCAGCCGTAGTCATGGCTGGCTTACGCGGCACGCGCTGCGTTACGCCCCGAACCGGTTTTGGCATTTTCCCCCGCCCACCGACACTGCAGCTTCGGCGACGACTATGTCCCTATTTTGGCAGGCGGTAGGGGACCGGATCACCGTGGACGGGAACAGAACGGGAATATCCCGAGAAAGCGACACCTCTTGGCGGCGTGTTTCTCGTGTTTTCGGTGCGATCCGGCAGTTATTTTCGCGCCGTCCGGCGATTGTGCCTCGGCCCCCTGCCGGTCCCGATCCGCTGGTGAGGGCGGGGTCAAATCGGCCTCGCCGGCCCCCGACGGCGCGGTCTTTTCGGCGAGCAGCAGGTTTGATTCGTTCTTGCGCCACCGATAACCGAGGCCGAAATCGATCGGCGTGGCGTTGCGGAACAGCTGCCCCAGCCGCGCCTGATAGGAGTTCGGGAAGATCGAAATGGGGCCGACATAGTGGCCGAACGGCTGCAGCCGCCATTTCTTCGCATCGAAATAGGCGAGCGGGATGCCGCTGTCGTCCTGCAGGATCGTCGCGCTGCGCTCGAGCAGGAAGTTGCGCACCCTGGTGAAGCCGCCGCCATGCAGCAGATAGGACGCGCTCTTGATGAAGCTGTCGGCGGGGCCGAGCTTGTCGCAAAAAGCCAGGAAGCCGCTGCGCTTCACGCCGTCATCGGCGAGATTGGTGCTGAAATAATAAAGCGTCTGGTTGGGGCGATCGCCGTCCGAAAAGACGATCTTCACGCCGCTGGCGGCGCTTTGCGCCGCGCGCCTCACCGCGGCCATCGCCGCGGTCTTGTCGCCGGATTGGTCCACGCGTCTGCACGTTTCCATCCGGATCGAGCGTGACGAAACTCACCTCCTTGATCGTCTTGCCGGTGCGCTCCAGGAACACATAGAGGATCGGCAGCGTTCCGTAGACCGGCCCTGAGCGCAATTGCGTCTTCATGTTCTTGGTGATGAAGAAGCTGTAGCTGAGCAGCGAATAGAGCGAACTCTCGAGATTTTGCAGCGAACCGTCGACCGTGCCGCGCCTGAGCCCGTTCAAGGGCGGTACCTCGCCGACGGGCTCGAGGCCGCTCAACACGTAGGTCGATGCGCCGGGAAAGAACGAAGTGGCGTAGAGGAAATCCGGACCGCTGAACATGTACAGCATCGTCTGATGCTTGTTGGTCAACCGTTCCTTGGAAAAGGCGCGGACCTTGGAAAGCTGGACGTCCTCTTCGTGCTTGAAAATGGCATCGAAGCGGCGCGCGTGCTGCTGCCAGCCAGGATCCTTGGTCAGCTCGGCAAGAGGCGAATCAGCCGCCGGCGGCAGTCCGGCGAGGAAACGCGCGGTGTCGTTCGCCGTCGCCGTTTCGGCGCTGTGCGCGACCGCCATGCCGAGGGCGAGCGCGGCTGCCGTCAGGGCAGCCGCCAGCAATTTACCTGTGGTCGAGGGCATCGGGCTTAAACCACCGTCCGGGACGGGTCCGAGGAGGGGACGTTCGATAGCAGGCGGGACATATAATAGATACCAAGACCGGCCAACATCATGGCGAAGCCGCCAAGCGACTGCAGCGGCCGGTTGACCACAAGATAATACATCATAAACAGCGTCACGATGAGAAACACGAGCGGCGTCACCGGGTAGCCCCAGGCGCGGTAGGGCCGCGGCAATTGCGGGTCGGTCATCCGCATCTTGATCACGCCCAGAACGGTGAAAAACGAGCAGAAGGCGAGGCTGAACTGGATGAAATCGAGCACGGCTTCGAAACTCTGGGTCAACAGCAGCAGGTTGGCGACCAGGAGCTGAAAGATGATGGCCGCGGCCGGTGCGCCGCGCTTCGACTTGCGTGCGAACAGACGCAACAACGGCACGTCCTCGCCCATGATCATGGTCACGCGCGGGCCGATCCAGGTCATGGCGCTGATCGAGGATACGAGCCCGAGGCAGATCAGCGCGCCGACAATCCTTCCGCCGAGCTCGCCGAATATGTGCCTGCCGGCGATGATGGCGACGTCGAGCTGTCCGGCCAATTCGGGCAACGGCGTGCTGATGAGAAAGACGGCGTTGAGGGCCACATAGAGGACGATCACGATCCCGGTGCCGAGAAACAGCGCCCGCGGTAGGTTGCGGGTCGGCTCGCGCAACTCGCCGACGATATAGGTCGCGGCGTTCCAGCCGGAATAGGAATACATCACGAACACCAGGCTGATGGCGAATGGCGCGCTCGCCACGGTGGTGAGATCGGTGGCGCTGGGCGCGAATGAAATCGGCTGCAAGTTGCCGAAAGCGAAGCCGGCGACGATGAATACCGCGATGAAGAGGAGTTTGAGCACCGTCCAGGCATTGTGGTAGGCGCCGCCAAGCCACACGCCGCCCAGATGCACGAGCGCGGCGAGCCAGGTCATGACCACCCCGAGGGACAATTGCCAGCTTATCGGCAGCCCGAATAGCTGCGGCGGCAAGTTCGGCACGACCGACGTGAAGTAGACGCCGAACGCCATCGCGGCGAGCGCGATCGGCGCGGCGAAGCCGACGGTCGCCGACAGCCAGCCGGCGACAAACCCGAACGCCGGGTGGTAGATCCGGCGCAGAAAATTGTACTCGCCGCTCGAGCGCGGAAACATGGCCGCGAGCTCGGCGTAGCAGAACGCCCCGCATATCGCCACGATCCCGCCGACGATCCACAGGAGCAGCAGCGAGAAACCCGAGGTGACGTCGCTGACTTGGAACCCGAGGCTGGTGAAGACGCCGACGCCGACCATGTCGGCGATGACGATCGCCGTCGCCGTGACCCACGACACCGTGCGGGCGGACGCACCGCCTGGAGCGGAATCGGTCATGAAATAGGGCCCCCTCGCCCAAAGCATTACAGGGCGCTACGGGCCAAAATTCAACAAGCGTTTTTCTGCCTTGGCGCGACCGCACGACCGCGGTCCAGGCACCTGCGAATTAAAAGTTCCATATCCACAATGTCCAAGTTGTGCCTTTTACATATAGGCGGGCTCAGCCGGCGTGGGGTAAGGTGTCGCGCGTCTATTTGAGGTCGGTCATGTCGATTGTCCGTAGCAGGGATTGTCCATCCGCTGACGCCAGCGCGCCGGCAAAATCACGAGCGTCGTGCGCGCCCCACTGACCAGCCCCAAACCTCTCGCTCTGCTCAATCGGAGCCTCTTCGTCACCGCGGCGCTGGCGGCGGTGATCATGGCGGCCGCCTTCTGGCTCGACGCGCGCAACAAGAGCGACGGCCAGTGGGTGCAGCATTCGCTGGCGGTGCGCGAGCAGCTCGGCCGGGTGCTCAACCTGGTGCAGAGCGCGGAGACCGGCCAGCGCGGGTATCTGCTCACCGGCCGCGACAGTTATCTCGAACCTTATAGCGCAGCCGCGGAGCAGCTTCCGGCAACGCTCGACCGTATGGCCGATCTGGTGCGCGGCGACCCGCGGCAGGGTCAGGCGGTGGTTCGGCTGCGCCAGCTCGTCGGCGACAAGCTTGTTGAGCTACGCTCCACCGTCGAGGAGCGCGACGCCGGCCACCCCGAGGCGGCGCTCGCCATTGTCAAGGACGACAAGGGCTTCCGGCTGATGCAGGAAATCCTCGGCTTGCTTGCGGCGTTCCAGACCGAGGAGGACCGGCTGCTCAACAGCCGGCAGGCAGACGCGGCACGCTCCGGCGTCTTGCTTCAGACCGTGGTCGCGCTCGCATTCCTTTTGATCTGCGTTCTCGGCGTGCTGATCGCGCGCCATACGCGCCGCTCCGTTGCGGCGATCGCCACGGCCCGCGATCAGCTCGCGGCCGCCAACCAGCAACTGGTCGAACAAATAGCCCGGCGCGAGGAGGTCGAGAGCCAATTGCGCCAATCGCAAAAGATGCAAGCGCTTGGTCAGCTCACCGGCGGCATCGCCCATGACTTCAACAACATGCTGGGCGTGATCGTCGGCTCGCTCGATCTCATCCTGCGGCGGATCAAGAAGGGCGACTTCGCCATCGAGCGTTTCCTCGACGCGGCGAGCAACGCCGCCGAGCGCGCCGCGCTGCTCACCCAGCGCCTGCTCGCCTTTGCCCGCCAGCAGCCGCTGGCGCCGCAGCCGATCGACGCCAACAAGATGATCGTCAACATGTCCAATCTGCTGCACTCGACCTTGGGCGAGCAGATCCGCATCGAGACGGTCGCGGCGGGCGGGTTGTGGACGATCAATGCCGACGCCCAGCAGCTCGAGAGCGCCATCCTCAACATCTCGATCAACGCCCGCGATGCCATGCCCGACGGCGGCCGGCTGACGATCGAAACCGCGAACACCTATCTGGACGACGCGTATTGCCGGCAAAATCCGGAAATCGAGCCGGGCCAGTACGTGATGATCGCCGTCTCCGACACCGGCAGCGGCATGTCAGCGGACGTGGCCGCCCGCGTGTTCGACCCGTTCTTCACCACCAAGCCCGCCGGCAAAGGCACCGGGCTCGGCCTCAGCCAAGTCTACGGCTTCGTCAAGCAGTCGCACGGGCACATCAAGGTCTATTCCGAGGTCGGCGCCGGCACCAATGTGAAGATCTATCTGCCGCGGCTCATCGCCGACGCCAAGGAGGTCAAACGCGCGATCGCCGAGACCATGCGGACCGGCGACCGCAGTGAGATCATCCTCGTCGTCGAAGACGATACGCTGATGCGCCGGCTCACCACCGAAGCGTTGCATGAGCTCGGCTACACCGTGTTCGAGAGCGAGAACGCGGCCAATGCGCTCGCCATTCTCGACCGGGAGGCGGACGTCAAGCTCCTGTTCACCGACGTGGTGATGCCGGACATCAACGGCCGCAAGCTCGCCGACGAGGCGGTGCGCCGCCGGCCGGGCCTCAAGGTGCTGTTCACCACCGGCTATACCGCCAATGCGGTGGTCCAGCGGGCTTTGCAGGTTGATGCCGTCGGCGACGTCAAAGAGGATCTGCTGAAGCTGGCATGGCAGGCCGCGGCTCCACACGAGCACTGCGTTCGCGGTAAGCGGAGCTTGATCGAGGCGGACGCGGACCATTTCGTACCCGTTCGCGGCCTGGTCTTCCCAGGCAGTGCGCTCTTCTGTCAAGTGCCGTGGCCCGGTCAGCACGACGGTGGGCCGGCTGGTGCCCGCCGCGAAGGCGAAGGTCAGCGGGAGCGATTGCCGGAACAGCGGGTCGGCGAACTTGAACCGCGGGTCCACGGACCGCAGGGACGCCAGCCAGGCGTCGTAGGTTCCCGGGCTGGCCCGGCGCGGCCCGTGCACGACGTTCAGGCGGGCCAGCTCGCCCAGGCCGACGAAATGCCGTCGCGCGGCCGGGTGTGACGAAGGGATCCATGCCTCGGGCTCGAAATCTCCGAGGCTCATCACGTCGAGGGGCGCGGGCGGCGCCTGATCGGCCGGGGCGAGCCAGCCAAGGCCCGCGTCGGCACGGTGCTGCCCGATGAGCGTGAACTCGGTGTCGAGGAAGGTCTCCAGCCACGCCACGTCCACGTCGGCGTCGGCTGCGATGTACCTGAGCCTGGACACGGCGGCGGTGAGAGCTTCGGGCATGCCGGGGCAGATCGCTACCCGCAGCCGCGGCCGCCCGATGCCCGCCGCCCGGCGGGTCAGGCTCACTCCCTGCTCGACCCTGGACAGGAGGGTCCGCGATTCCTCGAGAAGCACGGTGCCCGCGTCGGTCAGTCGCACGCCCTCCCGGCCGCGTTGCAGCAGCGGGGTGCCCACCATTTCCTCGAGGCGGCGAATCTGCTGGCTGAGCGTCGGCTGCGCGATAAACATCCGCTCCGCCGCTTGCGCGAATGTGCCGGCATCGGCCACCGCGACGAAATAACGCAGGTGCCGGAGCTCAACGCCGTGCGGTGCCACTCCCTCGGCATTCGGCTGCAACATCATGAGGAGGCCTCCTGCCGGACGTATTGGACTTCCTCCTCGCCGTGGCGCGTCACGGTCTGCTACCAGGCGGCGTGCTGGCCGACTCCGGCACCGGCACGGTGGTCTCTGGAGGGGGCATACGAGTATGGAACCCGCTGGGCCGGTCCACAGACAGTGGTCATATGACGATACTTTTGCCGCGCCCGGCGACAACGGCGCCCGCTAGGGCGATACGCCCTGGCGCAGCGCCTCGCGGACGATGTCTACCCGGCTCTTGGCGTCGAGCTTGACAAGGATGTGGGAGATGTAGGTCTGCACGGTCCGCCGGGACAAGAACATGCTGCGGGCGATGTCCGACGTCGAGTCGCCCCTGGCGACCAGGGCGGCGATCTTGACCTCGGTCGGGGTGAGCGCCTCCCAGCCGGAGGTCGCGCGCGGCCCGCGCCGGCCCCGGACGCCCCGCTTGATGCCGTGCGGGCGTAGCCGGCCCTCGGCCCGCCGGATGTCCCACCGGGCCTGCATGCCCTCGTACAGGCCAACGGCCTCATTCAGGGCGGCCCGCGCGTCCTCTTCGTGGCCGCGCTCGGCCAGCACGACAGCCAGGTCCTCCAGCGCGGCGGGCAGTTCCACCGCCGGGCCGACCGTCCGGTAGTGCGCCACAGCTTCCGCGAGCCGGTCCGGATCAGACTCAAGCAGTCCGTAACACCACAGGCTGGCCGCGGCCGCCCGGGCCGGCCGGGTCTCCGCCGTGGCCTCCTCCTGGCAGGCCTTCGCCGCGGCCTGCGCGAGCTGCCTGTCCCCGGCGGCGAGCGCTAGCCGGACCAGGTCGGGCAGCCACTGGTGGGTCAGGGTCATCTCATTGTCGCCGCGCGGCAATATCTCGGCCAGCCTCAGCATGGCCTGGCGGATTTCCCCGCGCTGCTCCAGGGAAAGCGCGTGCGCGGCAACCAGGAAATCCTGGTTCTCCCGGTCGACGAGGTTCTCGATGGGCAGCGCCAGGCCCTCCCTGAGATGCTGGCTGGCTGTGGTGCGCTGTTCCCGGCGCCCGGCGATGAGCGCGGCCACGCCGTGGATCAGCAGTGCGGACCAGCGTTCGCGCAGGAAGGAATACGCCAGCCCGAGAGCATCGGAGGCATCAGAGCCCAGCTCGGCCAGCGCGTCATCCCACTGGCCGAGCCAGTACCGCAGCACCGCCGCGGTGGCCCATGTCGCGCGATCCGGGCGCCCGGTCCGCTGGGCGAACTCGCGGGCTTGCCGGAGGGCCAGTCGGCCTGCGGCCATTCGTCGAGGTTCTGCAGCGTGAAGGTGCGGGAGTCCAGGGCGACCGAGCGCAGATCGGCATGGCCGGGATCGTCGCCCATGGCCTGCAGCGCCTGGTCGATGTAGTCGAGCGCGGCGGCATGGTCGCGCCTGACGGAATGGGTCAGCCACAGGTCGTACAGGGCCTGTGCCGTCGCGAACGGGTCGCCGGCCTCCTCGGCGGCGGTCAGGGCCTGGCGGGCGATCGCGTCGGCGGCGTCGAAGCCGCGTAGCGACCCGTTCGACCTGCGCAAGCAAGGCCAGCAGCCGAGCCTGCCAGATGCGCGGCAGGCTGGCCGCTGCCAGGGCCTGCCGCATGACGCTGATCGCGTCGCTGATGCTGCCGACGCTGATCTGAGCGTGCGCCAGCATCCAGGATGTCTCACCTCGCCGCGCGGGGTCGGTCATGGCCGTCAGTGCCCTGCTGGCTCGCGTGACTGCCTCCTCGTAGGCGCCGACGGCGAGCAGTGCCCGTACTAGGCAGACAATAAGGGCGTCCCAAGCCTCATCGCCAACGGGCGTCTCCTCCAGTTCGCGCCGCAGCAGTTCCACCGCCAGCTGCGGTGCCCGCGTGACCATCGCGTGCCCGGCCTGGATCAGCCAGGCCCTAGCCCAGTCCGCACCCGGCCGTCTCGCGGCGGACAGTTGCTGCGCGACGCTCAGCGCGTCCGCGCCGGCCGTCGCGAGTTCGCGCGCTGCCTCGGCGTGCAGTGCCGTGCGCAGCGCCTCCGGCATGCTCTCGTACAGCGCCTGACGGATCAGCGGATGCCGGAACGCCAGTTCAGGACCCGAGTCCGCCACGATGCCGGCCGCCACCGCCTCCTGCAGGTTCGCCGCCAGGTCCGACACCGCCCGGCGTAGCACCACGGCCAGGTCGGTGACCGCGAACCTCCCGCCGAGCAGCGCGGCGGTGCGCAGCAGTTGCGCCGTCTCGGCCGACACCGAACTGAGCCGGTCATCCAAGACCGCGGCCAGCGAGACTGGCAGCTCCCGTGCCGGGGCGACCTCGGCGACGGGCCTGATCTGCACTGCCTGCTCGCGCAGCAAGGCATCGACCAGTTCGCGCACGTAGAGCGGATTGCCGGCGGCCTGAGCCGTCAGCCGGCGCAGCCCGTCTCCTGGCGCCGCTCCGACCATCGCCGTGACCAGGGCAGCCACATCCGTTTCGTCCAGCGGCCCGAGCGTGACCACCTGACCGCCGCGACGCACTACGCCGGCGCGGACCTGCTGCACCTCCGGCGAACGCGGAGTCGGCCTGCAGGTCCCGATCAGCAGCAGCCGCAACTGGCTGATCGAGGCGGCGAGCTGGTGCCAGACAGCCAGCGATGCCTCATCGGCCCACTGCAGGTCATCGACGACCAGCACCGTGGGGGCAGCCGCGCACAGCTCGTCCGCCAGCGTCAGCAGCACCTCGATGCCCTTCACCGACGCGTCGCCGTCAGCAAGCGGTCCCAGCCGCCGGCTGCGCAGCAGGCTAGCGGCATGCGCCCGTCGCGGATCCGGCGAACTCGGCCGGACCTGGAGGCAGTCCTGCATCACCCGCAGGGGCAGCCGCGCGGTGAGCTGGTCCGCTCCGGCCCACCCGACGTCCCACCCTGGCTGGCTCGCCGTGGCGAGGGCCTCGGCCACCAGGGACGACTTGCCGATGCCCGGCTCGCCCTCGATCCAGACCACCGTTCCCTCGCCGCGGCCGAGGGCCTCGATAGCAGCACGGAGAACCGCAAGCTCATGCTCACGGCCAACCCACCGCGGGGGACGAATCGGCCACATGCAGGTGATTATGCCGTTACCCCGAGGTGGATGTCTTGTCTAGTGGGGTGTAAGTCCAACTGTGGGTGCCGAAAACTTGTGCCACATGGGCCGGAGGTCATGTCGCTGCTCAGGCTGTCGCGCCGGGAGTCGGGCCAATGCGTTCCGCAAGCCACCGAGCCTCCGTGAGCGTGACACCCCCCTGCAGACCCTTTCAGCATCCGGCAAGTCATAACATCAAACGGTGCGGTCGTGGATGAGATCGAGGAAAGGCCAGGAGGTCTGACCATGGTCGAGGACGTAGAGCTGCTCCGGGACAAGAATGTTGTCGCTGTCATCGACTTTCGCCAGACGACTATCTACCCCACCGATGCGCCGCCCGGCGAGCGGCCGGAGCACCTCGCCGCCACCGATCCGCGTGGCCGCTTCCACCAGGTTCACCACCGCGCCGGGAACCCTGACGGCACGTATGAGGACGACAGCCCGGAGTACTGGCGCGAGGTGACCGAGGCCCTAGCGCCGGCGGCGGCGATTCTGTTGCTGGGGCACGGCGCGGGCAAGGCGAATGCATCTCACCACTGGGTGGCCTATGTCGAGAAGCACCGCAGGGATATCGCCGCCAAGGTGGTCGCCGACATCCGGGTCGACATCGATCATCTGGATGACACGCAGGTGCTACGGCTGGCGCAGTACTACTTTGCCGGGCCCTTGAGAGACTCCGGGGACGGTCGTTTGGGAGAGTGAAGGGCGAGAATCCGTCAACAGACGGCGCTTTGTGACTCCAAGAGCGTTAAGGTGGCGCGGTCCTGGACGGGTCACCCGCATGGCCCTGGCCGGGTACGGGCTGGCCTGGCTTCGCTTCCGGTCCGGCAGCCTCACCGCGAACTCGGTGACGTTAGGTTGCATGATCCCGACCCGGTCGGCGAGCTTGAAGCCGCACTACCGCAGCATCCCGGCGACCCGGACTGGTCGTGGCACATGGCCCGCAAGCCAGGTCGTCGATGGTCCCTCGTATCAAGCCCGTTCCCGGGCATTGGTTCCCCGGGACAACCCGACGGCTTCAGGGCGGGGGGATGCTGAGCTGGTACGTTTCCTGGCCTACCTTAGGCCTGACGGCGGCATACGGGAAGGCGGGCAGCCTACCCGGCGGCAGTGAGGCGACAGAAGGGAACCCGGCGATGACCGCAGAGAACCGGCCGCAGGTGGTCACGCTCCGTTCGGGGGACGTCGTGCAGGTACGTCAGGTGTGGCCCGGTGACGCCCCTGCGCTGGCCCGGGCCTACGCGAACCTGGGCGAGCAGTCGCGATACCGGCGTTTCTTTACTGCCATGCCCGAGCTTCCCGAGGCCACCCTCAAGGCGGCGATCGAGGTCGACCACACCGATCATGAGGCGCTGGTCGCCGTCCCGCTGCTGTCCTCAGAGATCGTAGGGGAGTGCCGGTTCATCCGCCGCGCGGACCAACCCGATACCGCCGACGCGGGCGTGACGGTGATTGACGCATGGCAGGGCCGCGGGCTTGGCTCCGCACTGCTCACTCGCCTGAGTGAGCGCGCCCTCGAGGTCGGGATCGAGTACTTCGCTGCGGAGATCCTCGCCGAGAACCAGACCATGCTTGCGCTTCTGCCCAGCCTGGGCCGGGTCGAGACCGAATCATCCGGCCCCGTGGTGACCGCCCGCGTTGAGATCGCCGACCCGCCCCGGCACACCGGGCAGGGTTTCCTGGATCTGCTGGCGGCGGCGGCCCGCGGGGACATCGTCAGCATCCCCGTCCTGGTCCGTCGGCTGGTCCGGATTCCGGATGAGCTCGCTCACGTTGTTCGACTGCCGGTGACCGCGTTGCTGAAGGCGCTCCAGCGTCGATCCCCGGGTTCCTGACGCGCCGTGGTCTTTGCTGGCGGCGACCGGATTTGACCTGGAGCACCCATGGACCTTGCACGCTCCCGCGCGCAACGGGTTAGAACAGCCACGACTCATGGCGCGCGGCGCCGTGCGCTCTTCCCCTGCCGACGCTCAGTAGAACGAGGCCGCCAGCGTGTGCCCTGTGAGTAGCGTGGTGGAAGGACGCCGAGATCCTGATGTTGCGCCATCAGCTCGCGGTGGCCCTGCGTGAGCGGCCGAGGGCCCATTCACGGTTGACGCGGCCGGACCGGGCGTGGCTGGCGTTGCTCGCCGGGACGCTGCCGGCCGGGCGGGCAGCTGCCGGCGTGAGCTGCTGATTTCCAGATCCGGCGGCATGACCGCGCGGGCGGCGTCATCTACGAATATCGCCTGGTGGCATACGCTTTCGGCACCCACATGCCAGGTTCAGCCTGCCGTTGTGATCGAATCGTCCGTGATGCCGGCGGCGCGGCGGGCAGCGAGGCGCCGTTTTTGCGGCTCGATCGTGTAGCGCGGATCCTTGGCGGAACGGATGCCCGCCTCGAATATCCCGAACCGGGTGAGCGCCGACGCGGCCACCAGCGACAGTCCGGCCGCTGCCGCGACGCCGCGGCGGCGGCCGCCGAGCAGGGTCCCGATCCCGCCCGCGACGGCGAGTGCCTCACTCAACCGCAGCATCGCGCCCGATCTGCCGTCGTGCAGCGGTTCGGCCGCGACCGGGTCCATCCGCCGGCGCATCACCCGGGTCGCGACCAGGTCGCCGATGACGCCGAGCACGGCCAGCCTGCGGGCCGGGGCCGCCTCCGCCACCGGCGTCGTGACCATCGCCAGGCCGGCCGAGGCCAGGGAGGCCGAGCTGACGAACACGAAGGGCAGCTCGTCGCGCGCGTCGTTCCAGGTCGGAGTGGACGTGTCGGCGAGCAGGACCGCCGTGTACACCGCCAGCGCGGGGCCGAAGGCCGCGGCTTCCAGTCCCGCCGGCCCTTCGATGATGCGCAGCACACGGCGCAGCGGGCCGAGCGGCAGTCGTTCACCGGTCATCCGGTCGACCTCGGCGGCGGCCGCCACCGCGGCGCCGGTGCTGCAGGCGCTGAGGATCCACGAGCCGAGGCTCATCGGGGAGGTCAGCTTGATCACGCGCAGCATGTTCACGAAGCGTTCCGGCTGGCCGAGGTCGCGCACCAGGGCGACGGCACCCAGGCTGACCGCGCCCAGCGCTGCCAGCCGGCAGTTGCGGCGCAGCGCAGGCCGCCCGGTGAGCTGTGCGCCGGCGCCGAGCACAGCCGAGCCGCCCGCGACGCCGCCGAGGAAAAGGTACGCCGCGACCCCGGGACCCCACGGCGCCGGCTTGACCACCGGGCGGCCGTAGTAGGACGTGAACTCTGCCCTGGGAACCATCGGCATCTCGCGCGAGCCGTCCGCGCCATCGGGACGCGCGCGTCGACGGCGGTTGCCGTCTCGCCGGCCGCGACCGGGCGGCTCCGGCGGGCGCACGCTGTCGTATTCCGAGGTCGTCACTAGCGTCCTCCAATGAACGAGAGCACGGCCGCGGCGGCCATCCCGGCCGCGGCGAGCCCGGCCCGCCTGAACATCCGCGGCAAGTCGGCCGTGGGCACGCGCGGATCCGGCGGGAGCCCGTACACCTCTGGCTCATCGAGGAGCAGGAAGACCGATCCGGTGCCCCCGACGCCGTCCAGTTCGTTGGCGCCGTACAGGCGCGCTTCGGTCCGCCCCTGAGCGTGCAGTTCGGCGACCCGCTCCTTAGCCATGGCCACCATGCCCGCATGGTCCCCGAACTTGATGGATGTGGTCGGGCAGGTCTTCGCGCACGCCGGGGTCTGGTCGTCGATTAGCCGGTCGTAGCACAGCGTGCACTTCTGGGCGACGCCGAGGTTCGGGACCTCGGGCTGTTCGCCCTTCCGCTCTCCGCGCTTGGTCTTCGGGGCGGCGGTGCCGTCGCTGCGGCGCTCGACGACGCCGAACGGGCAGCCCGCCACGCAGGTGCCGCACCCGTTGCAAACGTCGGCCTGCACTACGACGGTGCCGAATTCGGTACGGAACAGCGCGCCGGTAGGGCACACGTCCAGGCATCCGGCGTGCGTGCAGTGCTTGCACACGTCGGACGACATAAGCCAGCGGAATTCAGGCGTGTCCGGGGGCGTCGTCTCGGCCGGCGCGGGGTCTGCAGGCGCCGGGGCGCCCATGCTGGGCATGCCGAGATTGACCAGGGCGCGGCCGGTCGCCAGTGCCTCTTCGATGCGTTCGCGTCCCTGTTCGACGAAGGCGACGTGCCGCCAGGTGCTGGCGCCAAGCGCGCCGGTGTTGTCGTAGGACGAGCCGAGCAGTTCCAGGTCGCCGTCGCGCGGGTTGTGGTTCCACTCCTTGCAGGCCACCTCGCAGGCCTTGCAGCCGATGCAGATCGAGGTATCCGTGAAGAAGCCTTTGCGCGGCTTGGCATCCGTCCACCGCGCGTCGGCCGCGGGGTCGGTCGGTCCGGCGAACTGGGGCATAACTCCACTTCCTCCGCTCGTGGTTCCCTGGCGGACGCTCGCCGCTCACCAGCGGCTCCGGTCGTTCGTCCCGTGTTGTCCTGCCCAGGCGGCGGATCGACGATCTCGCGGACTGGATCAGTGATCCGTGCGTTGTCGGTGGCGATTGTGGCACCGGAGCGCGCCTGGTATTCCGCCACGAGGCCGAGCAGGTCCTCGCCCTGCGGTCGGCGTCCCGCACGGATATCGCAGGACCCGGCCTTGGACTCCTGGATCTGCACGTTGGGGTCGAGGGTGACGCCGAGCAGGTCGTTGGCCCCGTCGCCGCTGACAATGGCGTCTTGCCCCACGCCCCAGTGGTACGGCAGCCCGATCTGGTGCACGGTGTGACCAGCGATGACCAGCGGGGTCATCCGGTCGGTGACCAGCACCCGTGCCTCGATCGCCGCGCGCGGCGAGACGATGGTGGCCCAGCCGTAGGGCTCGAGGCCGCGCTCCGCGGCCAGCTCCGGCGACACCTCGCAGAACATCTCCGGCTGCAGCTCCGAGAGGTACGGCAGCCAGCGGCTCATCCCGCCCGCGGTGTGGTGCTCGGTCACCCGGTAGGTGGTGAACACGTACGGGTACACGTCCGAGCCAGGCGCACCGGCGCTCGGCGCGCTCAGGTTGTCCGTCCGCGGGAACGTGACCCGGGCGGGATTCTGCTGCTGCGGGTAGAGCGCGTTGGCGACAGGGGACTCCTGCGGCTCGTAGTGCGTAGGCAGCGGCCCGTCGACCATGCCTGCGGAGGCGAACAGCCATCCCTTGCCGTCGCACTGCATGATAAACGGGTCATCGCCTGCGAGCGCGTCCGGACCGCCGAGATCCGGGTCGGGCCGGCTGCCTGGAGCGCGGTCGAGCACGAAGTCGGGCACGTCGTCACCCACCCAGCGGCGCCGCTCGTCGTCCCACCAGACCCACTTTTTCCGTTCGCTCCACGGCTTGCCGTCCGGGTCGGCTGAGGCTCTGTTATAGAGGATCCGCCGGTTGGCCGGCCAGGCCCAGCCCCACTCCGACTGGCTCGGCCCCGGACCGCCGTGCGGCACCCGGTTGGCCGCCTGGTTGACGCCGCCGGCGTACACCCCGGTGTAGATCCAGCAGCCGGCGGTCGTCGATCCGTCGGCGCGCAGCTCGGTGTACGACGAGAGAGGCTCGCGGGCGTCCAGGCCGCTGCGGCGGTAACCGTTGATCTCCGCCAGCACCGCCTCGGGATCGGGATCGCCGCGGTCATCGGTCGGATAATCCCAGGTCAGGTCAAGCAGCGGCCGATCACGTTCGTCGGTCGAGTCGGCCAGCTTCTCCCTGATCCGCTGACCGAGCTTGTAGAAGAAGTCCAGCTCGCTCTGGCAGTCACCGGGCGGGTCGATTGCCTTGTGACGCCACTGCAGCAGCCGCTGGGTCTGGGTGAACGAACCGGCCTTCTCCACGTGGCTCGCGGCGGGCAGGAAGAACACCTCGGTCGCGATGTCCTCGGTACGCAGCTCGCCGGAGACGATCTCCGGGCCGTCCTTCCACCAGGTCGCCGACTCGATGAGGTTGAGGTCCCGCACCACCAGCCACTTCAGGTGGGACATGCCCAGTCGCTGCTGCCGGCCGTTCGCCGACCCGACGGCCGGGTTCTGGCCGAGCAGGAAGTAACCCTCCACCTCGTCGGCGAGCATGGCGGTCACTGTCTGGTAGGTACCGTGGGCTCCCGTCAGCCGGGGCAGGTAGTCGTAGGCCCAGTCGTTGTCGGCCCGGGCGGCGTCGCCCCACCATGCCTTGAGCATGCTGACCATGTAGGTGTCGGCATTGGCCCAGTACCCCTTCTGCGTCTTCCAGCCAACCGCCGCCAGGTAGTCGGCGAAGGTGTCGTGCAAGCCCGCCATGGGCATCGGCAGGTACCCGGAAAGGAGGTTGAACAGCGTCGGGATATCGGTCGACCCCTGGATGCTGGCGTGCCCGCGCAGCGCCATGATGCCGCTGCCTGGACGGCCCACGTTGCCAAGCAGCAACTGCAGGATCGCGGCGGCACCGGATGAACTGCGCACCCAAAGTGTGCTGCGTCCAGCCGAGGGCATAGGCGAAGCAGGTAGTGCGCTCGCGGCCGGAGTTCTCCGTGATCGCGCGGGCGAGGTATGCGAAGTCGTCCCCGCTGATGCCGCAGGCATCGCGGACCATCTCGGGGGTGTAGCGGGCGTAGTGCCGCTTGAGAATCTGGAACACCGTCTGCGGGTCCTGCAGGGACTCGTCGCGCAGCACCCGGGCGTGCGGCAGCACCGGGCCGCCGCAGCCGTACGTGTCGCCGGCCGCGCGGGCCGAGGCACTGGCGCCGTGCTCGTAGCCGCCGTGCGCAGGGGCGGTGCCGTCCTCTGCGTAAGCCCACGTCGACGGGTCGTAGTGCCCGGTCTTCGGGTCGATGCCGGAGAACAGGCCGCCGAGTTCCTCGGTGTCGCGGAAGTCCGCGTTCACCAAGGTCGCCGCGTTGGTATACGCGACGACGTACTCCTTGAACCACAGGTCGTTGGCGAGCACGTGGTTGATCAGCGCGCCGAGCAGCACCACGTCCGAGCCGGCCCGGATCGTAATGTGTTTGTCCGCGACCGCCGAGGTACGGGTGAACCGCGGGTCGACGTGGATGACCTTAGCCCCGCGGGCCCTGGCCTCCTCCACCCACTGGAAGCCAACGGGATGGCACTCGGCCATGTTGGACCCCTGGATGACGATGCAGTCGGCATTGGCCATGTCCTGCAGGCTCTGTGTGGCGCCGCCGCGCCCGAACGAGGCTCCCAGACCGGGAACCGTGGCGGAGTGTCAAATGCGCGCTTGGTTTTCGATCTGGACCGCGCCAGCGGCCGTGAAGAGCTTCTTGATCAGGTAGTTCTCTTCGTTGTCCAGGGTCGCGCCGCCCAGGGCGGCGATGCCCATCGTGCGGCGCAGCAGGCGCCCCTGGTCATCGCGCTGCTGCCAGGTGCGGCGGCGTGATTCGATGAACCGGTCGGCCACCATGTCGATGGCGGTGCCGGGGTCCAGGCGCTGCCATTCGCTGGCATGCGGCGCGCGGTAGAGCACCTTGACCTGGCGGCCGGGGGAGTTCACCAGTTGCTCGCTAGCCGACCCCTTCGGGCACAGCCGGCCACGCGAGATCGGGGAATCAGGGTCGCCCTCGATCTGGACGACCTTCTCGTCCTTGACGTAGATCCGCTGACCGCAGCCGACCGCACAGTACGGGCAGACGCTCTGCACCACGCGGTCAGCGGTCGACGTGCGCGGGACCAGCGTGCGCGTGCGTTCGGAAGTCACCGCCGGCCCACGGCCAAGCAGGTCACCTGAGCGCACTTGCCGGACAACCGGCCACTGCAGAAGACTCCATCGCGCCATAAGGCAACCCTAGCCGCGAGGAATTTCAGTGGCC
>CAWKNH010000023.1:0-39957 GCA_963850855.1 uncultured Alphaproteobacteria bacterium
AGTTCATCGCCGCCTATCCTCGATGACCGGTTGAATCAGCCGCCGAGATTTTTCGGCGCGTCGGATCGCGGACATCCGCTTTCTTCTGCGCGCATGCCGGTATATAGCTCGTCCTCGGTCGTGTGCTGCAGGAGACGGAAATGGACCTCTTGATTGGCGCGCTCATCACTTTTGTCGTCGTGATTCTTGTTCTCTATCTGGTCAACATGCTGCCGATCGATGGTCGCGCCAAGCAGATTGTGCGGGTCATTGTCATTATCATCGGCATCCTGTCGCTGCTGAAATATCTGGCGATTTTCTAGCAGGATTGCCGGATCGTCCGGGGCCGGCGGAGCTAGCTCCGCCGGCTTGGCTTTTTCGGAAGGCGGTGAACCGAGGCGCGGTCGCCGGCGCTTTGTCGCAACGCCGCCTTGAGGTCGACCGGCCGGTTGTGCTTGCGCAGAAGATCTCCGAAGGCTTCCTCGGCAAGCTCCTGGAAATCTATCATCCGGTCGCGCGCCAGGAGATCGAGCGCCGCCCATGTCGCGTCATCGAATTGGACTCGTTTGCCCGGCATGACTTGGCTCCGTCGGTCTCGGCGGATATGCGCCTCACAATCCGGCTAACTTAACGCGACGGCTGGTGAAATAAAGTCGGCCGGCGCGCTTTGCCTTTTGCTTTGGGTCGCGGTGATCGGCGGGACCGTTTACAAATGCGCTCGCGGGGGGCGGAGGCTGAGACGGAGGATTCGTGGTCTCGACCATTGATATCGCGGCCTACATCGATGCCCTGGTCTTTCTCGGCACGGCGAGCGTCATCGTGCCGATCTTGCGGCGCTGGGGTGTGAGCCCTGTGCTCGGCTATCTCGGTGCCGGCGCGGTTCTCGGCCCGCTCGGGCTCGGCTCGCTCAGCAATGCGGTTCCCGTGCTGTCCTGGTTCACCATCGGCGACGCCCAGAACGTCGCCGGCATCGCTAAACTGGGAATTGTCTTTCTCCTGTTCCTGATCGGGCTCGAGCTGTCGCTGCCGCGGCTGTCGGCGATGCGTCGCCTGATCGTCGGCCTCGGCGGATCGCAGGTGCTCCTGACCAGCGCGGTGATCGCCGGCGCGGCGATGCTCGCCGGGAGGAACCCGCCGGAGGCGATCGTGCTCGGCGCCAGCCTTTCGCTGTCGTCGACCGCGATCGTGCTCGAGATCCTGTCCAATCAGGAGCGTCTCACCACCAGCGTCGGCCGCGCCAGCTTTTCCGTCTTGCTCGCTCAGGATCTCGCCGTCATTCCGATCCTGTTATTCGTATCGATCCTTGCCGCCCGCTCCGGCGGCTCGGTTCTGGCGAGCCTCGCCAGTGCGCTGCTGCAGGCCGCGGTCGCGGTCACTGTGATCGCCTTGTTCAGCCGCTTGCTGTTGCGGCCGCTGTTTCGCCTGGTCGCGGGCGCACGATCGAGCGAACTGTTCATCGCCGCGGTCTTGTTCGTCATCGTCGCTGCCGGGGTGGTGGCCGACCAGGCCGGGCTGTCGATGGCGCTCGGCGCCTTCATCGCCGGGCTGCTGCTGGCAGAGACAGAGTACCGCAAAGCGATCGAAGCCACCGTCGGGCCGTTCAAGGGCCTGTTGCTCGGTGTCTTCTTCTTCACCGTGGGGATGAATATCGATTTCCGCGAGCTGTCGCGCGAGCCGCTTTGGCTCGCCGGCGGCGTCGTGAGCCTCATTGCGGCAAAGTCGCTGCTGCTGGTCGGGCTCGGCCGTGTATTCCGGCTGCGTTGGCCGGTTGCGGTCGAGACCGGGCTCCTGCTCGGACCCGGCGGAGAATTCGCCTTTGTCGGCATCGGCATGGCGGCGGCCGCGGGCGTGGTCGATGGGCAGCTCGCGAGCTTCGCTCTCGCCGTCACCTCCGTGACCATGGCGCTGACGCCGCTCCTGTCGCTTGCGGCCCGGCGTTTCGCGCTGTGGCTCAGATCGGGCGGACCCGTGGCTGCCGAGTTGACGGCGCGGCCGGCGGGCGCGGGCAGGCACGCGATCGTCGTTGGCTACGGCCGCGTCGGCAAGGTCGTGTGCGCGCTCCTTAAGGAGCACGGCATCTCCTATATCGCCGCCGATCTCGACGCCGCGGCCGTGACCCGCGACCGCCGCGATGGCCATGACGTCTATTACGGCGACGCCAGCGACCAGCAATTCCTCGAGGCCTGCGGGCTCGCCTCCGCGACCGGCGTCATCATCACCATCCACACCCGCAAGCTCATCGACGACGTCGTCGAGCATGTGCGGGCGATGCGGCCCGACGTTCTGATTGTGTCGCGCGCGCGCGATGCCGATCACGCGCGCCACCTCTACGCGCTAGGCGCCACCGACGCGGTGCCGGAAACGATCGAGGCGAGCCTGCAGCTCTCGGAGGCGGCGCTGGTCGGATTAGGCGTCGCCGCCGGGCCGGCCATCGCCTCGATCCACGAAAAGCGCGATGAGATTCGGCACGCTTTGCAGCAGGCGGCCAAAGAGGCCGGCCTCAAGCAAATTCATTCGGTGAAGGCGAAGACGCTCAGACGGTAGGCCCCGCCATGTGCGGCGGCCGTTTCGCGGCTCAGTGCCGCTGCGCTCTGGCGATGTCGAGCACGATCGGCGATGCGGCCGGTCGCGCCGTCGCCAGTCGCGTCGGCGTACGGCGCACGTCGGCGAGCGTGTGCAGAAACTCCGAGAACCAATTCTGCACTGACGACGCCCTGAGCTTGCGCACCATGGCGTGCCAGCGCTCGCGGCGCTCCTCGACCCTCATGCCAAGAGCAAGCGCGATCTGCCGGGCCATGCCGTCAATGTCGTGCGGATTGACCAACAGCGCGGCATCAAGCTGCTTGGCCGCGCCGGCGAAGGCGGAGAGAACGAGGACGCCGGGATCGAACGGATTTTGCGCCGCCACGTACTCCTTGGCGACCAGATTCATGCCGTCATGCAGCGGCGTGACCAGGCCGACATGCGCCACGCGGTAGAAACCGGCGAGCGTGAGCTGGGAGAACGCCTTGTTCAGGTAGCGAATCGGCAGCCAATCGACTTCACCGTGGCGGCCATTGACCTCGCCGACCAGACCGGCGAGCTCGGATTTGAGCTCGCGATAGGCGCGGATGTTGCCGCGCGTCGGCACCGCCACCTGCAACAGCGAAACGTTGCGTTTCCACTGCGGCTCGACCTCGAGCATGCGCTCGAACGCGCGCATCCGGTTGGCCAAGCCCTTCGAATAATCGAGCCGGTCGACACCGAGGACGAGCTTGGCGCCCTGCAGGCTGCCGCGCAGGCGCGCGACTTCGGGACGGTTGGCCGCTTTGGTTGCCCGTGAGGCGAACTCGTCGACGTCGATGCCGATCGGAAAGGTGGCGAGATGCGTCATTCCCGACGACGAGGCGACGGCGCCATCGACCACAGTGAGCCCGAGCTCGAATTGGAGATATTCCTCGAAATTCTGCTGGTCGTCCTCGGTCTGGAAACCGATCAGGTCGTAGCTCAGCATCGCCCGGACCAGATCGGCGTGATTTGGGACCGCGGTCATGGTGCGCCGGTCGGCCCACGGCGTATGCAAAAAGAATCCGACAGGCCGGCTGATTTGCAGCCGGCGCATTTCTGCGCCCAAGGTGAGAAAGTGATAGTCCTGAATCCAGAAGATCGCGTCCGGGCCGGTGAAGCGCAACAGCGCGCGGGCCATGAACGCGTTGACTTCACGATATGACGTATAATCGTCGGCCGTGACCTGGATGAGATCGGGCCGCGAGTGCAGCGCCGGCCACAGTGCCGAATTGGCGAAGCCCTCGTAGAAGCCGCGATAGTGCTTCGCCGGCATGTCGACCGTCGCCAGCGCGCCGGTCCCGAGCGCCTCGATCTTGGCGAAGGAATCCTTGGTCTGCGCGGCGTCGCCCGCCTGTCCACTCGAGCCGACCCAGATCGCGCCTGAGTCTCTCACCATTGGAATCAGCGCCGCCGCCAGGCCTCCGGCGACCGGCTCGTCAGACTTTGCCCGCGCCACGCGGTTGGAGACGACGACGACATTCACGCGATGATCCTCCGGTTCCCTGGCATATCAACGCCGCGACCTGCGTTTTGTTCCAATTTCAGGCAGTGCAGCAAAGCTGCCACGATGCCGCCGAATCGCATGAATCCGCTGTTTCCGGCGCGTTTCGCGCAAGAATCCATCCGCATTTGCGGCAATGCCGCGATACAAGCTCATCCGTCCGCATAAGCGGTCGTTGTCATCAAACTGACTTCAGCGTGCCGCGAATCCAGTCGCGTGTGCTGCACGACGATGGGAACGTCCGATTCGAACAGCGACGAATACTCGGTGTCGCGCGGAACGATCGCCGGCTCCATGAGATCGTTGAAGCGCAAATGCAGCGTCCGCCGCGGCGCCACCGTGACCCGATAAGGTCCAACCGGCTCGCGATCGGCAAAGAAGATGGTGATGCCGATATGCGCCTCCCGATCACCGGCATTGAGGATGCAGGCGGTTTCATGCGAAGCCAGGGCCCGGTCGGAAAATGATCCTTGTGACGGGATGTATCCTTCGGCGAT
This sequence comes from uncultured Alphaproteobacteria bacterium, assembly GCA_963850855.1. Lineage (GTDB taxonomy): Bacteria > Pseudomonadota > Alphaproteobacteria > Rhizobiales > Xanthobacteraceae > BOG-931. The sequence continues at coordinate 4,525 of CAWKNH010000023.1, forward strand.
GACCCAACGCCTGCGCCCGATCGATTCCACGTTGACCTCGCGCTGTGCGACCCCGGCGTTTCCGCGACGCGGCAAAAGCAGAACCGCCGAGACCGCCGCCAGGTTCCGTTGTTGGAACTTTCCCGCTTCCCGGCGTTTATCCCCGAAAGGGGCGCGTGGTTGCGCACGCCGTGACGATTGCAGAACCTCATCACTGCGGATTTGAGCATGCGTGCCCTGACAGTCGCGCCCGGTCTCGCCGGTTCAGCGCGTGTCGAAGACATTCCCGAGCCGCCACAATCGGATGGCGCGGTCCTGGTGCGCACTTTGGCGCTCGGGGTCTGCGGCACCGACCGCGAAATCGCGTCTGGAAACTACGGCTGGGCTCCGCCCGGCGAAGAGAGGTTGGTGATCGGCCATGAGTCGCTCGGCAAGGTGCAGGAGGCGCCGGCGGAATGCGGCGTCAAGGTCGGCGATTTCGTTGTCGGCATTGTGCGCCGGCCCGATCCCGTGCCGTGCCCCGCCTGCGCCGCCGGCGAGTGGGATATGTGCCGCAACGGCCGCTACACCGAACGCGGCATCAAGGAGCGCAACGGCTACGGTGCCGAATATTTCCGCGTCGAGCCCGATTTCCTTGTCAAAGTCGATCCGTCGCTCGGCATCGCCGGCGTGCTGCTCGAGCCGACGAGCGTCGTCGCCAAGGCCTGGGATCACACCGAGCGCATCGGCCGCCGTTCGCGCTCATGGCAGCCGAAGACGCTTCTGGTCACCGGCGCCGGCCCGGTCGGCCTCCTCGCCGCACTCATCGGCGTACAGCGCGGGCTCGACGTTCATTTGCTCGATCGCAGCGACGGCCCGGTGAAGCCGCGGCTTGCCCGCTCGCTCGGCGCGACCTACCACGCCGGGGGATTGGACGATCTCGACGGATTGAAACCCGACATACTGATGGAGTGTACCGGCGCGCCGAGCGTCGTGCGCGGCGTGCTCGCGCGCACCGCATCCGCCGGCATCGTCTGCCTCGTCGGCGTCACTGCGCCCGGCCACAAATTCGATGTCGATATCGGCGCGCTCAATCGCACCATGGTGCTCGACAATGACACCATATTCGGCACCGTGAACGCCAACCGCACGCATTATGAGATGGCCGGCGAAGCGCTCAGCCGCGCCGACAAAACCTGGCTCGACGGGCTGATCACACGCCGCGTGCCGGTCGAGCAATGGACCAAAGCACTCGAGCGCCAGGACGACGACATCAAAGTCATCGTCGATTTTTCCTAAAACGGCGGACCCGACCAGCATGGCTGCGCGCATCGAAGACTACGCGATGATCGGCGACTGCAGGACTGCCGCGCTGGTTGCGCGCGACGGCTCCATCGACTGGTTTTGCTGCCCACGGTTCGATTCGGAGGCCTGTTTCGCCGCGCTTTTGGGTACGCCCGAGCATGGCCGCTGGCTGATCGCGCCGCGCGCCGAGGCGCGCATCACCCGCCGCTACCGGCCGAATACGCTGGTGCTCGAGACCGAGTTCGAGACCGATGAAGGCGCCGTGAGGTTGATCGATTTCATGCCGTTGCGCGGCAGCCATTCCACGATCGTGCGTCTCGTCGTCGGCCTGAGAGGTTCGGTGAAAATGTCCGCCGAGCTGATCTTGCGCTTCGGCTATGGCGCCATCGTGCCGTGGGTGAGCCGGCTTGAAAACGGCGCGCTGCGCGCCATCGCCGGGCCGGACATGGTGACGGTGCATACGCCGGTGCACCTGCGCGGCGAGGACATGACCACGGTCGGCGAGTTCATCATCAACCGCGATGAGACGATCCCGTTCGTTCTGAACTATCTGCCGTCGCACCTTCCGTTGGATCAGCCGTTCGATCCGATGCGCGCCCTCGCTGACACGGAAACCTTTTGGCGCGACTGGTCGGCAAAATGCCGGCCGGCGGGACCGTGGACGGATGCCGTCGTGCGCTCGATGATCACGCTCAAGGCGCTCACTTATGCCCCGACCGGCGGCATGGTCGCCGCTCCCACCATGTCGCTGCCGGAGAAGCTCGGCGGCAGCCGCAACTGGGACTATCGCTATTGCTGGCTGCGCGACGCCACGCTGGTGCTGCTCGGCGCCATGCATGCCGGATTTTTCGAGGAAGCGCAGGCCTGGCGCGAATGGCTCTTGCGCGCGGTCGCCGGCAGTCCCGATCAGTTGCAGATCATGTATGGCATCGGCGGCGAGCGGCGGCTCACCGAATGGACCGTGCCATGGCTGCCCGGCTACGAGAATTCCGCGCCGGTGCGCGTCGGCAATGCCGCCTACGGCCAGCTCCAGCTCGACGTCTTCGGCGAGATCATGGACGTGCATCACCAGGCGCGCCGCAGCGGCCTGTCGACCAACGAATCCGGTTGGGCCGCGCAGCTCGCGTTCCTCGATCACCTGGCGCAAATCTGGATCGAACCCGACGAGGGAATCTGGGAAGTTCGCGGCGACCGTCGCCACTTCACTCATTCCAAGGTCATGGCCTGGGTGGCGTTCGATCGCTCGATCAAGAGCGCGGAGACATTCGGACTGGAAGGGCCGCTCGACGAATGGCGCAAGCTGCGGGAGAAGATTTGCGACGAGGTTTGCGCCAAAGCCTTCGACCCGGAGCTGGGCAGCTTCGTGCAGTCCTACGGATCGAAGCAACTCGACGCCAACCTGCTGATGCTGCCGATCGTCGGCTTCCTGCCGGTCTCCGATCCGCGGGTGAAAGGGACTGTTGCGGCGATCGAGCGCCGGCTGCTGCGCGACGGCTTCGTGATGCGCTACGACACCGGCCAAGTCGATGACGGCCTGCCGCCCGGCGAAGGTGCGTTCCTCGCCTGCAGCTTCTGGCTGGCCGACGTCTATACGCTGCAGGGTCGCGTTGCCGACGCCGAGCGGCTGTTTCGCCGGCTCATTGGGCTGCGCAACGAGGTCGGGCTATTGAGCGAAGAATATGACCCGAACGCGAAGCGCTTCCTCGGAAATTTCCCGCAGGCCTTCTCCCACATGGCACTGGTGCACAGCGCCTATAATTTGACGCGGGTGGAAAAGCCGGTCGAGCAACGCGCTCAGGCCGAGTACCAAGCGCCTGAGGAGGTGAGGGCCGGTTGATGCGGGCGCGGGGACGGAATTTCTTGCCGCGTCGGCTTGCGTCAACTCGCACGCATCATCGCGCGTTTTGCCGCTTCGACCACATCGGCCACGCCGGAGAACTTCGCTGCATCGACGACGAGCGCGCGGGCAAGCTTGAGCGCCTTGCGTTCGCAAATCGCCCGCCGCGCCGGATCGGCGATGCTTTCCAGGTCTTCGACATGGGCGAGGCCGAAAATGCGGCGGATCATCTTGAGGCCGCCGAAGGCAAGCGTGTCCTCGAACAACGCGCGCAAGAACCGGCGGCGCTCCGCTTCGAGCGCCGTTTGGTCCTGCGGCGACGTGAACATGCCGGCGACGTAAGCCTCGCCGGTCTTCGCCCGCCGCCAAAGCGCCAGGAAACGGTCGTGAAACCCGGTCCAGACCGCCACCACCTGATCGAGAATCCAGGCGCGATAGGCGTCGCGCGCACCTGGCGCGGCCTCGTGCCCTTCCTGCGCGAAATAGGCGAGGAGGAGATTGCCGATCACCGCCCCGACGTCGAAGCCCATCGGCCCGACAAAGGCGAATTCCGCGTCGATCACGCGCGTCTCCTCGGTGGTCAGCATGATCGAGCCGGTGTGTAGATCGCCGTGGATCAGCGCCTGGGCGTCGGTGAGGAATTGATATTTGCGCGCCTGTGCGGTGGCCTTGAGGACCGAGTCGGCCTCGAACGCGCGCTTGTCGGCGTCGAGATGCGGACGGGTCCAGCGGTTGAGCGGCGCCTCGCGATAGGGATCGGTGAAGACCAGATCCTCGGTGATGCGGCAGAGCTCGACATTGCGCGCGAACAGCTCGACGCGGCGCTTGTGCGCGGCGGCGGTCGCGGCGAGCACCGAGGTATTGAACAGCGTCTCGGCGAGAAATTCGGCGATGTCGGCCGCGAAGCGCGGATATTCTATCCCGCGGATCAGACCCTTGCGCATGATCACGTGCGGCGACAGGTATTCCATGACGATCATCGCCTGCTGGCGGTCGAAATGGAATATCTTGGGCACTAGGCGCGGCGCGTAACGCGCCTGTTCGACGAGCGCGTTGTACTCGAACCATGATCGCTCGAGCGGCAGCGGCCAGGATTCGCCGACGAGGCGCACATACGGCAAGGCCTGTTTGACGACGAGACCGCCGGCCGGCCCCTCGACAATGAAGACGAGATTGAGATTGCCGTCGCCGACCTCGCGCACGCGCCACTTGGCCGGTTCGCCGCCGAGCCTGGCCTTGACCTCGGGCAGGCCGGCGAGGATCGAGGACAGCCTGGCGCCGTCGACCGGCGCATAGCTTGAGGCCATTGCAGTCGCGGCCATCTGGTTCGTGGCCATCTGATCGGCGGCCATGTCGCCCTTCTTCGCGTCTCAACCGCCGGCGCTGCGCGCGCCGCGCAGCCGCTCGGCATAGACGTTGATGATCAGCGCCGTCAGCAGGATGAGGCCGCGGATCAGGATTTTGAGGAAGCTGTCGATCTTCACGTAGTCGAGCCCGTTGTTGAGCACGCCGAGGACGAACAGGCCGACAATGGTGTTGCCGATGCCGCCGCGCCCGCCGAACAGACTGGTGCCGCCGACGACGACGGCGGCGATGGCGTCGAGCAGGAAGGTGTCGAACTCGTTCTGCTGGGCGCTGCCGAAATACGCGACCCCGATCATGCCGGCGACGCCCGAGCACACGGCCGAGATCACCATGACCGCGCCGACGACCAGACGGGTGTTGACGCCGGAATATTCCGCCGCCTCGCGATTGCCGCCGACCATGTAAACGTAGCGGCCGAAGCGCGTGTAGGTGAGGACCAGATGGGCGACGAGCAGGAACAGCGCAGCGACAATGACGATCCAGGGCACGTGGGCGATCGATTTCGAGCCCAATGTCTGGATCAGCGGCGGCACCGTATAGGCGATCTGGCCGCGCACCAGCACCGCCGATATGCCGGCCCCGATCTGCATCATCGCCAGGGTCATAATGAAAGATGGGATGCCGATGCGGGTGACGCCGACGGCGGTGACGAGCCCAAGCCCGCAGCAGGCGGCGAGCGCGAGGATGATCGCGACCACGCCCGGCATCGGAATATTGTGGATGTTCACGTACTCCGGCTGCAGCGTGAAGAACGTGAGCACGATCGCCGTGGCGTTGGCGATGGCGCCGACGGAAAGATCGATCTCGGCGGTGAGGATGACGAAGGTCAAGCCGACGGCGATAATGCCAGTGAGCGACACCTGCTGCAAAATATTCTCGAGATTGTCGAGCGTCGCGAAGGCAGGGCTGGCGATGCTGAAGAACAAGACGAGGAAAAGAAGCGTGATGAAGGGCGCGATGTTGCGCAATTGGGTGCGCAGGAAGTCGCCGAGCTGGAACGATCGGGCGGGGGCGGCGGCACTGGCCTTGGGCGCGTCCATTTATCTTCGCCTGTTCAAGCGGCCGCCAGGAGGCGATCCTTGCTGATCGTTTCGTCGGCAAATTGACGCGCGATCTCGCCCTTGCGCATCACCAGAACGCGGTCGGCCAGCGAGAGGACCGTTTCCGGCTCGGTCGAGAATACGATGATCGCGATGCCCTGGTCGCGCAAGGCGCGCACGATCTTGACAACGTCTTCCTTGGCGCCGACGTCCATGCCGCGGGTCGGTTCGGCGAGCAGCAGGATGCGCGGCGCATGGGTGAGCCATTTGGCGAGCGCGACCTTTTGCTGATTGCCGCCGGAAAAGCCGCGTAGCCGCGCTTCGACGTTCGGCGGACGGATGTCGAGCGCCTTGACCTGCTCCGCGGCGAGCGTCCGTTCGCGATCGGGCTTGAGCAGGAAGCGCGACAGGCTTCGCAAAATCGCGATCGAAATGTTTTTGTAGATCGGCTCCTCGCCGAACAGCATGGCGCGGCGACTTTCCGCCACGTAGGCGATGCCCGCCGCCCGCGCGGCGCTGGTATTGGCGAGGTTCATCGCCTTGCCGCCAATCGCGAGCGCGCCGCGGTCGGGCCGCAGGCGGCCGAACAGCGTGCGCGCCAGCTCGAGCTGACCGCAGCCCATGAAGCCATAGACGCCGAGGATCTCTCCGCCGCGCGCCGCAAAGCTCACGTCGCGGTAGGACGGCGTGAGCGTCAGGTCCTTGGCTTCGAGAACGACCGGCGCCGCCGGCCTGCTGGTCAGCTTGATCTCGCCGAGATAGCTCTCTTCCAGCTCCTCGCGGCCGGCGCCGATCATTCGCTCGATGATCCAGCCCTTGTCGATTGCCGTCGTCACCGGCGTGCTCGCAACCTTCCGGCCGTTACGAAAAATCGTGATCTCGTCGGCGATCTTCAGGATGTCCTCGAGGAAATGCGAAATGAAAATGAGGCTGCGTCCGCCGCGCTTGAGCTTGATCAGCACTTCGAACAGCCGCTCGATTTCTGGCGGCGACAGGGCGGAGGTCGGCTCGTCGAGGATGATGATGCGCGCGCCGGAGAACAACACGCGGGAAAGCTCGACCAGCTGTTGCACGCCGATCGGAAAATCGCCGAGCCGCGCGCGCGGGTCGATGTCGAGCCCGAGGTTATTCAGCTGTTCGCGCGCTTGCCGCGCCATCGCGCGCCACGCGACGAGGCCGAGCCGGTTGACCGGCTGCACGCCGAGGAAGACGTTTTCCGCGACGGTGAGCTCCGGCGCGACCGAAAGCTCCTGATGCACCATGCCGATGCCGGCGGACAGCGCGTCGCGCGAGGAACGGAAATGCACCTGGCGGCCGTCGACGCGCATCTGCCCCTCATCGCCGGCGTGGACGCCGGCGATGATCTTCATCAGCGTGCTCTTGCCGGCGCCGTTCTCGCCGACGAGGCCATGAATCTCGCCGGCGTTGAGCGCAAAATCGACGGCGCGCAGGGCCTGCACGCCGCCGAACGACTTGGATATGCCGGAGAGTTCGAGGAGCGCTGGCCCCATAGACGTGGGACTTTCGCGCGCTTCGATCAAATCAGGAACTGATCCTCCATCCAGAGCATCCCGTCGGCGTTCGCCTTGGTGACCACCGGCCCATCGGTCACGATGCTCTTCGGGATGTCGGTCCCGGTCTTGGCGCCATTGATGACCGCCGAGACGCCGGCGATGACCGCCCCGCCATGGATGCGGCAGGAGGGGTTGCGCACGGTCGCAAACATCTGGCCCTCCTGCACCGCCTTGATCGCCGGGGGCATGGCGTCGACGCCGCCGATCTTGGTCTCGGTGCGTCCCTTGGCCTGCATCACTTTGGCGGCGGCAAGCGCCATGTCGTCATTGTGGAAGAAGGCCGCGTCGATTTTCGGATATTTGGTCAGCAGCGTCTCCCAGATGCGGGCGACTTTGGTCACGTCCCAATCGGCCGGCTGTTCATCGAGCACCTGGACCTTGGGGAATTTCGCCACCACCGACTTGAAGCCGCGCGCGCGGCCCTGCGCGCCGGTGTGACCGAGCGCGCCTTGCGTCATCACGATCGTGCCTTCGCCGTTGATCGCGTTGACCAGCGCCTGCGTGACGGAAGCGCCCATGAATTCATTGTCGGGCGCCAGCAGCGTTAGGACCTTGATCGTATCGAGCGGCGCGATCAGCGTATCCATGTCGATGACCGGAATGCCGGCGTCGATCATCTTGTTGACCGGCGCGGTGAGCGTGCCGATGCCGAAAGCCTGGATGGCGACGAAGTCCCATTTCTGCGAGGCCATATTGTCGATCGCCGAACGCTGCTTGACGGCGTCGAGCTGTCCGTCGAACCAAGTCACCTCGACGTTGAACAGGCTGCCCCAATATTCCGCCGCCTGCTTGCCCTGCGCGCACCACGTCGCTTGCAGGCCGGCGTTGGAGAAGGCGGCCTTCAAGGGCTTTGTCGCCTTGCCCGCTTCCTTGGCCATCGCCGCGGTAATGAGAGGATTGAAGCCGAAGCCGCCGAACAGGCCGGCCGCACCGCCGCCGACCGCCGCGGTGCGGATGAGATCTCGCCTCGTTTGAGTCATGGGTTTCCTCCCTGAACATGGCGTTGTCGCCATTGATTGAGCTTAGCGTGGAAGCATGACATGGAGGGCGCGGCGACTTCAAGCGCCTGCCGCTGTGCTGAGGCGATGCGACGCCGCTATGGAGCCAAACCTAGCCGCGCTTCGCTTTGGCCGCGGCAGCGACTTCGGCCTTGCTCGGCATTGACGGCCCGGCGCCCATGCGCTGCACACAAATCGATGCAGCGAGATTCGCGTAGGCGAGCGCCTCCTCGACGGATGCGCCAAGCGCATTCTGCGCGGCGACCGCGCCGACAAAACAATCGCCGGCTCCGGTCGTGTCCAGGCTTTCTACGATTTCGCCTGGAATGGCCAGCGCCCGCGTGCCTGCCCAGGCAAGCAATCCGCGCCGGCCCAGCGTCACGACAATCGTTTGGCTTGCTCTTGTTTGCAGCGTGCGGGCCAAGGCAATAAGCCGGGAATCAGCATCATTCTCATCAATCTGCGTGCCAGCGATCGTTCCGAGCTCGGTCTCGTTGAGAATGAGGATGTCGATCAGCGCAAGCAGGTCACGATCGAAATCGATTGCCGGCGCCGGATTGAGGATCGTCATGGCGCCGGCGGATTTGGCGCGGGAAAAGAATTTTTTGACGGTGGGAACGGGGACTTCAAACTGGCTGACCAGGACATCGCCCTTCGCCAGCGCAGGCTCTATGACGTCGCGATCCGACAGCAGGGCATTGGCTCCGGGGATGACTACTATGGCGTTGTTGCCGTCGGCCACGGTGATCACCGCCGTGCCGGTGTGGGCGTCCGCGGTATCTTGGAGAAATTGCAGATCCACGTTTTGCGCCGCAAGAAAATTCCTCAGCTCGCGGCCGAAGGAGTCGCGACCGACTTTGCCGATCAACGCGGTAGATGCGCCGAGCTTTGCCGCCGACACCGCCTGATTGGCTCCTTTGCCGCCGGGGAAAAAGAAAACGTTTCTTCCTGAAACGGTTTCGCCGATCTTCGGATATCGCGCCGCGGTCGCGACGATATCCATGTTGACGCTGCCCGCGACCCAGACCTTGGGCATGTTGATCTCCTCCGGGATGTTGTAAGACTTCCGCTGGTCGTGGGCCATCCTCTAAGGTTTGCATGTGATGTTGAGCGCCATATACCCTTCCCTGAAAGACAGACCCGTCGTTATTTCCGGAGGAGCTTCCGGAATCGGCGAAGCGATCGTCAAAAGTTTTGGATCGCAGGGCGCGCGGGTCGGCTTCGTCGATCTCATGGAGGAAGCCGGTGCTGCGCTCGCCGGTGAGCTTCGTGCCTCGGGCCAAACCGTCGCCTTTCAGCGTTGCGACATCACCGATACCGACCAATACCGGCGGGCGATAAAACGGTTCGAAGAAATGCACGGCCCGTGCCTGGTGCTGGTCAACAATGCCGCGAATGACACCAGGATGGACTGGCGCGAGGTCACGCCGGACGAATTTCGCCGCCGCATCGCCGTCAATCTGGAGCACGCATTCTTCGCCACGCAGGCGGTCGCCCCCGGCATGATTGCCGCAGGCACGGGCTCGATCGTCAATTTCGGCTCGATTAGCTGGATGGCGGCGCAGGCGGGCATCCCGGTCTACACCGCCGCCAAGGCGGCCGCTCACGGCATGACGCGTTCGTTCGCAAGGGAACTGGGCAAGCACAACATCCGCGTCAACACCGTCGTCCCCGGATGGGTGATGACCAAGCGGCAACTCGATCTCTGGGTGGACGACGCGGCCAACGAATTGATCGACCGCAGTCAGTGTCTTGCCGGCCGCGTGCAGCCCGCGGACATCGCCGCGATGGTGACGTTTCTTGGCTCCGACAATGCGCGCATGTGCTCGGCGCAGAACTTCGTCGTCGACGGCGGCTGGGTCTAAGCGTCCGGCGCCAGCTCACTCCGGCGCCGGCGACGAAAGTAACGATCAGCTTGGTTAGGCATAGCGGAGCCCGCCACGCCCTCGCTCACAAAGGCGGCCGCGCCGGGTAGTCCGGTTGTTTCCTCGCCTCGGCCTCGATCTTCGCCATCGCCGCGAGCGCAACGTGGTCGCGCCACGGCCGCGCGATCACCTGCACGGCGATCGGCAGACCGGCGCTGCCGCGTTCGCTCTCGCGCGCGACGCGATCCATCAGGTCGCGGCTCGCCGGGCGGTCGCTTTCCTCTCCCGCCCGCACCCGCGTCACCGGCACGATTCCGGCGGGGAAGCCGCTGACATTGGCGAGCGGCGCATAGGCGCCGGGCATCGGCATCAACTCGGTCGCGCCGTGCCGCACCGCTGGCACCGCATAAGCGGGACAAAGAATGAGATCGATCGGGCCGCCATCGGCCGTTTCCAGCGACCGCAGGAGATCGTTGCGGAACTCCGCCATCGCTTCGACCGTCCGCCAATATTCGTCGGCGCTGCCGGTGGCGAAGCGCCGCAGGTTTCGGGCGATACGCCGCTGGCCGAGTGCGTCGAGAACGGAGCCGGCAATGCCGCGCAGCCACAGCGGCATTCCTGCGGTCAGGAGGAGGGGCCGCACGCGCCGGTCGACGCGATTGCCGCGCAGCAGCCGCCGAAACGCTTGCGCGCTATCGGCGGAAAGCGACGCAAAGAGAAAATCGGTCGCGCGAGTCAAATTCGGCGCTTGCCAGGCGACCGGCTTTGCTCCGGCCGCGGTCAGTATCCGCGCGGCCTCGGCGACCGCGCGCCTTACGGCGGGCGCGACCGGGAATTCCCCATCATCGGTGAATGTCGCAAAGCGCAGCCGGCCGAGATCGACGGCGTCCGGGTCGCCTAATTCCGGTCCGGGAACGGCATACGGATCGCGGGCGCGGTCGAGTACGCGCAATCCCATGATCAGGTCTTCGACGTGCCTTGCCATCGGGCCGACCTGACTGACAATCGCGGTCTGGCCGATCGGCAAGCCATGGGCGCAGTGATCGGGCGTGCGGCCCGCGGTCGGCCGGATCGAGGTTATTCCGCAGAAGGCCGCGGGAACGCGCAACGAGCCGCCGATGTCGTTGCCGAGGCCGAGCGGCGAGCCGCCGGCGGCGATGACCGCGGCCTCGCCGCCGCTCGAGCCGCCGCACGACCTTTCCGGGTCCCACGGATTGTTGGTGCGCCCGTAAAGCGGATTGTCGGTTTCGGTGAAGATCATGAGCTGCGGGAGATTGGTCTTGGCGATCGGGATCGCGCCTGCCGCCCGCAGCGCCGCCACATGGGGATCGTCTTTGCTCTCGATTTCGCCGCGGCGCGAGGCAAGGCCGAACGTCGACGCCGTACCGACGAGATCGAAGCATTCCTTGATCGTTACCGGGACGCCGGCGAGCGGCCCCAGTTTCTCGCCGCGCGACAGCGCCTCGTCGACCTTCGCGGCGGCCTGGCGCGCGCTGTCCGCCAAATCGACGACGACGGCGTTGAGCTTGCCGTTGACGGCGCCGAGCCGGCTCAGAAAGTGATCGACGGCCTCGGTTGAGGAAAGGTCGCGAGCGGCAATGAGAGCGGCGATCCGGCGCGCCGGCATGCCGTCCAGAGCATGCTGGCGCGGCCTCGGCGCGGCGGTAGAAGCGTCAGTGAGCGCCATGATGTGAGCTCCCGGCAGACCGCGCCAAGACGCGGATGCGTCCTGCGCCGATCAAAGCGGCTCATCTTGTTTGGCGGCCTTGCGCTCGTCAACGGTGCTAAACGCCGAGATGGCGGTGCAGCATCTGCGGCTGGTCGCGTACCGTTTGCGCGGTCAGCATCTCGACGATGTGACCGTTGTTGAGGATGTAGACGCGATCGGCGAGCGTCATCGCGGCGGAGATGTTCTGCTCCACCAACAGGATGGTCTGGCCGGCCTCCGCCAGCGCACGGCAGGTCGTCAGCAAGTCGCGCACGATGATCGGCGCCAGTCCCTCGAACGGCTCGTCGAGCAGCAGGATCTTCGGCTCGCGCACCAGCGCGCGAGCGATCGCCAGCATCTGCTGTTCGCCGCCGGAAAGATCGGTCCCGCGGCTCGTTCGCCGTTCCTTGAGGCGCGGAAACATCGCGTAAATGCGGTCGAGCGGCCAGCGGTTGGTCGCCGTCAAGCCGGCGAGGATCAGATTCTCCTCGACATCGAGGCTGCCGAAAATACGGCGCTCCTCGTGGACGAGTTGCATGCCGGCTTGCGCTATGGCGTGGCTCTTCCTTCCGGCGATCTCGGTTCCGTCGAAGACGATGGAGCCGGCGTGGGGCGAAACGACGCCCATCAAGCTTTTCAAGGTCGTGCTCTTGCCGGCGCCGTTGCGGCCGAGCAACGCCACCACTTCGTGGCGTTCGACGGTGAGCGCAACGTCGAAGAGGATGTGGGAATCCCCGTAATAGGTGTTCAATCCGTTGACCTCGAGCAGGCTCATGCCGCCAGCACTCCGCCGAGATAGGCTTCCTGCACGGCTCTGTTATTTTTGATTTCCTGCGGCGTGCCTTCGACCAGCACGCGTCCTTCTTGCAGCACCGTGACGCGTTCGACGAGTTCGAACAGCGAATCCATGTCGTGATCGATGATGATCATGGTGCGGCCCTGGCTGATCGACTTGAGCAGCTTGACCATCTCGATGCGTTCGCGCGGGCTCATTCCGGCGAGCGGCTCATCGAGCAGGAGGAGGCTTGGCGAGCAGGCGAGGGCAAGTCCGACCTCCAATCGCCGTTTCTCGCCATAAGGAAGCGCCGACACTGGCTTGTCGGGATGCTCGGTGAGATTGACGAGTTCAAGCGTGTGCTCGACCTTTTCGGCCAATCCCGGAATTTTCGACAGCCGGCGCAGCATGTCGAGCCGAAACTTTCCGCGCAGCTCCGCGAGCGCCGCTATCGTCAGATTTTGGCGTACCGTCAGCCGCGTGAACAGCTGGTTGACTTGATAGCTCTTGGTAAGGCCGAGCTGGCACACGTCGGTCACGCTCATGCCGGTAATGTCGCGGCCCTCGAATATGATTTTGCCGGAGGTGGGCGGCACCTCGCAGGTCAGCATCTTGAAGAACGTCGTCTTGCCGGCGCCGTTGGGGCCGATCACGCCGCGCAGCTCGCCGTGCTGTACGGTGAAGTTGATATCGCTGTTGGCGACCAGGCCGCCATAGTGCTTGGTCAGGCCGGTCGCCTGCAGGATTGGGCCGGAGAACCTAGCGAGTTCGCGCGGACGCGCCGGCATGGGCGGCTCTTTGGCGATCTCGACCGGGGCGGCTTTCTGCTCCTCCTCCGCCGTCATGCTCGCGACCGGGGCGGCCTCTTGCGGTTCAAGCGTTGCCGAGCGCCCCCGGATTGCGAACTCGTAAAGGTCCTCGATACCGCCGATCAGGCCGCGACGCAGGAAGCAGACAAGCAGCACGAAGACGACGCCCAGCACCAGTTTCCAGGTGGCGCCAAGGTGCAGCGTGTTCTGAAAGAAGTCGCTCAGATAGAGCCAAACTGCGGCGCCGAGCAGCGGCCCGAACAGCGTGCCGGCGCCGCCGATCGCAGTCTGCATGACAAGTTGGCCCGAAGTATCGAAGGTAAAGGCTTCCGGCGGCATGAAGCCCTGCAGCACGCCAAGCAACCCGCCGGCAAAGCCGGCGTAGGCCGCGGCGACGACGAAGGCGGTGAGCTTGTAGCTGTGGATGTTGTGGCCGACGGCGGCGGCGCGCAGCGGGTTGTCGCGGATGGCACTGAATACGGCGCCGACCGGGGAACGCATGATGCGCAGTGCGATTGCGATGCCGATGAAATACCAGCAAGCGAAGAACGCGTAGAGCGACCAATCGGTGTCGAAGTGAATAGTGGTGAAGCCGAGCGGAACCGTCGGCGTCGGTACGCCGGGCAGGCCGTTCTCACCGCCAGTATAGTCCGAGAGCGGGTTGAATTCGACGAAATAGAAGACCTCGGCGATCGCCACCGTGATCATCGCGAAATAGATCCCGGTGCGCCGCAGCGCGATCAGCCCGACCAGATAGCCGACGATCGCCGCGACGATCATGCCGATGATCACCGATGTGAGGACGTAGGGAAAGCCGACGATCGTGAGCAGATAGGCGGCAACCATGCCGCCGGTGCCGTAGAATGCCGATTGGCCGAACGACAATAGGCCGGTAAAGCCGAACAGGATGTCGAAGCCGATGCCGAACAGGCCCCAAACGATGATGCGGCTCATGGTCGTCGGCGTGAAGTCGAGATAGGGCAGAATGAACGGCGCGGCGATCAGCCCGATCGCCGTCAGCGCCTCGATCACGAAGGAACGTTGCCTGCGCATCAAGCGTTCGCGCTCATTCGCGGCCGGCGGTGCCAAGAAGGCCGTATGGACGGAGCACCAGAACCAGTGTCATCGCCACGAAGAGCATGACGTAGGAATAGCCGGGGTTGAACATAGACGTTACGCTAATGATTTCGCCGGCGATAAAGCCGCCCAGCACGGCCCCCAGAAAAGATCCGACGCCGCCGATGACGACGACCACGAAGGTCTGCACCAGGATTGCTTCGCCGACGTCGGGAGCGATCGAGACCACCGGTGCGTTGACGATGCCGGCGAAGCCCGCCGCCATGGCGCCGATGCCGAACACAAGCATGAAGACCTTGTGGACGTCGATGCCGAGCGAATCGACCATCACCGAATCCTCAATGCCGGCGCGAACGATCATGCCGATGCGGGTGCGATAGAGCACGAGGTAGAGCGCGATCAGCGCCACCGCGACAATGCCGAGCAGCGCCAACCGGTAGGTCGGATAGAACATGAAGCCGAGCGGGGTGATGCCCACCAGCGCGGGCGGAGCGAACACCGTTTTGGAGAGGCTGCCGAAGAAAAAGCGGACGGTCTCCACGAATACGATGCCGAGACCGAAGGTGACCAGGAGTTGGTCTTCGGGCGGGCGGGAATAGAAGTGGCGAATGACCACCCGTTCCATCACCACCCCGACCAGCATGACGAACAGCGAACCCGCAATGACGGCGACGACAAATGAACCGGTGTAGCTGTAGGCGACCCAGCCGGCATAGCCGCCGAGCATGAACATCGCGCCGTGCGCGAGATTGAGGATACCGAGCGTGCCGTAGATGATCGTCAGGCCGGACGAGATCAGCGCCAAAAGCGCGCCGAGCACCAGCCCGTTGAACACCTGCGAGATAAAATTGCTCCAGTTGATCACGCTGTCGTCCGCAATCCGTTGCGATGCAGTTCCGCCTGCCCCGTCGTCTTCTCGACATTAGTGCCGAGCGTTGGCGCCGCCTAACATTTGCAAGCGGCCGGGCCGGAAGCAGCGAAGAAAGTGCTTCGCGCCTTGGACCCGGCCATAACTCGACAAAAGCGCTCTCTCCGCGTCATCGACGCGGAGAGAGCGTCAGGTGCGTCAGGCGTAGTCGCCGAGATTGCAACCAAAGGCGTCCGGCTTTTGCATCAACGGCTCGCCGGGAACGACTTCGAGCACCTCCCAGTAGTCCTCGGAGTTCTTCATCTCTTTCGGATGCTTGCCTCGAACGATGACGACGGGACGGACCAATTGATGATCCTCTGGGCGGAAGTGGACGGGGCCGACCATGGAGTCGAAGGTTTCGCCCTTCTCATAGGCCTTGATCACGTCCGGCGGGTAGAAGGTGCCGGCCTCGGAGACCATGCGCGCCCACATCGCGATCGACATGTAGGAGTTCTCGGCGCCCCATTCGGGCCGGTAGTTGTACTTTTTGTGGAACGCTTCGACGAACATCTTGGCGAGCGGATACTTGTCTTCGAGCGTCCACCAGAAGTCGGTGGCGGCGAGGACCCCGCCCATGATCTCCGGCCCCACTTCCTTGGCGAGGAACGGGATCTGGTAGGGAATCACGAGCGTCATTTTGGGAATGATGCCGAACTGATGTGCCTGCTGCGTCGACAGCACCGCATCGCGGCCCCAGTTTACGTTGATCAGGAATTCAGCGCCGGAATTGGCGATGTTGGTGAGGTACTGGCTGAAATCCTGGGTTCCGAGCGGCGAGACCTGATCGGTCACCTGCGTCCAGCCAGCGTTCTGGGTCAGATAGTCGTTCACCGACTTGGTCACCGTGTGACCATAGGTGTAGTCCGGCGTCATGAACGCCGCCTTGCGGTTCTTGCCGAAATTCTTCACCAGCACGGGACCGATCGCGGCGGCCGCGGTCTGGCCATAGAAGTCTTGGCGGAAGCCGTAGCGCACGCAATCCTTGCCGGTGGTGTCGTTCGAACCGGTAATGCCGGTGACGTAGAGGATTTTTTCGCGCTGGGCGAAATGATTGGTCGCCACCGCGACCGCCGAGGAGGTCGATCCGGTCATCAGCACGATCTTGTCATCGTTGATGAAGGTCTGCTGTATCTGCACCGCATTGTTCGGCTTGGCGCCGGAGTCGGCGGAAACCAGTTTCACCGTCTTGCCGAGCAGGCCCTTGCTGACCTTGGGCGCGATCTTCTTGATCAGCTCATTGCCCTCGTTAAGGTGCTCGACCGCAAGCTCCCAGCCCTTCAGCTCATCCGCGCCCGCATCGGCGTAAGCGCCGGTCAGCGGCACCGCGGCGCCGATGGTTACGGTCGAGCCTTCCGAGCCGGCCGGCCAGGTGCCAAGCGGCGGACGATCCTCGGCAAAAGCGCTCCGCACGAAACCAAACGGGACATGAACGCCGGTCGACAAAGCGCCAAGGCCGGCGCCTGTTGCGACTGCTTGACGCAGGAGGCGCCGGCGCGAGAGTCCGTTAACTGAAGGAATTTTCTCAGTGGTCACATTGACCTCCCATGTTTGTTGATTTCCTGGGGCACAGTGTGACCGTCTTTAGTAGGGGTGGCTTTAACCGTCGTTATTGATCCAGATTATGTAAATGAGCGTCGTTTCCTTCAGGACGGACGCCGCGCCCGGGCCTGCCAGCGCATTCAAGGAGGTCTGGCGCGACGACCCCTTCATTGTCCGGCTGCGAAGCCTAGTCGACATCACGGCCGCGGACCGGGAAAGCCTGCAAGGCGTGATCGAATCCGAGCAGGAGGTGAAGAAGCGGCGCGACCTGGTGCTCGATGGTTACGAATTTTGCAAACTGTGTTTCGTCAAGGACGGATTCGCGGCGCGCTATAAGCTTTTGCGTAACGGCAAGCGCCAGATCGTCAACTTCGTCCTGCCGGGAGATATTGTCGGCCTGCCCGGCAGTTTCTTCGACCGCGCCGCCAATTCCGTCATTGCGGTAAGCGACATGACGCTGCAGGTCTGTTCGCTCGAATCCTTCGTCGGGCTCTGCTACCGGCGGCCGAAGTTCGGCCTCGTGCTCAGCTGGCTCGCGGTCCAGGAGGCGGCGAACTACGCCGAGCGTATCATCGATGTCGGCCGCCGATCGCCGGCCGAGCGGCTGGCGCATCTGCTCCTCGAGATCCACTCCCGGCTGGTTGCGGTCGGAAGGGCGACGAAATCTGCTTTCAATCTGCCGTTCACGCAGGAGATGATGAGCGACGCGCTCGGCTTGAGCGTTCCGCACCTCAATCGAATGCTCACCCAGCTTCGATCCGAGGGAATGATTGCCGTGAACGAGCGGCGCGTGGAACTCATCGATCTAAAGGCGATACAAATGCTGGCGCAGTTCCAGCCGGCCCATCCGGCCCGCATCCCTGTGCCGAATAATTTCGAGCTAGCTTGATCGATGGCCGCGCGAGTCCGCGGCGATGAGCAACGCGTGCTACGGGCCCTTTTTCCCCTGGCCGTGCAGCTTGCGCAGCTCGGTCTTCAACACCTTGCCATAGTTGTTCTTGGGCAGGCTTTCGAGGAACACGTAGTCGCGCGGTCGCTTGAACCGGGCGATGGCGTTGAGACAGAGCGCGTCCAGCTCGGCTGCGGATACTTTTTGCGCCGGACGCGCCACCACGCAGGCGACCACTTCCTCGCCCCAATCGGCATGCGCGCGGCCGATCACGGACGTTTCGAGCACGCCGGGATGGCGCAGCAGCACTTCTTCGACTTCACGCGGATAGATGTTGCTGCCGCCGCTGATGATCATGTCCTTGGAGCGGTCCTTGAGCGTAAGGAATCCCTCCTCATCGAACGCGCCCATGTCGCCGGTGTGCAGCCAGCCGCCGCGCAGCGTCTCCGCGCTTGCCGCCGGATCGCGCCAATAGCCGGTCATCACCACCTCGCCGCGAACCAGCACTTCGCCGGTTTCGCCGACCGGCAGATCGCGATCCTCGGCGTCGGCGACGCGCACCTCGACATTGACGCGGGGTAATCCGACCGAGCCCATGATCTCGCGCCAGCGCGGGCGCGAGCGATCGGCGTGAATTTCTTTCGACAGGGCGGTGATGGTCATCGGCGCTTCGCCTTGACCGTAGATTTGCGCGAGCTTCGGGCCGAGCAGGTCCATGGCGGACAGCAGCGTCTCGAGGTGCATCGGCGCGCCGCCATAGATGATCGTGCGCAGGCCGCGATGGTCGGCGGCGGCAAAGCCCGGGTGATTGACCAGCCGGCTCACCATGGTCGGCGCCGCGAAGAAGCTGACATTGCGGTGGGCGGACAGAAGCGCGGCGATTTCTTCCGGATCGAAGCCGGCGCTTTCCGGGATGATATTGTTGGCGCCCATGGCCACGAAAGGCAGGCCGTAGACGCCGGAGCCGTGCGACAGCGGCGCGGCATGAAGCTTGGCGTCGGCGGCGCCGACCGGCTCGATCTCGGCGAAATAGGCGAGGCTCTGCGCCATCAGGATGCGATGCGTCAGCATCGCGCCCTTGGGGCGGCCGGTGGTGCCGCTGGTGTAGAAGAGCCAGGCCAGATCGTCGGGCTGGCGCGGGACGAGGTCGATGCCGTCGCCCTGATAGAGCCGCAGCCACTCGGCGCTGCCGGTCGCGATGGTGCGGCCGTGCGGCGCGACATCCTCGGCGCGATCGGGGCTCGCCAGCACCAGCGCGGCGTCCGTATGCCTGATGATGTAGCCGAACTCCTCGCCGTGGAGCTTGGCGTTCATCGGCACCGCGACCAGCCCGGCGTGCCAGATTGCGAACAGCGCTTCGAGGAATTCCGGGCGATTGGTCATCGCGATCGCCACCCGCTCTTCCGGGCGGCACAGGCGGCGCAGATTGCCGGCGAGGACGCGCGAGCGCTCCGCCCATTGCCGATAGGTCGAATAGGTCGCGCCGCCGAGCGAGATCGCCGGCCGGTCGGGCGCCGCGCGCCCCCATTTCTCCACCCAGGCCGCGAGGTTCATCGAACGCGCCGGATCGCTTATCAACGCACGATACGATTGCGCAGCACGCCGATCTTTTCAACTTCGAGTTCGACCACGTCGCCGACGTCGAGGAAGCGCCCGGTTTCGAGGCCGGAGCCGTTGCCGACCGTTCCCGAGCAAAACAGCTCGCCCGGATGGACCGTCTCCGAGCGCGAGACGAAGGCGATGCAATCCTCGTATTTCCAGTGCATCTCGCGCGAATTGCCGCGCCCGCGCTCCTCGCCGTTGACGCGGACGATCATTTCCAGCGCGTAGGGGTCGGGAATTTCATCCGCGGTGACGATGCAGGGGCCGATCGGTTTCGAGTTGTCGAAATCCTTGCCCTTGCCGGGACCGAGATTGCCGAGCATTTCCTGGCTCTGTTCGTCGCGCGCGGAAAAATCGTTGAAGATGGTGTAGCCGAAGATGTGCGCGCGCGCCTTGTCCTTGGCGATATCGCGGCCAGCCGTGCCGATGACGCAGGCGAATTCCAGCTCGTAGTCGATCATCTGCGAATAGGCCGGCCAGGCCACGTCCTGGTCGGTGCCGCAGACCGCGAAGCGGCTCGGCTTGTAGAAGCTCGGGCGCTCATACCAGATCTTTGGCACCGAGAACGTCCCTTGCGCCTCCATCTCGCGCAGCGCCTTCTCCGGATCGGGAGCAGCAGCGGCGCGCAGCTGGCGCAAACGGGCAAAGGACTGAAGCAAATGCTTTTCGAAGCAGAGGAAGTCGCGCATTTGCGCGGGCAGCGGCAACGGCGCCAACAGCTTCACCGCGGCGCTGTCAATGAGGCCGCGCCCGGTGCGCCGCGCATCGGCGATGATATTGCGGGCGCGATAGAGGGCGTCCTCTCCCTCGGCGATGAAGGCCTGCATGCTGGCGAAGGCCGGATCGCCACCGTCGTGCGCGCCGGCGAAGTCGACGATCTGCCGGTTTTCCGAGACCAGCGCTCCCAGGCGCTCGGCGCCGGAGGCGAGGAAGGTGACAAGGCGCATGCTTCCCCCCGCGTGGCCTCGCCGGACACTTGGTCGTTCGTCTTATTGTATTTCATACGGTGTTCAATTTAATAAACTCCTAGTTGAATAACTGGGGGCGGCGGTTCCTTACGGTTTGGACTGCCGATGACGACGAAGAAAGTTTCGCGCCGGACCGTCGCGCAGCGGTCGACGCGGAAGAGCGAGCTGCAGCCGCGCGCGCATCGCCGCGGCGCCCGGCGCGGCGACACCACGCGCCATGCGATCCTCGAGGCCGCGGAGCGATGCTTCGCGGAGCGCGGGTTTGATGGCGTGTCGTTGCGCGCGATCACCCAAGCCGCCGAGGTCGATCTCGCGCTGGTCAATTATCACTACGGCAGCAAAGACAATCTTTTGCGCGCGGTCATCGTCCGCCGCGCGCGCGTGGTGCATGAGGACCGGGTGCGGGCGCTCGAAGGCGCGCGACATGAGGCCGGCACGAAGTCGCCGTCGGTCGAAGCGATCGTCGCGGCCTTTCTCGAACCGCTGCTGCGCCGATTGATCGCCGGCGATCGCGGATGGCGCCGCTACGGCCGGCTGGTGTCGCAGCTCGACGTGTTGCCGCAATTCGCCAGCCTGACCGGCGAGGTTCTCGACCCCACCGCACTGCATTTCATCAATGCATTGCGCCTCGCCTTGCCGAAAACCCCGGCGCAGTCGATCTATTGGGGTTATATGTTCCTGATCGGGTCGATGGTGCAGGTGATCTCGGCGACCGGCCGCATCGAGCGCCTGTCGCGCGGCCTCTGCCGTTCGAACGATATCGAGGTCGCGCTGCGCGAACTGGTGCCGTTCATCAGCGCCGGAATGCGGGCGTTGGCGTCCCGGAGCGGGTAAGGCAGACGGGCGCAGGAGTGCGGGTCGAGGCCATGGAATGGACACTCGCTTCATTGCCGAGAAGCCGGCGCGAGGCGCATTACGGCGACCGCGTGGTGTCGTGTTTTACGGGCCGGCCGGCGTCTTTGCTCCAGCTCCTCGATGCTGCGGTCGCGGCTAATCCGGACGGCGAGGCGGTGGTTTGCGGGGATGATCGCTGGAGTTGGAGCGAGGTCGAGGCGCGGACGGCGGTCATCGCCGGCGGGCTCGCTGAGCGCGGAATCGCCGCCGGCGACCGCGTCGCGCTTCTCCTCGGCAACAGGGCGGAGTTCGTCCTGGCGCTCTTCGCCATTCTGCGGCTTGGCGCCATCGCGGTTCCGCTCAGCATTCGCTACCAGACGCCGGAGATTGCCTTTGCGCTCGACGACTGCGGCGCTGCGCTGCTGATCCACGAAGCCGAGCTGGCGCCGCGGCTTCCGGCAGCAGGCCAAATCACCGGCGTCCGCGCGCGCATCGTGGTCGGAGGCGACGCCGGCTCGTTGCCGGACGCTACGCAGCATTGGCGCGCTTTGACGCGGGCGCGTGCCTTCACCGCAAGGCCAGCCGTCGGTGAAGAAGACACCGCCGTCATTCTCTACACCTCCGGCACCACGGGACGCCCCAAGGGCGCGATGCTGACGCATTTGAGCCTGATCAGCTCGGCTCTCGTCTTCAAGTATTGCTTCGCATTGACCGAGGCCGACCGTTCGGTCGCCGCCGTACCGCTTGCCCACGTCACCGGCATCGTCGCCAATATCCTGGCGATGGCCGCCTGCGCTGGCACGCTGGTCATCCTTCCCGAATTCAAGGCGGCGGCTTTCCTGGCGCTCGCCGAGCGCGAGCGGATGACGCACACGCTGATCGTTCCGGCGATGTACAATCTCTGTCTGCTCACTGCGGATTTCGACAGGCGCGACCTCTCGGCGTGGCGCATCGGCGGCTTCGGCGGCGCGCCGATGCCGGAGCCGACGATCAAGCGCCTCGCCGAGAAGCTTCCCGGCCTCAAGCTGATGAACACCTATGGCGCGACGGAGACCTCGTCGCCGTCGACCACCATGCCGGCGGAGCTTGCCGCGACGCGGCTTGCGAGCGTCGGCCTTCCGGTGCCGAATTGCCGGATTATCATCGTCGATGACCGCGGCGTGGAATTGCCGCGCGGCGAGGCCGGCGAAATCTGGATCGCCGGCCCGTCGGTCGTAAAGGGTTATTGGAACCGGCCCGACGCCGACGCCGAATCCTTTACCGCCGGATATTGGCACAGCGGCGATATCGGCAGCATGGACGAGGACTGGCTTTGTCTATGTGCTCGACCGCAAGAAGGACATGATCAACCGTGGCGGGCTGAAGATATTTTCCGCCGAGGTCGAGAGCGTGCTCGCGAGCCATCCGGGTGTCGTGGAAAGCGCGATCGTGGCGCGGCCCTGCCCGGTGCTCGGCGAGCGCGTGCATGCTTTCGTCACCGTGCGCGAGCCAGCGCCGAGCGCGGCCGAGCTGCAGCGCTTCGTCGGGGAGAGACTCTCCGACTACAAGGTGCCGGAGACGCTGACGCCTGACGACAGAGCCGCAGCCGCGCAATGCCAACGGCAAGATTCTCAAGCGTCAGCTGCGCGACGCGCTGCGACCGGAGTGATGCAGGCGATGGAAACGAGCGCCATCAAGGTTGCCGAAACGCTCGTCGATGAGCACAGGAGCGGCGTCAAGTTCCGTTGCTTCGCCGCGAGCTGCGGGATTGCGGGCCCGGATCAGGCCTACGCGGTACAGCGCCAATACGTGCGGCTGCAAATGGCGGAACGCGGCGTCGGCCCGGTAGGATACAAGGTCGGCCTGACCTCGAAGCGCATGCAGGCGATGTGCGGCATCGATAGTCCGGTCGCCGGTGTCGTTCTGGAGGATCGCGTGCATCGATCCGGCGCGAGCATTGCCGCCGACGTTTACGGACGAGCCGGCCTGGAGTTCGAGATCGCGGTGCGCCTCGCGCGCGATCTTCGCCCGGACGGCCACAAGCCCGCGCTCGCGGATGTGGCCGCCGCCGTCGATGCGGTCTGCCCGGCGATCGAGATCGTCGACGATCGCCATGCCGATTACAGCGCGCTGGAAGCGCTGTCGCTTATTGCCGACAATTCGTGGAACGCCGGCATCGTGCTTGGCGCATTCGCGCGCCCATGGCCGGACCTCGAGAGCGTTGAGGGTGTCGTCTCGATCGACGGAAAGGTCATCGACCGAGGCTTCGGTCGCGACGTTCTCGGTCACCCGTTCCATTCGGTGGCGTGGCTCGCGACCCATCTCGCCGAAATGGGAACCGGGCTGCGCGCCGGAGATATCGTCATGACCGGGAATCTGGTGACCACCAAATTTCCCGATCGCTCGTCGGCATACCGCTTTGCAGTGGCCGGCCTCGGCGCGGTCGATCTTTCGGTCCGCGTGTGATGATACGCACCGCTATGCGGCTTGTTTCGCCTGGCGCCGCCGCGAGAATTCCAGGGCACTGTCGCTGACCGGGCCGTAACGTAGGCTGATGAGGTCGAGCACGTAATTCTGATAGAGCCTCCAGGGTTTCTTCGACCCTTGGCGCGGAAGCAGATCTTGCGCGCGCTTGATGTAGCCCGAGGAGAGATCGAGGAACGGCTCCGGTATGGCCGAAGGATCGCGCCGACGCGGCGTGCACTGATCATAGCCGTGCCGATCCATGTAGTTGATCAGCCGCGCCACATAGGCCGAGACCAGATCGGACTTTAGCGTCCAGGACGCGTTGGTGTAGCCGAACACATTGGCGAAGTTCGGGACGTCGCTGAGCAAGGTGCCGCGGAAATTCATCGTCTCGCCGAACTTGACCGGCTTGCCGTCGACGGTGAGCCCAATGCCGCCGAGCATTTGCAGCTTGAGACCGGTCGCAGTGACGATGATGTCGGCGGCGAGCTCGCGGCCCGACTGCAGGCGAATCCCGGTTTCGGTGAAGGTCTCGATCTGATCGGTCACGATCTCCGCCTTGCCGGACTTGACCGCGCGGAAGAAATCCGCGTCGGGCGCGAGGCACAGGCGCTGGTCCCAAGGATTGTAGCGCGGCGTGAAGTGGGTCTTGACGTCGTAGTCGGCGCCGAGCATCAGGCCGGCCTGGTCGACGATCCACTGCTTGACCACCTCCGGCTTACGCCGGCAGAGATTGTAGAACCAGAGCCCGCGTAGCACGTTGCGCCAGCGCACCACGGCAAAGGCGAGGTTGACCGGCAAATAGCGGCGCAGCGAATTCGCCAGCGCGTCTTCCGACGGCCGCGCTACGACGTAGGTGGGTGAGCGCTGCAGCATGGTCACGTGCGCCGCCGTTTCGGCCATGACCGGTATGATCGTCACCGCGGTGGCGCCGCTGCCGATCACCACCACGTGCTTGCCCGCGTAGTCAAGATCATCCGGCCATTTCTGCGGATGGATAACGCGGCCGCGAAATTTCTGCTCGCCGGGAAATTCCGGCGCGTAGCCCTGCGCATAGTCGTAGTATCCGGCGCAGCCGAAGAGAAAATTGCAGGTGAACCGCGCCGGTTCGCGGTTCGGTCCGCGTTCGACCTCGAGCGTCCACAGCGCGTCGTCCGAGGACCACGCGGCGCTCTTCACCTGGTGGCGGAAACGGATGTTGCGGTCGATGCCGTAGGCTTCCGCGGTCTCGCGGATGTAGCTGCGGATCGAGTCGCCATGGGCAATGGCGGTGCTCGACTGCCAGGGGCGGAACGAATAACCGAACGTGTACATGTCCGAATCGGAGCGGATGCCGGGATAGCGGAACAGATCCCAGGTGCCGCCGATCGCGTCACGGCCCTCAAGGATCGCGTAGGATTTGCCGCGGCAGTAGGCCTGCACGTGGTAGGCGGCATCTATTCCGGAGATGCCGGCGCCGACAATGATCACGTCGAAGTGGTTCTGCGTCATCTAAGCACTCTGCATTACATTGGCGCGGGATCGAACACCGGCGACAGTTCACGCGCCGAGGACCGCGATTTTCTGCCCTTCCTCGACGATCTGCTTTTCCTGCACCAGGATTGCCGCAACTGTACCGGCACGCGGCGCGGATACCGGAATCTCCATCTTCATCAACTCGAGCACGATCAGCGTATCGCCTTCCTCGACCCGGTCGCCGGGCGCGACCTCGATCTTCAATACCACGGCATTGAGCTCGGAAAGCACCGGCATTTCGGCCATCGCAAAAGAACCTCTCAGGGACGAATAGGGAAGGCGGAAGGGCCGGGTGCAAGCAGCTTATCGGAGAGCCGGGCGAATTCGCAGACGAGCGGCCGGGTCTCGCGCGGGTCGATGATCTCCTCGACCCAGAAAGTCTCGGCGGTGCGGAACGGCGAGCGAAGCTTGTTCAGGCGGTCTTCGATTTCGGAAAGCTTGGCGGCGGCGTCCGGCGCGGCATCGATCTCGGCCCGGTATGCCGCCTCGATGCCGCCTTCGAGCGGCAGCGAGCCCCAATAGCCCGAGAGCCAGGCATAGCGCAGCGCCAGCCGGCCGGCCGGCTGGTGCGCCGCGCCGGCCACGCCGAAACTGTTGCGGATGATGATCGTGCACCAGGGCACGCTGGTCTGGTTGATCGCCGCCATCGCGCGCACGCCGTGGCGGATCGTCGCCGCGCGTTCGGCTTCGAGGCCGATGAGAAAGCCGGGACAATCCATGAGATAGACGACCGGCAGATGGAACGTCTCCGCCAGATCGACGAAGCGCACGATCTTCTGGCAGGCCGTCGCGGTCCACGAGCCGCCGTAAAAGTAGGGGTCGCTCGCCATCAGCGCGACCGGGCGGCCGTCGAGGCGCGCGAGCCCGGTGACGATGGGGCGGCCGAACAGCGCGCCCATCTCGAAGAAGCTGCCGCGATCGACGACCGACTCGATAATCGGGCGCACCTTGTAGACCTTGCGCCGATCCTTGGGGATCGCCTGCATCAGGGCCTGGTCGCGGCGTTCCGGATCGTCGCCGCTCTCAATCCTGGGCGGCAGCTCATGCACCGAGCTCGGCAGATAGGAGAGAAAGCGCCGCGCGCAGGCGAACGCCTCCTCCTCGGTATCGACGGCGTGGTCCACCGCGCCGCTTCGCGTCTGGATCTCCCAGCCGCCGAGTTCCTGTTTGCTCAGGTCCTGACCGACCCGGGCCACGACCGGCGGCCCGGCAACAAACATCGCCGAGGATTTCGTCATCACCGAATAATGACTCGCCGCCAGCCGCGCCGCGCCGAGACCGGCGACCGAACCGAGCCCGAGCGCGACGATCGGCACTACGGCCATGTTCGAGGTCACGTAGTGGAAGCCCATCGACTGGCCGACCCCGCCCGGCAGATTGGCGCGCCCCTTGGTTTCGATCGTCTTGACCGATCCGCCGCCGCCGGAGCCTTCGATGATGCGCACGATCGGCAAGCGGAATTCGGCGGCCATGCGCTCGGCCATCAGCGGCTTCTCGTGGATCGAAGCGTCAGCCGATCCGCCGCGCACGGTGAAGTCGTCGCCGACCACGACGACCGGCCTGCCGTCGATGCGAGCGCGCCCGAATATGCTGTTCGAGGCGGTGAAGGATTTCAGCTCGTTGTTCTCGTCGTAGGTCGCGCTGCCGGCAATCGCCCCGGTCTCGTGGAAGCTTTCGGCATCGACCAGCCGGTCGATCCGCTCGCGCACGGTCAGCCGGCCGCCATCGTGCTGACGCTGGACTTTGTCCGCCCCGCCCATCTCATGCGCCAGCCGCTCGCGCAGGCGAAGCTCGTCGAGTTCAGCACGCCAGGTCATCGACATTCCCTCTTGGTTTCGCGTTGTCGAGATTTCCACACCGGCAATGCCAAGACCAGGGCCCTGGACGGCGCGATTGCCTCGATAATTTTGACATTTTCCTCCGGCACTCTCGCCGACGGCCGGAATACGTCCAGCAGCTCACGACCTTAAGGGAGGCGGCGTTATGGGTTTGATCGATGTTCTCAATGGAATGCAGAATGGGCCACACGGTCCGCGAGGCCCGAGCACGGGCAGCGGCGGCGGCATGTCGCCGATCACGATGGCCATACTCGGCCTCCTTGCCTACAAGGCTTTGAAGGGCCTGACCAGCCAGCCGACTGCTGCGCCTTCCGCTCCCGGCGCTCCCGCGCCGACGCAGACCGGGAGTGCCGGCGGTGGCCTCGGCGGACTTCTCAAGGGTGGATTGGGCGGCTTGCTTGCCGGCAACGCCGGCGGAAGCGCCCTCAGCGGCGGACTAAACGATCTGCTCAAGCAGCTGCAACAGTCCGGTCAGGGCGAGGTCGCCAAATCCTGGGTCGCCAACGGACCGAACCGGCCGATCTCGTCCGACGATCTCGCCAAGGCGCTCGGCGCCGATCAGATCAATACGCTCGTGGCGCATTCCGGACTGTCGCGGAGCGATTTGCTGAGCGCTCTCAGCCAGCATCTGCCGGACGCAGTCAATCAACTCACGCCCGACGGGCGGCTGCCGACCGACCAGGAAGTGTCGCGCTCGCTATGAGCGCGCTTTCCGTCGCCGTTAGGCATAGAATGCGGACTCGAACGCGGACCCAAGGAGATTTGACCATGAGATACCTCGTCAGCGCGGCACTTTTGACTCTCGCGATCGGCGTGGCGCCGGCCCTGGCGCAGACCTCGTCGGCCCCGCCCAGTGCGGACGAAAAGAAGGCCATCTCCAAATCCTGCTCCGATCAGGCCAACGCCAAGGGGCTGCACGGCAAGGCGCGGAAGAGATTCCGGTCCGAGTGCAAGCACGCGGGCGGCAAGACGCAGTAGTCCGCGACCATTCGCTGGTCTGAACCGCTTCGGGCGCGCGTGCGGCGCTCCCGAAGTCGTCTGCCGTGAGCCTTGGAAAAACAGCGTTGGAGAAACCCATGAGACGTTCGGCGCTGATAGGCTTGACCATAGTGGCGGCGGCCGGCGTCTGGCTGGCCGCGATAGCAATGGGACCTCACGCGATGAGCAAGGAGCCGCGTTTTCCACAGCTGGCGATGGAGCAATTGAGCGAGCAGCAAAGACCGCTCGGCGAAGCGATCATGAAGGTGTCGAGCGTCGGCCTCGGCGGCCCGTACAATCTGATGCTGCGCAGCCCGGTCCTCGGACAGCGAATGTTCGACATGTTTCATTACCTGCGCTGGGAAACCTCGGTCCCGTTGAAGCTCAACGAGTTCGCGATTCTCATCATCGCCCGGCAGTGGCGCTCGCAGGTCGAGTGGTTGGCGCATGCGCCGCTCGCCATCAAGGCCGGGCTGTCGCCGGATATCGTCGCCGAGCTCAAGACCAGCAAACGGCCGTCGAACATGCCGCCGGAAGAATCGGCGGTGTACGACTTCGTCACCGAGCTGACCACCAGGCATGAAGTTTCCGACGAGACCTTCAGCCGCGCCAAGGCGCTGCTCGGCGAGCAGCAGATCGTCGATCTGACCGCGGTCGCCGGCAGCTACATCACCGCAGCGATGATCCTGGCGATGAGCGAAACTGGCGTGCCGCCGGGCAAGGAAGCGCCCTTCAGGCCCGGCGAACCGTAGGCGTGTCGGTGCAAGAGCATACGAGCATGGCCGAACCTTCCGGCACCGAACTCGGTGCGCTGTCGCACCTCGACGCATTGCTGGCGACGCTCGGGCCGGTTGCCGGCTTGCGCATCGTCGATATCGGCTGCGGCGAGGGGCAGCTCACTCGCGCGCTCGCCAAGCTCGGCGCGCAGGTTGTCGGCTACGATCCGTTCATTGCCGGGACCGAACTCACCCGGGACGGGACCGGCAGTTATCGGCTTGCCAAGGCCGCGGCCGACGCCATCCCCGAGCCGGATCACGGCGCCGACCTCGTCGTTTTTGTGTTTTCGCTCCACCATGTGCCCGGCGCCAAGCTCGAAGGCGCGCTCGCCGAGGCTCGGCGGCTGTTGCGGCCGACCGGCCGGCTCTATGTGGCGGAGCCGCTGGCGAAGGGTCCGCATCAATACGTCATCGAGTTGTTCCATGACGAAACGGGGGTGCGAAAAGAAGCCGCCGCGGCGCTTGTCCGTTTCGCCCGTCCGCACTTCGCCACGGCCAAGACCTTGACCTATTTCGACCGGCGCAACATTCCCGACTTCGGCTCTTTTGCCGAACGGATGATCGCCAACATGCGGTTCAACGGCTACACCGAGGAAGCCGTCCTGGCGCCGGCGGTGCGTCGCCGCTTCGCCGAGGCGCGCGCGGCGAATGGCGGCACCTTCGACCAGCCGGTGCGCATCGACTGCTTCGGTCCTGCCGGCTAACCGATCGGGACATAAGGATGGGCAAAGATCGCCTGGCCGCGTTCAGCGATGGCGTCATCGCCATCATCATCACCATCATGGTGTTGGAATTGAAGGTGCCGCCCCGCGCCGACTGGTCGGTGCTCGTCGACATCGTCCCGAACCTTGTCGGCTATGTGCTGAGCTTCATCTATTTGGCCATCTATTGGAACAATCACCATCATCTCCTGCACACCGTCACGCGGGTCGATGGGCTCATTCTTTGGGCCAACTCGCATTTGTTGTTCTGGCTTTCGCTCATCCCTGCGGCGACGGCGTGGATGGGGCAGAATTTCCTGGCGCCGGTGCCGACCGCGGTTTACGGCATAGTGTTGCTGATGGCCGCCATCGCCTACACCCTGCTGCAAGGAGCGATCATGCGCAGACAAGGGGCGCAATCGGTGCTCGCCAAGGCGCTCGGCAGCGACATCAAAGGCAAGATATCGATCGTGCTTTACCTCGCGGGCATCGCGGCGGCGTTTGTCAACCCGTGGGCCGCGGCCGCGATCTATGTGCTGGTGGCGGTGATGTGGCTCATTCCCGACCGGCGGATCGAGAGCGTTTTCGGCCGCGAGTGATCGCCGGTTTCAGTCTCTTACGCCTTCAGCGTTTCGCGCAGCTTGTAGCGGATGATCTTGCCCGATCCGGTGCGCGGGATTTCGGCGATGGTTTGAATGTTGTGCGGCACCTTGTAAGCCGACAGATGCGCGCGGCAATGGGCGAGTAGGGCGTCGGTTTCGATCGCCTCGCCCGGCCGCGGCACGACGAACAGCGCCGGAACCTCGCCGAGGCTCTCGTGCGGGACGCCGACCGCGGCGCAATCGAGCACCGCGGCGAAGCTGTTTGCCACCTCCTCGATCTCCGCCGGCGCGATGTTCTGGCCGCCGCGAATGATCAGTTCCTTGAGCCGCCCAGTGATGGTGAGGAAGCCGTTCTCGTCACCGCGGGCGAGATCGCCGGTGTGATACCAGCCGGCGCGCAAGGCGTTGCGCGTTTCCTCCGGCTTGTTGTGATAGCCCGGCATCACGTTCGGGCCGCGGACGATCAACTCGCCTTCCTGGTTCGCCGCGACGTCATGTCCGCCGGCATCGACGATCCGCACCGCCAGGCCGGGGAGGGGCAGGCCGCACGATCCAAGGACGCGTCGCCCGCCCGGCCAGTTCATGGTCACCATGGTCGAGGTCTCGGTGATGCCGTAGCCGTCGAGCAAGGGGACGCCGAGATGGCTTTCAAATTCGCGGTTGAGCGTCGCCGGCATGATCGCGCCGGCCGATACGCACAGCCGTAGATTGGGGAATGCCATGCCGATCTCGCCGCGCGTCGCCTGCAGCAGGTAGTGAAACATCGTCGGTACGCCGGGGAAGAAGGTGAATTCGCCGCCCTTGAGCAGGCGCACGGCTTCGCTGGTGGAGAATTTCTCCATGATGAATTCGCTCGCGCCGGTGGCGAGGACGCTCAGCACCGACAAATTCAGCGCGTAGGAATGAAACAGCGGCAGCGGCGACAGCACCGTGTCACGCTCGCTAAGGCCGGTGATCGGCGCCCAGCAGGCGGCGGCGACCCACAGCATCCCATGTACGGTGAGCTGCACGCCTTTGGCGCGGCCGGTGGTGCCGGACGTGTAGAGAATGAACGAGGTCTCGTGCAACGCAGCCGGATCGCGCGGAGCGGATTTCGGCGTCGTGGTCGTAAGCGTTGCGTAGCGCAACGCCTGCGCATCGCATTGGCCGCGCTCGGTCACGATCAGCGTCTTGAGATCGGATGCGGAGGCTTTGAGCCGCGCCAACAGGTCGCCGCGCTCGGCCGTGGTAAAGACCGCTTTGCAGTTTGCGTCGGCGAGCCGGTAGGCAATTTCCGGCTCGGTCGAATCGTAACTGATCGGAACGCTGATCGCGCCGGCGCGCGCGATGGCGAGAAGGCTCTCCACCCACGGCACACCGTTCGGCAGCATGATCGCGACCGTGTCGTTCGGCGCGACGCCAGCGTCGGCGAGGTGGCCGGCGAGCTTGCCGGTCCGCTCGTCGAGCGCGGCATAAGTCACCGACGTCCGGGCATCGCGATAGGCGCATTTGCCGCCGCGCGCCGCCGCGTGCCGGCGCAACAGTTCTGGAATGGGGGCGATCAGCTCGGTGTGGAGCATCCGGGCTCTCCGTCAGACCATGCTGAACCCGCCGCTGATGCTGAGCACCTGTCCGGTGATCCAGCCGCTTTGCGGCGAGGCCAGCAAGGCGACCATCGGCGCCACATCGCCCGGCAAGCCGAGACGACGCAGCGGATAGAGCTTGATCAGCTTCTCGCGGTTGGCGTCGACCCATTCCTTGTCGTGCGGCGTTTCCACCAATCCGAGCGACACGGTGTTGGCGGTGGTGCCGGAGCGGCCGAATTCGCGCGCCAGCGATTTCATCAAGGCGATGACGCCGGCGCGGGCGGCGGCGACGATCGCGAGCCCGGATTCGCCGATCCGCGAGGAATCGCCGATGACGCTGACGATGCGGCCGTTCTTGGCGGCGTCGAGATGTGGCGCGACCGCGTAGCAGCAGTGGATCGCGCCGTAGAGGCAGACGTCGATCTGGCGGCGCCAATCCTCGGGCTTGGTCTCGATGAAGCGCTGGCGCTGTGCCAGCCCGGCATTGTTGATCAGGATGTTGATGCCGCCGAAATCTCTGACGATGTCGGCGACCATTCCTTTCACCGCGGCAAATTCGGCGACGTCGGCTCGATAAGCCTTGGCTCTTCCGCCTTTTGCGGCAATCTCGCCGACCAGCGTCTCCGCGTCTGCGCTCGAAGAGCGGTAGTTGACGGCAATGCCGGCGCCCTCGGCGGCGAGGCAGAGCGCGATTTCGCGGCCGACGCCGCTCGTCGCGCCGGTCACCAGCGCGATCTTTCCTTTCAGACCGAGATCCATGTTCGCTCTTTCACGGTTTAGCCTTCGCGCGCGCCGCTTCGATCAAACGGAACAGACGCTCGGGCGTTATCGGCAGCTCATTGACCTCGATTCCGAGCGGGGAGAGCGCATCGGCGACCGCGTTGGCGACGGCCGCCGGCGCGCCGATCGTGCCGCCTTCGCCCATGCCGCGAAAGCCGCCGAGCGTGGTCGGCGAGGAGCTTTCCAGGTGCGCGACCTGCATCGACGGTATCTCGCATGCCGACGGAACGAGATAGTCGGCGAGGCTCGCGGTGTTGATCTGGCCTTGCTCGTCATAGACGACTTCTTCATAGAGCGCCGCGCCGATGCCCTGCGCGACGCCGCCGTGAACCTGTCCGTCCACGATCAGCGGATTGACCAGCTTGCCGCAGTCCTCGGCGACGGCGAAACGCTCCACGCGGATTTGATAGGTTTCCGGATCGATCTCCACGGCGGCGATATGCGTGGCCGATGTGGTGGTGCCGAACACCGGATCGTAGGTTCTGCTGGCGGCAAGCTCGTCGCGCGCATCCGGCGGCAATCGCCCCATTTCCGAATAGACCGCGCGCGCGATCTCGCGGAACGTGACCGAGCGATCGGTGCCGGCAACCGAAACCCTGCCATCTTCAGCGAGGAGGTCGGCAGCCGAAGCCTCCAAAAGGTGCGAGGCAGCCTTGAACACTTTCTCGCGCAGCGCCTGAGCGGCCAACGTCGCCGCGCCGCCGGCCAGCACCAGGCTGCGGCTGGCATAGGTGCCGGTGCCGCCGGGGACGGCGGCGCTGTCGCCTTGCACGATGCGAATCTCGGCGAAACGTGCGCCGAGATGCTCGGCGACGATTTGCGCGAGCGTTGTCTCCAGCCCCTGCCCATGCGAGGCGATGCCGAACGCCGCCGTGACCGCGCCGGTCGAATCGATGCGGATGATCGCCGTTTCGGTGCCGGTGTTGATCGGCATGCCCGGCGCGACCGAGATGCGCGAGCCGAGGCCGGTGAGTTCCGCGTAACAGGCGATGCCAATGCCGAACCAGCGCCCGGCGGCGCGCGCGTCCTGCTGCTGCGCGCGCAACGCGTCGTAGCCGATGACGGCGGCAGCCTTTTCGAGGCCTTCGCGGAAGCCCGACTTGTCCCAGACGATGCCGGAAGCGACTTTGTAAGGCAGCTCGTCGGCGCCGATCAGGTTTCGCAGCCGCAATTGCCTGGCCTCGATTCCGGTCTTGACCGCCGCCATATCCATCAACCGTTCCATGACGAAGGTCGAGATCGGCCGGCCGACGCCGCGGTAAGCGCCGGTCGGCGCCTTCGAGGTCGCCGCCGCCCGCGCGCGTCCGCGATAGTGCTGGATGCGATAGGGCCCGGGCAGGAAGCTCACCACCTGCACCGGCTCGAGGCCCGCCGTCCACGGATAGATCGATCCGGCGCCCGCATCGCCGATGGCGTCGGCGCGCAAAGCCAGGATGCGGCCCTCATGGTCCAACGCCAATTCCGCATCGACGATTTCATCAAAGGCTTGCGTGCTGGCGGCGAGGTCTTCCATGCGGTCGCTGGTCCACTTGACCGCGCGCCCGAGCCGCCGCGCCGCGGCGCAGACGAAGATCTCTTCCGGATAGAGCGATGCCTTGCCGCCAAAACCGCCGCCCACGTCCGGGGCCACGACGCGAACCCGGTGGCCGGGAAGATCGAGCGCCGTCGCCAGCGCATCGCGCACGATGCCCGGGACTTGCGTCGAGGAATGCAGCGTCAGCGCGTCGCGTCCCGGCTCGTATTCGGCAAGACAGGCCCGTGCCTCGATCGCGACCGGCGTCTTGCGATGCATGCGGAAGCGGCCGCCGACGCGCACCGGCGCGGAGGCAAACACCTCGTCCGGCTCGCCGCGTTTGAACTCCCGGTTCACCAGCACGTTGGTGCCGGCTTCTTCGTGCAGGAGCGGCGCTCCGGGACGCACGGCCTCTTCCGGGTCAACGACGGCGGGCAGCAATTCGTAGTCGATGGTGAGGAGCTCGAGCGCGTCCTCGGCGAGGTAGCGGTTTTCGGCGACGATACCCACGACCGGCTCGCCGACGTAGCGCACCTTGCCACGCGCGAGCGGCAGGATCGGTGTGGCGTGATAATGGGCCATGCGCGAGGTCGCGACCAAAGGCTGGACCGAGCCGGCCAAATCCTCGGCGGTGAGAACAGCAACGACGCCCGGGGCGGCGCGCGCGGCGGCGTCGTCGATCGCGCGAATGCGTGCATGCGGCTGGTCGCTTCTGCGGAAGGCGACATGCAGCGCGCGCATCACCTGCCGGTCGTCGGTGAAGGCGCCGTTGCCGGTCAGGAGGCGCGGGTCCTCGGTGCGTTTGATGCGCGCGCCGACGAGCTTCGGCCGGGCGTGGATGTCCGACGCCTCATTCATAGGCGTCGGCGCCTTTGCGCAGGCTCGCCCACTGCGCGTCGTCATGGCCGCACACGACCGTCGCGCCGCGCGCCTCGATGCGGCGGATCTCGGCCAGCGACTTGGTCAGTACGTCCGCGTTCCAGGTGTTGCGCGGAACGACGCCGGTATCGAGGGTGGTGCGTACGCTGACCGCATCGGAAGCCAGGAGGAACGTGCCGGATTTTTCCAGCGCAACCAGCGCGGCGGTCGTGCCTGGCGTATGACCGGGCAGGGGGATGAGCACGATGCGCCCATCGGCGAACAGATCGCGCTCGCCGTCGATGGTTTCGGGCGGCGCGGGGCGCTCCCATTCTGCGGCGAGGTATCCGGCCGCCACGGCATTCGACGCGCGTGCGGCCTCGAGCTCGTTCGCGTGCATGATGACCGTAGCGCGCTTGAAGAAAGTGTTGCAGCCGCAATGGTCGAAATGCAGATGCGAGCACAGCACCACATCGATGTCGTCGCACTGCAAGCCGATGCCGCCCAGCGCAGTGATGACGTGGTCGCCGGGCTGCATGATCGGGGTGATCACCTTGGCGACGCTGCCCCAGCGCGCTTCCGCATTCTCGGCGACGTCGGGATGGCAGCCGGTGTCAAACAGCACGTTGCCCTGGCTGTGACGCAGGAGAATGCAGGACACCGGCACGTCCATGGTTTCGCCGCGCGGCGCGTCGGGCTGATACATTGCCTTGCGCACGCGCAGGCGGCCGCCGGAGAGGACGTGCATCTTCATTGGGTGCTTCCCGGCTTGTCGGCGACGACCGAGCGAATCGCCCTGATAATATGCT
>CAWKNH010000024.1:0-41080 GCA_963850855.1 uncultured Alphaproteobacteria bacterium
AAAAAAATCGGCTTGGATCGTATGGGATAATCGCGGTCCTATGAGCAAGGGGCGATCGTCGAGGGCCGCGCAGAGCCACAGATGAGTCCTGAACGAAAAATGCGTCAGCGACGTTCCTTGCGGCTTTGCGCAGCGCCTATTGCGGTACGGTGGAGCTCGTTGGGAGCAGGGCTTCTAGCTGCGTGCATCCCGGTCCAACCAACAGACAACCAATGAAATGCCGCAACCAAACAAGAACAAACGTTATCGAACGCGCGCGAAAATGGCGATATTTATTGATTATTCCGGCAAAGGTACCGCGCTCATAACCGCTTGGTTGGAGGTAGGAGTCTTCAGTTCGTTCGATGACGTTAAACAACGCGGCTAAGCTGGGCCCATTCCGACTGGCATCAAACGTCCAACGATGTCA
Organism: uncultured Alphaproteobacteria bacterium; assembly: GCA_963850855.1. Taxonomy (GTDB): domain Bacteria; phylum Pseudomonadota; class Alphaproteobacteria; order Rhizobiales; family Xanthobacteraceae; genus BOG-931. Next base: position 410 of record CAWKNH010000024.1, read on the forward strand.
AAGGCGACATGAACAGCATTTTGTCGGAATGGCCATTATAGACACGCGAATTTCAGGTGACTCTTAATCAGCGGGTCCAAGGTTCGAGTCCTTGTGCGCCCACCACTCGATCAAGGACTTAGAGGAATGCTCCGCCAGCTCGGGTGCTGCCGGGAGCCGTTGCGGCGGCGCAGCGCGTCCTCGTAACCGGGCGCGACAGGGCGCGCCCAAGCCGCTGCCCCCATTTTGAAATTTCATTCAGTCGCATGAAATCCTTCCGGTATAGCCCGGGAGGCTCTCCGCCTCCTTCTGAACCGCCAAGTGCAAAGCGGCGTCGGTGGCACTATCGAAATTTGTATCTATGTCTCCAGCTGCAATGCCCGTCTGCGCCCAGTGTGCACGAAGATAGTCTGCCCACCTAAACTCCAGGTAATCCTCGCCACTAGAACCCCTGTCGTCTTTCTCGAACCCGCAGGACTCCCGAACCTCGCCGGCCAGACTGCGGAATGGGTCGTTGCTTAGGTCCTTGACCGAGGTTGGAAGGTCGTGCGGTGCTATGACGTTGCCGCTGTGGTCTTTCAGATAGACCTCATTATTATTTTCCATGTATTTCCAAAAAGCATCCAGCTTAGTGTCTGATAGGTTATTGACGATATTGCAATATGTCGTCGTCTCTCCGATCTCGTACAGCGCACGTGCCAGATGGTGATGATCGATGATATAGAAAATTCCACCCGGTCCGATAATGATCGGCTCTACCTTATTATGCTTTCGCAAATAGTTGAGAAAGTCCCGCCCAGGTCGCTGTTGAATTTTATCTTTCAGCTTCTCTGCTTTAATCCGAACTTCCACCATTCCGACCGATGCCTGAGTGGGATGAAGCTCGGACAGCTTGCACAGGCAGAGATCTCCTGTTTTCGATTGCGCGTCGCATACATCCTTTGCCAGGGCTGGCCAGCTGACAAAGGCGGTATTGAGAACAGCAACAAGCAGCCAAGTTGCCGGGGCTTTTGGCATCAAAAACTCCATTCGCAGTCGTCCAAATGAGTGTAGCAAACCATACGATGGCCTCCTTGCTGCCCCTTGCTGGATCGGGTCGCCTAAATACGGTAATCTCTCCATCATGTGGTTACAAATATTCCATCACACCAGCAGGATGAATAGAGACCCACGATGTCCAACGAACCCTTTGCAAAAGGTCAATGCTTGTGCGGCGCGGTGAGTTACACCATCAATGCGAAACCCATCCGTATGGCCCAATGTCATTGCCAGGATTGCCAGCGGGCATCAGGGACAGGTCATATGTCGTTGGCCTTCTTCAAAGAGGAGGATATCGCCATTCTCGGTAAAACCGCCGGCTATCCCTCTACTGCGGACAGCGGCAACATCAACACGCGGTATTTCTGCCCGACGTGCGGCAGTCGCGTGTATGGGAAAAATTCAGCGCGACCCGGTTTGATAGGCATAGCGGTGGGATGTCTCGACCAGAATGATTGGTTTTCCGCTCAAGCTGTCGTCTACACGAAGGGTCGGCCTGCGTGGGACAAGACGCCAGAGGATGTTCCCAACTTTGAGCGGATGCCACCGCCGCCAAAGTGATCTCAGCCTTTTGTAGCTATGATCAGAACGAAACCCTGCAAAAGCCCCGGCAACGACCGGGGCTTTTCGGTTGGCGGCGGTGTCGCCGATGTCTCTTATGGGTCATCAGCGAACATCGCGGCATGTTTTTTGGTTTTTCTATCGGTAACCGCCGGGGGCCCCGCGAATCGGCCGCCGGCGGCGCGCGTCGACCTGTCGGAGACGCGAGCTTCAAGGTAATGATGGCGTAGGGAGCAAAACGATGGCTGACGATGCCGACGTGATCATCGTGGGGGCCGGTCTGTCCGGCCTGGTCGCGGCGGCGGAACTGGCCGAAGCGGGCAAGACGATCATCGTTCTCGATCAGGAGCCGGAGCAGTCGCTCGGCGGCCAGGCGTTCTGGTCGTTCGGCGGCATTTTCCTCGTTAATTCGCCCGAACAGCGGCGCCTGCGCATCCGCAACTCGCATGCGCTCGCGCTCGACGATTGGATGGGAACGGCGGCGTTCGACCGCGATGAGGATTTCTGGCCGCGGCAATGGGCGCAGGCTTACGTCGCCTTCGCCGCCGGCGAGAAGCGGTCATGGCTCCACGCGCGCGGCCTCCGTTTCTTTCCGGTGGTCGGCTGGGCCGAGCGCGGCGGCCACAACGCCATCGGCCACGGCAACTCGGTGCCGCGCTTTCACGTGACCTGGGGAACCGGACCGGGAGTCCTCGCGCCCTTCGTCCAGCGTGCGCGCGAAGCCGAACGGCAGGGACTGCTGACTTTCAAATTCCGTCACCGCGTCAACGCGCTGACCAAATCAGGCGCGGTCGTGGACGGCGTGCAAGGCGACGTCCTGGCGCCGTCGAACGTCGAACGCGGCCGCAAAAGCTCGCGCGAAATCATCGGAGCGTTCGCGCTTAAGGCGCAGGCCGTCATCGTCGCTTCCGGCGGCATCGGCGCCAATCACGAGCTGGTGCGCAGCAACTGGCCGCAGCGTCTCGGCTCGCCGCCGAAGCGCATGATCACCGGCGTTCCCGACCACGTCGACGGCCGCATGCTGGCCATCACCGAGGCCGCGGGCGGCAGCATCATCAATCGCGACCGCATGTGGCACTACGTGGAGGGGATCAAGAACTGGGCCCCGATCTGGACCGATCACGCCATTCGCATCCTGCCCGGCCCATCCTCGCTCTGGCTCGACGCGCGCGGCAATCGCCTGCCGGTCCCGCTTTATCCGGGCTTCGACACGCTGGGCACGCTCCGCCACATCATGCACACCGGCTACGATTATTCCTGGTTCATTCTGACCAAGAGAATCATCGAGAAGGAATTCGCGCTGTCCGGTTCGGAACAAAATCCCGACCTGACCAGCAAGAGCTGGCGGCAGGTCTTGACCCGCGCGACCAAGGGTATTCCCGGCCCGGTGCAGGCCTTTATGGACAAGGGCGAGGATTTCATCGTCGAGCGCGATCTGGCGATGCTAGTTGCGCGGATGAACGCGCTCGCCGGCGGCGAGCCATTGCTGACGGTCGAGCGGGTCGAACACGAAATTACCGCGCGCGATCGCCAGCTCGACAATCCGTACGGCAAGGATATGCAGATCACCGCCATTCGCGGCGCGCGCCGCTACCTCGGCGACCGGCTGATCCGCACCGCGCGCCCGCACAAGCTTCTTGATCCCGCCGCCGGGCCGCTGATCGCCGTCCGCCTCAATATCCTGACCCGCAAGAGCCTGGGCGGACTGCAGACCGACCTCGACAGCCGCGTCCTCGGCGCCGACGGGCGGCCGGTGCCGGGGCTTTTTGCCGCCGGGGAAGTCGCCGGGTTCGGCGGCGGCGGCGTGCATGGCTACGCGGCGCTCGAAGGAACGTTCCTCGGCGGCTGCATTTTCTCCGGCCGGGCGGCGGGACGCGCCGCGGCCCGGGGCGTGGCGTAAAGCCGCGCCGCCAACGCCCGCCGGGCCTCTTACTACATTTTCAGTAGCGATGCTACTATATTTGTAGCATGGAAAGGAGTTGCAAATGTCCCGTATTGCTCCGCTCAATCCGCCCTACGCGCCGGAGATCCAGGCCGCGTTCGACGCCATCATGCCGCCCGGCGTCCCGCCGCTCGTCCTGTTCCGTACGCTCGCGGTCAACGAGCGCATCTATCAGCGCTTCCGCGCCGGCGGCTTGCTCGACCGGGGACTGCTGACGCTGCGGCAACGCGAGATCGTGATCGACCGCACCTGCGCGCTCAATCGTTGCGAATACGAATGGGGTGTGCACGTCACGGTGTTTGCCGCCAAGGCGAAGCTCACCCCGCGGCAGATCGAGGCTACCGTCCTCGGCGGCGACGCCGGCTGGACCGAGGACGAACAGATGCTGCTCGATGTTTGCGAGGAGCTCGACAGCGCGCGAACCCTGTCGGACGCGCTGTGGTCGAGGCTCAGCCGCCACTTCACCTCCGAGCAGATCCTCGAGATCATCGCGCTCATCGGCTTCTATCGCACCGTCTCGCTCCACGCCAATGCGCTGCGCCTGCCGCTCGAGCCCACCGCGGCGCGCTTCCCGCAACCGTCAATGGCCGGCGCGAGCCAGCAAACAAACTAAGGATAGCGCGAGGACCGCGCCGGCAGCCGCAAATGCGAGCAGCGAGCCGCGTCCGTCGATGAAGCGGTCGGGGAACGCCTGCAGCACCGGCGGCGCTGCGAGGACCGACAATCCGCCGCCGATGACGGCGGCGTACCAGGGCAGGAGACGCAATGCCGCCGCGATCCCGGCGGCGAGCGAGAGGACGACCAGCGCTATCGTACCGAACAGGATGAGCGGCGCGATGCCGGGCGCCGGCTGATTTGCGCGCGGGAAATGGGCGCTGGCGGCGAGGCCCTGCAAGGCGGACGCCAGCACCAGCGCCATGAACAGCGCGACCGCAATCAGCGCTTCTGTCGATACGTCAAACAACATCGGTTGCCGCGGCTCGCGGTTCGGCTTGACCGAAGCCGATCGCCCTCCCTAATATACGAGACATATATCAGCGCTTATCAGCGCTCCTGGCAACGACCGCGCGGGAAGGACGAAGATGCCGACAGCGGTGACCAAGCCGGCCGGCAAGGCGGCGTCGGCGAAGCCGTCATCGGGCGGCCTCCTCGTCAACGCAGCCGAAGTCGAGCGCAAGAAGCGCACGATCGGCGAAATCCGTGAATCGAAGAAGACCGGCGAGAAGATGGTCTATATGTCGGTCCCGGACTACACCTCGGCGAAGTGGGCCGAGATGGCCGGCGTCGACGTGGCGGTCGTGGGCGACAGTCTGGCGATGGTGGCGCACGGCCACGCCAGCACCATCCCCGCCAGCATGGACATGATGATCATGCACGCGCAGGCGGTGCGCCGCGGCGCGCCCAACACCTTCACGCTCGGCTGCATGCCGTATCAGAGCTACCACACGGTCGAACGCGCGTTGACCAATGCGACGCGCTTCATGCAGGAGGCGCTGTGCGATGCGGTAAAGCCGCAGGGCGGCAAATCGCAGGCGCACATCCTGCGCGCGCTGGTCGATGCCGGAATCCCGACGGCCTCGCACATCGGCTTGACCCCGCACACCATCGCCATGTTCGGCGGTTTCAAGATCCAGGGCCGCACCGCCGAAGCGGCGATGAAAATCCTCGAGGACGCATTGGCGATCGAGGACGCCGGCTGCTTCATGCTCGAGTTCGAAGCGGTGCCGGCGCCGATCGCCAGGCTGATTTCCGAGCAGCTGACCATTCCCACCATCGGCATCGGGGCCGGCGTCGGCTGCGACGGTCAAATCCTGCTCTGCTACGACCTCCTCGGCGTGTTCACCGACTTCAAGCCGAAATTCACCAAGCGCTACACCAAGCTGACCGAGGTCGCCGTCGGTGGGATCCGGCAATTCGTCAAGGAGGTGAAGGAAGGCTCGTTTCCCGACGATGAGCATTCCTACACGGTCAACGAAGCCGAATACGAGAAATTCGCGGCCATGGTCGCAAAACGGCGGCAGACTTGAGATGACGCGATCGCAGACCGCCGCCTTGCGTCAATCTCGCTCCGGGATGCGACGAGCGTCCGCAAAGGCCGCCCGCGCGGCGGTCGCAAGCGCGGAAACGCTGACCGACCAGGCCTATCGGCTGATCGAGGAGCAGATCGTCACCTTGCGGCTCAAGCCCGGGCGACGTCCTCTCCGAGCAGATGCTGTCGGCGAGCTTCGGCATCGGGCGCACGCCGATCCGCGAAGCGCTGCAACGGCTGGCGCAGGAAGGTCTGGTGATCATCCTGCCGCGCAGGGGCATTCTGGTGTCGGATCTCAATCCGCGGCATCAGCTTCTTGTGCTCGAAGTGCGCCGCGAGCTCGAGCGGCTTCTCAGCCGCGCCGGCGCCGACCGCGCCACCGATGAACAGCGCGAGCAGCTCAAGGACATCGCCCGCGGCATGGATCGCGCCGCCAAGGCCAAAGACGACATCGCCTTCATGCGCCTCGACCGTGAGCTCAATCGCCTGGTGGTCGAAGCCGCCCACAACACCTACGCAGCGCGCTCGATGAAGCTGCTGCAAGGGCTGTCGCGGCGCTTCTGGTACATGCACTACCGGCAGGCGGCCGATCTGCCGCTGTGCGCGCGGCTGCACGCCAATCAGGCGCGCGCCATCGCCGAGGGCAATGCCGACGCCGCGGCGCGGGCGAGCGACAAGCTGATCGACTACGTGGAAAGTTTCACCCGCGGGACCGTATCGGTGTGAGCCATATCGGGTGAGCGATGAAAACCTACGAAGGCAAGCGCACCATCGACGGCCTGGTCGTGACGGTCGACGGCAAGCCGCTGCCGGAGCACTACGAAGTCAGGCAATTCACCAAGCGCGGCTTCGAGTGGACCTATGACGGAACGAGCCCGCGACAGCTCGCGCTGGCGATCCTGTTCGACCATCTCGGCGACAAGGATCGCGCCATCACCCTGTCGGAGCCGTACATGAAGGACATAGTGGCCAATCTCGACAATGATTGGAAACTGACCGGCGAGGACGTCGACGCCTATGTGCGGCGCGCGGCGCGCGCTGAGAGCGGCGTGCAATGAGAAATGACGACACCGACATGCGACGAGGAGAGCGACAATGATCAGTCAACGCCAGATCGACTTTCGCCAGGAATACCGTTCCCGCATCCTCGGCTGGTATGACGGCTACATCCATATCCTCATCATCTACGCGATGGGCGCGGCGGCGTTCTACATCTATGTCGAGCATATCCATAACGTGACCGCGCTCGAATGGCTGACCGTGCCGCTTACTTTCCTGTTCACCAATCTGTTCGAATGGGCCGTGCATAAATTCATCATGCACCGGCCGGTCAACATCAAGGGTCTGCGCGCGATCTACGAGCGGCACACGCTCAATCATCACCAGTTCTTCACCGACGAGGAGATGCGCTTCCGCGATCACCGCGATTGGCGCGTGACCGTGTTCCCGCCGTTTGCGCTGGTGGTCTTTATCCTGATGTCGATTCCGGCGGCGGCCATCCTCGGCACCGTGCTCACGGCGAATGTCGGCTGGCTGTTCATGGCGACCACGACCGGGATGTACCTGATCTATGAGTTCATGCACTTCTGCTGCCACGTCGACGAGAATTGGTTCGTGCGTCATTGCCCCTTCGTCAATACGCTACGCCGGCATCACACAGCGCACCACAATGCGCGGCTGATGATGGAGGTGAACATGAATTTGACGTTCCCGATCGCCGATTGGATGTTTCGGACCTCGGACCTCGACCGTGGGCTGATCGGCACCCTGCTCAACGGCTACGACACACGCTTCCTGAAAAAGAGCCTGCGCGGCGCGCCGCGACGGCCCGATCAGGCTGCTGCGGTTCCCGTCGGCAGCAACTAGCTTGACCGGCCGCGGCGCCGCAGGGCGCAGCGGCGTTGAACACGAGTCGAACTGATGCCGAACGATGTCAAAGCAATCCTGTCGATCATCGCTCTCATTGTCGCGGCGGTTCTCGCCTATTGGAGCGGGTCGCCGATCCGCCACGATTTCTCGACCTTCGTGATGATCGTGGCGGTCCTGATGGTTGCCGCCATGTGGGTCTTCCCGGAAGCGGGGGCGAAGAAAGGCGACGTGAAACGTGTCAAATAACGCGTTTCACGCGATCTGCGCGGCTCACGCGGCTTTGTGGCGGGCAAGCTCGGCCTGGTAGAGCGCCATCTCCTCCTGGAACGCTCTGGCGAGCTTCGGCCGTGTTCGCAGCCGCTCGTGGTAGGCTTTGATCGCTGGCCAGGGCGCTAGATCGACGCGCGTCGGCGCACCGACGCGTTCCTCTCCACGCTGATGCGCAAGGCGCGCGAGCGCGGAGAGATCGCGGCGAACGCAGAGCCGTCGGCGCTGGCGCAGGTCGCGACCGCGACCTTGCATACCATCGCGGTCCGGTCCCGCGCCGGCGTTTCGCGCAAGCAACTTCAGGCGCTCGCGGCCGGCGCAATCGAGGTGATCTGTGGATCGGCCGCTTAACCCGTTGCAGGGCGGGCAAAACGGCGACCCGCCCGCGGGCGACCGAGCCGCATATGAGTTGCGACCGGCGGATCAGTTCGGATATTAAGGGCCTGGAAGTGAGGGCCTTCGGACATGGCCGAAACCGATCTGCGCGCCGAGATCGAGGCGCTGCGCCGCGAGATTGCGGCCATGCGCGCCGAGCAAGCGGCAACGGGACGAGCGAGCGGGGCGAAAACGGCGTCCGCGCCCGAGACCGCCGATTTCGGCGAGGAACTGCGCACTCTCGCCGATGAAATTCTTGCATTCGCCGAGGACCCGGAAAAAGGCATTGCCAGCCGTCCTTTTGCCAGCGTTCTGGGTGCGCTGATCCTCGGCATCCTGATCGGGCGCGTGATCCACTGAGGGGACGATTTTCTTGCCAAGCATGCTTCGCCATATCCGCGTTCTCTGGCGCCTGGAGTCCGGGATAGCCGAGGGACGAATCCGCCTCATCGTTCGCCGCTCGGTGCTCTTGGTCCTGGCCGGGCTGACGGCTCTGTTCGGCCTGGGCATGCTCAACGTCGCGGCATTTCTCGCGCTCGAATCGCGATGGGGGCCGATATGGGGCGCGACCGCCACGGCGCTGGGCGATTTCGTGATCGCGGCCGCGTTCGCCGTGATCGCGGTGACTTCGAGACCCGGCGCTGAACTCAGGGCCGCCATCGCGCTCCGTCAGGCGACGATGGATGGGATCGAGAACGAATTCTCTACTCTGCGAGATCGGATTGCGCTGCCTATTATCCTCGTTCCGCTCATCACGGCGATCATTCGCGGCCTGCGCAAGAACAAACCGGACCCGCAATAGGCGACGAAGCCCACCGGCAAAGAAACCTCGAATTTGTACCGCGGACCGTTTCGATAGTCTCAGGTCGAATCATGCTCATCACCAAGCGGATCGACGGCAAGGCGCGCGCGGCTCGTTTGGTCGCCGAGGTTACCGCGGCCACGTCCGTCCTCAAGGCCGGCTCCGGCATTGTGCCCGGGCTTTGCGCGGTGCTCGTCGGCAACGATCCGGCGAGCCAGAGCTACGTCGGCAGCAAGGGCAAAGCCGCCATCACCGCGGGCATCGAAAGCTTCCAGCACCGGCTGCCGGAGACGACGAGCGAAGCCGCGCTTCTGGCGCTGATCGACAAGCTCAACGCCGACGACCGGGTCGACGGCATTCTGGTGCAGCTGCCGCTGCCCAAGCACATCGACCCGCAACGCGTGATCGACGCCATCGATCCGGCGAAGGACGTCGATGGGTTCCACGCGCAGAATGTCGGCCATTTGTGGAGCGGCGGTCAGGGGAGGGCGCTTGTTCCTTGCACGCCTTACGGCTGCCTCCTGCTGCTGAAGGAAACGGTGCCCGACCTGACCGGGGCCGAGGCGGTCGTGCTCGGGCGCTCCAACATTGTCGGCAAGCCGATGGCGGCGCTGCTCCTGGCCGAGAATTGCACCGTAACGCTCGTGCACTCGAGAAGCCGTGACATCCCGGCGGTGGTGCGGCGCGCCGACATCCTGGTGGCGGCGGTTGGGCGCCCGGAATTCCTGCGCGGCGACTGGATCAAGCCGGGCGCCGCCGTTATCGATGTCGGCTTCAACCGCATCCCGGCCGCAGGCGGGGGATCGAGGGCGGTCGGCGATGTGGCCTTTGCCGAGGCGCAGGGCATCGCCGGGGCGATCACTCCGGTCCCCGGCGGCGTCGGCCCAATGACCATCGCCTGCCTGTTGCGCAACACCCTGATTGCCGCTTGCCGCAGGCGCGGGATGGCCGTGCCAGGCGTGTGACGTTGAGTAAAGATTTCGCTCAATCCGGCGGCGTTGCAACTAAAATTGTCAAAGATATCAATGATGTGCGGGAAACGACCGACCGCGTAGCTGTCGCCGGTCGCGCGCCGCCGAGAACGCCCGATTCACCGTACATGCCGGCAGGCAAAAAATCTTTCGCCGCCATGGGTTGGAGGCCGGAACCTTCGTTCTGCGGCGGCGTTCGGCTTACGGCTCAGGAGGAGTCCCGTGAGGGGGAGATCCGTTTCCGAACCGGTCGACGGCGCGGCGCACGCTCGGCTGCGGGCTGCGGCGATTCGGGCGGCGCTCCCCGGCATTTCACGGCTTTTCCTCCGCGCCCCAGCATCGACTGTCAGTTGTCCACGCGCCGCATTTCGACCGGCGCTCCCTACCGTATCTGGAGACTTCCATGGCTGATGCAGTCAGCGCCGCGAGCGCAAACGGGTCCGCCGTCGCCGCCTCGACGCCAAAGGCCCAAGCGGCCGCACCAGCGCCGGAACTGAGCGAGGCCGAATCCGCGGAACTGCGCGAATTGCTGCACGCGTTGCAGGCGATGCGGGTCGGCGATTTTTCGGTACGCATGGCCGGCGACCGCATCGGCATCATGGGCAAGGTCGCTGATACCTTCAACGAGATCGTCGCCGCCAACCAACGGATCGCCCGCCAGCTCGAGCGTGTCGGCCAGGTCGTGGGCCGCGAGGGCAAGACCCGCCAGCGCGTGCGTTTCGGCCTTTCCGAAGGCGCGTGGGGCGAGATGGAGTCGTCCGTCAATACGCTGATCGACGATCTGCTTTGGCCGACCACCGAGGTGACGCGCGCGATTGCCGCCGTGGCCCAGGGCGACCTGCTGCAAACCGTGCAGCTCGACGTCGACGGCCGTCCGCTCAAGGGCGAGTTCCTGCGTTCGGCCGAGATCGTCAACACGATGATCAAGCAGCTCAACGTGTTCACCTCCGAGGTGACGCGCGTCGCCCGCGAAGTGGGCACCGAGGGCAAGCTCGGCGGCCAGGCGCAGGTGCGCGAGGTGACCGGGGTGTGGAAGGACCTCACCGAGAGCGTCAACTCGATGGCCTCGAACCTCACCGCCCAGGTGCGCAACATCGCCGAGGTGACGATCGCGGTGGCGAACGGCGACCTGTCGAAGAAGATCACGGTCGACGTGCGCGGCGAGATCCTGCAGCTCAAGGAAGCCATCAACACGATGGTCGATCAGCTGCGCTCGTTCGCCTCGGAAGTGACCCGCGTCGCCCGCGAGGTCGGCACCGACGGCAAGCTCGGCGGCCAGGCGATCGTGCCCGGCGTCGCCGGCACCTGGAAGGATCTGACCGACTCGGTGAACGCGATGTGCGGCAACCTCACCGACCAGGTGCGCAACATCGCCCACGTGACCACCGCGGTCGCGCGCGGCGACCTGTCGCGCAAGATCACGGTCGACGTGCGCGGCGAAATCCTCGAGCTCAAGGACACCATCAACACGATGGTCGATCAGCTCAACGCCTTCGCCTCGGAGGTCACCCGGGTCGCCCGCGAAGTCGGCACCGAAGGCAAGCTCGGCGGCCAGGCGCAGGTTCCCGGCGTCGCCGGCACCTGGAAGGACCTGACCGACAGCGTCAACTTCATGGCGCTTAATCTGACCGCGCAGGTGCGCAACATCGCCGACGTGGCCACCGCCATCGCCGGCGGCGACCTGTCGAAGAAAATTACGGTCAACGTCTCGGGCGAGATCCTGCAGCTCAAAGAGACCATCAACACGATGGTCGATCAGCTCAACACCTTTGCCGGCGAGGTGACGCGCGTCGCCCGCGAGGTCGGCACCGACGGCCGCCTCGGCGGCCAGGCCAATGTGCTCGGCGTCGCCGGCACCTGGAAGGACTTGACCGACTCGGTCAACTCCATGGCCTCGAACCTGACCGCGCAGGTGCGCAACATCGCCGAAGTGTCGACCGCGATCGCTTCGGGCGACTTGTCGAAGAAGATCACGGTGGACGTGCGCGGCGAAATCCTCGAGCTGAAAGACACCATCAACACGATGGTGGACCAGCTCAACGCGTTTGCCGGCGAGGTGACCCGCGTCGCCCGCGAGGTCGGCACCGAAGGCAAGCTCGGCGGCCAGGCGCTGGTGCGCGGCGTCGCCGGCACCTGGAAGGACTTGACCGACTCGGTCAACTCGATGGCCTCGAACCTCACCGGCCAGGTGCGCAACATCGCCGAGGTGGCGACCGCGGTCGCCCGCGGCGACCTCTCGCGCAAGATCACGGTCGACGTGCGCGGCGAGATTCTCGAGCTGAAAGACACGCTCAACACCATGGTCGATCAGCTCAACGCCTTCGCCTCGGAAGTGACCCGCGTCGCCCGCGAGGTCGGCACCGAAGGCAAGCTCGGCGGCCAGGCGCAGGTGCCCGGCGTCGCCGGCACCTGGAAGGACTTGACCGACTCGGTCAACTCGATGGCCGGCAACCTCACCGCCCAGGTGCGCAACATTGCCGAGGTGGCGACCGCCATCGCCGGCGGCGACCTGTCGCGCAAGATCACCGTCGATGTGCGCGGCGAGATCCTGCAGCTCAAGGAAACGCTCAACACGATGGTCGATCAGCTCAACCGCTTCGCCGGCGAGGTGACGCGCGTTGCCCGCGAGGTCGGCACCGAAGGCCGCCTCGGCGGCCAGGCCAACGTGCCCGGCGTCGCCGGCACCTGGAAGGATCTAACCAACTCGGTCAACTCGATGGCCGGCAACCTGACCGCGCAAGTGCGCAACATCGCCGAGGTGACGACCGCCGTCGCCCGTGGCGACCTCTCGCGCAAGATCACGGTCGACGTGAAAGGCGAAATCCTCGAGCTCAAGAACACCATCAACACGATGGTCGATCAGCTCAACGCCTTCGCCTCGGAGGTCACCCGCGTCGCGCGCGAAGTCGGCACCGAAGGCAAGCTCGGCGGCCAGGCGCAGGTGCCGGGCGTCGCCGGCACGTGGAAGGACCTGACCGACAACGTCAACTTCATGGCGTCGAACTTGACGGCGCAGGTGCGCAACATCGCCGAGGTGGCGACCGCCATCGCCGGCGGCGACCTGTCGAAGAAGATCACGGTCGACGTGCGCGGCGAGATCCTGCTGCTCAAGGAAACGCTCAACACCATGATCGAGCAGCTGCGCTCGTTCGCCGCCGAGGTGACGCGCGTCGCCCGCGAGGTCGGCACCGACGGCCGGCTCGGCGGCCAGGCGGTGGTGCCGGGCGTTGCCGGCACCTGGAAGGACCTGACCGACAACGTCAACCTCTTGGCGGCCAACCTCACCACCCAGGTGCGCAACATCGCCGAGGTGACGACCGCCGTCGCCCGTGGCGACCTGTCGCGCAAGATCACCGTCGACGTGAAGGGTGAAATCCTCGAGCTCAAGAATACCATCAACACGATGGTGGACCAGCTCAACGGCTTTGCATCGGAAGTCACCCGCGTCGCCCGCGAGGTCGGCACCGAAGGCCTGCTCGGCGGCCAAGCCCAGGTGCCGGGCGTCGCCGGCACGTGGAAGGACCTCACCGACACCGTGAACGTGATGGCCGCCAACCTCACCGAGCAGGTGCGCGGCATCGTGAAAGTGGTGACCGCGGTCGCCAATGGCGATCTCAAGCAGAACCTCGCGGTGAAGTCGAAAGGCGAGGTCGCGGCGCTCGCCGAAACCATCAACAACATGACCGATACGCTCGCCAACTTCGCCGATCAGGTGACGTCGGTCGCGCGCGAGGTCGGCGTAGAAGGCCGGCTCGGCGGCCAGGCCAACGTGCCCGGCGCCGCCGGCACGTGGAAGGACCTGACCGGCAACGTCAACCTCCTCGCCGCCAACCTGACCACGCAGGTCCGCGCCATCGCCGAGGTGGCGACGGCGGTGACCAAGGGCGATCTGACGCGCTCGATTCAGGTGGACGCGCGCGGCGAGATGGCCGAGCTCAAGGACAACATCAATACGATGATCGACAATCTGCGGCTCACCACCGACCGCAACACCGAGCAGGATTGGCTCAAGACCAACCTGGCGAAGTTCACCAACATGCTGCAGGGCCAGCGCGACCTCACCACCGTCGGTCGGCTGCTGCTGTCCGAGTTGACGCCGCTCGTAAATGCCCACCAGGGCGTCATCTATCAGATGGAAAACGAAGAGACGCCCGGCCTCAAGCTCCTGTCGGCTTACGCCGACGACGGCGCCAACGGACACGCGCAGACGGTGCGCCTCGGCGAAGGGCTTATCGGCCAATGCGCGCTGGAGAAACGGCGCATGCTGATCACCGAGATGCCGGAAAGCGCCGTTCCGATCAGCTCGGCTCTATTCAAGGTCGCGCCGCGCAACAACATCGTGTTGCCGGTGCTGTTCGAAAATCAGGCCAAGGCGGTGATCGAGCTCGCTTCGATTCACGAATTCACCGCCTTGCAGACCATGTTCCTCGAACAGCTCACCACCTCGATCGGCATCGTGCTCAATTCGATCGAGGCGACGATGCAGACCGAGGGGCTGCTCAAGCAATCGCAGCAGCTCGCCGGCGAATTGCAGGCGCAGCAGAGGGAGCTGCAGCAGACCAACGAGCAGCTCGAGCAAAAGGCGCAGCAGCTCGCCGAGCGCAACGTCGAAGTCGAACGCAAGAACCAGGAAATCGAGCAGGCCCGCCGTGCGCTGGAAGAAAAGGCGACCGAGCTCGCTTTGACCTCGAAGTACAAATCGGAATTCCTCGCCAACATGTCGCACGAGTTGCGCACACCGCTCAACTCGATCCTGATCCTCGGCCAGCAGCTCACCGACAATCCGGAAGGAAACCTCTCGCCGAAGCAGGTGGAGTTTGCCCGGACCATTCACGGCGCCGGCACCGACCTCCTCAACCTCATCAGCGACATTCTGGATCTGTCTAAAATCGAATCCGGCACCGTCACCGTCGATGCCGACGAGATCTTCTTCTCCAATCTGCTCGACATGGTGGCGCGCCCGTTCCGCCACGAAGCGGAAACGCGCCAGCTCTCATTCGACGTTCATCTCGATCCCAATCTCGGGCGCAGCATCACCACCAACTCGAAGCGCCTGCAGCAGGTGCTCAAGAACCTGCTTTCCAACGCCTTCAAATTTACCGGGCAGGGCGGCGTGCGGCTCAACGTCGCCGCGGCGTTGGGCGGCTGGAGCGCCGGCCATGCGGTGCTCAGTCAGGCGTCCGCGGTGGTGGCGTTCGAGGTCTCCGACACCGGCATCGGCATCCCGCTGGAGAAGCAGAAGATCATCTTCGAAGCCTTCCAGCAGGCCGACGCGTCGACCAGCCGCAAATATGGCGGCACCGGCCTTGGCCTTGCCATCAGCCGCGAACTGGCGAGCCTGCTCGGCGGTGAAATCCATTTGCGCAGTGCGCCGGACTCCGGTTCGGCCTTCACGCTCTACCTGCCGATCAAATATGTCGGCTCGACCACCGCGCCGCGGCCAGCGGCGACGAGCATCGTGCCCGCACCGACCGTGGCCATTGAGCGCACGATCGAGCAGATTCCCGATGACCGGCTGGAGATCCAAGCGGGCGACGCCATCCTGCTCATCGTCGAGGACGATCCGCACTACGCCCGCATCCTGATTGATCTCGCGCGCGACCGCGGCTTCAAGGTCCTGCACGCCGTGCGCGGCGACGACGCGCTCGAGCTTGCCAAGCAGTATCAGCCGACCGCGGTGTCGCTCGACGTGTTCCTGCCGGACATGCTGGGCTGGAACGTGCTCAGCCAGATCAAGCAGAACCCGCTCACCCGGCATATTCCGGTGCAGATCATCACGCTCGACGAAGATCGCCAGCATGGGCTGGCGCGCGGCGCGTTCTCGTTCGTCACCAAGCCGACGACGCGGGAGGGCATTTCCGACGCGTTGTCGAAGATCAAAGAGTTTTCGCAACCGCGGCGCCGGCGCCTGCTGGTGGTCGAGGACAACAAGGCTGAGCAGATGGGCATCCAGGAGCTGCTCGGCCACGACGACATCGAGATCGTGAGCGCCGCCACCGGCAAGGAGGCGCTCGAAACGCTGCGCCAGCAGCCCTGCGACTGCGTCGTGCTCGACCTGCGGCTGCCCGACATGTCCGGCTTCGAGGTGCTCGAATGCATGCGTTCGGAACCGGCGCTTGCCGATGTGCCGGTCGTGGTGTTCACCGGCCGCGAGCTCTCCGCCGGTGAGGATGCCCAGCTCCACACCATGGCGCGCAGCATCGTGGTGAAGGGCGTCGAATCGCCCGAGCGCCTGCTCGACGAGACCGCGCTCTTTCTCCACCGCATCATCACCGACCTGCCCGCCGAAAAGCAGCGCATGCTGGAACGGCTCAACAGCTCGGACGAGGATCTGGTCGGCCGTACCGTGCTCCTGGTGGACGACGATTCGCGCAACATCTTTGCGCTGTCGAGCGCGCTCGAGCGCCGCGGCATGCACGTACTGACCGCGACGACCGGCCGGGAGGCGATCGCGCTCATCGAGCAGACCCCCAACCTCGCCATTGTGCTTATGGACATCATGATGCCGGAAATGGACGGCTACCAGACGATAGAGAACATCCGCCGCAATCCCGGCTATCGCCGGCTGCCGATCGTGGCCTTGACCGCCAAGGCGATGAAGGGCGACCGGGAGAAATGCCTCGAGGCGGGCGCTTCGGACTATCTCGCCAAACCGGTCAACACCGAACAACTTCTCTCCGCACTGCGGATGTGGCTCCATCGCTAGGCTTGCCCGATGAACGATAAAGTCAACGTCCTCCTGGTGGACGACCAGCCGGGAAAGCTGCTCGCCAACGAGGAAATTCTCCGCGATCTCGGGGAAAATCTCGTCAAAGCGTCGTCTGCTCGGGAAGCCTTGGAGTTCCTGCTCAAGAACGAGGCCGCGGTCGTCCTGGTCGACGTCTGCATGCCGGAACTCGACGGCTTTCAGCTGGCGGCGATGATCCGCGATCATCCGCGGTTCCAAAAAACGGCGATCATATTCATCTCGGCCGTCCAGGTGGACGATGTCGATCGGCTGCGCGGATACGCCATGGGCGCGGTCGACTACGTACCGGTGCCGGTGATCCCCGAAGTGCTGCGCGCGAAGGTCAAGGTCTTCGCCGAGCTGTATCGCAAGACGCGGCAGCTCGAACGGCTCAATTTCGAACTCGAGCGGCGCGTCGCCGAACGCACGGCGGAACTGATGGCGTCGAACGGGCGGCTCCTCGCCAGCGAGCAGGGCCGCAGCCTGGCTCTCGCCGCCGGGCAGATGGGCTCGTGGGATTGGGACCTCGTCAACGGCGACTGGATTTGGGACGAAGGCCAGTGCCGCATTTTCGGCGTCGATCACGCAAGCTTCAAGCCGAACCCGGACAATGTCGGCGCGCTGGTCGATCCGCAGGACCTGCGCCGCCTCAACGAGATGATCGGCGACTTCAGGCGCGGGGACGCGCGCGGATATCAGACCGAGTTCCGGGTCATGCGCCCCGACGGCGCGGTGCGCTGGTGCTTCGGCACCGCGGCGCCGAGCGTGGACGAGCGCGGGCAAGTGGTGCGGGTGAGCGGCGTCACCATCGACATCACCGATCGCAAGGAGGCCGAACAGCGCCAGGATCTGCTGGCGCGCGAGGTCGATCACCGCGCCCGCAATGCGCTTGCCGTCGTACAGTCGATCGTTCGATTGACCCGTGCGCAAAAGGTCGTCGATTACGTGGCGGCGGTGGAAGGCCGCATCAAGGCGCTGGCGCGCGCGCATGCGCTCCTTTCGGAATCGCGCTGGCACGGCGCCGATATCGGCGCGCTGGTGGAAGAGGAATTGGCGCCGTATCGGGGCGAGGGCGAGCGGATCACGATCGGCGGACCAAACGTGTCGCTGCTGCCGCATATGGCGCAAGGCCTGGCGCTGGCGCTACACGAGCTCGCGACCAACGCGGCCAAGCACGGCGCCTTGTCTTCGATGGCGGGCAAGGTCAGCATGACCTGGCAACAGCAGCCGGAACTCCTGGTCCTGCAATGGATCGAGCGCGGCGGTCCGCCCATCGTGCCCCCGTCGGCGCGCAGCTTCGGCCTGAAGGTGATCCGGGCGAGCATCGAGCAGCAGCTTGGCGGCAAAGCTATGTTCGAGTGGCACGCGGCCGGACTGCAATGCACCTTATCGATCCCGCAGGGCGAAACGATCGGCCGCGGCGAAGGCAAAAAGGCACGCGCCGGCACCGATGGCGGCGTCATCCGCGCGAACCTGGCGGACAGCCGCCGCGTCCTGCTGGTCGAGGACGAGGCTCTGGTCGCCATGATGATCCAGGAGTTTCTCGGCGAGTGCGGCCGTGCTGTCGTCGGCCCGATCGGCACCGCGGCCGAAGCGCTCGCGACCGCGCGGCAGGGCGATTTCGACGGCGCCATCCTCGACATCAACCTTGGCGACGGCATGGCCTATCCGGTCGCCGAAATACTATCGGCGCGCGGCGTTCCGTTCGTTTTCCTCACCGGTTACGAGGCCGACACTGTCGACGACCGGTTCAGCGACGTACCGATCCTGCAGAAGCCGATCGAACGGCAGATGCTGCAGCGGATTTTCCTCCCCGGCGTCGATGGCTCGGCCGCCGCCCGCCGCAAGGGGCCGCGCGTGGTGAAGGCGCAGGCCCGCAGTTAGGCGGCGCCGCGCCCGCCCGCGTCGTGCGCCGGGGCTGGTTTCGCTCGCGGGCAAATCATAGAATCAGGGCGAGCCTGCAAGGTCAGCCGCCATGAGCGCAATCGCCGCCGAGAAAGTCGAGACGCTGGACGCCTGCTTCGGAAACTATCCCCATACCCAGGCGCTGAAGAACGGCGGCATCAGATCCGACCGGGTGACCTTGCGTTTCACCGAAATCGATCCGATCAACCGCGCTTTCCGCATGATGGTGCGCGAGCAGAAGTTCGACGTGAGCGAGATGGCGATCGTCAGCTATCTGCAGGCCATGGCTTATGGCAAGCCGCTCATGCTCCTGCCGGCTACCATGATGGGCCGCTTCCAGCACGGCACGATGCTCTACAATTCGGAACGCGCAACCCTGCGGCCGCAAGACCTTCCCGGCCGCCGGGTCGGCGTGCGCGCGTTTTCGCAGACCACGGGCGTGTGGATGCGCGGCATTCTGGCGAAGGATTACGGCCTCGATCTCGGCAAAGTCCATTGGGTGACGTTCGAGGACGCGCATGTGACCGAATTTCCCGATCCACCCGGCGTCGAGCGCGTGACCGGTAAGGACATCACCAGGATGCTGCTCGACGGCGAACTCGATGCCGCGATCTTCGGCGGCGTCATGCCGAGCGACCAGCGGCTCAAGAGCGTCATTCCCGATCCGGAGGCGGCAGCGAAGGAGTGGTACCGCAAGCACGGTACCGTGCCGGTCAACCACATGGTGGTTTGCAAAGCGCCGCTGTCCAAGTCGGATCCCGCCGCGGTGCGCGAGATTTTCCGCATGCTGCTCGAGAGCAAGAAGGCCGCGGGCCTGCCTAAAGCCGGCGCGATCGACACGATCCCGTTCGGCTTCGCCGCGGTCAAGCCGGCGCTCGAGCTCATGTGCAGCTACGCGTTCGAGCTGAAGCTCGTTCCACGGAGATATACGGCCGAGGAATTGTTCGACGACACGACGCGGATATTGCAGGCTTAAGCGCGCTGATTTTCGCACCGCCTTCAACGTGATAAGGGAGCTTGCCGCTCCGGGAGAGTCGGACATGCAGCTGCAGGCCCTCGGCTATGTCGGCATCCGCGCCGGCGACCTCGATGAGTGGGCGACCTACGGCACGCGCTTTCTCGGCATGCAGCTTGTCGAGAAGAGCCGCGGAACGCTCGCCTTGCGCATGGATGATCGCAAGCAGCGCGTGATCGTGCACGCTGGCGCGGACGAAGGTCCCGCGTTCTATGGCTGGGAAGTCGCCGATGCCGATGCCCTCGATACATTGGCGGCGCATCTGGAAAAATCCACGGTAAAAGTCGGGCGCGGCTCGCGTGCGCTCGCCGATGAACGCCGCGTGAAAGATCTGATCGTGTTTGCCGATCCGGTTGGCAACCGGCTGGAGGTGTTCCACGGCGCCGAGACCGCTTCGGAGCCGTTCAAGCCCGGGCGTTCGATCTCGGGCTTTCGCACCGGGCCGCTCGGCATGGGTCACGCCGTGCTAACGACCGAACGGCTCGAAGAAGTCGTGCCGTTCTATACCGATGCCCTCGGCTTCCGGCTCAGCGATTACATCTTGCGGCCGTTCAAGGCCTATTTCTTCCACGTCAATGCGCGCCACCACAGCCTCGCCTTTATCGATACCGGCAGGAACGGCATCCATCACCTGATGGTCGAACTCTGCTTTCTCGACGATGTCGGGCAGGCCTATGACCTTGCGCTGCGCAAGCCGGAGACGATCGGCACGACGCTCGGTCGCCATATCAACGATCAGATGACCTCGTTCTACTCGTGGTCGCCGTCGAAATTCCTGGTCGAATATGGCTGGGGCGGCCGCACGATCGAGCCGGAGAACTGGACGCCGCACGAACGCCCGGAGGGCCCGAGCCTGTGGGGGCACGACCGTATGTGGCTCTCGCCGGAGGGACGGGAAGAGGCGCGCACCCTGCGGATCGGCGTCGCCGAGGCCGGCGGCCGCGTCCCGCTCGATGTCATGGACGGCAATTATCTGCGCGCGCGCGACGTCTGCCCCTGGTGGGACGCTAACGTCGCCGCGCGCAAGACCGGACGATAACCCCGTCTTGGATCAGTAGTTGTACTGACGCCGTTCCGCCGTCCATTGACCCACGCACTCGCCGGTCGACGTGCGCCACCGTCCCCGGCCTTGGTTGCCGGACAGCCGACCGACGCCGCTGGCGGATCGGTCGTGTTCGGCGACCACTACGCGGGTTTCGCCATTGGGCGCGACAAGGCCGGCGACCTGGTAGGCTTGGTCATCGGACAGCACCCGGCCGCCCACGATCCGCACCGAGTAGCGAAGAGTCTGCGGGCAGTCGCCGGCTTGGGTATAGATCATCACGCTCCACACGCCGTCATAGGCAGTGTTCGGGCGCGCGGTGGCAGACGGAATGCTGACGCTCGCTCCCAACACGGCGACAACTGCAACGGCGACGATCGAACGCAAGAAATTTCTCATCATTTTGCTCCGGTTTTCTCAATACGACTTGGTTGCACAGGCGCGCCCGGTTCGGGCGGCAATTCAGCGCTGAAAGGCGTAGCGCTCCGGCCCTGTTCATAGCCGGTCTGGAACAGCGCTCCCATGTAGTCGGAATCGAAGGGACCCCGGCTTGGCGCATTAAAGCTTGCGGGAATAGCGGCGACGTTGAATGCGACGCCGCTGCGTTTTGCCGCCACGTAGCTGCGGTCGAGCATCAGCCTCGTGTCCACCGGCACCGCCATGCCGATCGACTGGGTCAGGATTTTCGGCGCGAAGCGGTCGATGACGCTGAACTCGCGTTGCAGCTCGGTGTTGACGACGATGTAAAGCTGCGTCGCCGGCAGGCGGTAATCGCTGGTGCTCGCCATCAAGGAAGCCGGCGCGACGAAGAACTGTCCGCCGAGGCCGCCATCGACGTGCATCTCCTGAAAGCGTTTGCCGTTCGCCTCGACGTCGATCATCACCGGGGGGAAACCGCCGGGAACGCTGGCCGAGGCGAGCAGCACGCTGCGGAACAGCTTGAGCGCATCATCGCCACCGTGCACTGCGATCGCGCCCATGTTCCAAACGACGCTGCGCCCGGAATCAAGGTCGGTGGTGACCACGAACAGGCGCCGGCCGCGGCGATGCTCCGCCGCGATGTCGTTGAACAACTCCGGCGTCATCTGCTTGCCGATGGTGTCCCGAAGCGGCCACGAATCGACAAAGCTTTCGCCCGTCGTATTGCCCGCCTCGAAGACATCCGCTGCGGTGATCGTGGTGTAGGCCTTGCGCAGCGCTTCGTCGTAGCGCGGCCCGGCGAAGGCAAAGGGCGCCATCAATGCGCCCGTGCTGACGCCGGTGACGACCGTGTAGTCGGGCCTTTTGCCAGCGGCGGTCAGGCCATTGAGCAGCCCGGCGCCGAACGCACCGTCGGACCCCCCGCTCGAGAGAATGAGCCAGGGACCCGGCTGTTGCGGCAGGGCATTTTTGAAATCGTCCACCGAATCCGCCCAGAACCGCGCATCCGGCATGCCGGGAATAGCGGAAGCGGCGTCTTCGGCGGCGGTGAACGGAATACGCGGCGGAGGCTGCTGCTGCTCGGCGGTTGCTGCCGGCTGCGCCTTCCTGGTTCCGGCCCGGCCGGCGCGCTTTGCCAGCGCATGGCCGCCGGGCCGCGGCTGCGCGGCGGTCGCGCCCGGGCCGCCGGCGCCCTGCGCCAGGACCGGCGTTACCGCATGAAACGCTCCTGACGGCGCGAGAAACGGCGCCGAGAACAGGGCGGCGGCCGCGCAGATCGTCCATCGCGTATGCATCGTCATGGCGGAGGATGGAATTCCCGAAATCGGCAGAGGATCGGGCCTTTTTCGTTCCCGTTCAAAGCACGACCGCGCGCGCCGGGCAAATATGATGAGGCCCCACGAACTTCAATCGGAGTTCGATGGCCATCAACGCATAATTGAGCGGGTTAGACTAGCCAATTGTAAATCCGCGCTTTACGCAATTTTTCTCTATCCCCGGTTGCCGGTTACCTTACGCTTGCCGATCGGCGACGAACCTCGCCCCCTCGTTGAGGACAGCGGCCGCCGCCCCGAACGGCGCCAGCGCCTGTGCGGCCTCCGCGATCAGCTCGCCGAGCCGCGCCTTCGCGCCCGCCCGTCCGAGAATGCCGACGATCGTTGCCTTGCCGGCTTGCGCATCCTTGCCGGTTTGTTTGCCGACCAGCGCGGGATCGCCTTCGAGATCGAGGAGATCGTCGGCGATCTGGAACGCCTGGCCGACGGCTAATCCATAGCGCACGAGCGCGGCGCGCTGCGGCGGGGTCGCCGATCCGAGAATGCCTCCGGCCTCGCAAGCGAAACGAAGCAACGCGCCGGTCTTCATCGCCTGCAACGTCCGCACCTCCTGCTCGCCGAGCTGCTGCGGTCCGCCGCCGGCAAAGCGGCCCTCGGCGGCAAGATCGAGCATCTGGCCGCCGACCATGCCGCCGAGACCGGCGGCGCGGGCGAGCGCACCGACCAGTTCGGCGCGCACCGCCGCATCGGGATGCGTCTGCGGCCGGCTCAGGATGTCGAAGGCGAAAGTAAGGAGGCCGTCGCCGGCGAGGATCGCCGTCGCCTCGTCGAAGGCCTTGTGCGCGGTCGGCCGTCCGCGCCGCAGCGCGTCATCGTCCATGGCCGGCAGATCGTCGTGGACCAGCGAGTAGCAATGCATGCATTCGAGCGCCGCCCCGGCCATCAAGGCGCGCTGGCGCGGTACGTCGAACAAGGCCGCACACTCCACCACCAGGAACGGGCGGAAGCGCTTGCCGCCGTTGAGGCTCGCATAGCGCATGGCCTCGACAAGGCGTGCGGGGCGGCTGATTTCGCCGTCCATGGGGGTCGCAGCGAGCAGCCGATCGAGCAAATCCTCGATGTCCTTGGCCGTGGCGTCGAGCCGCGAGGCGAAAGCACTGTTGTTCGTATTCATTGTTTCGTTGCCCGGGGCGTTCCGCCGTCCCCGCCGGTCCTATAAGGCTCTATATTTACAGGATAACAAGGACCGCCCGGTAGGGGCGGTCCGATTCGGGAATTGGTGAATGGCGGCCCCGAATGGGACAGCCGAGGACTATTTGTGGCCAACGACCTCATAGCGTCAATGGTGCTTGCAATCTGGCTCTATCTCCTGGCCGGGCGCGGAAGATTCTGGCTCGCCCGCGAGCGCGACGATGCGCCGGCGCCAGGGCAGGGGCCTTGGCCGGCGGTCGCCGCCATTATACCGGCGCGCGACGAGGCGGAATCCGTGGGCGAGACCGTCACCTCGCTGCTGCGGCAGAAGTATCCGGGCGAGTTCGCCGTGATCGTGGTCGACGACCAGAGCCGCGACGCCACGGCAGAGGTCGCTCGCGCCGCCGCGGCGGCGCTTGGCGCCGCCCAACGCCTCACGGTGTTGTCGGGGCGCGCGCTGGCGCCGGGATGGACCGGCAAGCTCTGGGCTCAGCACCAAGGTGTCGAGTTGGCCGAGAGCGCGCCGCAGCCGCCGGCCTATCTGTTGTTCACCGATGCCGACATCGTCTACGCCGCTGACGCTCTCGCGAGCCTCGTCGCACGGGCGCAGTCCGGCGGCTATGTGCTCACTTCGCTGATGGCGAAGCTGCGCTGCCAAAGCCTTGCCGAGCGCATGTTCGTCCCCGCTTTCATCTTTTTCTTCCAGATGCTCTACCCGTTCTCCTGGGCGAACGATCCGCGCCGCGCCACCGCCGCGGCGGCTGGCGGCTGTATGCTGGTGCGTCGCGACGCGCTGCGCGCGGCCGGCGGCATGGCTGCGATCCGCGCCGCCTTGATCGACGATTGCGCGCTCGCCAAGGCGCTCAAGGCGCACGGTCCGATCTGGATCGGATTGACCGAGCGCGTGCGCAGCATTCGCGCCTACCCGGCGGTGGCCGACATCCGTCGTATGGTCTCGCGCACGGCCTATGCGCAGCTTCGCTATTCGCCGCTTCTCCTTGCCGGGACCGTGTTCGGTTTGGCGCTCACCTATCTGGCGCCGGTGGCGTTCGCCGTCTTTGCCGGTGGCCTAGCACAGATCTTCGGGATCGCCGCGTGGCTGCTCATGGCCTTGGCCTTCCAGCCGACGCTTCGATTCTACGGCGTATCGAGGCTTTGGGGGCCGGTGTTGCCGGCGATTGCCGCGGTCTATATGGCGTTCACGGTTGATTCCGCTTATCAGCATGCGCGCGGGCGCGGCGGCATGTGGAAGGGCCGCTCCCAGGCCGACGTCACCAGCAAAGCTTCGGATTTGCGATGAACGATGTGAGCGCAGGCGACGCCAGGGTCTGGCGGTCGGGCAAGGGCCACCGGGACGAGAATTTCCCGGTCGCCTCCTGGCTCATTCATCCGCGCCACCGCAAGGTGATCATGGCGTTCTACAACTTCGTGCGCACCGCCGACGATATCGCCGATCATGCGAGCCTCGCGCCGCAAGCGAAACTCGATCTGCTCGATCGTCTTGACGCCGGCCTTTTGGGTGACAGCGGCGAGGATGCCGTTGCCGTGCGCCTGCGCGAAGCGCTCGCCGAGCGCAATCTGTCGCCGCGACATGCGCAGGATCTCCTTGCCGCGTTCAAGCTCGACGCGACGAAACTACGCTATCGCGATTGGGACGATCTCATCGGCTATTGCTCGCTGTCGGCGATGCCTGTCGGCCGTTTCGTCTGCGACGTGCACGGGGAAAGCCGCACGGTATGGCCGGCGAACGACGCGTTATGCGCCGCCCTGCAGATCATCAATCATCTGCAGGACTGCAAGAACGATTATCTCGATCTCGACCGGGTCTACATTCCGCTCGACGTGCTCGCCGCATCCGGCGCCAGGGTCGAAGCGCTGGGCGAGACGCGCGCCTCGCCGGCACTTCTCGCCTGCCTGCACCGGCTCGCCGAGCGCACCGAAGGGTTGCTGAGCGAGAGCGACATTTTCCCGGCTCTGATCAACGATTTGCGCTTGAGTCTCGAGGTCTCCGTCATCAATACTCTGGCGCATCGGCTGACGCGCATCCTCATGACGCGCGACCCGCTGAGCGCGCGCGTGCATTTGCGCCTGCCGGGCGTTGCCGGCTTGACGATGATCGGGATCCTGAGCGGCGCGTCACGGCGCCTTGGGCGGCGCTTTGCCGCCGCGGCGCAGAAGCCGCGGGGCGCCTGAGTGACCAAGCCCACACAGGCGGCCGAGCGCGCCTCCCGCAGCTCGTTCTATACCGGCATGCGTATCCTGCCGCGCGCCCAGCGCGAGGCGATGTTCGAAATCTATTCGTTCTGCCGGGCCGTCGACGACATCGCCGACGATCCGGGCCCGCGCGAGATCCGGCGCGGGCAATTGGCGGCGTGGCGCTCCGACATTGACGCCATCTACCAGGGCGCGCCGCCGGAGCCTCTTCTCGGACTGGCCGAGGCGGTCCGCCGTTTCGATCTCAAGCAGGAGGATCTCATCGCCATCATCGACGGCATGGAGATGGACGTCATCGCCGACATCCGCGCGCCTGACCGGCCGACGCTCGACCTCTATTGCGATCGGGTGGCCTGCGCCGTCGGACGCCTGTCGGTGCGCGTGTTCGGCATGCGGCCCGAACCAGGCCTCGCGCTCGCCCACCATCTGGGACGCGCATTGCAGCTCACCAACATCTTGCGCGACCTCGACGAGGACGCCGGCATGGGTCGGCTCTATCTGCCGCGCGAGACCCTGCGCGCGGCGGGAATTTCCACGTCGGACCCGGCAGCGGTGCTGGCTAATCCCGCGCTCGGCCAAGCCTGCGCCGGCATTGTCGAGCTTGCGAAGACGGCATTTCGCGAGGCCGATGCGATCATGGCGCAAAGTCCGCGCCGCGTGGTGCGCGCGCCGCGGATCATGGGTCAGGCCTATCGCCTCATCCTTGAAGCGCTGATCGCACGCGGCTTCGCGCCGCCGCGCGAGAAAGTTCGTTTGCCACGCGCCAAGCTCGTCCTCATCGTGCTGCGCAATCTCGTGTGATGCAGACCTGCCAATGACTGCGACGGTTCATATCGTCGGCGCCGGACTTGCCGGCCTTTCCGCGGCGGTGCGGCTTACCGCTAGCGGCAGAAGCGTCGTGCTGCACGAGGCAACCGCGTTCGCCGGCGGCCGCTGCCGGTCCTATCACGACGCTTCGCTCGGCATGATGATCGACAACGGCAATCACCTGATCCTCTCGGGCAATCGCGCGGCGCTCGAATATCTGCGCCGCATCGGCGCCGAACATCGGCTGGCCGGTCCCCCGGCCGCTGAATTCTCCTTCGTCGACCTGGCGAGCGGCGAACGCTGGATGTTGCGCTTCAACGACGGCCGCATTCCGTTTTGGATCTTCGATCCCGGCCGGCGCGTACCGGGAACGCGTGCGCTCGACTATGCGGCGATGGCGCCGCTGCTCTTGGCGCCGGCGGGAAAGACGGTCGGCGAAGTCATCGCTTGCGAGGGGACGGTCTACCGGCGATTGGTCGAGCCGCTCCTTCTCGCCGCACTGAATATCGATCCGCCGCAAGGCTCGGCGCGGCTTGCCGGCGCCGTCATCCGTGAAACGCTGGCCCTGGGCGGGCGCGCGTGCCGTCCGCTCGTCGCCCGCGGCGGGCTGGGCGCGACTCTCATCGAGCCGGCGCTCGCGTTTTTGCATGAGCGGGGCGCTGCGGTGCGCATGGAGCATCAGCTCCGCTCCATGCGCTTTGGTCCGGAACGGGTCGAGATGCTTTATTTCGGCAGCGACAATATCGCGCTCAAGGCCGATGACGCGGTCATCCTCGCAGTCCCACCTTACGCCGCGGCGCCGCTCATTGACCAACTCGCCATGCCGACGGAGTTTCGCGCCATCGTCAACGCGCATTTCCGCATCGATCCGCCGCCGGCGCTGCCGCCGATGCTCGGCGTTCTCAACGCGACGGTGGAGTGGATCTTCGCCTTTCCCGGCCGTCTCTCCGTGACCATCAGCGCCGGCGATCGCCTCATCGATACGCCACGGGAAGAACTGGCGAAGGCGATCTGGGACGAGGTCGCGCGGGTGAGCGCCTTGCCCGCCGCGCTGCCGCCCTGGCAGATCGTGCGCGAACGGCGCGCCACCTTCGCCGCCACGCCGGCGCAGGACGCCAAGCGTCCGGGCGCCGCAACCAAATGGCGCAATCTCGTTCTCGCCGGCGATTGGACAGATACCGGCCTGCCCGCTACCATCGAAGGCGCGATCCGATCCGGCAATCGTGCTGCTGACATGATCGCGAAATTACCATGATCGAAGACACGCTCGAACGTCACGGCCAAACTGCGGCGCCCGCGCCAACGGCGCGCTCGCTCGACCATACGCTCGACCAAGGGATCGAGGCGGCGACGCGGGCGTTGTTCGCCTGTCAGCGTCCCGATGGTCATTGGGTCTTCGAGCTCGAGGCCGACGCGACCATTCCTGCGGAATATGTGCTGCTGCGGCATTATCTCGGCGAGCCGGTCGATGCGGCGCTCGAAGCCAAGATCGCCGTCTATCTGCGGCGCATCCAGGGCGCGCATGGCGGCTGGCCGCTGTTTCAGGACGGCGATCTCGATATCAGCGCGACCGTCAAGGCCTATTTCGCGCTCAAGATGATCGGCGATCCGATCGAGGCGGAGCACATGCGCCGCGCGCGCGAGGCGGTGCTCGCCCGCGGCGGCGCCACGCGCGCCAACGTGTTCACGCGGATCATGCTCGCGCTGTTCGGATTCATCCCCTGGCGCGCTGTGCCGGTGATGCCGGTCGAGATCATGCTGCTGCCGAAATGGTTCCCGTTCCATCTCGACAAGATCTCGTATTGGAGCCGCACCGTCATCGTCCCGCTGCTGGTGCTGATGGCGAAGAAGCCGCGGGCGCGCAACGCCAAGGGCGTGCGCATCGACGAGCTTTTTCTCGAACCGCCGCAGAGCATCGGCCCGGCGCCCAAGGCGCCGCAGCAGAAAGCCTCCTGGTTCTGGTTCTTCCGCGGCGTCGACAACGTCCTGCGCGCGGCCGAGCCGTACTTTCCCAAGCGCACGCGCCAGCGCGCGATCGATCGCGCCGTCGCTTGGGTGAGCGAGCGTCTCAACGGCGAAGATGGGCTCGGTGCGATTTTCCCGGCGATGGCCAACAGCGTGATGATGTTCGCGGTGCTCGGCTATCCGCAAACCGATCCGCAGCGCGCCATCGCCCGCAAATCGGTCGAGAAGCTGTTGGCGGTCGGCGAGCACGAGGCCTATTGCCAGCCCTGCGTCTCGCCGATTTGGGACACCGGGCTGGTCTGCCATACCTTGTTGGAAGTCGGCGGCGAGCGCGCTCTCGCCGAGGTCAAGCGCTCGCTCGATTGGCTTACACCCAAACAAATCCTCGACGTGCGCGGCGACTGGATCGCGCGTCGCGGCGACATACGGCCGGGAGGCTGGGCGTTTCAATATGCCAACCCGCACTACCCGGACGTCGACGACACCGCGGTCGTCGCCATGGCCATGGATCGCCTGCAAGGCTTGTCCGGCCGCTCTGACTATCGCTCTTCGCTCGCTCGTGCGCGCGAGTGGATCCTGGGGATGCAGAGCAAGAACGGCGCCTGGGGCGCATTCGACGCCGACAACGAATATTACTATCTCAACAACATTCCCTTCGCCGACCACGGCGCGCTGCTCGATCCGCCGACCGAAGACGTCACCGCCCGCTGCCTGTCGATGCTGGCGCAGTTCGGCGAGACCGCAGCCAATAGCGTGGTGGTAGCGCGCGCCATCGATTATCTGCGCCGCACCCAACTGGCGGACGGCAGCTGGTACGGCCGCTGGGGCATGAACTACGTCTACGGCACCTGGTCGGTGCTGTGCGCGCTCAACGCCGCCGGTCTCGATCATGGCGCGGCGGAGATGCGCAAGGCGGTGAGCTGGCTCGCGGCGATCCAGAACGACGACGGCGGCTGGGGCGAGGACGGCGCCAGCTACAAGCTCGACTATCGCGGCTATGAGCGCGCCCCCTCGACGGCGTCGCAGACCGCGTGGGCGCTCCTTGGCCTGATGGCCGCGGGCGAGGTCGACCATCCGGCGGTTGCGCGCGGGATTCGCTATCTCGCCGACCGGCAAGGCGCTGACGGCTTCTGGAACGAGCCGCGGTACACTGCAATCGGGTTCCCGCGGGTGTTCTACCTGCGGTATCACGGCTATTCGAAGTTCTTTCCGCTGTGGGCCATGGCGCGTTACCGCAATCTCAAGAGCGGAAATGCGCGCACCATCGCGTACGGCATGTAGTCGCGACGGTCGGAGACCGGTCGAAATCACCGGCGGCTTTCGGCTGGACGGCTCGGCAGCGCAAGCGGCAAGGGCGATGGAGGCGCGTTCCCCGCGGGCCGAAGAGCCACGATTTCTATGCGCTGTTGCGACACGGCAACAGCCCGCGGCCGAGTTGCGAAGTATTGTCAGAGGTTAGAAATGGCCGATAAACGGCGGGGAATTGTCGTTTCAGGGGGTCGTCGTGAAAAAAATTCTGCTGGGGTTTGCTGCCATCGCCACGCTGATTGGGACGCCTGCTTTGGCGGCTGACATGCCGTTGAAGGCGCCGCCGCCGCCGGCACCGGTTATGAACTGGACCGGTTTCTACTTCGGCTTGGAGGGTGGCGGCGGCTTCGCGGAGACCAAGCAATCCGACTCTACCGGCGTCACCAGCAACACGTATAGCCAAGCCGGCGGGCTGTTCGGTGTTACCGGCGGCTACAACTGGCAATTTGGTAACTGGGTCGCCGGCGTCGAAGCCGATTGGTCGTGGACCGACATCAACGGCTCCGTCAGTGTGGTCCCGTGCGGCGCAGGCGGAGGCACTGTTTGCTTCACCAACATGCATTGGCTCACCACCGAACGGGCGCGCCTCGGCGTGCTCGTCGCTAACAATATGCTGCTCTACGTCACCGGCGGCGCGGCGGGCTCCGAAATCCGCGCCGGGCAGGTGTCGTGCGCGACGCCGATCGCGGGCGCGATCGCGAGTTGCGGCACCCGCACCGAGTGGGCACCGACGGGCGGCCTTGGCGTCGAGGCGATGTTCACACCGTACTGGTCGGCGAAAGTCGAGTGGCTCTACACCGGCTTCGGTACGCACCCATTCTACACCGTGATGATCCCGGTAAACGTCAAGGAAGACAACGTTAATATCATACGCGCCGGCATCAACTGGCACTGGAACTAAACCGCCACGGCAAAGCGGGCTGCTCCCGAGCCGTTGTCGGGTGTGTGGAACGCGGCTGCGATCGTCAGAACGGTGCGGCTTGCGGACACCACCCGATGCGAGATCGGCGGATGGCGTCGTCCCGTTGGCGCTCGTGGTTTATTTCATCGAGCGCCCGGACCAGCTCAAAGCGCGATCAAGATCGGTTGAACGGCGACGCTCAGGCCGCGCTGGCTGCTTTGGGTGCCTTTTCCCGCGCTTCCGCGGCGCGGATTTCCGACAGGCGCTGCTGCACCTGACCGTCGAAGACGTATTGCGCCGGCCGCTGGTTCGCCATGGAGATTTCCGGCGCCATAGGGCCTTCGGTCTTGACGCCACGCCAGGCGACGGCCAGCGCCTTGAGCGGATGCTTCATCATAGCGTCGGCTGCGGTCGGCTCGTAGCCACAATGCGCCATGCAGTTCGCGCATTTCTCGTAACGCCCGGTGCCATAGGCATCCCAGTCGGTGGTCTCCATCAATTCCGTGAAAGTCTTGGCGTAGCCTTCGCCGAGCAGATAGCACGGCTTCTGCCAGCCGAAGATATTGCGCGTGGGCATGCCCCACGGCGTGCAATGGAATTCCTGATTGCCGGCGAGGAAGTCGAGGAACATGCTGGAATGCGTCAGGTTCCACTTCTTGCCCTTGCCGAGCGCAAAGACGTTGCGGAACAGCTCCTTGGTTTTACGGCGACCGAGGAAGTGCTCCTGATCGGGCGCCCGCTCATATGCGTAACCAGGCGAGATCGAGACGCCGACGCCGAGCTGTTCGGTGAGATCGAGGAAAGCGGCGATGTCAGCGGCCGGATGGCCGTCGAAGATCGTGCAGTTGACGTTGACGGCGAAACCCTTGGCCTTGGCGGCCTTGATGGCGGAAACGGCCTTCTCGAAGCCGCCCGACATGCATACCGATTTGTCGTGGTGCTCCTTGAGGCCGTCGAGATGCACCGAGAAGAACAGATAAGGCGACGGCTCGAACAGGTGCAGCTTCTTCTCCAGAAGGAGCGCGTTGGTGCACAGCGACACGAACTTCTTGCGCGCCACGATGCCCTTGACGATCTCGCCGATCTCCTTGTGGATCAGCGGCTCGCCGCCCGGAATGGCGACCATCGGCGCGCCGCACTCGTCGACCGCGTCGAGGCAGTCCTGCACCGAAAGGCGCTTGTTCAGGATCGCGTCCGGATAATCGATCTTGCCGCAACCGACGCATTCGAGATTGCAGCGGAACAGCGGTTCCAGCATGAGCACGAGCGGGTAGCGCTTGCGCCCGGCCAATCGTTGCCGCAACACGTAAGAGCCGACGACGGCCTTCTGTCGTAGAGATACACCCACGATCTTTTCCTTCTTTGCCTTTGTCCTTGCGTTCGGCGGAGCGCCGCTGATTAGACCTTCGCCGTCGCCCGGCTGGCCGTTAAGCCATCGGTGAGTTCGGGCGGCAAGCGAAATTCGATGGTCTCCTGCCGGCCGGTCAGCTCGCTGACCTCGACCGGACCGAGCCGGCGCAGCCCGTCGATGACATCCTCGACCAGCACTTCCGGCGCCGAAGCGCCGGCGGTGATGCCGACGGTGTGCGCGCCGTTGAACCAATCCGGTTGCAGCTCGCTGCCGTCGGCGATCAGATAGCAGGGCGTGCCGGCTTCATTGCCGATCTCGCGCAGCCGATTGGAGTTGGAGCTGTTCTTGGCGCCGACAACGAGGATAACGTCCACGAGCTTGGAAAGTTCGCGCACCGCCGTCTGCCGGTTCTGCGTGGCGTAGCAGATGTCGCGGGTCTCCGGTCCGACGATGTCGGTGAAGCGGCGATGCAGGGCGGCGATGATGCCGCGCGTGTCGTCGACGCTGAGTGTCGTCTGCGTGACGTAGGCGACCGGCGTGTCCGCTGGAATCGCCAGCGAGTCGACGTCCTTCTCGGTCTGCACCAGGGTCACCGGCTCGGAGATCTGGCCCATGGTGCCCTCGACCTCCGGATGGCCGGCATGGCCGATAAGAATGAGCCGGCGTCCCTGTCCGACATAGCGCTTGCCTTGATTGTGCACCTTGGTGACCAGCGGGCAGGTGGCGTTAAGTACCGGCAGCTCGCGCGCCGCCGCTTCCTCCTCGACGCTCTTGGCGACGCCGTGGGCGCTGAAAATGGTGACGGCATTGGGCGGAACCTCGGAAAGGTCCTCGACGAAATGCGCGCCCTTGGCCTTGAGGCTCTCGACCACATGCTTGTTGTGGACGATCTCGTGGCGGACATAGACCGGCGGGCCATACTTCTGCAGAGCACGCTCGACAATCTCGATGGCACGGACGACCCCCGCGCAAAATCCGCGAGGTTGAGCGAGTATCACCTTCATCAATGGCCTCCAGGCCGGTGCCGGACTGCGGCTTTGCGCCGCAAGAGCCCCCGGGCGACCGCCCGCTTGCTCCCCGTCCAATACTTTGGCCATAACGCCGTGACAACCAAATTGGCCACGACGCCGCGGCAATCAAGCCCCAAACTTAATGGCTGGCGCCCGGTCGTGGCCGTTAGGCCGGCACTTTTGGGCAGAACCGCATTGCTTGTCCAGCGCGTTTTGCCCCGCAAATGCCGGCATTTACGATGTACGTGCGGGCGGCAAGTTTCATGCTATGCTAGGAAAATATCCACAATTTCACTTTTGCGCCGTTTCAGGGCATCTAGGGCCGCCGATTGTCCGGGAGATTTCATGAAAGATGTGCGCTCGGTTGCGCCGCGGTGCTGCCCGCCAGGGCAAGTCTTTTGCTCACGGGGCGTTGCGCCGCCGGCGCAATGGCTGCCCGATCCTGCGCGCCGCCATCTCGCCTTTCCGCCTCACCAGCCAGTTTGACCGCTGATATTCTATGAAGCCGATCACCGCTTTCGTCGTCC
This sequence comes from uncultured Alphaproteobacteria bacterium, assembly GCA_963850855.1. Lineage (GTDB taxonomy): Bacteria > Pseudomonadota > Alphaproteobacteria > Rhizobiales > Xanthobacteraceae > BOG-931. The sequence goes on from CAWKNH010000024.1 coordinate 33,900, forward strand.
GCGCAATCCGCCTTTGCACGCGCTACGCCTGGTGGGTCATCGCCGGAGCGATCGTTCTTACCATCCTTTGCTCGTGGTATGCCGCCACGCATTTCTTGCTGACGACCGACATCAACCAGCTCATTTCCACCAACAGCGTCTGGCGGCAACGGGAATTGGCGTTCGAAAAGGCCTTTCCCCAATACCAGACGATCATTGCCGTCATCGACGCCCCGACGGCTGAGCTCGCCGACGAGGCGACCGCAGCCTTGGTCGGTCGCTTGTCGCAGCAGAAGGATCTTTTCCGTTCGATCGAGGAGCCGCAGGGCGGTTCGTTCTTCGCCCAGCACGGCCTTCTGTTCGAGCCGGCCGAGCAACTCGCGCCGCAGATGAAGATGCTGACCCAGGCCGAGCGACTGTTGCAGAACCTCGCGTCCGATCCCAGCCTCGGCGGTGTCATCCGCGGGCTGCAGTTCGGCCTGATCGGCGTGCAGGGCGGCCAGATCACGCTCGACCAGATGACTTGGGCGATGACGCTCGCAGCCGACACGCTCGACCAGGTCAACGCCAACCGGCCGGCGAGCTTCTCCTGGCACGCACTCGCCCAGGGCCAAGTGCCGAAACCCAATGACCTGCGGCGGTTCCTGCGCGTTCGCGCGGTGCTCGACTTTACCGCGCTCGAGCCCGGGCTCAAGGCAAGCGACGCCATTCGCCACGCCGCCGACGAGCTCAATTTCGCATCTTCCTATCAGGCGCGCGTGCGCCTGACCGGCCCGGTGGCCATGGCCGACGAAGAGTTCGCCACCATCAAGGAAAATGCGGCGCTCAACGCCGCCGTCACCATTGCGGTGGTGCTGTTCATTCTCTGGCTGGCGCTGCGTTGGTTCCGCATCATCTTCGCCGTGTTTATGTGCCTTGTCGTCGGGCTTTCGATCACCGCGGCGGTCGGCATGATGATGGTCGGCGCGCTCAATTTGATCTCGGTCTATTTCGCCGTGCTGTTTGTCGGCCTCGGGGTCGATTTCGGCCTCCAGTACAGTGTGCGTTACCGGGCCGAGCGGCACGAGGTTGACGGCCTGCGCGAGGCGCTGCTGCACGCCGGCCGGCGCGCCGGCGCGCCGCTGACGCTCGCCGCGCTTGCCACGGCCGCCGGCTTCCTGTCGTTCCTGCCGACGGCGTATCGCGGCCTGTCCGAGCTCGGATTGATCGCCGGCGTCGGCATGTTGATCGCATTCCTCACCAGCATCACGCTGTTGCCGGCGCTGCTGAGCAAGCTGAAGCCGCGCAGCGAGCCGCAGCAGCTCGGCTATGCGGTTCTCGCGCCGGTCGACAGCTTCCTGGAGCGGCACCGCACGGCGATCCTCATCGTCACCGCCCTCGTCGTGGCCGGGGCGTCGCCGCTGTTGTTCTGGCTGCGGTTCGATTTCAATCCGATCAATCTGCGCAGCCCCAAGGTCGAGTCGGTCGCGACCTATATCGAGCTCGAGCAAGACCCGGACAGCAGCGCCAACAATATCGGGGCGCTGGAGACCTCGCTTGCCGCGGCAGACGAGGTCGCGGCCAAGCTGCGGGCGTTACCGCAGGTCGCGCGCGTGGTGACGCTGTCGACCTTCATTCCCGATCACCAGGAGCAGAAGCTGCCGCTGATCGAGGAGACGGAAAAGGCGCTCCACGCCAGCCTATACCCGAATGCGCCGAGCCAGCCTCTAACCGACGCACAGGACGTCGGCATGCTCAATTCGACCGTCGCCGCGCTCAATCGGCTCGCCGGCGACGGCACCGGCCCCGGCGCCCAGGCGGCGCGGCGCCTTGCCGCCGACATGACCACGCTGGCCAACGCCGACCAGGCGGCGCGCCAACGCGCCGAGGTGGCGTTCGTGCAGCCGTTACGGACCGCGCTCGACGATCTGCGCAATCTCCTCAAGGCGCAGGAAGTCACCCGCGACAATCTTCCGCCCGAGCTGGCGCATCAATGGGTGACGCCGGACGGCCAGGCGCGGCTCGATATCGCGCCGAGCGGCAGTGCCAACGACAACGCGAAGGTGCAGGCGTTCGCGCAGGCGGTCCAGAACGTCGAGCCCAACGCCACCGAAGGGCCGATTTCGATCCTGCAGGCGCGCCGCACGGTCATTACCGCTTTTCTCCAGGCCGGCGGCTGGGCGCTGCTTTCGATCGCCGTCCTGTTGTGGATCACGCTTCGCCGCATCGGCGATGTGCTGTTGACGCTCATCCCGCTGTTGGTGGCCGGCCTGGTCACGCTGGAGATTTGCGTGGTGATCGGCCTTCCGCTCAACTTCGCCAACATCATCGCGCTGCCGCTGCTCCTGGGCGTCGGCGTCGCCTTCAAGATCTACTACATCATGGCCTGGCGCGAAGGGCAGACCAACCTGTTGCAGTCGGTGCTCACCCGCGCCGTGACCTTCAGCGCATGTACGACCGCGACCGCCTTCGGCAGCCTCTACTTTTCAAGCCACCCCGGCACCTCCAGCATGGGCAAGCTTCTCGCCATATCGCTGTTGACGACGATGGCGGCGGCGGCGCTGTTCCAGCCGATTCTGATGGGCAAGCCGCGCACGGAGAGCGACGGTCACTCGCGGGCGTGACCGCTGGGCCTCAGTGCTTGGCCGAGTTCTCCGGCTTCGGCGGCGTCTGCGATTTGTGCGGATGCGCGGCTGGTTTCGGATTAATCGAAGGATCGAGCTCGTTGTAGGCGGTGTCCGGCAGGCGCGTCCAATATTGATTGCGTCCCAGGAGCGAGATGCCGAGATAGCCGCGCACCACCAGCGTCTGGCCGTCGGGTGCGAGCGTCATCATCGCGCTGTAGACGTTGCCGTCGCGCGGATCGAGGATGCTGCCGTCCTCGTACGTCAGACCTTCTTGCTTCATGCCGCGGATGATCTCGAGACCGAGCCACGGCTTGTTGTGCCGGTCGTCCCGGCATTGAGCGCAGGCGACGTTTGGATCCTGGCCGGGCTGGAGGAACATCTTGGCGATGATCCCGTCATAGACGCCGTCATGATCCCTGATGAGAAACCAGCCGGTCGGCTGCCCGGTTTCCTCGTCGGTCGCTTGCCAAAGACCGGACGCGGTCAGCGCGGCAGGCTGCGTGCCCACAGCCTGAGCGGCGGCGATCAGCGACAGGAGTGCGGCAAGGGCGGTCACGATCTTTGCTCGCATCGTCGATTCTCCATCAAGGACGCCCACCCCCAACCCGCTCCCCGATCGGTGAACGATTTTACAGCAATGACCGTGCTGCTCAAGGCGGGGCCAAGAAACGAAATCTTGCAACGGCGAATGGCGGCAGAATCTTGAATTTGATGTAAAGTCGTGTCGCCGCGGCGGCGGGAATTCGGCGGCTTTTCGCCGCGACTGCGGCTCTCGTCATTGCCGCCGGGTAAGGAAGACTTCAGTCGCGCCACCATCGACGTGGACGGGGAGAAAACAACCATGGCAGCCAAGGTCATCATCAGCTGCGCGATCACCGGCTCGATCCACACGCCGACGATGTCGGAGGCGCTGCCGATCACGCCCGATCAGATCGCGACGCAGGCGATCGACGCCGCAGCGGCCGGCGCCGCGATCCTGCACCTGCATGCGCGCGATCCGAAGGACGGGCGGCCGTCGCCGGACCCGAAGATCTTTTTGCAGTTCCTGCCGCGCATCAAGCAAAGCTGTGACGCCGTGGTCAACATCACTACCGGCGGCGCCGTGACCATGACCGTGGAGCAGCGCATCGCCGCGGCGCAGGAATTGTCGCCGGAGATGTGCTCGCTCAACATGGGATCGATGAATTTCGCCCTCTACCCGATGGCGCGGCGCTACAAGACCTGGAAGTACGATTGGGAGGAGAGCTACCTCACCAATTCCGACGCCTACATCTTCCCGAATACGTTTCGCGATATCGAGAAGATCTACAGGACATTGGGCGAGGGGCAGGGCGTGAAGTTCGAGCACGAATGCTACGACACCGGCCACCTCTACAATCTCGCCCATTGCATCGACCGCGGCTGGTTCAAGCCGCCAGTTTTTGTGCAGCTCATCTTCGGCATCCTGGGCGGCATCGGCGCCGAGCTCGACAATCTTCTGTTCATGAAGCGCACCGCCGACCGGCTGTTCGGCGACCAGTATCTGTGGTCGGTGCTCGCCGGCGGCCGTCATCAGATGAATTTCTGCACCAATGCCGCGATGATGGGCGGCAACGTGCGCGTCGGCCTCGAGGACTCGCTCTATATCGGGCCGGGGAAGCTAGCGAAGAGCAATGCCGAGCAGGTGGCGAAGATCCGCCGCATCGTCGAGGAGCTCGGCTTCGAAATCGCAACGGCGAGCGAGGCGCGCGCCACGCTCGGCCTCAAAGGCGCCGACCGGGTGAAATTCTGATCGCGCGCGGGCGGCGCGACGGAACAACAATCAAATGGTGGGCGGTACAGGATTTGAACCTGTGACCCCATCCATGTCAAGGATGTGCTCTCCCACTGAGCTAACCGCCCGATCAGTGACCTGGATGTAGCGTCGCGCCTCCGGCGGGGTCAAGCCCGGCCGGAGGCAGGCAAGCGATGCAAGCGGACGATGGCGCGCGCGCTCAGGCGGTCACATCCCTTCCGCTTTCTTGCGCTTGTTGCACTCGCTCCAGTATTGCGGCCACTTCATTCCCGGGGGCCTCGTTCCGGCTGCCTTCGCGGCTTTCCAATCGGCGCCGCAGGCGCGCTCGCGCGCATATTCGGCCTGACGTCCGGCGGACACCGGCTTTTTCTCGCCGGGCGCGGCAGCGGTTGCGGGCGTCGGGGCCGGCTTCTCCGCCGCCGGCGGCGGCGGGGGCGCGGCCGCCGGAGGGGCGCCCTCCGACATGCATTGCTTGCTGAAGTCGCGATATTTCATGCCGTTGGTCTGGTTCGCCGCCTTCATCTCCTGCCACTGGGCGGCGCACTCTTTCATGGTTTTGGCGCCCGCCGGTACGGATAGGGCGGCGAACGCTGCAAGACAGACTCCCGACGCGATCAAGAGGCGGGTTTTCATGACGACAAGTCTCCTGTGCCAAGGACTTAGATTTGCCAAGCACTCAAATTTGCCGAGCGCTCAAGTCACGCCGCGCCGCGCTTGCGGCGCCGCAGCGGCTCGGGTTCAGTCACCGGTTGCGTCCGTTACGCACTTCTTGGTGAAGCTCGTCTTTGCCGCCCCGGCGAGTTTCTTGTCGGCGGCCTGGGTGTCGCAGCTCATCTGCGCATCCTTCGAGCATTTGGTCATGAAGCTGGTCAACGCGGCGCCGGCGAGCTTCTTGGCGCCCGCCTGATCCTTGCAGCTGTCCGCCATGGCGGTGCCCACGAGACAAAACGAAGCGAGGATTATTGCGATCGTCTTCATGTTCCACTCCCTGTTCCGATCCATTCGGCGTTGCAACAAATCATTCGCAAGCAGACCGTACTACGATGCTTTCAGCGCGCCATTCGGCGACGCCTTGTCGACGATTTCCGGCAGATACTGCGCCAGCAATTTGAGCGTCTCGTCGACGGGCAGTCCGAGATGGCGGGCGAATTCCTGCACCTGGGCGTTGCCGAGCACCGCTTTCAACTGATCCGCGGTGATCGGCATATTGGCGCCGTTGCCGAGCCACGACTTGACCTGGGGACCGAGGCCGCCTTGTTCCAGCGCCGCGACGAGCCCGTTGAGATCGTGGTATTGGGTCTGCGCCAGCACGGCGTTGACGACCCCCGGCAATGCCGACGCTTCGACCTGGCCAAGGGCACCCTTGAGACTGTCCAGCAAACCCACAATGTCCTCCCTGCGCAGACGAAGACTGCGCTACGCCGAAGTGCGTCAAAACTACGACGCGAGCTTAGTCGAACTCCGCCGGCCGCACCAGTGGTCGGCTATCGGCTCCACCCAATTTGCGCTTTATTTTCGCAGTTCGTCGGGGACCTTGCCGCCATTGTCTGCAAGCTTCTGCATGACCTGCTTATGCAGCCAGATATTCATCGTGGCGCTGTCGTTGGTATCGCCGACGTAGTGGAGTTCTCCGGCCAGCGCCTTGCGCGCCGCCAGGCTGCTGTCGAGGTTCAGGAGCTTCATCAGGTCGACGATCGAGTGGCGCCAGTCGAGCTTTTCCCGGCTCTTCGCCGCCAGCTTGGTGAGGACGTCGGCAACATCGACCGGCGTCGCGGGCTTCGCCGCCGGCGATGCGGGCGCGGATGACGGCGCGGTGGCCGGTGCCGATGGCGCGGCTGGGGCCGCCGGCGTGCCCGCCGGGGCGGCGCTGGCGTGACCGAAGATCGTCGATATGATTTTTCCAAGAATGCTCATTGAGACCTCCCTCGATGCGCTCGTTCAGGACGCACATTATCGCATTGGCGCTGTCGCAATAATGTGGCAGCGCGGGCAAGCGGACAACCGGCAGGGCGTCGACGACCCTGCGAGCTGCCGACGAGCATCAGCCGGTTCAGGCCGTCTGTCGGGGCGCGAACTGTCGGGGTGCGAACAAACCGTAGGCCGCGATCGCCGCGAGCGCGAGCGAGATGAGCACGTTATAGCCGGCAAGCGAGAGGCCGAGGAAACGCCACGCCGCCTCGTCGCAGCGCACGACGCGGATCGACTGCAGTTGGTCGATGAGCCGGCCCTTGGCGGTGAAATCGGTCACCGGGCCGGAGCAATCGGTAGGGCCGGCCCACCAGTGCCATTCCACGCCGGAATGATAGGCGCCGAGCGCGGCGCCGGCGAGGGCAACGAGGATGATGGCGAGGAAGCCGACGGCAATGAGCTGCCGCGGCGCGCGCACCAGCGCGGCGATCGCCACCAACAGCGCCAGCGGGACGACGATATGATAGGGCAGGCGCTCCTCGAGACAGAGCGGACAGGGCGGCAGCTTGAGCACGTATTGGAAATACCACGCGCCGAGGAGTGTCGCCGCGGCAAGCGCGAAGACTGCCAGCGCCGCAGCCACGGCTTGCTCGCGGCGAAGATACTCGCTCCACGTCGCTTTCATCCCGGCCTCGTTGCCATGTCACCCGTCGCCGGCAGCAATTTGCCGATCCTGAAGGTCGATGCAAGTCCGGCGCGGCGTTGGCGCGTCGGGTTGTGATTTTCTTTTTGCCCGCAGTTGCCTCGGCGGATATAGGTAGCGGCCTAAGCCCGTGTGGCGGAACTGGTAGACGCGCACGACTCAAAATCGTGTTCCGCAAGGAGTGGGGGTTCGATTCCCTCCACGGGCACCA
>CAWKNH010000025.1:0-127051 GCA_963850855.1 uncultured Alphaproteobacteria bacterium
GAATTCACCTATTGTCTCGGTTGATTTGAGCTAAGACCGGTTGCGAAGCCGCGGCATTGGAACTCCGCGCGTCGGGCATTTCGACCACGACCGTATCAAACTCATTCAGCATGGCAGTGTTGATCGGTGGTAGATCAGGCAACTTCTCAGAGGGCTCGTACCACGGACGCCGAGCTTTGACGCCGGCTTCTGCCGCTTGGGCAATCAATTGACCTATCTCCTCGCCTTGGAGCGGTACAAGTTTTCTTTCGGTGTCATATCGGTAGAGTTGAGGACAAAAATACAAAGTGTGAATTCGTGGATTAAATCCTTCCACAAGAATGAAGTATTTTGCTCGCAAGAGGATGTCGTATCTTCTTTTGATCTTTTTGTCTTGCATTGATTGGGCGACACGAATCCTTTGGGGCGATGGACCAACGATGGTGCCCGCCTCCAGTAAGATCGCCCAATCTTTGGTCGTCGCGTTGTCGGGATGAATAGGGACGAGATAGTTTGCGGTTCTTGTTCGGAAAATACTCATAACGCACTCCTACGTCAGCAACGTTGGATAGTACAGGATGGCCTCTATCGTCGCCATATTCGAAGCTGCGGCGTCTGGGAGCTTGAATCACTGGAGTGCACCCACCTCAACGCGCCTTGTGCTTGTCGCGTGCCTTGCCCCAGGTCTTGTGTGTACTGAAAACCTACGCCCGGACGTAGTGGTGATGAAGTCCGGCAAGGACCGCGTGTGAATTAATGCTTCCCGTGCGCTGAATCGGGCGAGTCAGTGGAGCATCTTTGTCCAGCGACCAGTGCGTCCTGATGTCGTTGTAGTAGCGGGCGTAAGCTTCCAGAAACCGACGAAGGTGTGCCTCACTTAAGACCAAGATATGATCGACGCACTCGCGCCGGATCGATCCGATCAGTCGTTCGGCAAAGCCATTCTGCCAAGGCGAGGCTGCCGCCGTGGGCTTGTCCCGGATGCCCATGGCGCGCAATCGGCGTGTCAGCATGCTGCCGTAGACGCGATCACGGTCACGGATCAGGTATTGTGGATTGTCATCCCAAGGGAATGCCTCGGTAATCTGACGTGCGATCCATTCTGCCGTCGGATTTGTCGTGACATTGATCCAGACAAGCTCTCTGCGGTCTAGCCGAACGATGATGAAGGCATAAAGCAGGTCGAAGCCAATGGTCGCGACAACGAACAAGTCCATGGCGGCGATTTCCGGGGCGTGATTACACAGGAAGGTACGCCACCCCTGGCTGGGCGGTCCGTGCCGCTTGACCATATACTTGGCGACGCTCGACTGAGCGACTTCAAACCCGAGCTTGAGCAGTTCGCCATGAATGCGCGGCGCTCCCCATAGCCGGTTATCGACACTCATCCGCCGGATTAGCGCCCGCAGTTCCGTGTCGATCCGCGGCCGTCCGCCAAACGAGCGCGACTTCCACCGCCAGTACCGACGAAAGCCGGCCCGATGCCAACGCACAAGCGTCTCGGGACGGATGATCGTGAGGACCTTCAGGATCGATGGAAACCAACGAAGGAAAGAACAAGCGATCGTTGTTCGTGAGCCGAAGCGCGGCAAGGAAAACTGATGTCGGAGCGCCGCGTTCTCGGCTTCAAGCCGGCTCTTCGACTTGAATGGCGCGACCAGGACGGCCAGTGCGAAACATAGCAGCGCGATCATGGTGCACTGACGTTAGGCGATTCTCTCGGCTAATCAATACGAATGAAGTTCTCGGTACACACAGGTGGTCGATACCAACGGGCTTCCGGTGCGGCTCGCCAACCTCCGCAACTTTGCTAACGAACAATTTCCTTTTTGAAGATCGTTGCGCCTTGCCTGATCAAATCTCTTTTGTCCTGACGTTCCCTTGGAGAGCGTTTGTCTTTGCTATGGGGAAGAGGGATTGTACCAATTTGGATAAGATTGCCATCTCGGTCCTTAGCGTAACCACGAAGCACTTTCCTCATGACATGCTCCTTCCCGTATGAACATTGACGCAACGGCACCGCGCTACCACATCCTCGCCTGCCAATATCGGCTGAAGGTTTCGTTGCTTGTCGAACTGCGTTCATTTGCCGGGCAACTTGTTGCCGTTTACCTGGAACTTTTGGCCGAATTCCTTAAGTTTGCCGCCGCCAGCGGGATTTTCGTGGCATTGTCCGCAGGGCAAACCCGTCTGTTGCGCGAATACGGGTGTCGCGGCAGCCTTTCGAGGCAAGAGGATCAACGTTGTGGCTGCCATCAAAGTCGCCATCGCCACCGTAGAAGCCCCCGCAATGCTTAGCAACGTGATGTTCCGCATATCTATTACCTCCGATTGACCTTAGGGCCTTAAGCCACACGCGGTGTATTTGGTTCCGGGATCCAATCGGCACCAACTGCCATGTTGTGGCGACAGTGAAGAACAATATGGACGCTGGCTACTGGTCCCCGATCAAGACCGAGATCGTCGAGGTCGCCAGACGTAACGATGGGATTTAAGCGCCAGCGCATTGGATTTTACCAACATCGGGACCATACCGTCGCGGGCGTTGGAAAGCGTCAGTTGGAGCATCCATTTGGCACGTCCGGCTTACCCCACGGGGACGAGTTTGGCGATGATTTGATTACCTAAGCGGGCGTTGGAAAGCGTCAGTTGGAGCATCCATTTGGCACGTCCGGCTTACCCCACGGGGACGAGTTTGGCGATGATTTGATTACCTAAAACGCATACAAGAGAAATAATCGCAGCGTCTGCAAAAATTCGCCGAGATCATTGAACAGGTATTGCCGCCCAATATTGGCGGGGCCATGATTACGCCATGCGACGCGACCCTGCCGAGCAAGCAACGCCCGACCTCTTCTCGACGAATACGGTCGGAGACGCCTCCCCGCCGCCGCCAAAACGAGGTGGCACAGAGGCGGCAACGGAAGCCGCACCACAACGGCATATCTTCCCCAAGAACCTACGTACCGCCGTCAAACACTTGAGTGACAGCGAGTTGGATTTGATGCACGCGGCAACACTCGAAGAGATGAAGCGTCGAGGTAGGACCCCACGGGGCGTAGCGACAGCCCGTTCTGACTCGACGAAACCAGAGTTGGCGCCGACGCAAGAACGACGACATGCGAACGCCACGGAAGTCTCATTGACCCGTGGTCAGGTAAATGCCGTGCGGTCAGCATTTAAAGCAGGCATCACGCCGTCGCGAATTGCCCGCGAGTTCGGAATTCCCCAATCGGACGTACGGCAGGTTCTGGCATCGGATAAACGGAAACGGTGAATCATTATGACAATCAAGGCTCTCCTTGCGGATCTTGAACGGCAACATAAAACACTCGAACGTGAGATCGCGGAGGCATTAGCGCACAGTTCAACCGATGATTTGAAGGTCACGGAATTAAAACGTCGAAAGTTGATACTGAAGGATGAGATCGAGCGTGTGCGGCGCGATCATGCATTATGAAAACGTGGGCATCGCTCAAACAACGTTCGCAGCAGTATAGCGTTCGGTACTACCCTATGTTTCAAGCAGAGACGGAAAAGTATCGTCTCCAATGATATCCATTGTCGATTCGGTCTCGAGAATGGTCCTGAAACGACACCCGCATTTCGGGCAGTGCCAAAGATGACGGATTTGCCCTTCATTCCAATACTCGGACTTTTCGGGGGCAACCAACTCATTACTGCATCGAACGCAGTTCAACCCAAAAGTGGCGCGACGATCAGGTGCCATCATCGCCATGTTAACCAACCTCCCTCACTCCCCTCGACGTTAGCGCGAAGAGATAACAGCATGGTAGCAGTCGACTTCGCGATCTGCTTTTGACGACGGTAACACCCCACTCGAATTCGAAAAGTCCCTATGTTCCCTCACGGTAAACACGGCGCATGACATGCCACACGTGCTCGTATGGGATATCGAGACTGTGCCCGATATTAGCGGCTTCGCGGCCACCAATAATCTTTTCGGCAAGACTGCAGCGCAAGTCCGCGCCGAGATGGGTGACAAATTCCCGAAGCACATCTACCACTCGATTGCCTGCATCGGCGCGTTGATCGCTCATCACGACGGTGATCATTGGTGGTCGATGCGTTGGGAGCGCCACACGTCGGCGAGCGATCCGAGGGCGAGCTGATCGCTTCGTTCGGGGATCGCATCGCCGATTTAACCCCGCAACTCGTGACGTTCAACGGCTCATCGTTCGACCTGCCTGTCCTACGATACCGCGCAGACAGGCGCACATGTATGTGCGTGGCAGAAATCACCGACGTTTGCCGCTGCTCCGTTCTTTTGACCACTGCCATAATGCTTCATCCAACGTTCGCAATTTAACGCTATTCTCGCACGCGAGCCTACGGCATTCATTCAGGTAGTCCAAATATAGGTTGATAGTGATGCGCGGGTTCGTGACGTTAAGGGCTTCTAACGCGCGAACGTCGATCACGGTAAATTTCTCCGGATCAATCGCTGCAAGAATTGCCGATGCAACTGGGACCCGAACTCCATTTAATCCCACGAGTACAGCCAAGGCTGCACGGTCAGTCTTCGCCATAGTTGCCAGCTTGAGGGCGTCAGCGATTTCGGCATCCTCGTTTTTGATTAGTCGGCGGCCGCCTCGACCTCTCGTCTTCCAGCGAAAAATCTTTTCAAGGTTTTCGCGAGTGCACTGTCCTTGCTGAATTCGGCTGCCCGCCTCCATTGCCTCAGAATATTTTGGTGAGTTCTTACGGCGCGCCGCGAGCGGCTGAATTTCTTTCGGGTCGAACTTCAGTTTGAACTGCACAATCCCTCTCCTACATATTCGTAACCGTGATATTCGGCGTCGAACTTTGACCCCGGCTGAAACCGTCGCAAATCATTGACCGACAAGCTCTTTGCCGGAAATAGGGGGTCACGACAGGAGCCGATCGATTCGCGCATAAAAGTTCAGCCGTTCGCGGGCGGGCCAGTGCCGGCCGCCCCGAAGAGCTCGTCCACGAAGAACCCGACAACCGCCAACGAGATGCCGCGTTTCTTTAAGGTGTCGTCAAGTTGATTTTGATGACCTGCTGCACGGCCGCCGGTCGCTCCCCGCCTCTGGCGGCTTAGCGGCTCGATCAAGCCTGCCGGTACCCTGCCTGATCGAGCCGCTTCACAATCGCCTCGCCAAGCGCCGGCCGCCCCGCGCCTTTTTCACTCCGGCGCATGAAAATGCGGCACATCAATTTGGCCGGCCATGACACTGAATAATCGCAGGGCCAAGGAATACTAATTGGCAGCCTCGGCGAATCTGGCGCATATGCCGAGCATGGACCTGTTCCGATGCCCAAAATGCGCAACCGAGTACACCGTCACTCGAATAGTCAAAATGCCGGTTTGGAAGCCGATCTGCATGGTCTGTGGACACCTGTTCATGCCCATTCAGAACGGATATTGGCTTGTCAATCGCTCCACGGAGCCCGCCGCGTAGTAGTTCTATCGGATGAACAAGGAAAAGATGACAGGTAAGGAAATCGCGGCAACCATTCTCAGCTGCTGCATCGCGCGCAATCTGGATATTCGGAGGGTGACGGTCTGGCCTAGCAAGGCTAATGGCTGGGATGCAAGTTTTCTCGCCGACCTCACATCCATTTCCCCGTATGTGGCTAGGTTCGAACGCATTGTATTTGAGTTGCGCGCAATGTTTGATTTGAATGACGAATATGAATAACGCGATGCGTCTCAGTTTGCCTCGGGCTTATGCTCACGAATGACCCGCGCGCGATTGCGCAGCGTGAAGCGCTCGCTCGGATAGTTGGCGATCGCCACATCAAACGCGGCATGGCCTATCGCGACGCTGGACGAAGCCGAGATCACCCAGCGGATATGCTGGTCATGGCGGTCCCACATTTCGACGCGAAACGGCAGGTTTGTGGGAATGTCGTGAAGATTGGGATTGGCTAGCTCGCGCAACAATTCGTCTACGCGAAAGTAAAGCTCCGAGGACGTGCCCCTGTCCCTGCCGGAAATCAAATCCGGACGTATTGATGGTGCAATCCTCCCAGGAGCGGCTTGGCGACGATGCTGCCAACTGCCTGAACCGCCCGCGAAACCGGCGCATCCTTGCCCAGCGCTAGGTGGGTGCGAGCCTCGTTGTAATATCGCTGATACGATTCGAGCAGGTGACGAAGATGCCGCTCGCCAAATACAACAACATGATCCAAGCAATCCCGCCTGATCGAGCCGATCAGGCGTTCAGCATATCCGTTTTGCCATGGCGATCGCGCCGCAGTCGGCCAGTCGCGAATGCCCATCGCTTGAAGCCGGCGGATGAAAACGTCGCTATCAACCAATTCGCGGGCGATCGTCAGCCGATTTGAGTTTGCGGTAGGGACAGGTGATGCAGATAGGAATGGGCCTTTGGAAGAAGGCCGCGTACCTGATCCTGCACAGCAATATCTGATTGGCTGGCGCCAACGTGCTCGTTCGGCGCAGCTGCTAGTCCGTCACGCAGGTCTGGCATAAGCCCAGTCCCCATCGCTTATGTATACCAAAGGCAGACCCGCCTACGTCAATCGAAAGCAGCGGGGTTTCGCCATACGGTTGACCACAAACCCACGGTAACACTGTGCTAAGCTGGCTGCCGACAACAAGGCCGTAAGCGATGAGAAACATCCTCGCACTCGTAATATGTGTCAGCTGGGTGAGCCCCTGCGTGTCGGCCTCCGCAAGCTTTTCCACTGACAAGCCCAGCCCATTGAAGCTCGCAAATCCTAGACACGGCCGCGTTGTACATTTTACAGGCAAGGTTCAACTCTCAGGTCAATTTCTTGTCTGGTGGGAGCTTGTCAATGATAAGCCCTCTCATCTGCAACTCCTTTTCTTTCCCGATAAGGTCTCGACGGGGCTACTTCCTCACGCCGCCAAAAGCGGACCGGTCAAGGAACTGTTGTTCCCCAAAGCAGACCAGGCTACTTCGATTCTGCTGGATCGAGAAACCGCGCAGAGGATTTTTGACAAGGAAGTATTGAGTGCTAGAGGCGAGGCAACGTTGACGATCGGCAGCTTTCGAACGGTCGTTGAATGCGACCACCGTTGGTACCTGGCTGAACTGCTATCGGTGTCAAAGAATCCGCAGATCGTAGCCGGCATTCGCGAAAGTGGACGCTTTGGATGCTGACGCAAAGTCACGACTGCGGTAGATGCATCCCCTGCCCTGTTTTACCCGAGACCTCGACGGGGTACCGCTCGATTATTCCGTAATCTGTCATTATGCGAACTAAGGGCCAATCGTGTCGGACCCGATGCGTCCTAATTCGGCGCATCTTTCCATCCAACGACATCGCACACCGGATCGGGCGACTCATTATGGCCCTGCTCCGAGAAGACTGGTGGATGTACTTGGTCGCCCTCGCCCGATATTCTCTCGCCCGACCGTGAAAATCCAAGAGTAGAAGGCCGCTATGAGCAATTTGAAGATATATGGGGTTCCTTTATCGCGTGCTTATCGCGCGCTCTGGATGGCCAACGAGCTCGGGCTCGATTACGAGAATGTCCCGATTCATTTCGCTGACGGCACTGCCAAAACTCCGGAATATCTTGCAGTGAATCCGAACGGCCGGATCCCCGCCATCGATGATGACGGGTTCAAGCTATGGGAATCCATGGCCATTAATCTCTATCTCGCCAAGAAGCACGAGAGCGTCTTGTTGCCGAAAACGATGGAGGGCGAGGCGCAGGCGATCCAATGGAGCTTTTGGGTAATGACCGAGGTGGAGAAACCGGCGTTGGCGGTGCTGCTTCATCGATTTTTCTTACCCGAGGACCAGCGCGATTCGAAGCTGGCAGACGAGGGCGAGCAGCAGCTGCAGAAACCCCTGGCGGTGCTTGATCAACGGCTGGCGACCGCCGACTATTTGGTGGGTCCAATTTTCACGGTCGCGGACCTCAACGTTGCCTCGGTTCTGTCCTGGGCCCGGATGGCCGACGTCGACTTGTCGGCATTCCCGCACGTGGATCAATGGCTGGCCGGATGCCTGAAGCGGCCAGCTGCGGTGAAGGCTTCCGCCAGGAGGCCTTCTTGATCTGCAGCCGGTATGCGAACTTGATTAACTCTGCGTCCCATTACCGCCGATCCGCTATCGCAGGCGTGTGAGACATTGGAATTCGAAACCTGTCCCTTCCAGAAATCATATCCGCACGTAGCGATGATGCAGCCCCGACGGGCGTAGCGGCAATGTTTCCGTACCGTTGGACCGCTCGACCCAGCGGCGTATCCTTGTGCAGCGATAAGTGCGTGCGCGATTCATTATAATAGGACGCGTACAAGGTTAGAATTTGCCGCAGGTGCGCCTCGCCGAAAATCAGCATTCGATCTACGCACTCGCGTCGTACGGTCCCGATCAGACGCTCCATATGACCATTTTGCCATGGTGACCGGGGTGAGATCGGCCGGTCGCGGATACCCATGGCCATCACCCGACGGGAGAAGGCATGTCCATATGCACCGTCATTGTCGCGCACCAGGTAGGTCGGCGCCGATGCCCAGGGGAAGGCCTCGGTGATCTGTTGCGCCAGCCACTCTGCTGTAGGATGCCGGGTCACCTCGAACCATAGCAACTGCCGTCGGCCGTGGCCCAGAACCAGGAACGCGAACAAGCGCTCAAAGGTCAGCGTCGGGACCACAAACATGTCAACAGCAGCGATCGCCTGCGTGGTTCTCAAGAAACGTCTTCCAGGATTGCGAAGGCGGCCTCCGACCCCGCATCATGTATTTGGAGACCGTCGACTGGGCAATTTCGAACCCAAGCATCAGCAGTTCCCCATGGATCCGGGGCGCACCCCAGAGTGGATTCTCTCCAGCCATCCGTCGGATGAGATCGCGGAGCTCACGATCAACCTTTGGCCGCCCTCCCCTATTTCGAGATTTCCAGCGCCAAAACGCTTTGAAGCCAAAGCGATGCCATCGCAAGATCGTCTCCGGCTTTACGACCTGGGCTACGTCGAGCAGAGTGGGCCAAATCCGCATCATCCACACCAACAGCGCCCGGTCACTACTGTGCAGCCGCAGACGAGGCGGCACCCGCCTCAAAGCGATATTGAGCTGATGACGGAGAAATAGGTTCTCGGCTTCGAGCCTGAGTCGCGACTTGAAGACGTCGGCGCCGAACATCACGAGCAAGTGCAGGATGGCAAGCATCGAACTTGATGATGCGATGATTCTGCCTCACGCTGCGAATCTACATGGATCAAATTTTCGGAAGGGACACCATGTTGCTGAGATATAACTGTAATGTAATTCATGGGCAATCGGCAACGACGTCCAACCGCCGAGTTATGTGTGCGATTAATCCCCCGTCACCGAGGTGCCGAAGCCTCGCTTGGACTCTACGATTTCCAGCCAGCGTGCCCCATCCAACCAATTTCCTGGGTCCCAACGTCCCTTATTATCGACATGCCGCCATTTCCATTTTCGCTTTTCTGCGTCGACAAGATTCAATTTACTCAATTCACGCACGCCACCCATTATCCCAACTTTGATTTTACCTGACTCCCGACACTTCTCCCTCATCTTCTCGAACGGCAGGATGTCATCGTAGTTCGGGATGCCTGCGCTTCCACTCTCACACTCGTACCTTTTGACTGCATTGCTGAGACGCATCGTGACGTAGTGTTTGGCACCCATGAAATCGTGAGCCAACTGCCGGATGTCATCCCATGTGAGTACAGCATCTGCATTAAGGTCGAAGTCTCTCTGGCACGATGGCCACGTGGCGGTAAGCGCGTATCTCTCGAATGCCGAAAAGGTGACGCAATTGGACACGTTGGGAGCACAGCTGTTCGTTGAGGTCCTTTGTATTGAAGTCAGAAAAGAATTTACCCTCACATACCACAAGCTCCCGGTGCGCGACGATAGCAACGTCGGGGGCATCTCGCTTTTCCCGTTCGTTATCTTTGGTCGGCCTAATGTTGGCCTCAAGGCGTAGATTTGCGAATTCTAAGTCGCGCGCGATGTGAAACTCGGTGATCACCTCTACGTCTTTAAAATCATTATAATCCGGGGTATCCTTCTCACGGATTATTTCGCCGGATTTTGCGTGTTCCGTTCGCGCGTTCTTATCAACGAGTTCGATAAACCGTCGAACGCCCTCCAGGTTATTGTGAAAGAGCACTGCAGGGAGCAATGTAGCGGTAAAATAGCGCTCACTTCGAACGAGGTCGTCAAACCGCAAATTGCGTTCCTTGTCAGATCTCTCCGCTGAATTTTCCACTCAAACCTCCCGACATTCTTCGCTGCAGGAATGCCATCGACGAGAGAAATGTGATAGCTTTAAGATTGCCTGACGGCTAACGCGCTGATTGCCTTGCAAAGCATAAGAGCTTGCGATGCACATGCAGCATCGCCAGTGTGTCCCGGCCGCAATATGTTAGCAAGGCCTGTCGATACCGCGCTCGATCACCTTCCGACACCAAGCGATCTGACGCAAGCCGATAGAATGTTGCTGATGCATCATTGCCGTTAGTAACACCATCATCTAGATCGGCATAGCTGAATCCCGGCTCCAAGACGGGAGCAACCACCTTGATCGAATAAGAACCGAGGAATAGCGGATAAGCGACATGGTTTCGAACAATCTCCAAGAGGTCGCGAAGCCGATCAATTACGGCGAGCAAGGATCCGGACAAATCGGGTAAAAATGCCGCAAGATCGTTTAGAACGCTCGCTTCAAATGGAGAGTAAACAATAATCGGCCCTGAGGTTCGGTCAATCGCCTCTAGGAGCGTCTCAGTAAATTCTCGGCGCGGATCAACTTGGCCATCGGCGAGCAACTCGAAATGTCGGACATCGCCAACGCCGTCGTCGTAATGGATTGACCATTGGAAGGGAATGCGTTGGTAGGGGCTTGTTCCAGGGTACAACGGAACCGCGGGTGAGAAGGTTTCGAAATCCAGATATGTTGCTGGTGGTCCCAGAGGAGCAAGCGCATCACCCAGCTCGTCCGAGATGTGCTCGCGACCAGACACCACGGCGTCCACGACACGCTGCTGCCCCGGAGTGAGGGAAAAATCTGACGGAATGTCTCGCATCCTCTCGATGCCATTGCCATCAAGCTCGGCAAATCTTGTTGTGTCGAGACGCGGCAGATAAAAGATCCAGTCCGACGGCTTATTAGCCGTGCACCGGGACCAGAATTCGCATTCAAAGGGCGAGAAGCAATGGCCGCTGGGCCTGATTTCAGGCGCAGTCGGTCCCGCCAAGACCGCGTGCATCTGCGCAACGCGCTCGGGCACCGAAGCAAGAAGTTTACGGACCTCGTCCGTTAGATCTTCGGGCTTGAAGTAGGCGTGCCAATCGATCCCGTTTTCATCCCGTACGTAAGTGGTATCGACATGGACAAGTTGCATTTGCTCCAGGGCGATACCGCAACCCCTGATCACGTAGGCCTGAATGGCAAGATCGTGTAAGTGTTCGGGTTTCACCCGAGTAGTGGATTTGACCTCGGCGAGACGCCATGCGCCACTCGGCTGGCGTTCGAGGATATCGGCTCTGATTAGTACGTTATCGAAGGCAAATGCCGCTTCAAAAATTGCCGGAACATCTGGATTTGCAATCAACTCTCTCGTCCGCGTCACCGCCTGCGCGTGTTGATCTGGCCCTTCATACACGAGAATACCGCCAGGCACTAATAGCCTTGCAGCAATCCCGACATCGGTGCCGACCGCGAGTATCGTACCCGGCAGGGGTTCGAATGGCGGTTCAGGATCATGCCAACCCAGCCAGAGTCGGCGCGAACACTGAAGCCCGGCCAGGTACCTTGATTTTGACAGCCGTGGTTGTAGGCGCATTCTCGCGGACGTTACTCAACCGAAGCGACTAGGCCAATCGATTAATTGACATCTCGCCCTACCGCGGAGGTCCAACACGAGCCAAGCTACGATAATGAGCATCGGTGAGTACGAGTAATCGTCTTCGGGGTATTTTCCACGCAATCACGACGTAAGTGATAAATGGACTGCGATTAAGCTTTGGATCGAGAACGAGGAGCCATCTGTCGTCCTCCTTGCGCCAGTTGACGCGGCCGCGCGGAAAGTAATCGTACTCGTAGTCCGCGAGGCTTTGGTCAAGGCGCTGGACCGTTGGCCAAATGTCTACGTGCCCTTCCTCGAGGGTCTTAAAGCCTGCAACCTCGGAAACGCCACTGAAAGGCCGTGAGAGCGAAGCAAATCGTGAATGACCGCGATCCTTCGCGATAAACCAAAAGAGACCCAGTCGGGGTTCGTTGGAGGGGGAAACTGCCTCTATTTCCACCCTTATATATTCTTTTTAAGCCCGTTTGAATTTACCGAATTCGTGTCACTTTCCAGTGAAGTGTTCGGGGGCGGTTTGAACCATGGTCCGTGGACTGACCCAAGCGCTGCAGTTGTTCCCGCAAAGCTGTTTTGGTTCAATCGCGCACGCTTCTGGACCTCGGCCGACTGACCCCGGCCCCGCCCAGAGGGCCGCGGGGCGTGCTACGGGAGGAGATCACGCCGCCCGAGAGCGGCCGCGGCTGTCGGGGTTTACTCGGTCACTCGCCGACTTGACCGCCCGCGCCCCGCACGGGGGGAGGATAGATGATCCTCGGGCGGCATGCGGCACTTCAGTCGCGGCCGGAAGCTAGTCGGCGAGGTGCGACAAAATGATCTACGATAGAGCAGATATCCGAGGCGCCATCGTGCCCCACGGCCACCCTCTTTCGATCTGCGCTGACAACGAAAAAAGCAGCTCCTCAGATCCAGCTCGGCCGGTTGCAAGTACACCGATTGGTAGACCATCATCGTTCCAGTGCAGCGGTAGCGACGCGGAGGGAAGACCGGCCCCATTCGCAATAAAGCAGAAAAAAGTGTAGCTCATCATCCGCTCGGCTGCTTGAGAAATCGTCTCTTTGTCGGCATTCAGATAGCCAAGCGGCGGTGGGGGTATCATCAAAGTTGGTGTGAGCATCACATCGAATCGATCAAAGAAACGGGTTATATCGCGCGTGTGCCGCTGCATGTCTTGAACGATGAGAAGATAGTCGCCGGAAGATATTTTTTGGCCTCGCTCGTAGAGAAACCAGGTAAATGGCTCAAAATCTGATTCTGATATCCGTTTGCCGGTTCGCCTAGCCCAGTCTTTTACTGCCCAATTGGCTATTCCGGCGAAAATATGAACGCATCGCTTGTGATAAGCGACAGCGTCGTGGGTGAACTTTGCGTCCTCAACGAAATGGCCTAGATCGGTAAGATATTTTGCGGCTTTCTGGCATGCTTCGATGCAATCCTTGTGAATCGCATTCTCTCCGCCAGTTTCAGTTACCAAACCAATGCGTAGCGGACCCGGGTCCCTTTCTGTTGCCGACAGAAATGTGGATGTTGGCTTCGGTGCGTAGTACGGCTCTCCCGCCCCAAGATTTGAGGTCACATCGAGGAGCAGTGCACTGTCCCGTACACTGCGGGTAACCGCATGTTCGGATACGATGCCACTCCCGGCATCACCGTAAAAGGGACCTAAGGGATTGCGAGCGCGGGTGGGTTTCAGTCCGAACAGACCGCAACACGAGGCCGGAATGCGTATTGAACCACCAGCATCGTTAGCATGCGCCATTGGCACCATACGCGCTGCCACAGCTGCGGCGGAACCGCCTGAAGATCCGCCTGTCGTGTAGCCGGGTGCCCAAGGATTTATCGAGCAACCGTAAATCCTTGGCTCGCAGTCCGGTTTCATCCCGAATTCTGGTGTGTTCGTTTTACCCACCAGAACAAGACCCGCCTCGCGCCAGCGCGTCACGAGTTCGCTGTCTTGTGTGGAACGATAGCAGCCCCTTAAAAATTCGGAGCCCTCATGGAGCGGGGTGCCTGCAATCTCAGCGAATAAGTCCTTGGCGAGGAAGGGAACGCCACATAGCGGCGACTCGGGATTTAATGCCAACAACTGATCGCGTGCTTGTGCATAGAGTTTGCATATTACCGCGTTGAGACGAGGATTCAGCTCGTCAATAGATACGATTGAGGCTTCCAAAACTTCAGACGCGGAAACCCTCTTTCGGCGAATTTGGTCCGCGAGGCCAATAGCGTCAAAACAAGCAAATTCGTTTCGAGATGCTGTCATGCGAGTCCCACACACTGACGTTCGTCATTGCGCTGTCCTCTCCCCTTCAATGAGCGAATTGCTGGAATTAAAGTCTTCTGGCTGTCATCAAGGAGTTTGCGGACGGTGTCGCAATTAGTCGCATCGAAACGCCAAAGCGAGATTCTCACAACAGGCATCATATCAAACCTACGCTGTGTCCCTACCCCAACTAGCTCTCGGTTCGCCATCAGAAGCTATGAACACGCGATCCCAGTCTGTCAGAGGGGTCGTCAGTGTCGTCCGGCGAGTTCGTCAGGTATGTCCGCTTTGCGACCGATCGCTGCCGAATGGTGGGGCGTCATAGCTGTGCGAAAGGCCAATCGATGACGTCAACTCTTCAGCCGCATCACACCAAATGCCCAGTTCCGTCCAAGGCCACGAAACAGCGCCTGGTTAATCCATACCATCGCGAATGGTTCGAGGATGCGAGCCTGTTTGAGCCCCCCCGCATCGAGCGCCTCGAACCTAAGCTCACTGACAAGCTGAGCTACGGTTGATTTAGCACTTTCGTCATCGCCGGCAAGGAACATTACAGGGCGTTTCTCGAAACGATCGCCTGCCATCATCATTTCCGCGCCGACTTGATTGAATGTCTTGACCACCTTTGCGCCAGGAAGCCACGTTGCGACGGCTTCTCCACCTGACGTCGTGTAACCACGTTCAAGCCCGAGTGCGCCATCCTTCATCGCCAATGGGTTCATGCTATCGATGACAATCTTGCCTTTGAGATCACCGAGCGATTTGACTGCATTTTCGGCGACGTTCCAAGGTAACGCCAGAACTACGATATCACCTTGCTGTGCCGCGCTAGCCGATGGCGCTGCCGTCGCGCCGAGTCGCGCACACAAAGCCTTTAAGTCCGGCTTGTTTACATCCCGCACGCCAAATACGATTGTATGACCAGCCTTGGCCCATCCGCTGCCGAGCGCGCCTGCCCACATTTCCTGCTCCGATCACTGCGATTTTCATACTCATCACCTTTTGTTCGGCTGAATAACGTATGCATGATACTAACAATACGGCTCCCTGTCCCCGGGGAGATTTCTACCGTCGCTTGATGCGACGCTAACTTTGCAAACAACGCGAGGATGTTTAGTGAACTCGTCCGGGTGCGCCAATCTACGCGCAGAAGCCAACGAGACAGTCGCAGTCTGAAGCTCTTGCGACAATCGATAGACCCGCGAGGGGCACTGCGGAGCGTCGCCCTCCGGCGCCGATCGCTGCTCCGCGGCACCGCCGGCGAGCTGCCAATCCTGGATTTTCTCCGATAGCGCATTACTTACGCCGTTAGGATCCTCCGCGTAAGGGCTAGCGACCTGGCACGAATTCATGGCTGAAGAACGCATCAACCGTAAACTGGCGGCAATCCTCGCGGCCGACGTGGTCGGCTATTCGCGCCTGATGGGAGCCGACGAGGCGGGCACGCTGGCCGCTCTGAAACAGCACCGGGAAGCGGTCTTCGACCCGGCGGTCGCCGCCCATAATGGCCGCATCGTGAAGCTGATCGGCGATGGCGTCATCGCCGAGTTTGGTAGCGTGGTCGATGCCGTGAACTGTGCACTTTCGGTGCAACGCTCCATCGCCGCGACGCCGGACCAAAGCGCTTCGCAGCCAACCATCGTGCTGCGAATCGGCATCAATCTTGGCGATGTTATTATTGAAGGCGACGACATTTATGGTGATGGCGTCAATATTGCCGCGCGCTTGGAGCCGCTCGCCGAGCCGGGTGGAATCTGCGTCTCATCGATCGTCAACGAAAGCGTCGGCAATCGGATCGACGTTCGCTTCCAGGATGGCGGCGAGATCAGCGTCAAGAATATCGACCGGCCGATCCGGGTCTGGAAATGGCACCCCAGCGCGACGACCCCACCGCCGCCCGATCCAATGCCGCCAAACCGGAGCCGAACGTCGCTACTGCGTCGATCGCCGTCTTGCCGTTCACCAACATGTCAGGCGACCCTGAACAGGAGTACTTCTCCGACGGCATCAGCGAAGACATCATCACCGATTTGTCGAAAATTGCCGGCCTGACGGTGATCGCGCGCAACTCGAGCTTCACCTATAAGGGGCGCTCGGTCGACGTTCGCACCATCGGCCGCGATCTTGGCGTGCGCTCGGTGCTCGAAGGCTCGATCCGCCGCGCTGGCAACCGCGTGCGGATTACCGCGCAGCTCATCGACGCCGCGACCGGCGCGCACCTATGGGCGGACCGCTACGACCGCGATTTGACGGATATCTTCGAGGTCCAGGACGAGGTAGTAGAGAAGATTGTCGGCGCGCTGGCGGTGACGCTGACACAGGGTGAGCAGCAGCGGCTGCGCCGACACGGTACCAGCAACGTCGAGGCGTATGAGTGCTGGCTTCGGGCGCGCGCATTGCTCACTCGCGGCACTCGGGAGTCGATCATCCAAGCTCGAGCGATGTACCGCCGAGCGATCGAGTTCGATCTAAACTTTGCCGCTCCGCATGCGGGCCTGGCGTTTGCCGCGATTGCGGATTACGCCAGTGGCTGGGCGCTTGATTCAGCACAGGCGTTACTTGAGGCGGAGAGATGGGCACGCCGCGCGCTCGAATTGAACGATCAGGAGCCGGTAAGCCATATGGCGCTCGGCAACGTGCTGCTGTGGCGACGCGATCACGAGGGCGCGCTCGCGGAATTTGGCCGCATGATTGCCCTTGATCCCAACTTTGCTCAGGGTCATACCGCGATGGGCCTGGCGCTGATGTATGCGGGCGAGCCAGCGCGGGCGCTGGAGCCGTTCGCGATAGCGATGCGCCTGGACCCTCACTATCCGGACATCGTGCTGCACTTCCTGGCGCAGGCGAATTTCAGCTTGGGAAAATATGAAATCGCCGCCCAGCAGCTTCTCGATCGCATCGCACGCAA
Source organism: uncultured Alphaproteobacteria bacterium (assembly GCA_963850855.1). Taxonomy (GTDB): domain Bacteria; phylum Pseudomonadota; class Alphaproteobacteria; order Rhizobiales; family Xanthobacteraceae; genus BOG-931. The sequence continues at coordinate 16,975 of CAWKNH010000025.1, forward strand.
TCCTGGCACCGACGCCAGCCGCATGCTGTTGGCATCTTGTTACGGTCATCTCGGGCGCGCGGAAGACGCGCGGGCAGTATGGGCTGAGCTTCTCAAAGTTAATCCGGACTTCTCGCTGATGCAGCGCGCGCGTGTTCTTCCTTACAAGAATCCTGATGATTTTCAGCGCATTCTGGAAGGTCTAGCGAAGGCCGGATTGCCATAGGGACGAGGCTCTGGGTCGGAGGCGTGACGCCGCTTACATGGTCCGCCACCATGCGGAATAAAGAGTGTGGGCAGTCTGCTCATATTCAAACCCATTCGGGTCGGAGGCTGTCGCGCCCGGAAGCTGGATCGCTTCGATTGTTAGAATACATCGCTTTCTGGCAGCTAAGGGCGAAGGGAATGGTGGAACTTGACGACAGGGAGATGGACCTATTAGTACGGTTCACAAGAACGTGTTTCAAACCGGTAAATTCAAACGGCCCTCAACCGAATATATAAGGGTGGACATCGAGCCAGTTCTCCCCTCCAACGAGCCCCGAGTGGGTCTCTTTTGGTTCATCGCGAAGGATCGCAATCCTTCACGATTTGCCTCGATCTCACGGCCTTTCAGTGCAGTTTCCGAAGTTGCGGGCTTTAAGACCCTCGACGAAGGACATGTAGACGTTTGGCCGACGGTACAGCGCCTTGACCAAACCCTCGTGGACTACGAATACGATTACTTTCCGCGCGGCCGTGTGAATTGGCGCAAGGAGGACGACAAATGGCTCCTGGTTCTCGACCCAAAGCTAAATCGAAGTCCATTTATCACTTACATCGTGCTTGCGTGGAAAATACCCCGAACTCGATTAATCGTACTCACCGATGCGCATTATCGTAGCATGGCTCGCGTTGGGCCTCCGAAGCAGCAATAATGCTGAATGAAAACCGGTTGGCATGTCTGTCCCGGTCTAAGGTGCAACTGGGCTTCTTCCGAGTGGCGAAATAGCAATGCGGGTCTGCATCCATCGCGGCACGAAGCAGATTGGCGGCACCTGCGTTGAGATTGAGGCGTCGGGAAGCCGCATTATTGTTGATCTCGGCCTGCCGCTCGATGCGGTTGAAGTGGACCCGGCTCTGGTCCCGCAAATTTCTGGCCTCCGGGAACATGATCCATCGCTGCTCGCAATCGTCCTTTCCCACGGACATCGCGACCACTGGGGGCTTATTCCGAAGGTTCGCCCCGACATCCCTATCGTGATGGGGAGGGCTACCGAGCGCATCATGCGTGCGGCGGCCGACTTCGTGCCCGATGCATTCGCACCGAATGCCTGGAAACATCTCGAAAGCGGCAAGCCCCTACAAATTGGTCCGTTCGCCATTACGCCACATCTCGTCGATCATTCCGGATTTGATGCCTATGCTCTGGAGATCGAAGCTGATGGACGGCGGCTCTTCTATTCCGGCGACCTGCGTGCTCATGGTCGAAAGGGCAAGCTGTTCGAACTGATGCTGAAAAAGCCGCCAAAGAACATCGATGTCATGTTGATGGAGGGATCGAGCCTTGGCCGCCTTGCCGAGAGTGAGAGCTTTCCAACCGAGGAAGCACTGGAGCGGATTTTCATTGACCGCTTCAAGACCACCCGGGCATGGTGCTTGTCGCCTGCTCGGCCCAGAACATCGACCGCGTCGTTACGATCTACCGGGCAGCCAAGCAAACAGGGCGAACCCTCATCGTTGATGCCTATGCCGCAGAGGTTCTGAAAGCGACTGGCAATGTACATATCCCGAAGCCGGTTCGCGGCTGGCCGAACATCGCGGTCTTTATCCCGCAGGCGCAGCGAGTTCACCTCGTTAGAAAAAACATCGCTCCGATCGTCGATAGCTACCGTGGCTTCCGTTTGTGGCCGGAGCAGCTTGCTGATCAGGCCCCCCGTTCCGTCATGCTTTTTCGGGGATGGATGTTTGGCGATCTTGAACGTGCCGGGGCGTTGGCTGGCGCAAGGGTCATCTGGTCCCAGTGGGACGGTTATTTGAAGGAAGGCTCGGGTGCGCAACTCAAAGCCGATTGCAAAGCTCGCGGCATTCCTTTTGAACTTATCCACACGTCGGGGCACGCGAGTATCGCCGATTTGAAACGGCTGGCCGCCGCCGTGCGTCCTAATGCATTGGTACCGATACACACCTTCGAGGCGGAGCGCTTCCCCGACCTCTTTGAAAATGTCGTGCTTCGGCAGGATGGGGAATGGTGGGAGGTTTGAAGCAATGCGCGATTTCAAACGTGGATTGCGTGACGAGGCTTGGCGGGCCCTCGAACGTCTCGCCGAGCTGCCCAATGAAAATTGGTGGAAAGAACTCTTGAGGCGTTGGACGCCAAGCGGGCATGGAGAAGGTTTGCGTATTGCGGTTCGCGTTAACACACTTGATTTTTATCATCATGGTCATTGCGTCGCGCATATCAGCTTTGGCCGGTGCAAAAAGGGACAAGCGGCCCCAGCACGGGTCAAATGCCATGTCAAATATGTCTTTGAGGACGAAAATCTTGACCAAGATCTCGCGACGCTGAACGCTGAGACCAGCGAGTGGGAATGGGGTAGGCGGATACAAAAAAAGTCGTTGGCAGATATTATTTTGTACATCGATCGCCGTAAGAAAAGATGGACGGAGGGACGCAACAAAACGAAACTGCCAGAGAAGGTCGGCGTGGACGCTATTGTCTCCAATAACGCCAATGTCATCGATCTTGAGATGGGCCTTCCGGCTTGGCGAGAGAAGAGGTCGGCTTTGCGCATGGACGTTGTAGCGCTTGAACGAAAGCCTGACGGCATTTATGTCGTATTTTGGGAGGCGAAGACCTTTGACGATGATCGACTGTACCGTTTGAAAACTCCAAACGTTATCAGTCAACTGGTTGACGACTACGGAGACTATCTGAAGAGCAGGCAGCGCGGCGGCGCGGTTGAGCTCGCTTATCGTAACGCCTGTGAAGCGCTAAAGAGAATCGATGCAATGGGGATTCGCAAACCGCCCTTGGCTCCGCTCGTCATCGAAGCTGCGTCTGCTCCGAAGTTGGAAATCGACCCGAGAGGAAGGCTGATTGTCTTTGGTTACACGGAAGCGAAAGCTGCTTATTGGAAGAAGCACCGGTTGCGATTGGACGCCGCGGGAATTCCAATTCTAATTAGTGCCAACGCGAGCGACATCAGACTTCCGACCAAATGAAGCAGAGTTCTCCGGTATCATAGCCCGAAAGAGGACAGCAAGATCGGTGCCAGCCGCCCGGCTGCAGCCGCATCGCGGTGCGCTCATGCACTATACCCTTAATTCACCCTTGCCCAGCGCTCCGGCATGAGCCGCTGTCCCTACCGGAAATCAAATCCGGACGTATTGATGGTGCAATCCTCCCAGGAGCGGCTTGGCGACGATGCTGCCAACTGGCTGAACCGCGCGCGAAACCGGCGCATCCTTGCCTAGCGCTAGATGGGTGCGAGCCTCGTTGTAATATCGCTGATACGATTCGAGCAGGTGACGAAGATGCCGCTCGCCAAATACAACAACATGATCCAAGCAATCCCGCCTGATCGAGCCGATCAGGCGTTCTGCATATCCGTTTTGCCATGGCGATCGCGCCGCAGTCGGCCAGTCGCGAATGCCCATCGTTTGAAGCCGGCGGATGAAAACGTCGCTATCAACCAATTCGCGGGCGATCGTCAGCCGATTTGAGTTTGCGGTAGGGACAGGTGATGCAGATAGGAATGGGCCTTTGGAAGAAGGCCGCGTACCTGATCCTGCACAGCAATATCTGACCGGCTGGCGCCAACGTGCTCGTTCGGCGCAGCTGCTAGTCCGTCACGCAGGTCTGGCATAAGCCCAGTCCCCATCGCTTAAGTATACCAAAGGCAGACCCGCCTACGTCAATCGAAAGCAGCGGGGTTTCGCCATACGGTTGACCACAAACCCACGGTAACACTGTGCTAAGCTGGCTGCCGACAACAAGGCCGTAAGCGATGAGAAACATCCTCGCACTCGTAATATGTGTCAGCTGGGTGAGCCCCTGCGTGTCGGCCTCCGCAAGCTTTTCCACTGACAAGCCCAGCCCATTGAAGCTCGCAAATCCTAGACACGGCCGCGTTGTACATTTTACAGGCAAGGTTCAACTCTCAGGTCAATTTCTTGTCTGGTGGGAGCTTGTCAATGATAAGCCCTCTCATCTGCGACTCCTTTTCTTTCCCGATAAGGTCTCGACGGGGCTACTTCCTCACGCCGCCAAAAGCGGACCGGTCAAGGAACTGTTGTTCCCCAAAGCAGACCAGGCTACTTCGATTCTGCTGGATCGAGAAACCGCGCAGAGGATTCTTGACAAGGAAGTATTGAGTGCTAGAGGCGAGGCAACGTTGACGATCGGCAGCTTTCGAACGGTCGTTGAATGCGACCACCGTTGGTACCTGGCTGAACTGCTATCGGTATCAAAGAATCCGCAGATCGTAGCCGGCATTCGCGAAAGTGGACGCTTTGGATGCTGACGCAAAGTCACGACTGCGGTAGGTGCATCCCCTGCCCTGTTTTACCCGAGACCTCGACGGGGTACCGCTCGATTATTCCGTAATCGGTCATTATGCGAATCCGATCACGTTGCGCGCGCAAAGGGTTTGTTCATTTGACCCGTGTCTGTATGAACCTTGGCGGAATTTGTGCTAAACTTGCTAGCATCGACGCGGCGACGCCCATGCGGTAATTCATGCACAAGTTCGCAACGGCGTCGAATGTGCCAACAATGCCAACGGTTTTGGATGTACTTCGGACACATCTGCTCGGCGATGAGGCCGCCGCCCGGTTGGAGCAGGCTTTGGCAATGATGATTCCCAGAGTGGTGCCCAACTCAATAGTCCTGGATTGTGACAGACCAGATCTTGCTAGCCCAGACAGCGCGCAAATCAATCAGTCATCAACTAGTTTCGAGGGATCGCAGAAAGGGATCCCGGTGATCAGCGATGCGATAGTTAAGGCGATGCAATCGGCTTCGCCAGGCTACGAGCCGCTATTCATCGCATCCGGCTGGGATCCATTTATGGCGCGTGCAATGGCGAAGCTGGTGGTTCGCCGCGGCCGGCGATGCGCCAAAGAGAGTAAAATGCGTCGCCCGGTTTATGCGGCTATTCGATTCCTTACGCGGGTGCGGCAGACGCGCGCGATCTTAAGCCGAACCAAGCTTATTCTCAAAGCGTGGGACGATACGACGATTATCGAAACAGTCTTTGACGAAGCTGACATAAGCGAGACCGAGTTTTTAATTTTGCTGAGATCAGTAGTCGAGGGCAAGGAAACCAATCGCCATCGCATAAGGGAGATCGCGCTCGACTTGTTACCCTATTTATCACTTGATCGCGGGCCGAAGGTTAGCGCTCCATCTGCGGCCCACGAGTTCCTCGTTGAGGGAGGCATTGAAATCCACCTCAATCGTGGGTCCAACTCTCGTCGGGATCGTAGTGCAGAGTATGTTGACCCCCTGACACGCGCGACGCGCCTCGAATTCGATGCACCAAATTTCAATTCACGTCCGGCCCGTCGCCGGCTAAAGGCCCGGAAGGGGGCAAACTCCGCAAAATAGCTGCTGCCCTGCTGCAAACACCAAAATCACCTCAATTAGTGCCCTATCATTTTTGCGCGTGATCGACGATTTCTGTGGCTAGACTTGGTCACGGAAAAGACGATGGCTGCGGAGTCGAAACTTCCACGCCCCATTGAGATGCTGTCACCGCGCAAACTGCGCCCGGCAAAGCGCAACGCGCGCACCCACCCAAAAGAACAAATCCGTGATATCGCAGCCTCGATAGATCGATTTGGATTTATCAATCCGATCATTGCAGATAGCCGCGGGCAAATAGTTTCCGGACATGGTCGCGCCGAAGCAGCAAAACTTGGTAGGCTCGCGCGGAGTTCCTCGTCGTTGAGGCCGCCAAGCCGTTCGCGCCGCTTCAAATATTCGCAGAACGCCTTCGCATTGAAATCAGGATCGTAGGCCAGCGCGAATTGAATGAGTGGCAGGGCTTTCGGCGGCTCTTGCATATCGCGTCGAAGTTGTGCCAACGCGGTTTCCTTTCGGCCCGGATGCAAGAGGCCGGACCAGATCACGTACGAGCGGATTAGGCGGGGCGCTTCCTTCAAACCGAGTTCGATCGCCAGCGGGAGAACGCGTTGAAGGTCCGCGGCGGCAGCATCGAGTTCCGTAGCGACCTCCGCGTCCGGTCGAATGGTATGCGCGCGTCGGATGTCGAGCGGCAGGCCGGTCAGCACCAGCGTTTGTTCGGGCTTGGGCAGCGCCAAGGCGATGCGGATGCCGCCTCGCAAAAGATACAAATAAGGGCAGTCTACGAAGTAATCATCCGGTAGGCTTGCAAGCGCTTCCGCAGCGGGGCCAAGTTCATTTCGGCGTAGATAGATCTGACAGAAGCTTACAACGCCGCTCGGCGTAAGGTCTGTGGCTGTAAATTTTCTGCTCGGCGATCCAGGCGAGTGCGGCATCGTCGCCCTTCGTGCGGAGGATAATGCCGAGAAAGTTGAGCGCGCGTCGGCATCATCGATGTCACGAAGCATCTTTATGGCGTCATGGACACCGCCCCGTGCCTCGCCGATCCGTGCCCTCGCGGGAATATCTAAATCCGGACCGTCGAGTTAAGTCGCGGCCGCTAGAAGCCTATCTGAGAGAGCAGCGTCTTTTCTGAGCGACGTGCTGCGCGCGACGCGCAGAACGATACGGCGGCGCAATGCGGGAGATAGCGCTGGCGCCTTCCTTCAAGAATTGTTTGGGCGAGTGGATAGAATTCATCCACCGATGCCATCTCAGCGAAGAAGGAGCGTTGCATGGCGCGTCGATAGCGCGCGGCAAAATCCCGTTCCAATGCCTCGGCGAGGTCCGGTCCAAAGACGTCGGCTGGAGGGACGATTTGTGGAATCGATTGAGGTAGAACAGGTTGCGTTCCTAATGCCTGGAAACGTTCAATAACCTCGCTTGCCACGGCGCCTGGGAGTTCACGTCGAAGGCCGCGCAGTGTGTCGATCCCGAAGTACGTTTCGATCACTTCTGGATGGCGCCTTATTCGTCGCCTCAGCTCTCCCCAGCCAAAGACATGCACGCTGAAGAGTTTCGCCTGCTTATGCTTCTCGGAAATCGAGTTAACGTGATTCTGAATTTTGCGATCATCGTGATCGATTGTCGCGAAAATGAATTTTTTGATCTTGGGCTTAAACTTTTTTGCTTTGGCTACTTCTCTATTGATTTCTGCCTTGGTGAGCCTCGTCGGAGGCCAGACATCTTTTCCTTTGCATTGAACCGCAGCATTTTTCCCTTGCTGCCTGCCGTAGATATCGACTCCGTCCTGTCGTTGACCGTTGCGCCCATAGCGAATGAGCTCTGTATCCTTCCATTCGAGCGAGAAAACGTCAGCGCAAATATCTTCAAACTCGTTCCAATCGCTTGGCGGCAATAATTGTGCGGTGTTAGAAGCCGGCATTTGCTGCTACGTGAAGCTGTCCACGGTGACTAAGGCGCCTCGCGAATGCCCGACCTTGCTGATCGCGCTGGAACCGGCGCGGAGGGCGGCAGAATCGGTCATTGATGGCGAGCTTGGTTTCATAGAACGATTGAAGAACATCGGCAATCTCGGTGACGGAAGGCGGCCCGCTTCTTGCCGTTGGCACGCCACATCAACGGACCGGCGATCCGCCCGCAAAATTCGCTGCGGAAAAGGACTGGACTTCGGCTGCGCCTGGAGCGTCAGTTTGGTACGGCGATAAGGCCTCATAGCTCTACCGGATCCCGCCCCGCCGGCTTGTGCGCCGCTGTGGGGCTTCGGTGGTGACGGCGCCCGATGCCGTCGCAACCGAGAGGGATTCAAATGTTGCAGAGCAAAACCCCGAAAAAAGCCAAGCTTGCGCGCGCCAAAGGCGGCGCGAAAAGCCACTGAAGGCCGAGAAATTCGCGCACGTTCGAGCCGCAGCGGGACCAAGCAGGAGGCGGTCCTCGCCCTGCTTAGACAGCCTACAGGTGCAACGATAGCGGCGATGATGAAGGCGACGGGCTGGCAGCAGCATTCGGTGCGCGGCTTCCTCGCCGGTGTGGTCCGCAAGCGCCTTAAGCTGAAGCTCGGCTCGACGAAGGTGGACGGCGTCCGGGTCTATCGAATTGCGAGCGGCGAAGCCGGCAAAATCCGAGTCCGCGCGCAAGCCGAGCAGCAGTCGCGACTGAGCGTCATGCCGCGCGTCAGGATCGGTCCTGCGGAGCCGGACCGGAAGACACTCGACGTCGAGATTGCGCGATTGCGTGATCTCGATGTCGGGGCGCTTCGAAATCGTTGGCATACCGTCTTCGGGCGGCAAGCGCCCCCTCACCTGCCCCGCCATCTCCTGTTTCGTGTTCTGGCTTACCGGCTTCAGGCCGATCAGTTGGGCGACCTGGATAGTGAGAGTCGGCGTCTGCTCGATCGCTCGGGGTCGCCCGAGAAGGCAGGACAGCGCGCCGTGGACTTGAGGCGGCGGACCGCCGAACTTGAGGCCGGGCACCGTGCTGGGTCGCGAATGGAACGGGCAGCATGCATCGCGTGGCGGTGCTCGCCGATGGCTTTGCCTGGAACGGCAAGACCTATCCAAGCCTGTCGAAGGTCGCCTTCGCCATCACCGGCACCCGCTGGAACGGACCGCGATTCTTCGGCCTGCGGGACAAAGCCACCGAAGGAGGCCCGCCATGAAGACTCGGACCGCCAAAGACGGTTCGCTGCGCCATCTATACGCGGGTCTCGACCGACCAGGGCCTCGAGCAGGACTTCAACTCGCTCGATGCCCAATATGACGCCTCGCAAGCCTATATCCGAAGCCAGGCCCACGCCGGCTGGACGCTGCTGCGCGGCAAATACGACGACGGCGGCTTCTCGGGCGGTGACACCGACCGGCCGGCCCTGCAGCGGCTCCTGGAGGACGTGCGGGCCGGCAAGATCGACGTGATCGTCGTCTACAAGGTCGACCGCCTGACGCGCTCGTTGGCTGACTTCGCCAAACTGGTCGAACTGTTCGACCAGCACAACGTGTCCTTTGTCTCGGTCACCCAACAGTTCAACACCACGACCTCGATGGGCCGGCTGACCCTGAACGTGCTGCTGTCCTTTGCCCAGTTCGAACGCGAGGTCACCTCCGAGCGCATCCGGGACAAGATCGCCGCCTCGAAGCGCAAGGGCCTCTGGGTCGGCGGCATGGTCCCGCTCGGCTACGACACGAAGGATCGAAAGATAACCGTCAATGAAGGTGAGGCTGAGCGGGTCCGGACCATCTTCCGCCGCTATCTCAAGCTCGGCAGCCTCAACCTGCTGATGGCCGACCTGCGCAAGCGAGGCATCGTCACCAAGGTTCGCACGCTAAAGAGCGGGAAGACCGTCGGCGGCATTCCGTTCACACGCGGGCCGCTCGCCCATCTCTTGCGCAATCGCTTCTACATCGGAGAGGTGGTCTTCAAAGGTGAGATCCTGAAAGGCGAGCAACCCGCCATTCTGGATAGGGATTTGTTCGACGCCGTCCAGGCCAAACTCGAGTGAACAGGCAACGAACCATCAAGCCACAAGGACGAAATCCGAGGCTTTGTTGGCCGGCCGCATCTTCGATGATCGCGGCAACCGCATGACCCCGAGCCACGCCCGCAAAGGCGGCCTCAAGTACCGCTACTATCTGTCCTCCGCCCTCCTTCAGGGCGCGGCCGAGCGCGCCGGCTCGGTGCGCCGGGTCCCGGCAGCCGAAGTCGAGGCGTTGGTCGTCAGATCGGTTCGGGAGCATCTCAAACCATTGCAGCCGATCGACGATCGCAGTCTCGTCGATACTCATGTCGCGCGAGTGGAGGTCCAGCCGGAACGGCTGGTCATCCAACTCGCCCGAGCATCAGGCGCCGGTTCTCAGCAGGCGGGAGACGGCGGCGTCCTTCATGTGCCGTGGCAAAAGACAACATCAACCCGGCGCCGCGAGGTCCTTTTGCCTGAAGGGACCGCGCCGCAACAGGTTCGTCCGATACGTTCGGAAACTCGCGCAACATTGGTCGCATCGATTGCCCGCGGACGCCGTTGGCTGGATGAACTTATCGCTGATGCAACAGCAACCACGGAAACCATCGCCAAACGAGAGGGCTGCAGCGTCCGCAAGGTGAACATGACAATCTCGCTGGCCTTCCTTGCACCCGATCTCGTCAAAGCGGCGATCGACGGGCGGCTGCCTCACGGCATGGGCGTTGCTCGCCTCGCCGACTTGCCGGCCGAATGGTCGCGGCAGCACGAGATGCTCGGCCTTCCTCCGCAGTAGGCGCCGCATTCGAACCGAGTCTCTGGCTGCGGCCGTCTCTGTTTCCGGGAAACGCGAATTTTGCGGCCAGAGACAAAGGCGCCGAAACGGCCCTTGAAATCCAATTGACCGCTTCGCAGAGACAAAGCGCGCGCACGCAAGCCCGCCAATTCGGGGCTATTCGCCGAAAGTCGGGAAATCTCCGTTCGAATGGGACTGCGTGGTGGGCCCGGGAGGACTCGAACCTCCAACCAAGCGGTTATGAGCCGCTGGCTCTGACCATTGAGCTACGGGCCCGCGCCTTCGTTTGCACGAGCGAAGGTAAGGCGTCCGGATACTATACGATCGATCGCGAAAAGGTCATTGCGAGCGACGCGAAGCAATGACCGGTTACCCCCGCCGGCTGAGCAAAAACACCGCCTGCTCGCCGAACAGATTCCAGAACCACCACGGCATTTTCAGCCGCATGCGCCGGCCCCAGGCATTGAGCGCCACCGCTTCCTCCATCTTGGCGCCGGCAACGTCGCACAGCAGGCGGAAATCCTTGATGCTGCAGAAGTGGATGTTCGGCGTCTCGTACCAGGCATAGGGCAGATTGTCGGTGAACGGCATGTGGCCGCCGAAGAAGATCTGCAGGCGGATGTTCCAGTGGCCGAAATTCGGGAACGAGACGATGGCATGGCGGCCGATGCGCAGCATGTGCTCTAGCACAACGCGCGGCCGGCGCGTCGCCTGCAGCGTCTGCGACAGGATGACGAAATCGAACGCGTCGTCGGGATAGTCTTCGAGGTCGGTATCGGCGTCGCCCTGGACTACGGCGAGGCCCTTGACGACGCATTCGTTCACGCCCTCGCGCGAGAGCTCGATGCCGCGGCCGTCGACGCCGCGCGTCTCCAGAAGGCGCAGCAATTCGCCGTCGCCGCAGCCGACGTCGAGCACCCGCGCGCCGCGCTCGACCATATCGGCGACGACCAGCAAGTCGACGCGCGCGCCGCCCGGGCTACGGGCGGCCTCCGCCATGGTGAGATCATGTTTGAGCCGGCTCAGCATGTTTATCTCCTTGCCGGCGCGAGACCGCGCGCCCTCCCGGCGCCGTCCAGAAAACCGCGGACGATGGCGAACAGTTCCGGCTCTTCCAGCAAGAAGGCGTCGTGGCCCTTGTCGGTGATGATCTCGGCGAAGGAAACGCGGGCGCCCGCGGCGTTGAGCGCGTGCACGATGTCGCGCGATTCCGGCGTCGGGAACAGCCAATCGCTGGTGAACGAGATGACGCAGAACCTCGTCGGCGCGCCGCGGAAGGCATTGGCGACGACGCCGTCATAGTCGCCGGCGAGATCGAAATAATCCATGGCGCGGGTGAGATAGAGATAGGAATTGGCGTCGAAACGCTCGACGAAGGTGATGCCCTGATGCCGCAGATAGGACTCGACCTGGAAATCGGCATCGAAGGAGAATGTCGGATTGGCGCGGTCCTGGAAGCGCCGGCCGAATTTTCGGTGCAGCGCCACATCGGACAGGTAGGTGATGTGCGCGCCCATGCGGGCGACCGCGAGCCCGCGCCGCGGATTGGTCCCCTCGGCGAAATACCGCCCGCCGCGCCATTCCGGATCGGCCATCACCGCCTGGCGGCCGACCTCATGGAAGGCGATGTTCTGCGCCGAATGCCGGGTCGAGGCCGCGATCGGCAGCGCCGCGAAGACGCGGTGCGGGTAGCTCGCCGCCCATTGCAGCACCTGCATGCCGCCCATCGAACCGCCGGTGACCGCAAACAGCGTCTCAATGCCGAGATGATCGAGAAGCATCGCCTGGGCGCGCACCATGTCGCGAACGGTGATGACCGGGAAATCGAGGCCCCAGGGCATGCCGGTCGCCGGATTGGTCGAGGCCGGGCCGGAAGAGCCCATGCAGCCGCCGACGACATTGGGGCAGATGACAAAATAACGCTCGGTGTCGACCGGCCGGCCAGGACCGACCATCGTCTCCCACCATCCGGGCTTGCCGGTGACCGGGTGGGTGTTGACCACGTGCTGGTCGCCGGTGAGCGCGTGACAGACGAGCACGGCATTGCTGCGCTCGGCGTTGAGCGTGCCGTAAGTCTGATAGGCGATCTGCAGCGGGCTGAAATCGATGCCGGCGTCGAGCCGCAGCGGCTTGTTCGCGGGAAAGCGCACGACCGGCGAATGCGGATCGTCCGCTTCGCGCGTGCGGTCGGCGAGATCGAGCGTAGCGCTGGCCTCGGCCATAAGTGCTTCCCGGACTGACGCTTCCCGGCGTCGTGACGTCCGCTTCTGCAGCGGCAAATGGCCGTAAATAGGCCGCTGTCCGTCGGAGTCAATGTTTTCTTTGATTTCGGGCCTTGCGGCACCTATCAATCGGGTCGTATTTGCCGGCCAAATCCCAAGCAAAGCCATGCCCAAACCGCCGCCCACCAAGCCGAGCTCTCTCGCCGACCTGCGGCTCGAGATCGACCGCATCGACGAGGCGATGCACGCGCTCCTGATCGAGCGCGGCGAGATCATCGACCGGCTGATTGCGGTGAAGAAAACCCAGGAATCCGGCTCTGCATTCCGCCCGGCGCGCGAGGCCGACATGATGCGCCGGCTGGTCCAGCGCCATCACGGCAGCCTGCCGCTCGACACCGCCGAAAGCATCTGGCGGGTGATCATCTCGACCTTCACCTACGTGCAGGCAGCCTTTTCCGTGCATGCCGACCTGTCCGCCGGCGACGCGCTGATGCGCGATTCCGCGCGCTTCCATTTCGGCTTCACCGTGCCGTTCGTGCCGCATCTGGGCGCGGCGAGCGTCGTTGCGGCGGTTACTACGTCGAAAGGCGATCTCGGGCTCGTCCCCGCCTTCGCGATCGCCGGCGCCGGCCCTTGGTGGACCGCGCTCGAATTCGATAACGCCCCGAAGATCATCGCGCGGCTGCCATTCGTCGAACGCGCCGATCATCCCGCGGCGATGCCGGTGTTCGTGGTCTCGCGCGTCGCAGCGGACGCCATGGTGACCGAGACCGAGGTGTGGAGCATGCGCGTCTCTGGATGGAGCGCGGCCTCGGTCGATCGGCTCGCCGGACTTGCCGATGCGATTGCCGTGCCCGACCGGGCGTTCGACGGCGCCGCCTTGCTCATCTCGGTCGAGCGCGGCGGCATCGGCGCGGTCGCCGACGCGCTCCTCGGCACCGGCGTCTCGATCCGTTCGCGAGCCCTCGTCGGCAGCCACGCGACCCGCTATAGGGTCCCCTGAATTTCTCCTCCCCGGCAAGCGGGAAAGGAACGAAAGAGTTAAGTCATGAGTGCGATGCATCCGCAGCCCCGCCCCGGCGTGCTCGAGATCGAGGCCTATGTGCCCGGCAAGAGCAGCGCGCCGGGCGCGGCCAAAATATTCAAGCTGTCGTCGAACGAGACGCCGCTCGGCCCTAGCCCGCGCGCGATCGCGGCCTATCAATCGGTTGCGGCGCATTTGCAGGATTATCCCGACGGCTCGGCAAGCGAGCTGCGCGAGGCAATCGGCCGCGCCTTCGGGCTCGATCCCGATCGCATCGTCTGCGGCGCCGGCTCCGACGATTTGTTGAACTTGCTGGCGCGCGCCTATCTCGCCGATGGCGACGAGGCGATCCACACCACGCACGGCTTTCTCGTCTATCCGATCGCCACGCGCGGCACCGGCGCCCGCCCCGTCGTCGCGGCGGAGACGGACTACACCGCCAGCGTCGATGCAATTCTCGCCGCGGTGACGAAGAAGACCAAAATCGTCTTCCTCGCCAATCCGAACAATCCGACCGGCACCTACATCTCCTTCGATGAGGTCAAGCGGCTGCACCGCAGCCTGCCGCCGCAGATTCTGCTCGTCCTCGATGCCGCCTATGCCGAGTATGTCCGGCGCAACGACTACGAATCCGGAATCGAGCTCGTCGCCACGAGCGAGAATGTCGTCATGACCCGTACCTTCTCCAAGATCCACGGCCTTGCGGCGGTGCGGCTCGGCTGGATGTTCGGTCCCGCCCATGTCGTCGCCGCCGTCAACCGCGTCCGCGGCCCGTTCAACGTCAACGCGCCGGCGATCGCAGCCGGCATCGCCGCGATCGAGGACGTGGGCCACCAGGAGCACGCGCGCGAGCACAATAGCCGCTGGCTCGCCTGGCTGGCGCAGGAGATCGGCAAGCTCGGGCTCAAGGTCACGCCGAGCGTCGCCAATTTTTTGCTGATCCACTTTCCGCAGGAGAAAGGACGTACCGCCCGCGAGGCCGACGCTTTCCTTACCGCGCGCGGACTGATCCTGCGTCAGGTGGGCGCCTACAAGCTGCCGAACGCGCTGCGCATGAGCGTCGGCACCGAGGAGGCCAACAGGCTCGTCGTCGCGGCGCTCAAAGAATTCCTGGCAAAAGCGGCGTGATGCTGTGACCAAGCCCGCACCGCTGTTCAATCGGCTGGCGTTGATCGGCGTCGGCCTTATCGGCTCGTCGATCGCCCGGGCGGCCCGCGCGCTCGGCATCGTCGAAACGATTGTCGCGACCTCGCGATCCGAAGCGACGCGGCGGCGCGTCGGCGAACTCGGCCTCGCCGATGAGGTCGTCGGGACGAACGCGGCCGCGGTGGCGGGCGCCGATCTCGTGATCGTCAGCGTCCCGGTGGGTGTCTGCGGCGTCGTGGCGCGGGAAATCGGCCCACATCTGCGACCAGGCGCCATCGTATCGGACGTCGGGTCGGTCAAAGCCGCGGTGGTGCGCGAAATGGCGCCGCACATTCCCGCCGGCGTCCATTTCATTCCCGGGCATCCGGTCACCGGCACAGAGCATTCCGGTCCCGACGCCGGCTTCGCCGAATTGTTCGTCAACCGCTGGTGCATCCTCACGCCGGAGAAAGATGCCGACCAATCCGCCGTCGCGCGCCTGTCTGAATTCTGGACCGCGTTCGGAGCGAGCGTCGAAATCATGTCGGCCGAGCACCACGATCTCGTGCTGGCCGTGACCAGCCACGTCCCGCATCTGATCGCCTACAATATCGTCGGCACGGCCTTCGACCTCCGGCACGTGACTGAATCGGAAATCCTCAAATATTCCGCCGGCGGGTTTCGCGACTTCACCCGGATCGCCGCGTCGGATCCGACCATGTGGCGCGACATCTTCCTGCACAACAAGGACGCCGTGCTCGAGGTGCTCGGCCGCTTCAATGAGGATCTCGCGACGCTGACGCGCGCGATCAGGCGCAGCGACGGCGATACGTTGTTCAACCTCTTTGCCGAACGCCGCGCGATCCGGCGCGGCATGAGCGCTCTCAATCTGGACGCCCCGGCGCCGGATTTCCAGCGTCCGGATTCCGAGTCGCGCTCTGAGCCGCTGCCGCGTCCCTACGCCGGATCGGACGAGGGCTGAACGGCCGCCGCGTCAGCCTCTCGCCTTGACCGTCAGCGCCTCATGCACCGTTTGGCGCAGCGAGGCGACCGAGAACGGCTTGGCGATCACGTCATGGATGATCGCGTCGAGCCCGTGAGCGCGCTCGCGCTGCTCGGCATAACCGGTCATCAACAGAATGGTGAGTTCGGGAAAATCCCGCGCGGCGGCGAGCGCAAGCGCGATTCCGTCCATGATCGGCATGCGGATGTCGGTGAGCAGAAGGTCGAAGCGCCCCGCCTCGCGCACCAGCAGCTCGAGCGCGTCGCTGCCGTCACATGCGGTCGCAACCTCGTGGCCATCGCTCGTAAGCGCGCGCGCACAGAGCGCGCAGAGCGCCTCCTCGTCTTCGGCTATGAGAATGCGCGCCATGGCGTCGGCCTCAGCGTACCGCGCCTATGATGTCGCGCCGGGCAACGAAGCGCACGAGCACGTCGCGCGCGTCCGCCGGCGGCGACGCAAGCCGGGTGCGGAAGGAAACGGACTCGCCCGGCGGCAGCGCCGTACGCGAGGGAACCGCGGTCCAAGAATAGATTTCCTGCCGCGCCGCATTGCGAACGATGAATTTGAGCCGCGGCACTTCGACGGTCTTGTGCGCGTCGTTGACGACGTTGCCCTCGACCAAGAGGATCGGCACCCCCTCGTGCTGCTCCGCGGCGGTGGTGACGCCGTCGAAGCTGAGGCCGCGCAGGTTCACCGGCAGGCCCATCGCCGCATAAAAGGAAGCAGTCTGCGGCAGGGCGCGCACGAAATCGCTGCGCCAGCCGACGAGCAAAGTATCGACAAAGAACAGCGCCAGAATGGCGGTCTGCAGGTGCGAGAGCGGCCAGCGCCCGCTTCGTCGCCTCGCGCTTCGCGCCTGTCGCCGGGCGGCAACCGCCTCGATGTCCCGGCGCGGCTCGGCCGGACGCTTCGCCGCCTGATCGGCGTCGATTTCGATCGGTGGCCGACCCTCGTCGAGATCGACCGGCGCGATCGGCGGGGCCTGCACATCGGCCATTTCCTCGGACTGCGCGGCGGCAGCCTGATCCTGGCCGGAGACGGATCCTGAATCGTCCATACTGGCCGGCACCGTGTCCGGATGGCCATCCGCCAGATGCTCTTCGCCAGGCGGCTGGTCGGCGGGAGCGTCAAATTCCTCTGCCGTCGCGGCCGAGCCGGGCGGTGGATCAGACGCGATGGCAAACTGCACCGGCGCCTCGGTGGCGACCTCGTGGGCCGGATCGATCGCTTCGGCGGCGGCGAGAAGCTTGTCGGCGCGGCTCAGCTCGGCCTGCCAGACCGCGCGGCAGCGAACGCAGCGGACCTGGCGGCCGTCCGGCCGCAAGCTCTCCGACTCGACATTGTAGGCTGTAGCGCAGGACGGGCAGACGATGAGCATGGGCAAATCAGCAGCAGGTCATGGGCTCGCCACCCTACCGTCTGACCGTTAACGAATTGGAAACCATGCCGGCAGCAAGCCCTCCCCCGGCACCGGGTGTTAAGTTTGCGGGAAGGGCGAATCAGTCGGCCGGGCCGCGGAAACCTGCGCTGGAGGCTCGTCGGAGGACGCCGTGATCCGGTTTGAGAATGTCGGCTTGCGCTATGGGCTCGGCCCGGAGGTGCTGCGCGACCTCACCTTCGATATCGACAGCCATTCCTTCCAATTCCTCACCGGCCCCTCCGGCGCCGGCAAGACCTCGCTGCTGCGTATGATGTTCCTGTCGCTTCGGCCGACGCGCGGCCTCATCAACATGTTCGATGAGGACATTGCGACCCTGACCAAGGATGGCCGCGCCACCTTGCGGCGGCGGATCGGCATCGTGTTCCAGGATTTCCGGCTGCTCGACCACATGACGACATATGAAAACGTCGCGCTGCCGCTGCGCGTCGTCGGCAAGGAAGAGTCGCAATACCGGGCGGAAGTCGTCGAGCTGCTGCAATGGGTCGGTCTCGGCGAATGCATGGGGTCGCTGCCGCCGATCCTGTCCGGCGGCGAAAAACAGCGTGCCGCCATCGCCCGCGCCGTCATCGCCAGGCCGCAGCTCCTGCTCGCCGACGAACCGACCGGCAATGTCGACCCCAATCTCGGTCAGCGCTTGCTGCGGCTGTTTGTCGAGCTCAACAAGACGGGGACCGCCGTCGTCATTGCCACGCACGACATTGCGCTGATGGACGAGTATGACGCCCGCAGGCTGGTGCTGCACGAGGGTCGCCTGCATGTCTATGACTAAGCCGATCGGAACCATGGCGGAGCCGTGGGATCGGCTCGACGCGGCGCCGATGCGTGGCCGCGCGCCGGCGGCATCGGCGCCGATCGTGCCCAAGGGCTCGATCGCCGGCCGTTCGCTGGCTGCCGTCGTCGCCATCATGACCTTCCTCGCCGCGCTGACGACCGGCGCCGTCATGCTGGTGGTGAGCGCGGCGAGCGACTGGCAGTCGGACGTGAGCCGCGAGGTCACCATCCAGGTGCGGCCCGTGGCCGGGCGCGATCTCGAGGCGGATGTGCGCAAGGCGGTCGAGATCGCGCGGGCAACGAGCGGCATCGGCGACGTACAAGCCTATTCGAAGGAAGAATCCGCCCGGCTCGTCGAGCCGTGGCTCGGCGCCGGCCTAGCTCTCGATGACTTGCCGATCCCGCGCCTGATCGTGGTCAAGCTCGTGCCCGGCGCGCGGCCGGATCTCGCTGCTTTGCGCAAGGCGCTCGCGGCTCAGGTTGCGCCGGCAAGCCTCGACGACCATCGCCATTGGATCGATCGCATGCGCACCATGGCCGGGACGGCGATCGTCGCCGGCCTCGCCGTGCTCGCCCTGGTGTTGGTGGTGACCGTGCTTTCGGTGACATTCGCCACCCGCGGCGCCATGGCCACCAATCGCCCGATCGTTGAAGTCCTGCATTATGTAGGCGCCACCGACAGCTTCATCAGCAGCCAGTTCCAGCATCACTTCCTCATCCTCGGCTTCAAGGGCGGGGCCATCGGCGGCGGGGCGGCGATCCTGCTGTTCGGCACCATGGAGGCGGCAAACGCCTGGCTTGCCGGAACGCCGGGAGGCGATGAAGTCGCGGCCCTGTTCGGGACTTTCACCATCGGCGTTTTCGGTTATCTGGCCATCCTCGGGCAGATCGTGCTGATGGCCGTGGTCACGGC
The DNA here is from genome assembly GCA_963850855.1 of uncultured Alphaproteobacteria bacterium. Classification (GTDB taxonomy): domain Bacteria; phylum Pseudomonadota; class Alphaproteobacteria; order Rhizobiales; family Xanthobacteraceae; genus BOG-931. Next base: position 35,767 of record CAWKNH010000025.1, read on the forward strand.
GTTCGCATCGCGCCGCACCGTCAACCATACCCTGGAGTCGATCGATTGAGCCGGCGCGGCGCAATCGCCTTGCCGCCGGAATTTCGGCTATGATTTAAGGCGGTTGGATGCCGATGCCGGTCATCGGGACGAAACTTGGCGCGAGGGACGCGCGCGGCGATGGTCAGCCTTAGGAGCGCCGTCAGGACGCGGCGGATCAGGTCTTTTACGGTGAGATTTGCCGTCTTTGGCGGCATCGCGCTTGTGCTCGGCTTCATCGTTTTTGTTTGGTTGCTGCCGAGCGAGGAGGTCGCGCTCGATCGCAATGCCGACGGCGTCGTCGTGTTGACCGGGGGCACCTCGCGCGTCGCCGACGCGCTCGAGCTCCTCGCCACCGGCCATGGCAAACGCCTGCTCATCACCGGCGTCAATCCCGGCACCACGACCGCCGACATTGCCCACCAGGCCGCCGGCTTCAGCCGTATCCTGGCCTGCTGTGTCGACCTCGACTATTCCGCGATCAACACGCTCGGCAATGCGGTGGAGACCCGCCGCTGGGCCATCGACCGCGGTTTCCGCTCGCTGATCATCGTCACCTCCGCCTACCATATGCCGCGGGCGCTCGCCGAGATCGCGCACCAGCTTCCCGACGTCGCTCTCATCCCCTATCCGGTGGTCTCCGACCGGTTGCGGGTCGAGCCGTGGTGGTCGAATGGCGACACCACCCGCCTGGTGCTGTCGGAATATTTGAAATACCTCTTCGCCAAAGTGCGCATGCGCTTCGACTCGGTGGCTGCCGAGGCCGGCAACAACAACCGTATTTCGCACGCGCGAGCCTTGCCAAGCACCGATCTCGGAGGCGGCGTTTTCGCCTGGCATCACGCAATGACGGCGTCCTAAGTGAATCGTTTCATTCTCGTCCGCTCGATCCTCTTCAACGCGCTGTTCTATGTGAACATCACCGTTCGCATGCTCGTGGCGTTGCCGACGATCGCGCTCCCTTATGCGTTCCTGCATGGCGTATTGCGCCGCTACGCGCGTTCGAGCCTTTGGCTGTTGCGGGTGATCTGCGGCATCACGGTCGAATGGCGCGGCCGCGAGAAAATTCCCCGCGGATCCTGCATCATCGCCTGCAAACACCAATCGGCGTGGGAGACCTTTGCCCTGTTCGAGATTCTTGACGACCCGACTTACGTCCTCAAGCGCGAACTGATGTGGGTGCCGTTGTTCGGCTGGCTCGCCCGCAGAGCCGGGATGATCCCGATCGACCGCGGCGCCCGCATTTCGGCGCTCGGGCGCATGGCGGCGCGGGCGCGCCCGGAGATCGCGCGCGGGCGACAGATCGTGATCTTTCCCGAAGGCACGCGCCGGGCGCCTGGCGCCGAGCCGCGCTACCTCTCCGGCGTCGCCTATCTCTACGCCGAGACCGGGCTTGCCTGCGTGCCGGTGGCGCTCAATTCGGGGCTGTTCTGGCCGCGCCGGTCGTGGCGCCGCCTCCCCGGGACCGTGCTAGTTGAGGTGCTCGACCCGATTCCCCCCGGCCTCGACCGGCGGGCGTTCCTCGCTCGCCTGCAAAGCGTGACCGAGGCGGCTACCGCGCGCCTGGTGCAGGAATCGGTAATCAGGAATCAGGAACTCAGAAATCAGGATTAGGCGGCGTGATCTTTGATTCGTTCCTGATCTTTGACTCCTGATGCCTGATACCTGACCCCCTGAGTTGCTCAGCGAGCAGATGCAGCTCGGTCTCGCGATAGCCCAGCGCCTCCAGCGACTGGACCGCGTCGAGCACGTAGTCGCGATTAGGCCCGGAGCGGCCACGGCCCTGCCGCACATGATGCAGGCACGCGGCGAGCGTCAGCCGCCCGGCATATTGCACGTGACTGCGGTCGACGACGAAGCACAGCGCCCTCACCTGCCGCCGCGCCTTCTCTTCCAGCTCGATCCGCCGCATCGTTTCCAGATAGACGGTGGTCACCTGCTCGCGCGCGCGCAGATAAGCGACGGTCTTCTCGCGCGCTGCCGCAGCGACGCGAAAGGCGATGCCACGGCACATGCCGCCACGGTCGAGGCCGAGCACGAGGCCCGGCTGCTCCGGCGTGCCGCGATGGACAAAAGAGTAGACGCAGAGCGCCCGGTGCAGCCCGATAAGCCGCGCCGGCACGCGTTCGACAAAGTCGAAGCCCGGACGCCACATCAGCGAACCGTAGCCGAACACCCAGAGGTCGTCGGCGTTGTGCTTTTCGCTCGCTTCCGACACCCGCGCTGGCTCCTGGCAGGACTTCCGCTCGCCTAACAGGCTGATAGGAATGGCGCAATGGCGGCGCTTCGTCTTTGAAACGCCGCACTCGGCATGCGAAGAGGAATAATGACAGGCGAGTCTCCTCTCAAGATGATGCGGTCGGGCGCCCCCCGGCCACGGCAGCATCCCGCCGGGCCCGGCTGGCGCCGGCGGCCATGGTTGATCGTCGCGCCGGTGGCGATCGTCATCGTGTTCGCTCTCGCCTGGGTCTGGCTCTGGTACTACGCTGCCTCGATCGCAGATGCATCACTGGCCGGCTGGGTGGAACGGGAAGCCGCCGCCGGCCGCGCTTATGGCTGCGCATCGCAAACGATCAGTGGATTTCCATTCCGCATCGAAGCGCGCTGCGCCAGTCCCGTTGCCGAGATCAAGAAAAGCCAGCCGCAATTCACTGTCCGCGCCGAGAACGTCACCTTCACGGCGGAGGTCTATCATCCGACGCTGCTGACCGGCGACATCACCAGCCCGCTTACGCTCGCGGAATCCGGCAAGCCGCCCAGTCTGGTCGCCAACTGGTCGCGCGCCCGCGTGCGCGTGCATGGGCGACCGCCTGATCCTGAAGGCGTCGCCTTCATCCTCGATGCGCCGCGCCTCGAGCGCGCCGGCGAGGGCGGCGGAATTTTGTTCGAGGCCAAACATGCCGATCTGCAAAGCCGCATCGTCTCCGGCTCGCCGCGCGACAACCCGGTGATCGAAACGACCGTACACCTTGCCGCCGCGACAGCGCCCACGCTGCATCCATTGGTCGCCGAGCCGATAGAGGCGGAAGTCGATACCGTGCTTCGCGGCTTCAAGGATCTCTCGCCCAAACCTTGGGCCGATCGTTTCCGCGAGATGCAGGCGGCCGGCGGCGGCCTCGACATCAAGTTCATGCGCGTCGCACGTTCGGACGCAATCATCGTTGGCGAAGGCACCCTCACCGTCAATGCCCATGGCAAGCTCGATGGATTGATCCACGTCGCCATTGTCGGCATCGAGCGCATCGTTCCGCTCCTCGGCGTCGACCGGTTGATCGGGCGCAGCATCGACCGGCTCGCGGGCTCGGACAACGCCTCGCAAGGGCTTGGCGCGCTCGACCGCCTGGTGCCTGGGCTAGGCGGCGCGCTTCGCGACACGGCGAATGCGAGCCTCATCGACAATCTCAAGAAGATGGGCCAGCCGACCGAGGTCGAAAATAAGCCGGCGATAGCGTTGCCGCTGCGCTTCTCCGACGGCTCGATTTACCTCGGCATGGTGCGGGTCGGCGAAGTGCCGCCGCTGTTTTGATGCTCAGCGCTTGAGCCCGGCATGCCAGCCAACGGCGGCGTCCGGCACCGAGTCGGTCGAGGCGAAATAAGGCTTGAGGTCGAGGAGCGGCGTGTTGTCCACGCAATCGAGCCCGACGACCGTCAGCCTGCAGCCTTCGATGCCAACGATCCGCGCCACGGATACGGCGATCGGATTGGGCCGCACCGGCGAGCGCAGCGCGAAGGTGCCGCGGCGCTCGGAATAATGGTGCGGTGCCTGCAGCACGAGATCGCGCCGCGCCCGGTCCATCCAGTAGAGCACGACGACGTGGCTGACGGTCTCCAGCCCTTGGAGCGCCTTGGTCCAGCGTGGATCAACCGCGATGCTGCACGTCGCATCCGACTCGCGGGGATTTTTCGGGCAATCCTCGCGCCGCTTCCAGGGCGTGCGGATGTGCCCGATGTAGTAGAGCGACGCGTCGAAGCGCGGCGGCAGCTCGACGGCGACTTCGCCTTCGCGCAGGCCGCCTGGGTCACCCTGCGTTTCCGTCTCGGTCATCGTCGGCAGGTTCGCACGCACATTCCGCAGCCGCCAGTGCTCACACCGGGCCGCAAAAAACGCGAAAATTGGGACCAATCCCACTGCCTCTTGCCAAATTAACCGCATAAAGATATCTTTATGTCAGATTGAAGCATGGTCCCAAGCACGGTCCACAGTCCAATGGATGGCGCGCAACTTAGCTTTTCCGCCCTCACGACCACGCTCAAGGCGGCGGGCGAGGCCACACGGCTGCGGCTTCTCGTCCTCATTGCCGAAGCCGAACTGACCGTCTCCGACCTCACCGCGATCCTGCGCCAGTCGCAGCCGCGCCTGTCGCGGCACCTACGCCTGCTTGCCGAGGCCGGCTTAGTCGAGCGCTATCGCGAAGGTTCGTGGGCGTTCTTTCGGCTCGCCGAGCGCGGCAGCGCCGGCGACATTGCGCGCGCCTTGATCGCGCGGCTCGATCCCAACGACGCGATCATCGCCCGGGATCGCGAGCGGCTCGCTGCCGTGCGCGCCGCGCGCGCCGCCGCCGCGCAGAATTATTTCCGCCGCCACGCCGCCGAGTGGGATCGCATCCGCAAGCTGCATGTCGCCGACGCCGCGGTCGAAGCGGCGATCGGCGCCGCGCTCGGCAACCAGCCGATCCGATCGTTGCTCGATCTCGGCACCGGCACCGGCCGGATGCTCGAGCTCTTCGCCAAGGATATCGAGCGCGGGCTCGGCCTCGATCTTTCTTTGGACATGCTGGCGCTTGCCCGTGCCCGCCTCGACCGCGCCGGCCTCAAGCATTGCAGCGTACGCCACGGCGACATCTACGATCTGGCTTTGCCGCACGATTCCTTCGATGTCGTCATCATCCACCAGGTTCTGCACTTTCTCGACGATAGCGCCCGCGCGCTACGCGAGGCGGCACGCGCGCTGCGGCCGGGCGGACGCCTGCTCGTCATCGACTTCGCGCCGCATGACTTGGAATTCCTGCGCGAAGAGCATGCGCATCGCCGGCTCGGCTTCGCCGCCGAGACCGTGACGCAATGGCTCGAAGCCGCCGGGCTCGACCTCGTGCGCCAGCAGACGCTGCCGCCGGGACCGGGAGACAAGATCGCGGTCTCGCTCTGGCTCGCGCGCGACCCACGCATTCTGCTCGCCGCGCCGGCAACCCGCGAGGTGGCGTGATGGAGGCGGCCCCGGCGAGCCGTTTCGTCGGCCAGGCTGCTGCGCGCAGCCCGCGCGTCTCTTTCGAGTTCTTTCCGCCGAAGACCGCTGAGATGGAACAGTCCCTGTGGGAGGCGATCGAGCGGCTTGCGCCGTTGCAGCCGAATTTCGTTTCCGTCACCTACGGCGCCGGCGGCTCGACCCGGGAGCGCACCCACGCCACGGTCAAGCGCATTCTCGCGGAGACGATGCTCACGCCGGCGGCGCACCTCACCTGTGTCGCCGCCACCAGCGCCGAAGTGGACGCGGTGATCGCCGCCTATGCGCAAGCGGGTGTCCGCCACATCGTGGCGCTGCGCGGCGATCCGCTGGGCGGCGTCGGCGAGCGCTTCGCGCCGCACCCCGGTGGCTACCGCAACGCCGCCGACCTCGTCGCCGGCATCAAACGCAGTGCCGAGATCGAGGTGTCGGTCTCCGCCTATCCGGAAAAGCATCCGGACAGCCCTTCGGTCGCGGCCGACATCGATATGCTCAAGGCCAAGGTCGACGCCGGTGCGACCCGCGCGATCACCCAGTTTTTCTTCGAGAACGATCTCTATTTCCGCTATCTCGAGCGCGTGCGTGCCAGCGGCATCGATATCCCAATCGTACCCGGCATCCTGCCGGTGCAGAACTTCAAGCAGACCAAGAATTTTGCCGCGCGCACCGGCGCCACCATACCCAACTGGCTCGCCAAGCGTTTCGACGGCCTCGAAGACGATGCCGCAACGCGCAAGCTCATCGCCGCCGCGGTTGCCGCCGAGCAGGTGCTCGACCTGGCCGATCACGGCGTGACCGATTTTCACTTCTACACGATGAATCGCGCCGACCTCGTCTACGCGATCTGTCACCTGTTGGGGCTGCGGCCTGCCCGGGAGCACACCGGCGCGCATCCCCGCGCCGAGAAGGAGCGCGCGTAGTCCGATGCAAACGTCAGCGGTCGAGCCGGCAAGAGGAACGACGCTGCGGCAACTCGCAGCCGAGCGCATTCTCGTCCTTGACGGCGCCATGGGGACGATGATCCAGGCGCTCGGGCTCGACGAGGAGGGTTATCGCGGCGCCCGCTTCGATGCGTGGAACCGCGAGGTGCGCGGCAACAACGATCTCCTCAATCTCACGCGGCCCGACGCGGTGCGCGCGATTCATCTCGCCTATTACCGCGCCGGCGCCGACATCGTTTCGACCAACACTTTCTCCTCGACCCGCATCGCCCAAGCCGACTACGGCATGGCGGAGATCGCCTATGAATTGAACCTCGAAGGCGCCCGGCTCGCGCGCCAAGCCGCGCGCGTGGCCCAGGACGAGGACGGCCGCCCGCGTTTCGTCGCCGGCGCTGTCGGCCCGACCAATCGCACCGCCTCGATCTCGCCCGACGTCTTGAACCCGAGCTTTCGCTCCGTCACCTTCGACGATTTGCGCGCCGCCTATGCCGAGCAGGTGCGCGGGCTCATCGATGGCGGCGCCGACGTGCTGCTCATCGAGACGATTTTCGACACGCTCAACGCCAAGGCCGCAATCTTCGCCGTGGCCGAGGCGCTGGAGGAACGCGGCATCGACGTGCCGGTGATGATTTCCGGCACCATCACCGACCGCTCCGGCCGGCTTCTTTCCGGGCAAACGCCGGAGGCATTCTGGAATTCGGTCGCGCATTCGGCCCCGCTCTCCGTCGGGCTCAATTGCGCGCTCGGCGCGCGGCAGATGCGCGCGCACATTGTCGAACTGGCGCGCGTCGCCGACACGCTGATCTGCGTCTATCCCAATGCCGGCCTGCCCAACGAATTCGGCCACTATGACGAGGGGCCGCAGACCATGGCGGGCCTGATCGGCGAATTCGCCGACGCCGGTCTGGTCAACATCGTCGGCGGCTGCTGCGGCACCACGCCCGACCACGTCCGCGCCATCGCCGCGGCGGTCGCCGGCAAGACGCCGCGCCAGGTGCCGAACATCGCGCCGCGGCTGCGGCTCTCCGGGCTCGAAGCGTTCACGCTGACGCCGGAGATCCCGTTCGTGAATGTCGGCGAGCGCACCAACGTCACCGGCTCGGCGCGCTTCCGCAAGCTCATCACCGCCGGCGATTATCCGGCCACGCTCGCCGTCGCCCGCGACCAGGTCGAGAACGGCGCCCAGATCATCGACGTGAACATGGACGAGGGCCTGCTCGATTCCGAGCAGGCAATGACCACCTTCCTCAACCTGATCGCTTCGGAGCCCGACATCGCCCGGGTGCCATTGATGATCAACTCCTCGAAATTCTCCGTGATCGAAGCCGGCCTCAAATGCGTGCAGGGCAAGGCGGTGGTGAATTCGATCTCGCTCAAGGAGGGCGAGGACGCCTTCATCCATCATGCCCGGCTCGTGCGCCGCTACGGCGCGGCGGTCGTGGTCATGGCCTTCGACGAGGCCGGCCAGGCCGACACCTTTGAACGCAAGACGGCGATCGCCGCGCGTGCCTACGACATCCTCGTCAACCGCGTCGGCTTCCCGCCGCAGGACATCATCTTCGACCCGAACATCTTCGCCATCGCCACCGGCATGGAGGAGCACAACGGCTACGGCGTCGCCTTCATCGAAGCGGCACGCTCGATCCGGCAGAGCCTCCCGCATGCCCACGTCTCGGGCGGCGTATCGAACCTGTCGTTCTCGTTCCGCGGCAATGAGCGCCTGCGCGAGGCGATGCACTCGGTGTTTCTCTATCACGCCATCGCCGCCGGAATGGACCTGGGCATCGTCAATGCCGGGCAGATCGCCGTTTATGATGACGTTGATCCCGAGCTGCGCGAGGCCTGCGAAGACGTGGTGCTCAACCGCCGCCCGGACGCGGCCGACCGCCTGCTGGCGCTCGCCGAGCGTCATCGCGGCCACGGCAAGGAACGGAAGGAAGCCGATCTCGCCTGGCGCGAATGGCCGGTGGAAAAGCGCCTGTCGCACGCGCTCGTCCTCGGCATCACCGACTACATCGAAACCGACGTAGAGGAGGCGCAACTCAAGGCGCCGCGTCCTCTCGCCGTGATCGAAGGCCCGCTGATGGACGGCATGAACATCGTCGGCGACCTGTTCGGCTCCGGCCGCATGTTCCTGCCGCAGGTGGTGAAATCGGCGCGGGTGATGAAACAGGCCGTCGCCCATCTCCTCCCCTACATGGAACAGGCGAAGGACGGGCGTACCCATGCCTCGTCGAACGGCAAGATCGTGCTCGCCACCGTCAAGGGCGACGTGCATGACATCGGCAAGAACATCGTCGGCGTCGTCCTTGCCTGCAACAACTATGACGTCGTCGACCTCGGCGTGATGGTGCCGGCGGAGAAGATCCTGCAGGCGGCGATCGCCGAACAGGCGGACATCGTCGGGCTCTCCGGTCTGATCACGCCGTCGCTCGATGAGATGTGCCACGTCGCCGCCGAGATGGAACGGCAAGGCTTCGACGTGCCGCTGTTGATCGGCGGGGCGACCACGAGCCGGGTGCACACCGCGGTCAAGATCCATCCCAACTACCGGCGCGGGCAGACAGTCTACGTCAACGATGCGAGCCGCGCCGTCGGCGTCGTGTCGTCGCTTCTTTCGCGCGAGACGCGACAACGAACGGTCAACGAGGTGCGCGCCGAATATGCCCGCATCGCCACGGCGCATGCGCGCGGCGAGGAAACGAAGAATCGGCTGCCGCTCGCCGAGGCGCGCACCAACGCGCTCAAGCTTGACTGGTCGGGCGACTACATGCCGCCGGCGCCGCGTCTCCTCGGCACGCACCGGTTCGCCGATATCCGGATCGGCGAGCTGATCGACATCATCGACTGGACGCCGTTCTTCGCCACCTGGGAGCTCAACGGCAAGTTCCCCGCCATCCTCGACGACGCGACGCTCGGCAAATCCGCCCGCGGCCTGTTCGCTGACGCGCAGGAGATGCTGCAGCGGATCGCCGCCGAGCGCTGGTTCCGCGCCAACGCGGTGATCGGATTGTGGCCGGCAAACAGCGAGGGGGACGACATCTTCGTATTCGCCGACGAGGCACGCAGCGCGCCGATCGCCGTGCTGCATACGCTGCGCCAGCAGCTCGCGCGACGCGAGGGCCGCGCCAATGTCGCACTCGCCGATTTCGTCGCGCCGCGCGCCAGCGGTCTTGCCGATTATATCGGCGCTTTCGCGGTGACCGCCGGGATCGGCGAGGAAACGATAGTCGAGCGCTTCAAGCGCGCCAACGACGACTATTCCGCGATCATGGCCAAGGCGCTTGCCGACCGCCTCGCCGAAGCGCTCGCCGAGCGCATGCACCAGCGCGTGCGCAAGGAGTTCTGGGCCTATGCGCCGGAGGAGACGCTCGCCAGCAGCGAGCTGATCGCGGAAAAATATCGCGGCATCCGTCCGGCGCCGGGCTATCCGGCGCAACCCGAACACAGCGAGAAGGCGACGCTGTTCAAGCTCCTCGACGGCGAACGCGAGATCGGCGTCAAGCTCACCGAGAGCTTCGCCATGTGGCCGGGCGCCTCGGTGTGCGGCCTCTATTTCAGCCACCCGCAAAGCTACTATTTCGGCGTCGGCCGGATCGAACGCGACCAGGTCGAGGATTACGCACGACGAAAGGGCTGGACGCTTGCCCAGGCGGAAAAGTGGCTCGCCCCGATCCTCAACTACGACCCGCTCGCCGCCGTGCGCCGCGCCGCGGAGTAGCGGTATGGTTGGCGAGCCGTGATGCCGCCGGTCGCCTTTTAAATCACCGCGGCGTGATTGCGCGTTCGAGAAATAGCGCCGCCTCGAGCGCGGCGTGATCGCGACCGAAGCGGCCGACGATCTGCAAACCGAGCGGGAGCTCGCTCTCGCTCAAAACCGGCACGTTGACGCACGGCGTTCCCATCTGCGTCCAGAGCCGATTAAACACCGGATCGCCGGTTGAGCCGAGCCCGGACGGCGCCGTGCCCGGCGCCGATGGCGTGAGGATCGCGTCGTACCCGCTCATCAGATCGACGAGCGCCAGACGCGCGTGCTTGGCGATGCTGCGCGCCGCGTCATAGTCCGCGCTCGAGATCGTCGCGGCGCGGTCGAGCTGCTCGCGCAGGCTCGCGGCGATCGTGTCGCGATGGCGATCGTATTCGTAGGCCAGCGCGCGGAACGCTTCGTAGTCTTGGATCGTCCGGTGCAGCCGGTGCGCCTCGTCGAGGATCGGCGGCAGGGAGAGCTCGGTCACGGTGGCGCCGGCCTTTGCCGCGGCGCGAGCGGCAGCTTCGACCGCCGCTTGCGTCGCGGCGCTCGCCTGCGCCCACAGTTGCGTGCGCACGAGCGCCAGCCGCGGCGCCTGCGGCGCGCTACGATCGACGCGCAGACTGCGATCGGTGATCGCCGCCGCCGCAAACGCCACATCGGCAACGCCGGCGGCGAACAGGCCGACCGTATCGAGATGCCAGGAGAAGGCTTTCATGCCGACGGTCGGAATGAGCTGATATGACGGCTTGAAGCCGACGATGCCGCAAAACGCCGCCGGCCGGATCACCGAGCCGCCAGTCTGGCTGCCGAGCGCGATCGGCAGCATCGCCGCGGCGACCGCGGCCGCAGATCCCGAAGACGAGCCGCCGGGCGTATGCGCGAGATTCCTGGGGTTGCGGGTACCGGCAGGCACCAGCGAGGCGAATTCGGTCGTCACCGTCTTGCCGAGGATGAGCCCGCCGGCGCGCCGCACCATGGCGACCACGGCGGCGTCGGCGCGCGGCCGGTGCCCCGCATAGATGCGCGAGCCATACTGCGTCGGCAGATCGGCAGTATCGAAGATGTCTTTCACGCCGACGGGAAGGCCGCACAGCGGCGTCGCAGCGAGGCGGGAATCCTCGGCGGCGCGCCGCGCGGCGTCGAGGTCGAGCGCGGCGAAGGCGCCGATCTGCGGCTCATAGGCCGCAATCGCTTCGGCGCAGATCTCGACGACGGCACGCGGGGTGAGTTCGCCGGCTTCGATGCGGCGGGCGAGGTCGAGCGCGGAAAGCATCAACGGCCCTCAATCAGCGCGACGACGCGCAGACGATGAAGACGATGATGGCCGCGGCGAAGATCGGAAAAATGAACCGCGCCTCCCATAGGCCCTCCCCCAGCTTGTCGCCTTTTGGCCTGAAGGCCAGCGCGCAGAAGTCAGGTATCAGGGATCAAGAAGCAACGAAACCCGATGCTGGCGATTCCTGATCCCCAATCCCTGAATCCCCTATCCCTGACTGTCATGGTTAACGCCTGCCTTCGCGCGCCGGGCGCAGCAAGATCATTGAGCAGTCTTTAACGGAAACTCTCGCATTCTGCGCGCATGTCGCGTGGCGTGCAGTGGTCGATCTTCGGCTCCGTCATCCTTGCCGCGCTGATCGCGCTCGCCGGCTGTAGCCACTACTGGATCGGGGAACGCGAGGCTTGGCGGCGCGAGGCCGAGGTTTCCTGTCTGAGCTCCGGCGTCGTGAAGGAGACGCCGGAGCGCGTGCGCATTTCCGCGATCAATGGTCCGGGCATGTGCGGCATGGATTTTCCGCTACGCGTGTCCGCGCTCGGCACCGGTGCGCCGCTCGGCTACGACGAGGAGCCGCTGCGTCCGCCAAACAGCATTCCGAACGCGGCAACGCCGCCGCGCTGGCCGCTGGCGCAGCCTGCAGCAATGCCGTCGTCGCCGGTCAGCGCGGCGCCTTTGCCGCCGCTGAGTGCGGCACCGTTGCGGCCGCCGAGCACGTTGCCTTCGCCACGGAGCGGCGAACCGCTGTCGCTCACGCCCGCAGGGCTTCCCGTGCCGGAGCAGGACGACGAAGATTTCACACCCGGCCCGCCGCGACCGTATGACGGCGGCGGCGCGCTTCCTCCCTCGCGTCAATACCCGGCGCCAACCTATCCGCCGCGTGGCGAACCGCCGCCGCTTGGCGCGGAGCAAGTTCCGCTTGGTCCGCCGCGCTCGCCGATGGTGACCGGGGCCATCGGGCCGGTCGGAGTGAAACCGCCGGCGACGCTCGCCTGCCCCATCGTCTCCGCGCTCGACCAGTGGATCAATTCCTCGGTCCAGCCCGCCGCCATGCGCTGGTTCGGCGCGCCGGTCGTCGAGATCAAGCAAATCTCCGCCTATTCCTGCCGCGGCATGAACGGTAATCCGAACGCGCAGATTTCCGAGCACGCCTTCGGCAATGCGCTCGACATTGCCGAGTTCTTGCTCGCCGACGGCCGCAAGGTGAGCGTGCAATATGGCTGGCAGGGAATGCCGGAGGAGCAGGGATTTCTGCACGACGTGCAGGCGGCGGCCTGCGCCGAGTTCTCGACCGTGCTCGCGCCCGGCGCCAACGTCTATCACTACAATCACATCCACGTCGACCTGATGCGGCACGCGAGCGGCCGTCACATCTGCGAGCCTATGGCCATACCAGGCGAGGTCGTCGCCGAGCGCGCGCGGGCGCGCTACGCCGCGCAACATTATGGCAACCCCGACGTCACCGGCACTGTCCCATCGAAGCCGCAGCGGCGCTCGCTTGGTTACTCCGGCGAGGACGGCGACCGGCTGCCGCCGGCCATTCCCGGCGAGGATTAGCGGCCGCTCGCTTCCATGTGCGCCAGCACCGCCGCCGTCGGCCAGCAATCGACCTTGAGCCCGTTGCGCTTCTGATATGCGCCGAGCGCGGCGCGCGTCTTCATCCCCGCCTTGCCGTCGATCGCATCGTGGTAGTAGCCGCGCTCGGTGAGGATGTGCTGCATCCGGTCGAGGTCGCGCGTGGGGAGCTGCGCGACCTTCGCCCACGGCGTTTCGAACGGCCGCGGATCGAGGATGCGGTCGCTGAGATGGCCGACGAACAGCACATAAAGGTCGGAGAAGTTGTATTCCTTGATGGCGAAGTAATTGCTGGTCGCGAGGAAAGCGGGACCATAGAGGCCGGCCGGCTGCAGCAGCGACGCGTCGTGAGTGCGCTCTGCGGCGGTGAGCTTGCGGCCATAGGCCGGCACAAATCCGCGCTTGATCCATTCCCCGATCCCGAGCTTGTTGTCGGGAACGCCCAGCGTGCAGTCGACATCGGCCGGCGCGTGCACCTCGTAAGCCCAGGGCACGCCGCGCTGCCAGCCTTTGGCGACGAGTTGCCTCGCGGCCGCGGTGAGGGCGTCCGGCACTGAATTCCAGATGTCGGGATGGGGGTTGCTCTCGGCATCGACGGCGTAGTCGAAATAATCGGTCGGCATGAGCTGGGTGAGCCCCATGGCGCCGGCCCAGGAACTGCGCATATCGGCAAGCTTGACGTCGCCCTGCTCCAGCATCTTGAGCGCGACCAGAAATTCCGCAAAGAATTTATCCTTGCGTTTGCCGAGATAGGCCTGCGTCGCCAGCACGCGGATTGCGTTATGCGTCTCCGGAGAACGGCCGTAGTCGGTCTCCCGGCCGAAAATCGCCAACAGCACGGCCGGGGGGACGCCGAACCTGACGTCGATGCGCTCGAGTGGCTCACGATATTGATCAAGCAGTTTGCGGCCTTGCGCGGCCAGGCGCTCGAACGTCGTCTCCTTGAGATAATCCGCCGGCGTCTGCACGAATTCCGGCTGTCCCGGCGGCGGCTTTTCCGGCCGGCCGGGCAGGACCAGATCGGGCAACGACAGGTCCGGTTCAAGCCCGCGCGTAGCGAGGTCGAAGGTCGCGCGCGAGATACCGAACTCCTGCGCGCGCGGCCACACCAATTCCAGCCAGGCGCGGAACCCCGCATCGGTGGCGGCTTCGCTGTCCACGAAGGCCGCAATGATCAGCAGGCCGGTTAGGATGCAGCGCCAAACGATCTTCATCGCACCGCCACGATAAACAGGCGTGGGATGCGCAACAGCACCTTGCCGTCGAAGCGCGGCTTGTATGCGCGGGCGATCTCTTCGGCGTAGGCGGCAAGAAATTTCTCTCGCGCCTCGGCGTCGAGCACCGACAGGAACGGCTGGAGCGAAGAGCCCTTGAACCATTCGACGATCGCCGGCGGTGTCGCCATGACGTGATTGTAGACGCTGTGCCAAATGTCGATCTGCGTGCAGACCGGTTTGAGTACATCGTAGTAAGTCTCGGGCGACGGCAGCTCGCCGCGCGCGGCGGCTTTGATCCGCGGATCGGCTGCCCACGGTCCGCTCGCCGCCACCTTGCGCTGAGCAACGAGCGCGGGCTCGGCGGTGTTGTCGGGCAACTGCGCCGCGAGGACGCCTCCCTTCGGCAGAGACTCAAGCAGTGCCCGCATCACCCGCTGATGATCGGGCACCCACTGCAAGGCGGCATTGGCGAACAGGAGATCGGTGCCCGGATCCGGCGTCCACGCGGCGATATCGGCCTCGATGAACTTCAACTGTGGAAGACGCTCGCGCGCCTTGCGCAGCATGTCGGGCGAGGAGTCGAGCCCGACGATCTGCGATCGCGGAAAGCGCTCGACCAGGAGCTCGGTCGAGTTACCCGGACCACAGCCGAGATCGACGGCAAGGCGCGGGCTTTGCAGCGGCACCTGCGCCAACAGATCGCGCGGCGGCCGCGTGCGCTCGTCCTCGAATTTGAGGTATTGCCCGGCGCTCCAGTCTTTCATCGCGCCTCGCTCTAAGCGATTCGATGTGCCTTGCAAGCAGCTTATTCAGCCGCCGCGACCGTGTGCGGCTCGGGCACGGTCCCTTCGACGCCGACGGCGGAGGCGGAATGGTGATCAGCCGCCAGCAGGAGATACACCGCCGGAACGACGAACAGCGTGAACAATGTTCCGATGGAGATGCCGGTGGCGATGACGAGGCCCATTTGGAAGCGCGACACCGCGCCCGCGCCGGTCGCGGTGATCAGCGGGACGACGCCCAGCACCATGGCGGCTGTCGTCATCAGGATCGGCCGCAGCCGGATGCCGGCCGCCTCCTCGATCGCCAGCCGCTTCGAACGGCCTTCTTGCTGCAAGTGGTTGGCGAACTGGACGATCAGGATGCCGTGCTTGCTGATCAGGCCCATCAGGGTGACCAATCCCACTTCGGTGTAGATGTTGAGCGACGCTCCGCCGATGCCGAGGCTGACGAAGATGAGCGCGCCGGCGATCGACATCGGCACCGATACCAGAATGATGACCGGATCGCGGAAGCTCTCGAACAAGGCCGCGAGCGACAGAAAAATGATGATCAACGCGAACCCGAAGGTGGTGACGAAGCCGCTCGTTTCCTGCACGTATTGCCGGCTCAGGCCGCCGTAGTCGACCGTGTAACCCTGCGGCAGCGTACGCGCCGCCAAGTCCTGGAGGAACGCGAGCGCATCGCCCTGAGCGACGCCGGGCATGGCGACGCCCTGGATGGTCGCGCTGTTGAGCTGCTGGAAATGATTGAGCGATTCGGGAACGGTCTTGGTCGAGACGGTCGCGATCGTCGACAGCGGCACCAGCGACCCGTCGGCGGTGCGGATATGGTAGTCGAGCAATTGCTGCGGATTCAGACGAAAGCGCTGCTCCACCTGCGGAATCACCTTGTAGGAGCGGCCGCTCATGCTGAAATAGTTGACATAGCCGCCGCCGAGCATGGAGGCGAGCGCGCCGCCGACGTCGCTCATCTTCAGGCCGAGCTGCGCGGTCTTGTCGCGATCGATGGTGATGTTGGATTGCGGATTGTCGATCTTGAGGTCGCAATCGATGAAGATGAACATCCCGCTTTGCCGCGCCTGCTGCAGGAATTGCTGCGCGATGTCGAACAGGCGCGCGAACGGGTCGGTGGTGACGAGGACGAACTGAACCGGCAAGCCGAAGCTGCCGGGCAACGGCGGCGGCTGGAAGGCGGCAACCCGCACGCCGGCGATCTTGCCCAGTTCCTGCTGGACTATCGGCTGCAGAACATTGGTCGTATTCGCGCGCTCATCCCAGGGCTTGAACACCATGCCGGCAATCGACTGGCCGGGTGTGTCGATCTGGAACACGTGGTCGGTTTCCGGATGCGCGGCGAAGAGCCGGTACACCTCGCGCGAATAAAGCTGGCGTTGCTGCAGCGTCGCGTCCGGCGCGGCGATCGACTGGGTAATGATGACGCCCTGGTCCTCTTGCGGAGCGAGCTCGGTCTTGGCGGTGACGAAAAGGAAATAGATGCTGCTCAGCACCGCCAAAGCGAACACGATGGTGACGGGCAGATAGTTCAAGCTGCGATGCAGCCGCCGCTCGTAGGCGGCGCGCAGACGAGCGAAACCGCGGTCGATGTAGTAAGTGAGCCGGGCCTCCCAGCCGCGATGTTCCGGGTCCGGAGCCTTGAGCAGGCGCGAGCACAGCATCGGCGAGAGCGTCAGCGCCACGACGCCCGACACGGTGACGGCACCGACCAGAGCGAAGGCGAACTCGGCGAAGAGCGCGCCGGTGAGCCCGCTCTGGAAGCCGATCGGCACGTACACGGCGGCCAGCACGACGGTCATGGCGATGATCGGCCCGCCGAGCTCACGCGCCGCCGCGATCGCGGCCGGTACCGGCGCCATTCCCTCCTCGAGGTGGCGGCTGACGTTCTCGACCACGATGATGGCGTCGTCGACGACGAGGCCGATGGCCAGCACCAGCGCCAGCAAAGTCAGGAGGTTGATCGAATAGCCGAGCGCCAAAAGGATAATGAGTGTGCCGATGAGCGACAGCGGAATGGCGACGGTCGGGATGATCGAGGAGCGCACCGAGCCGAGGAACATGAACACGACCAGCGTCACGATGGCCAAGGCCTCGATCAGGCTGCCGATGACCTCATGGATCGCCGAGTTCACGAACTTGGTGGAGTCGTAGATGATCTCGCCGTTGAGCCCGCGCGGCAACTGCGCCTGGATGCCGGGAAAGACCTGGTGCACGCCTTCGATCACGTCAAGGAGGTTGGCCGTGGGCGCCACCTGGATGCCGATATAGACCGCCTGCTTGCCGTCGAACCCGACCTCCGACTCGTAGTCTTCGGCGCCGAGCGTGACCGTGGCGACGTCCTTGAGCCGCACGACCGCGCCGTTCGATTGCTTGATCACCAGGTTGCGGAACTCGTCGGCCGAGTGAAGGCTGGTCGATGCGGTCAGATTGACCTGCACCATCTGACCCTTGGTGTTGCCGATGCCGGAGATGTAGTCGTTGGCGGCGAGCGCCTGGCTCACATCCGTCGCGGTCAAGCCATAAGCCGCAAGGCGTTGCGGGTCGAGCCAGGCGCGCAACGCGAACACCTTCTGCCCGAGCAGTTCAGCGGTCTGCACCCCGGTCACCGCCTGCAGCTTCGGCTGCACCACGCGGGTCAGGTAGTCGGTGATCTGGTTCGGCGCCAGGGTGTCGCTGTTGAAGCCGATATACATCGCGTCGATGGTCTGCCCGATCTTGACCGTGAGGATCGGCTGCAGCGTGCCGGTCGGCAGCTGATTGAGGATCGAACTGATCTTGGTGGCGATCTCGGTCAGCGCCTTGTCGGCATCGTAGTTGAGCCGCAGATAGACCGTGATCGTGCTCACCCCGCTCTGGCTGACCGAGGTCATGTAATCGATGCCGTTCGCCTGGGCGATGGCGTTTTCGATCGGCGTGGTGATGAAGCCGGCGACCACGTCGGGATCGGCGCCGTAATAGATCGTGGTGACGTTGACGATCGCGTTTTGGGTGCGCGGGAATTGCAGAATCGGCAACACCTGGTAGGCGCGCAGCCCCAGCACCAGGATCAGCAGGCTGACCACGGTCGCGAGCACCGGCCGCCGAATGAAAATATCGGTGAAATTCATGACGCCGGCCGCCTAGCGATTGATCGGGACCGGCGCCGCGTCCGCCGTCGGCGTGATCGAATTGTCGATCAAGATCGCCGAGCCGTTGTGCAGCTTGATCTGGCCGGCAGTGACGACCGTGTCGCCCTCGCCGATGCCCTTGAGCACGGCAACCTGATCGCCGCGCGTCGCTCCGGCGGTCACGAAGGTCTGCCGCGCGATCAGCTGCGGCTTGCCGTTGGCGTCGGTGCCCTTGCTGTCGACCACGTAAACCGTGTCGCCGTACGGATTGTAGCTGATCGCCGTCTGCGGCAGGGTGATGTAGTTCTGCGGCGCGCCGATGGCGATGTCCACGGTCGCATACATGCCGGGCAGCAGTTTGTGCTCCGGGTTCTGCAGCACGGCGCGGACCTGCAGATTGCGGCTGCCGGTGTCGACCTTCGGATTGAGCGCCGAAATCTCGCCGGTAAAGGTCTTATCCCGGAACGCGTCGACCTTTACGGTGACGGTCTGGCCAAGGCGAACCTGATCGACCGACTGCTGCGGCACGAAGAAATCGACAAAGATCGGATCGAGCGCCTGCAACGTAACGATGACGCTCCCGGCGCTGAGATATTGGCCGAGATCAACGACGCGAACGCCGAGGTGGCCGTCGAACGGTGCGCGCAGAATCCTCTTGTCCAGGATGGCTTGTTGCTGCGCCACTTGCGCTTTCGCGTTCTTCAGATTCGCCGCATCGGTGTCCAAGGTCGCCTGGCTGACCGCCTGCATCTTGAACTGCTTCTGATCGCGCTCGTAGGTGATTTCGCTCAAATCCGCCATCGCCTGCAACGATTCGAGCCTGGCGGCGTCGTCGCCGGCGCGCAGCTTCAGGAGCTGCTTGCCCTGTGCGACATCATCGCCGGAATTGAAGGTGATCGTATCGACCACGCCGGCCACCTCGAGCGACAGATCGGAGCCCAGGACCGCGCGCAGCGAGCCGATCGCTTCGACTTTCGATTGCCATTCGCTGTAACCGGCCTTGATCGCCGACACCGTCTGCGGCGGCGAACCCATGGCGCTGATGAATTTCTTGATCATCGCGGCCTTGAACAGCTGGAATCCGAAGATCCCGCCGAAAACGACGGCGACCGCCACGAGCATGATCACCATGCGTTTGGTCATTGCTTGCGCTCGCCGGTGGGGACAGGTACTCGATCGCTCGCCGCTTGCACGAGTTGCGGCTCGGGGCTGTGCGGATCGGGCACGACGTCGATGCGGTTCCACCAGCCGCCGCCCAACGCCTGGAACAAGGCGGCGGTGTCGGCATAGCGCGCCGCTTGCGCCTGCACGAGCCCAAGCCGCGCCTGCAGGTAGCTGCGTTGCGCATTGAGCAGGATCACATAGGTGACCGCGCCCAGCCGATACTGGCTCCGCGTGAGATCGAACGTGTCGGATGCCGCACGCACCGCGCCTTGCTGCGCTTTGAGCGTCGCGGCGTCCAATTGCAGGGCGCGCAGCACATCGGCGACGTTCTGGAAAGCGATGAGCACGGTGTTCTTGTATTGCGCCTGCGTCATCTCGAATCCCGCCTCGGCGGCGCGCTGCTGATGCAGCAGGGTGAAACCATGGAAGATCGGTTGCGTGCCGTTCGCCGCGATGCTCCAGATGGCGGCGCCCGGGGTGAACAGCGCCGCGGTGGTCAAGGCGATGCTGCCGTACTCGGCGGTGAGCGCGAATTGCGGCAACCTCGCGGCGATGGCGACGCCGATCTCGGCGCTGGCCTGATGCAGCAGCGCTTGCGCGGCGCGCACGTCCGGGCGTTGCTCGACCAGCTGCGAGGGCAGGCTGACCGGAAGACCGGTCGGCAGGTGGAACGAAGCAAGCGTCAAGCGATCATTGCGCGCATCGTT
The DNA here is from genome assembly GCA_963850855.1 of uncultured Alphaproteobacteria bacterium. Lineage (GTDB taxonomy): Bacteria > Pseudomonadota > Alphaproteobacteria > Rhizobiales > Xanthobacteraceae > BOG-931. Next base: position 55,538 of record CAWKNH010000025.1, read on the forward strand.
GGGGAAGCGCCCGATCAGCGCCAGCAGCACGTGAGTTTGCTGCTCCAATTGTTTCTGCAGCGGCGGCAACGTCGCCTGCTCCGTCGCCACCTCCAATTCCTGCGTCAGCACGTCGGCGCGGGCGGCGCCGCCGACTTCGAATTGATTGCGCACGACCTGAAGCTGCTCGGTTTCCGCTTTGATGATTTCCCGCGTCGCTTCGATTTGACCGCGCAGCGACGCCTCCTGAACCGCCGCCGTCACAACGTTCGCGGTGAGCGTCAGGTAAGTCGCCTCGAGCTCGAAGCGCTGATACTCCGCCTGAGCCTCACCGGCCTCGATCAGCCGCCGCGTGCCGCCGAAAACGTCCGGCGAATAGGAGACGTTCACGGTCGCCTGGAACAGATTGAAGATCGCAGGCCCGCCAGCGATGCCGAACGATGCCGGCGAGAATTGCTGACGCGCGGCCGAGCCGTTGGCGTCGACCGCCGGCAACAGCTTGCCGGCGGTGGCGTAGAGGTTTTCCTTGGCCTGCCACAGCGCCGCTTGCGCCGCCTGCAAGCTCGGATTGGCGCGCAACGCCTCGGCAATGAGCCCGTCGAGCTCCTTCGAACCGAACACCCTCCACCACTCGCCGGGAATGTCGCGGCCCATGAGGAATTTTTGCGCGGCCCCGCCGGCGACATCGACCGAAACCGTAGTCGCGAGGTGAGCCTCCGGGGTGTAGCCGCTCACGGGCGGAGCCGGGGGCGGCGCAAAATCGGGGCCGACCGCGCAGGCCGACAAGGCCGACAACGCCAAAGCCGATAGCATCACGCCGGGCGCGTTCGGCCCGAAAAAGCCGAAAAAAGCCAAACGCTCTACGTCACGCGCGATCATCCAACCGCCGCGCCACCGCAACTGCCTCAACCAGATCCGCACTTGATCTACCCTCAACCGATCGAGAGTAGTTATTTACTATCCAGTTAGTCAATAACTTGACTTTTTCCGCGTTCGGGGCCTAGCTCGTCACATGACCGACGTGTTGGAAACCCTGTTGGAAACGCGCCCGGAAACGCGGCGCCGGCGCAAGGCCGAGCGTCCGCACGAAATTCTCGAAGCCGCGTTCCTCGAATTCTCGCGCAATAGCTACGCGATGACCACGCTCGATCAGATCGCCGAGCGCGCCGGCGTGACCAAGGGCACGATCTACGTCTACTTCGAGAACAAAGAGCATTTGTTCATCTCGATGGTGCGCGAGCTGATGAAAGCGACGCTCGACACCGTACACGACATGTTCGAACGTCACGAAGGTTCGACCGCCGAGCTGTTGCGCGCCCAGTTCAGTTTCATCTATCAGCACGTCGTCGAGGACAAGCGCCGCCGCGAGGTGGTGCGGATGCTGATCGCCGAGGCCTCGCGCTTCCCGGCGCTGGCCGATCGCTATCACGAGGAAATCCACCGCCCTTGCCTCGACCTGCTCAACAAGGCGATCGAACGCGGCATCGACCGCGGCGAGATCCGCCGTTCGGCGGCGAGCGAATGTCCGCTGGTCATCATGGCGCCGATCGCGCTGGTCGACCTCTGGATGATGATGTTCGACGATCGTCATCCGCTCGACCTGAAGACTTATTTCAACGCCCACCTCGATCTGGTGCTCAACGGCCTGTTGGCCAAGCCCGGAATGAGCGCGTAGCTCGGCGCGGGCGCCATCGCTGTCCTACCGCGGGCGCGTTGGCGCTCCCGGCGGCGGTATCGTGTTCTGAAAGCTCGGGCGCGCGGCCAGGCGTTGATAGTAGTCGGCAAGCGGCTTTGCCGCTGCGACGGCAGCGACGCCTTCCGGGAAATGTTGGATCCGGAACAAGATCGGCATCAGGTTGATGTCGGCATAGGTGAAGCTGTCGCCGGCGAGAAACCCGCCTTTGGCAACGGCGCGATCGATCAGGCCGATTTCGTCCTCGAGCGCCGGCAGCACGGCGGCGATGGCCTGGCGGTCGGGCTTGCCATCCTCCGTCTTGGGAAAAATATAGGCGACCAGATACGTGCGGATCATGGTCGTATCGATCCTGGTATTGACCAGCGAAACCCACTGCTCGGTGAGCGCGGCATGACGCGGCTCGGTCGGTATCAACTTCGGACCGGGAAAGCCGAGATCGAGATAGGTGGCGATCGCCTTCGATTCGCATAACTCGAAATCGCCGTGTCGCAATACCGGTATTTTCCCGAACGGATGGATGGCGAACGCCTCCGGCGAGCGCGGCCCCGCCTCCTTGAGGTCGTAGCGGATCGACTTTTCCTCGCAGACCATGCGGGTAGCCCACACATAGGTCGACCGCGCGCTGCCGATGATTTCAACGTTCGGCAAGTCTTTGTACGGCAAGTCTTCCTCCAATCGCCCGTGACCCAATATCGCGGCCGCTCGGCGAATGCCTGCTGCGGTCAATAGTAAACCATTTAGTTAAGTTTAGGGCGAAGCCTCGAGTGCTGTCAAGGAGCCGCGCGGCTCCGTCTACCGGGCAAACTTTTTGTACTTGATCCGCTGCGGGATGACCGTGTCCGTTCCCAGCCGCCGCATCTTGTCTTTCTCGTAGTCCTGGAAATTGCCCTCGAACCATTCCACGTGGCTGTCGCCTTCGAAGGCGAGGATGTGGGTAGCGATGCGGTCGAGGAACCAGCGGTCGTGACTGATGATGACGGCGCAGCCGGCAAAATCCTCCAAGGCCTCTTCCAGCGCCCGCAGAGTATCGACGTCGAGATCGTTGGTCGGCTCGTCGAGGAGCAGCACATTGGCGCCGGATTTGAGCATCTTGGCGAGATGCACGCGGTTTCGCTCGCCGCCCGAGAGCGCGCCGACCTTCTTCTGCTGATCGGCACCCTTGAAGTTGAAAGCCGAACAATAGGCGCGCGAATTGACCTCGCGCTTGCCGAGCTGGAGCTGGTCGAGGCCGCCGGAAATCTCCTCCCAAACGGACTTCTTGCCGTCGAGGGAGTCGCGCGACTGATCGACATAGCCGAGATGCACCGACTCGCCGATCTTGATCGTACCGTCGTCCGGCTTCTCCTGCTTGGTGATCATCCGGAACAGCGTCGTCTTGCCGGCGCCGTTCGGACCGATGATGCCGACGATGCCGCCCGGCGGCAGACGGAAGCTGAGATCGTCGATCAACAGATTGTTGCCGAAACCCTTTCGCAAGTGCTCGAAATCGATGACGTTCTGCCCGAGCCGCTCGGTAACCGGAATGACGATCTGCGCAGTCTGCGTCTGCTTCTCGCCGGCCTTCTTTAAAAGATCCTCGTAGCGCTCGTAGCGCGCTTTGGATTTTGCCTGCCGTGCGCGCGGCGAGGCGGCGATCCACTCCTGCTCGCGCGCAAGCGTGCGTTGGCGCGCCTCCTCTTCGCGACCCTCCTGCGCCAGCCGCTTCTGCTTCTGCACCAGCCACGACGAGTAATTGCCTTCGTAGGGAATGCCGCGGCCGCGGTCGAGCTCGAGGATCCAGCTGGTGACGTTGTCGAGAAAATAGCGGTCGTGGGTGACGATGAGGATGGCGCCCGGATAGCTGCGCAGATGCCCCTCGAGCCACATGACCGACTCGGCGTCGAGATGATTGGTCGGCTCGTCGAGCAGCAAGAGCTCCGGCTGTTCGAGAAGGAGCTTGCACAGCGCCACGCGCCGCCGCTCGCCGCCGGAAAGCTTGGCGACGTCGGCGTCGTCCGCCGGACAGCGCAAGGCGTCCATCGCAAGATCGACCTTGGAATCGAGGTCCCACAGCCCCTTGGCCTCGATCTCGTCCTGCAGCTTGGTCATCTCGTCGGCAGTTTCATCGGAGTAGTTGGCGGCGAGCTCGTTGTAGCGGTCGACGACCGCCTTCTGCGACGCTAAGCCCTCCATCACGTTCTCGCGCACCGATTTCGCCGCATCGAGCTGCGGCTCCTGCGCCAGGTAGCCGACGCGGGCGCCTTCGGCGACCCAGGCCTCGCCGGAGAACTCCGTCTCGATGCCGGCCATGATGCGCAGGAGCGTCGACTTGCCGGCGCCGTTGACGCCGAGGACGCCGATCTTGGCGTCGGGATAGAACGACAGGTGGATGTCCTCCAGGACCTTGCGGTTGCCGGGATAGACCTTGGACAAGCCCTCCATATGGTAGATGAATTGCCGCGCCATCTTTTGGGTTCAGGTTGAGCGTCCTGCCCTCTTGCTCGGCGCCGTCCGGCCTCTGCCTTCTGGGCACAGGCGCGACCGCAAGGCGCACATTTCGGGAAAACTGGCGCTGATGTAGCGACGCCGGCCGGCGACGGCAAGCGCTGCCTGCGACGCGTGGAACTGACCGCCCGGCCGAAACGGCTGCCGGCGCTCAAGCCCGGCTTTCCATGGTCGCGGTAAAGCTTCGTAAAGTCTGATCGCATTTGCCACGGTTGAGCGACGAAGTCGCAACAATTTTTAATGATTTTTGCCCGAAAACTTCTTCAACCGCGCGATGAACCTCGCCCCTCGCCGGCACGACCAATAGACGGCGCGAACGGGAGAAATCCAAGCGGCGCGCCGGAAAAGACCAAGGGAAGCGTGTCATGTGGCGCAATCTGGCAAACACCGTTCGCGAATTGCAGCGGACCTTCGAGGACGCCTTCGACCCTTACCGGCCGGAACTCCACTACATGCGTGGACCCGGCCCGAAATGGCAGGCCAAGCGCACGGGAACGGCGAGCCCAAGCCCGCAGGAACACCCGATCGCGGCCGAGGCTCGCGCTTAGCGATCCGTCATTCCCTGGGCCCGCGCCCAGCGGGGCGCCTCGCGTCGCCCCCGGGAAATTGACCTTCTTGTCTTCCGCGATCCGTTGTGAGACGGCTTCCGCACCCAGGGGAACGGGGGTGGGGTCATGCCGCTTCGCTGCGCCATTCTCGACGACTACCAGAACGTCGCGCTGGCGATGGCTGACTGGTCGCCAGTCCAGGGCGACGTCGAGATCAAGGTATTCGATCAACATTTCGGCTCGCCCGACAAGCTCTTCGCCGCGCTCCGGGGCTTTGCCATCATCTGCGCCATGCGCGAGCGCACGGCGTTCCCGCGCGCGGTGATCGAAGCGCTGCCCGAGCTCAAGCTCCTGATCACCACCGGCATGCGCAATGCCTCGATCGATCTCGAGGCCGCGAAAGCCCGAGGCGTCACCGTCTGCGGCACGCCGGCCTTCGGCAACGCCACCGCCGCCATCGCCACCGGCCTGATGCTCGATCTCGCGCGCCGCATCAGCTACGAGAACGCGCGCCTCAAGGCCGGCGCCGCCTGGCAGACCACGATCGGGCTCGACCTCGAGGGCATGACGCTCGCTCTGCTCGGGCTCGGCAAGCTCGGGTGCCACATGGCGCAGATCGGCCAGGCGCTGCGGATGCGCGTGGTCGCGTGGAGCCAGAACCTCACGCCGGAGAGATGCAAGGAGTTCGGCGTGGAGTATGTCCGCCGCGACGATCTGTTCCGCCGCGCGGATTTTCTCTCCATCCATCTGCAGCTGTCGCAGCGCACCCGCGGCCTGATCGGCGCGCAGGATTTCGGCCTGATGAAGCCGAGCGCCTATCTGATCAACACCTCGCGTGGTCCGATCGTCGAGGAGGCGGCGCTCATCGCCGCGCTTCGGGAGAAACGCATCGCCGGCGCCGGGCTCGACGTCTTCGACATCGAGCCGCTGCCGATCGAGCATCCGCTGCGCAAACTCGACAACGTCGTGCTCACGCCGCATCTCGGCTACGTGGTCGAGCAGAACTACCGGGCCTTCTTCGCCGGCATGGTGGACGACATCCGCGCCTTCCTCGACGGCAAGCCGGTGCGCGTGCTGACCTAAGGTCCGGCACCGCCTCTCCCAATTTGTTGCATGAGCGGACAGCCCCGGGTCAGCCGTGGCGGATCTTGAGCGCCAGGATGATCGACGTCATCGCCAAGGTGACGAGGCTCGAGCCGATCAGCGGTCCATCGACGAGGGCGAGGCCATAGACGAGCCAGAGCAGGACGCCGAGCACGCACAGCGTCGTGCCCGGGAGCGAGATCGCTCGCGTGTCGCGCTCGCGAATGATTTTGATCGCCTGCGGCACCCAGCAGACCGTAGTCAGGACGGCGCCGGCTGCACCGATCGCATCGACCATGGCCGGCGCCATCATCGCCATCCTCTCGCTCAACCCGCGCTCGCCCGGGCCGGGGCGTAGCCGGGTGCCGAATTGGCCGGCTCATTATTCGTGCGTCGGTGTGATTGTTATGACACGCTTGGTTCCGCTCCTGTCATCGGTCCGTCACGCACGAATTGTAGGATCATAAGGCATTGGATTCGCGGCGTTTGCCGGCGGTAGGGGTTGCGGTAGCGGCCGGTGCAGCCCGGGTTATGAGTTGATGGGCCTCTCTTCGTCGTTTGCTAGCGACACGGCCGCGAAGACCGAGCGATCGACAAACTCGGATCTGGATTCATTGACGTGCCCGCCGACGATGCGGGCTGCGACCCAATCGTCAACGACAGCAACATGATCGTTTCCGAACACACCACGCGAGTCTTCGACACCGATCTTATCAAGCTCACGCAACTCGTCGCGCAGATGGGCGGCTTCGCGCAGAAGCAGGTCACCGACGCGATCGAGGCGCTATCGCGCCGCGACGTCGCCATGGCGCGTCAGGTCATCGCGGCCGACGCCACGGTCGACGATCTGCAGCGGCAGATCGAGGAAAAGGCGGTGGCAACCATCGCGCTACGGCAACCGATGGCCGTCGATTTGCGCGCGCTGGTGGCGATGCTGCGCATCGCCAACGACCTCGAGCGGATCGGCGACCTGGCGAAGAACATCGGCAAACGCGTCATCGCCGTGAGCGGCGAGAGTTCGCAGCGCACGCTGATGCGCGGGCTGCGGCACATGGCGACGCTCGTCGTCTCTCAGCTTGCGGCCGTACTCGACAGCTTCGTCGACCGCAACCAAGCGAAGGCGTTGCAAGTCTGGCAAGGCGACAAGGAGGTCGACGCGCTCTACGTGTCGCTGTTCCGGGAATTGCTCACCTACACGATGGAAGACCCCGGAACCATCTCGATGTGCATCCACCATCTGTTCTGCGCCAAGAACATCGAGCGGATCGGCGACCATGCCACCAACATCGCCGAAGCCGTGCATTACATGGTCGAGGGTCATGCCATCGCCGGCGAGCGGCCGAAGGGCGACACCTCGAGCTATGTCATCGAGACGCGCACCCCGGCCGCGAAAGTGCCGGCCTAGCCTCGCCCTTTCCGCCGTCCGCATCCACGCTCGGAGCTGTTAACCCGGTATTAGGGTTAACGGTCTATTGCTGACCGATGCTCGCGGCATCGGCGCGCTTGGCGCCATGGCGCGCCCTTCTTGCCGGCGATCGAGATGCTTTCAACCCGACCCCGTTCCGCCCACCTGCTCGCTTCGGCCGCGCTGATCATCGCCGCCTCCGCGGCGCTAGCGGGATGCGGGACGACGCAATTGGGGCAAACGACCGGCGCGTTGCCACTCGCCGAGAACTCCGAGGCCGACTGGCGGCGCGACGTCGCGGTCTATGCGCAGCAATATCGGGCCGACCCGAAGAACCTTGGCGTGGCGATGCATTATGCCCAGGCGTTGCGCGCGACCGGCCAGCGCGCCCAGGCCGTCGCCATCCTCGAGCGGGCGTCGATGGAAAATCCACACGAAAAGACGGTGCTCGGCGCCTACGGGCGCGCGCTGGCCGAGGCCGGCGACTATAATCAGGCACTGCAGGTGCTCGAACGCGCGCATTCGCCGGACCAGCCCGACTGGCATATTCTCTCCGCGCAGGGCGCCGTGCTCGACCAGATGGGCCGGCACGCGGACGCGCAACGCTATTACCTCACGGCGCTCAAGATGGTTCCGGACGAGCCCTCCGTGCTCTCGAACCTCGGGCTTTCCTATGCGCTGTCGAAGGATTTGCCGAACGCGGAGGCGACGCTGCGCCGCGCGGCTGCGCATCCTCCGGTCGATCAGCGCGTGCGGCAGAACCTGGCGCTGGTCGTCGGCCTGCAGGGCCGCTTCGCCGAGGCGGAAACGATCGCCCGCGCCGATCTGCCGGCGGAAGAAGCCGCCACCAATGTTGCCTATCTGCGGCAGATGCTGGCGCGGCGGGGCGACGTACCAAAGCCGAACCGGGCCGAGCGCATGACGAACGGATCAAGCTGAGCTTTCCGTCACTGCAGCGCCATCACCCGGATGGCGGCCGGACCGAGAATGACCACGAACAGGACCGGCAGGAAAAACAGAATCATCGGCACCGTGAGCTTCGGCGGCAGCGCTGCGGCCTTTTTCTCGGCCTCGGCCATGCGCATGTCGCGATTTTCCTGCGCCATCACCCGCATCGCCGTGCCGAGCGGCGTCCCGTAGCGTTCGGCCTGCTGCAGTGCCAGGCAGACGGATTTGACGCCCTCGAGCCCGGTGCGGCGCGATAGGTTGTCGTAAGCCTGCCGGCGATCCTGCAAATAGGACAGCTCCGCCGTCGTCAGGGTAAGCTCCTCGGCCAGCGCGACCGATTGCGATCCGATCTCTTCGCTGACCTTGCGGAACGCTGCCTCGATCGACATTCCGGATTCGATGCAGATCAGAAGCAGATCGAGCGCATCCGGGAACGCGCGCTTGATCGAGAGCTGACGCCGCTGGATCTTGTTCCTGAGAAAGAGGTTGGGGCTGATCATGCCGAAATAGGCGGCGCCGATCGAAATGCCGATCTTGATCAGCGCCGGCTCATCGAGGTTGAGCACGACGTAGATGTAGAAGACGGCAAACGCCAGCGCGACCACCGGCATCACCATGCGGAAGAACAGGTAGGTGACGTAGGGCGCCTGCCCGCGATGGCCGGCTTGCAGGAGCATGGTGCGCGCGTCTTCCTGGCCGACCCATTTGCTCAGGTTGAAGTTTTCGACGATCGTCTTCATGTACGCTTTCGGCGACTGCCGCAGCGCGACCTTGCCGCCGCTGCTCGCCAGCCGCTCGCGCTCGCGCTGGCGGATTTTCTCGCGCTCGAAGGCCACCGCCTTCATGCGCTTCGGCAGCGTATCGTTGACGACGTAGGGCATCGCCAGGGTCAGAACGGTCGCGCCGGCGGCGATCGCCGCGAAGACCACGGTGAGCAATTTCGGATCGAGCAGTTGATCGACCATGTAGTGCACGACGTGTGCCTCAGAAATTGAAATTGATCATCTTGCGCATCACCATCACGCCGATGAACATCCAGCACGCGCAGCAAGCCATCATCACGCGCCCGAACGGTTCCGTCCACAACAGCTCGATGTATTTCGGGCTGGTGATGTAGACGAGAGCCATCACCGCCAACGGCAGCGAGCCGATGATCGACGCGGAAGCCTTCGCCTCCATCGACATGGCCTGGATTTTCGCCTTCATCCGCTTGCGGTCGCGCAGGACGCGCGAAAGATTGCCGAGCGCCTCGGAAAGATTGCCGCCGGATCGCTGCTGGATGAATATGACGATGCCGAAAAAGTTCGTCTCCGGCACCGGCATGCGGTCGTGCAGCTTGAGGCAGGCTTCGCCGAGCGGCATGCCGACCGCCTGGGTCTCGATGATGGCGCGGAATTCGCTGCGGATCGGCTCGTTGGCGTCGGCGGCGATCACCTTCAGATTGTCGAGCAGCGGCAGGCCGGCCTTGATGCCGCGAACGATGACGTCGACGGCGTCGGGGAACCCGTCGAGGAAGCGTGCTTCCCGCCGCTTCTTGAGCAGGGAGAGGAGCCACAGGGGAAGGCCGCAGCCGGCGGCAAAGCCGATACCGGCTGCCGGCAGCAGACCCGCTCCGGTCGGCAGCGCCAGTACAAAAGCGCCGACGCCGAGCGCCGCCGCAGTCAAAATGAAACGGCGTTTCGACCACGACAGCCCGGCCTGCCCGATGCGCACGGCAAGCGGCGGACGCTTGGCTTTCTTTTGCCGATCCTCGATTTCCTTGAGCGTGCCTTCGACCTGCTCGCGGCGCGATTTCTGTGCGCCACGCGTCTGCCGCGCGGCCACCGGCTCCGGCCGCGCGACGCTCGCCTTGCGCCGCTCGACGGCCCGCTCGCCGGACAGGAACGGATAAACGAATACCCAGGCGACCCCGCCAATCGCAACGGCCACCAAAGCGAAAAGGAAATAAGCGTGCATGGGCGGCTCCGCTTTCAGCCTCTGCCCGGTTCGCGCGCGACTTCTGCCGCGTCGAGTGCGGTGGCGAGACGCTTGTCCTCGCCGTAATAGCGCGCGCGATCCCAGAATTTCGGGTGACCGATGCCGGTCGACTTGTGCTGGCCGATAAGGTTGCCGTTCGCGTCTTCGCCGATGATGTCGTAGACGAACAGATCTTGGGTGGTGATGACGTCGCCTTCCATGCCGACGATTTCGGTGATGTGGGTGATACGGCGGGAGCCGTCGCGCAGGCGCGATCCATGGACAATGACGTCGATGGAAGAGCAAATCATTTCCCGGATCGTGCGCGAAGGCAGCGCATAGCCGCCCATCATGATCATCAATTCGAGGCGCGAGAGCGCCTCGCGCGGGCTGTTGGCGTGCACCGTGCCCATGGAGCCGTCGTGACCGGTGTTCATCGCCTGCAAGAGGTCGAACGCCTCCGGTCCGCGCACCTCGCCGACGATGATCCGTTCCGGCCGCATGCGCAGGCAGTTCCGCACCAGGTCGCGCATCGTGATCTGGCCTTCGCCCTCGAGGTTGGGCGGCCGGGTCTCCAAGCGTACGACGTGCGGCTGCTGCAGTTGCAGTTCGGCGGCGTCTTCGCAGGTGACGATGCGCTCGTCCGAATCGATATAGCGGGTCAGGCAGTTGAGCAGCGTCGTCTTGCCGGAGCCGGTCGAGCCGGAGACCAGCGTATTGATGCGGCAGCGGCCGATCACCCTGAGGATTTCCGCGCCTTCCTGCGAGATCGATCCGTATTTGACCAGCTGTTCGAGGGTGAGCTTGTCCTTCCTGAATTTGCGGATGGTGAGTGCCGGGCCGTCGATCGCTAAGGGCGGCACGATGGCGTTGACGCGCGAGCCGTCCGGCAAACGGGCGTCGCAGATCGGCGAGGATTCATCGACCCGGCGGCCGATCTGGCTGACGATGCGCTGGCAGATATTCAGGAGCTGCTGGTTGTCGCGGAAGCGGATCGCGGTTTTCTGAATCTTGCCGGCGACTTCGATGTAAACCGTGCCCGAGCCGTTCACCATGATATCGGCGATGTCGTCGCGGGCGAGCAACGGCTCGAGCGGCCCGTAGCCGAGGACGTCGTTACAGATGTCGTCGAGCAGGTCCTCCTGCTCGGAGATCGACATCACGATGTTCTTGATCGCGACGATCTCGTTGACGATGTCGCGAATCTCCTCGCGCGCCGAATTGGTGTCGAGCTTGGCCAGTTGGCCGAGATCGATCGCCTCGATCAGCGCGCCGAAGATCGTACCCTTGACCTCGTAGTAGGACTCCGAGCGGCGCGAATCGACGGCGGAGGGGACCTGCTGCGGCGGCGAACTCGGTCCGGCCGACTGCGGCTTGGTCGGCGCCCCGATGATCGGCGCGCCGAGGCCGGCGGAGGGAAACGGCGTGCGGCCGGCTTCGGCGGTTGCTTCGCTGCCTTCAGCCGCCGGCGGCGGCGCCGACGGGCGCGGGCTCGGCGACTGCCGTTCCGCGACGGCGGTATCGGAACTACCCGAAAGCGGACGCTTGCCAAACACTAACGCAACTCCAACAAAGGTTATGCTTGCCGCCGCAGCAACTTCTCGATCATCGGCGGAATGAAACGTGAGCGCGGTTTCTTCGGTTCCGAGCGCCCGGACAATCGCTGCGCCAGCTCCAGGAACATCTCGGCGGTACGGTGGTTCGCGGAAATCTCGGCGATCATCTGCCCGTTGTTCGCCGCCGCGCCGAATACCTGCGGCTCGAAAGGGATGACGGCCACGGGCTGATCGTCCAGGGCCTTGGCGAAATCGGCGGCCTTGATCTCGGGGCGTTTGGGAACGCCGACCTGGTTGAGACAGTAGAGCGGCCGCTGGTCGTTCGGCCGCGCCGATTTGAGAAAATCGTAGATGTTCTTCGTGTTGCGCAGATTGGCGAGATCGGGCGCCGCGACGATCAAGATGTCGTCGGCGCTGACCAGCGTCTGCTTGGTCCAGCCGGTCCATTGATGCGGCACGTCGAGGACCACGCACGGCACCGTGGCGCGCAACGAATCGAAGATCGAGTTCGAACGCGTCGGCGCCGAAATCGTAAACGCGCTCGAGCGTCGCCGGCGCCGCCAAAAGGCTCAAGTGATCGGTGCACTTCGCCAGCAGCCGATCGATGAAGGCATTGTCGATACGGTCGGGCGAGAACACCGCCTCGGCAATTCCCTGCGGCGGATCCTGGTTGAAATCGAGCCCGGCGGTGCCGAAGGCGAGATCGAGATCGGTCACCACCGCGTCGAGCTTGAGGTCCCTGGCGATGGCGAACGCGATGTTGTGGGCGACAGTCGAGGCGCCGACGCCGCCCTTGGCGCCGGTGACGGCGATGATGCGTCCGACGGGCTTCGCGTCCGGCGCCGAGAACAGGCCGCACACGGCTCGCACGATCTGCAGCGTGTCGACCGGCATGATCAGGTAGTCGCTGACGCCGCGGCGGACCAGTTCGCGATAAAGCGTCACGTCGTTCATGCGGCCGATGATGATCACGCGCGTGGCGGCGTCGCAAACATGGGCGAGCTCGTCGAGACCGGCGAGGACATCCTCGCCGCTGCTCTCCGACTCCAGGATGATCACGTTCGGCGTCGGCGAGCTCCGATAGGCTTCGATGGCGGCGGTCAGGCCGCCCATCTGGATGCGCAGATGCGCTTTCGCCATGCGCCGATCTTCACCGGCGCTCTGGATCGCGGCGGCGGATTCCACGGTGTCGCAGAAGGCTTGCACCGAGACGCGCGGCGCCGGCGCGATGTGCTCATCGCGGGTCACCGCGTCGGCGGCAATGCCCTCTTCTGAAACGGCTTGGCTAACTTGTTTCATCATTTGGCTGAAATCACTGGGCAAAATCGCTGATCTTGGCTGCGTTGTTGTTCGGGTATTGGGTCACCGTCGCGCTACCCTCGCGGTATTTCTCCATGACCGTCGTACGGCGCATCGTATAGGCGGGCGTCTCGGCGCGCGGTTGTACCAAGTCAGCCGGATTATCCACCATCGCAGCGAGATTGCGTTGGCTGGAGCAGCCGAGATTCCAGTACTGCTGGTTTTCGAAATAGCCGCGGTTGAGGCTCGGTCCAATGTCCTCGGGCCACAGGCCGCATGGGCCGGCCTGGGCGGCGAGCCGCGGATAAGTGATGCGGATGGTGGCAAGCTTTCGCTCCGGCGGATGATAGCCGCGCACCATGACGCCGTCCGAGGGGACTCCGCTCGCGTTCAGGATCGAACGAATTTCGCGCATCGCCTCGCCCGCCGCGCGCTCATTGCTGGTGCCTACCGGGACATCGACGATCACGCCGCCGGTCGATTCGCGCCGCCAGCTCTGGGCGAACGCGAGCACCTCGGCGCGCTGGGACGGATTGAGTTCTCCGCGATTGGAGCCGATGAAAACCTCGAAGGTCCGATCCGCCTCGGAGATCGTGATCGGATGGCGCATCCGGTAGTCGGGCGGCGTCTCCGGAACGCCGGCGACCCGCTGATCGGTGTTGCACCCGCAGACCAGAAGCGCAAAGCCGGCGACGACGGCGGCCCGAATTGCCGGGCGGCCGCCGGGGCGGCGTTTGGCGATCATTGTGCGGAGGCTCTGCATCGTCGTCTCCTTGCGCGGCAAATCAATCGAGAATGAACCCGTATTTGCCGCGATAATTGTCCGGCGGATCGACGGTCCCGCCGACACCGTAGAGGCGGTTGAGCCGCCCGAGCAGCACCATCGCCGGATCGCTGGGATTGGCGAAACCGTCGTCCGGCTTCGACAGATCCTTTTGCGCGACCGCGCGCACGATGTACGGCTTCACCAAAACCATCAGCTCGGTCTGCTGATTGATGTAGTCGTTGCTCTTGAACAACGGCCCCAACACCGGGAGCTCCATCAGGCCGGGAAGCCCGTTGATCTGATGCTTGGTCGAGTCCTGGATCATCCCGGCCATCGCCAGCGCACCGCCAGAGGGAATTTCTACCGTAGTGTCGGCACGACGGGTGCGGATCGACGGCACGGTCACCGACTGGGTGGTGCCGGGGACCGAGATCTGCAGCGAATTATTGCTCGACAGGTCGGACACCTCGGTCATCACCTTGAGGCTGATGCGGCCCTCGCTGAGCACGACCGGCGTGAAGTTGAGGCCGACGCCGAATTTCTTGAACTCGATCGACGGCTGACAGGTCGAAGGCGTGCCGGGAGCTGCCGAGTTGCTGGAGCAGGAGAAGCCGCTCAGGACGGGAAATTCCCCGCCGGCTACGAATGTCGCGGTTTCACCGGAAATGGCGGTGAGGCTCGGCTCGGCCAGCGTGTGAATGACGCCGGCCTGTTCCATAGCCTGCAGGGTGGCGGTGACCGAGTTGCTTCCGAGCGAGATGCTGGAGCCGCTGAGCGATTGGCCGAGCGCCGAGAACGGATTGGTGTTGTTGAAATTGACCACGGCGGTACCGAAGCCGAGACTGCCGGACAGGTTGATGCCGAGCTGCTTGATGACGTCGCGCTCGACCTCGGCCACGGTCACCCTGAGCATGATCTGGTCGCGGGCGCGGACCACGATGGCGTTGACGACCTTGTTGCCCGTTGCGACGGTGTCGAGGGATCCGGAATTGAGCAGCCGCACGGCGATGTCGAAGGCTTGCTGGGCCTCGGCTTGGCTCTGCACGCTGCCGCTCAGAACGACACCGTCGCCGATGCCTTCGACCCGGATGTCCGCATCCGGCAGCACCTGGCGGATCGCCGAACGAATACCGTTGAGATCGCGCGTGACCGCGATGTCGAAGCCGGCCATCTGCCGGCCATCGCCGTCGAAGAAGAACACGTTGGTCTGGCCGACCTTGATGCCGATGATGTAGGCGCGCCGCGACGACCGCACTACGGCATTGGCGATATTGGGATCGGCGACGAGCACGTCCTTGATGTCGCGCGGAAGATCGATGACCACCGATTTGCTGACGCCGAGCGCGACCGGGCGCGAGGCAAAATCGCTCGCAGCAACGGTAATCGTCTGCGTCGGTGTATCGCCGGCCGCCGCCGCGCCGGCGCCCGCGGCGTCTTGCGCGAGGGTCGATGACCCGACGACGAGGACAGCGAGAGCTGCAGCTCGGATCGATGTCCCTGTTGCCATGGCGAAGTCCCTCCGTGCCCGTCAGTGCGGCATTATCTGCGTGGTCACGCCATAGCGTACGGTGTTGACGGCGTGGCCTTTGTCGTCCTCTTCGCCTTCGCCGCCCTCTGGGCTGGTCGACGGCGAATCGACGAGGCTGCGCAACGCCAGCGAAATGCTGCCGAGCTGGTGCGACAATGCGAGTGTCTCGGTCTGCCGCGGATTGAGCTCGATGGTCGCGGTCTTGCCGATCACCACCTTCTGGCCGTCCTTCTCGCCGAGAACCTGGTCGATCGCCAGCACGCGGACATTCTTCAGAATCGTCTCAGTGACGTATCTCTCGATCCCGCTGGTTTTTTCCGCGACCTTGTCCCGTCGCGTGAGCAGGACATCGACGTGATCGTTGGGCAGGATGAATCCGCCGGCGCCGGTATCCGGCGACACATCCAAGGAGACCGCCCGCATCCCGTGCGGCAGGATGGCGGCCATGAAGCCATTGCTCTTGGCCATGACGACTTTGGTGTCGCGTATCGGCTCGCCGCCGGCGAGCGGCGTGCGCACGACTGCGCCGGCGAATTGCGCGACCGCGTCCGGCCGGTCGGTCTTTTTGATGAAGCCGCCGGAGCTGGCGGCGGGCCATGTCTGCCAGCCGAGATCGGAAGGGCCGATCACCTGGCCGGTGACAAGATCGGATTTGGCGACCAGGACATCGACGGTGGCCAGCGGCGGCAGGGCCGCCTCCTTCGGCGGCTCCGGCGACCGAGTTCCGCTCGCCAGCCAGGCAGCGACGCCGCCGGCGGCAAGAGCAACACCGAGTACGATGAGACGCGCGGCTTTCATTACGCTTCACTTCCCGAATGACAACAGCGGCGGGAGCGGTCGTCTTCAGCGGATTTCACCAGCTAAACGTCAAGGCATGGTTAATAAGGCGTATCCAAATCGAGTTAATCGCGCGTTGCGATTCCGCCCGCAATCTTGTCCGGGGCGCCTTATTCGGCCTGCCTCAGCGGCTGACGGCCGTCATCCACTCGGTGTGCGGGTAGACCAGAAGCGCCGCCGCCGCGAGCGCGATGCCGTAGGGAACGCCGGCGTCTCCCCGGTGGAGCCGTTCTGCCCATTCCCGCCCGACCAACAGCCGCGGCAGCGGTACGGTGCGAAACTGGATGATCAGCACGGTGAGCGCGCCGCCGAGGAGCGACGCATAAACGAGGTAGTCGGCTAGGTGGGCTAAACCCAGCCAGAGGACCGTCGCCGCCGCGAGCTTGGCATCGCCCCCGCCGATCCACCCGCAGGCGAAGAACACGAAAACGACCGCAAGGACCCCGGCGGCCGCCCCGGCATGCGACAGCATGTCGGCGCCGCTCATACCGGTCATGAAAGCCAGAGCGGCGAAGCCGGCGACAAGGATCAGCGAAACGCGATTGGCGATCGTCATGGTGAAAAGATCGCTGGAGGCGGCAAACGCCATCATCGCCGGAAACAGCGTCAATCTGATCACTTCAGTCAGCATGACCATGGCCGGGCCGGACGCTTACTTCGTCCCTTCCTCGTTTCTACCCCGCTGCGAGTTGAAGGCGGGTTAGCGCCAACCGCGGCGGCGCCCGCAAAAACGAAAAGGCTCCGGCAACGACCGGAGCCCTCGCGTACCCGAGCACAAGAGGTAGATTACTTGAGCTGGCTGGAAATGCTGCTGAAGGTCGAATTCAGCTTGGTGCCGAGGCCGTTGACGACGGCGATGATCGCAACGGAAATGCCGGCGGCGATCAGACCATATTCAATGGCGGTCGCACCCAACTCGTCCTTCGCGAAACGCGAAAAGAGGGTTTTCATCAGTTGGCTCCTTAAGGTCCACAAGTGGCTGTCTGAGCTGACCCAATGCCCGTTTTCCGGACCATTTGGATCACGCCGGAACCTAGCGACGAGAACTTGCGGGCGGGTTAAACCGACCGCAGAAAGGCGCGGCAAATGCGACGATCCACATTGTAGTTAACAGGGCATTGCCTCATTGCGCGCGCCTGTCGTTGTTGTTGCTCCGTGCGGCGATGCGGTCGGCTGCGACGCGCCGCCGCGCGACTCGCACGCGAGGGATTCATCGCACATTAATGAGCTTCCCCGATATCATCGGAGCCTTCCCATCGGCGCGAATGAAAACACGCGCACCCCCCCCGAGAGGCGCGGTCCTTGAGATGAGCCAGGACGTAGTCTTCTTCGTCGTCAATATCGGCGAAACGTTCATGAAGAACCTCCCGATCTCGCTCGCATTGGGGGCGGTATTCACCGTGCTGACCGCGTTCTGGGCCTGCAATCCGGGCCGGCCGTGGTGGCACAAGCCGGACCTGATCACCGATATCTGCTACTGGTTCTTCATCCCGGTCATCACGCGCTATCTGCGCATCGGTCTGCTCATCGCCGGCGCCGCGGTGCTGTTCGGCATCACCACCACCGACGGCCTGATCGCCTTCTACGAGGACGGGCATGGCCCGCTCGCGCAGCTGCCGCTGGCCGGGCAAATGCTGGTGTTCGCGCTCGGCGAGGACCTGATCCTGTACTGGACCCATCGCTTGTTCCATGGTGCGCGGCTGTGGAAATACCACGCCGTGCACCACTCCTCGGAAGATCTGGAATGGATTTCGGCCGCGCGTTTCCACCCGATCAATCTGTTCTTCGGCGCGGTGATCGCCGACGTCGTCATGCTGATCGCCGGCATCTCGCCCAATGTCTTCGTCGTGCTCGGGCCGGTCACCATCGCGCATTCGGCGTTCGTGCACGCCAATCTCGACTGGACGCTTGGTCCGCTCAAATACGTGATTTCCACTCCGGTCTTTCACCGCTGGCATCACACTGCGGCGGACCGCGGCGGCGAGAAGAATTTCGCCGCGACATTTCCGGTGCTCGACGTCATCTTCGGCACCTTCTACATGCCGGCCGGCGAACTGCCGGACCACTACGGCATCGCCGACCGGGATTTCCCGACCAGCTTCGGCGCGCAGCTGCTGCGTCCGTTCAAGCAATAACGGCCGGCTACGGCGATTTGCACTTCATTCACTATTTTGCCGTCAATTGGACTCCGCTAGTAAGATCGCGTTCGGTTGTCTGTCCGCGTAGCGTTTCGGAGAGTCTCGATGACCGCGTTGTGCGTGCGAGGTCGGGCGGCAAGCCCGCTGCATTGGCTGTTGGGCGCGATAGTCCTTCTTGCCATCGCCTCGCCGGCGCCTGCGGCCGAACCGATCGTCGTAGAGCTCGATCAGGCGCGGATCATGAAGCTTCCGGATCGCGCTGCGACGGTCGTGATTGGCAATCCGCTGATCGCCGATATTTCGCTTCAACACAACGGCATCGCCGTCATCACCGGCAAGGGCTACGGCGCGACCAACATCATCGCCGTGGACCGCGCCGGCACCGTGCTGATGGAAAAGACCATCGAGGTGACCGGCCCGAGCGACAGCATCGTCGTCGTCTACCGCGGCGTCAGTCGCGAGACTTATAGCTGCACGCCGGAGTGCTCGCGCCGCATCACCTTGGGCGATTTCCCGGATTATTTCGACAAGACCTTGGGCCAGACCGTCACGCGCGACGCCCAGGCTGCTGCCGCCGCCACGCTCTCAGCGCCGCGTTGATAACGTGATATCACGCTCTAGGTCGCAAGGTTGACGACCGCTTAATCGCGGCTCCGCTGTTCGCGCCGATCGGCGCAACAAATCGCCAACTCCTGTTTGCTACTCCTGCGACCACGATGCCGCGCCGCGACGCGCGACATTCGATGAGGGTCTGCTACCGCGATGCCGCGTACTCAACGCGCGACATCCGATTGAGGGTCTGCTCATGTCCGGTCGACAAAAGTCGACGCCCAAGGCACGCGCCGTGGGGTCGGTTGCCGCGCCATTGCTGCGACGCTTCGTTCGCCAAAACCGAGCCACCTCCAGCGTTGAATTTGCGCTCCTGGCGACGCCGTTTCTCGCGCTCACGCTCGGAATCATCCAGACGGCCATCGTCTTCTTCGCCGGCCAGACGCTAGAGACGGCGGCGGCCAGCGCCGGGCGTCTGATCATGACCGGGCAGGCGCAAACGCAAGGCTGGAGCGCCGCGCAGTTCAAGCAGCAGGTCTGCAATCAAGTGCAGGGAATGTTCAACTGCAGCAGCGGCCTCTATATCGACGTCGAGACCTATTCGTCGTTCGCGTCGGTCAATCTCGCCCTGCCGGTCAGCAACGGCACGCTCAACACCGCCAACATGGGCTACAACCCGGGCACGCCGGGCGAGGTGGTTGTCGTGCGCCTGTACTATCAGTATCCGGTCTATTTCAACGTGATCGGCCTCAACAATTTGAACGGCGGCCTGAATTTGCTGGCGGCGACAGCCGTGTTCCAGAACGAACCCTATGCGTCATCGTGATCGGGAAGAGGCCATGACCACTCGCACCGTTCCGCTGATCCGCCGCGCCGCGCGCTTCGTCCGCGACCGCCGCGCGGTGACATCGCTCGAATTCGCCATCCTGCTGCCGCTGCTGGTGGGACTCTATCTCGGCAGCGCCGAGGTCGCGCAGGGCATCGCCATCAAACGCAAGGTCACGCTGACCGCGCACGCCGTGGCCGATTTGTCCAGCCAATACACCGCCATCAACAACGGGCAAATGTCGAACATCCTCAACGCGGCGTCCGCTATCATCGCTCCCTACACTTCGGGCAATCTGCAGGCGACGGTGTCGGAAATCTCGATCAACGCCCAGGGCCAGGCGACGGTGGTGTGGAGCGATTCGCTCAACGGCACGGCGCTTCCGATCGGTCAGTCGGTGACCGTCCCATCCGCGCTGGCGGTGCCGAACACGTTCCTGATCCTAGGCCAGGCCCAGTACAGCTATAGTCCGACCTATGGATATGTTCTGACCAATGCGCTGACGCTGAGCGATCAGATCTTTCTGATGCCGCGCCAGTCGACCTCGGTCGCCCGCAACGAATCGTGATGCCGGACGCTCAAGGAATCGGCAGGGCCGTCGTCGATTTGATCTTTTCCATGGCGAAGCGCGAAGTCACGTTCGCCAGCGGCACCGTCGCGATCAGCCGCTTGTAGAAGGCGTCGTAGCCGGCGATATCGGGCACCACGACGCGCAGCATGTAGTCGACGTCGCCGGCCATGCGATAGAACTCCATCACCTCCGGCATGGCGCCGACCACCTTGGCAAAGCGCTCGAGCCAGTCGTGCGAATGGTCGCCGGTCTCGATGGAGACGAAGACGGTGACGCCGAGCCCGATACGGCTTTGCTCGACCAGCGCGACCCGCTTGAGAATGACGCCGTCCGCTTCCAGGCGCTGAATGCGTTTCCAACACGGCGTCGAGGACAGGCCAACCCGGCTGCCGATCTCGGCAACGGAGAGGGAAGCGTTGTCCTGCAGAACTGCGAGAATTTTCCGGTCGATGGCGTCCATGTGACGAACCTCGGCGGATGTCCCGGCTTTGGGGCGGGCAGGGAAACAATATTTCAATCTGGCGGCAGCATATGGATATACAGAGAATAATATTCCAAATCAACCCGTCCTTTGGCAGACCAGACCTCGCCCGAGCGCCTACAGGCTCGACAAGGCGGCACGCAGTTGCTCGTAGGAACGAAACAGCAGGCCGTCCATTCCGGCGGCAATCGCTCCAGCAACGTTGTCGGCGTTGTCGTCAATCATGAGCGCGTCCGCGGGCTTGACGGAGAGGACCGCCAATAGTCGTTCGTAGATTTCGCGATCCGGCTTCGCCAAGCCAACCTCGCTGGAGACGATGATCACATCGAACAGCCCGGCCAGCGCGTATCGATCGAGCACGGCGCGAACAAATGGCGATGGCGCGTTGCTGATCAGGCCACGCTTGCATTGCGACGCCAACGCCCGCAGGAGATCAACCATCCTCGCATCGATGTGTACCAAAGACTGCCATTCGCGCTCGACCTCGGCCGGTGGCACCCCGGCGAGTTCGGCGAGCGAGGAAAACAATTCGTCCTGAGACAATGTCCCGCGATCGGCCGCTTGAACGATCGTCGCCTTGACGGCCGCGGCCTGCGAAGCGGAAAGGTATTTTGCCAGCCAAAAGGGCGCCACCTCCGAGGAAATAACACCAAAGAAATCGAACACCAGGCACTTGTACTTCATCGCGTCGCTCTGTCCGGCGATCGCGCCGACGCCAGCCGCAACATCTCGGCAGAACCTTTCGGCGCAATTGTTCCAAGAACCGGGACATGCTGCATGATTATTGTGCAATCGGACCAGCGACCGTTATAAGTATAGCGCGTCTCGGCCTCGCGTTAGGGTCAAGGAATGAGAATTGGCATCGACTTGGGCGGCACGAAAATCGAAGTCATCGCCCTGGACGATAGCGGGGCAACTCTGGTGCGCCGCCGCCTGCCGACGCCGGTCGGAGAATACTCGGCAGCCTTGAACGCGATTGCCGAGCTGGTCGAATTTGCCGAAAAAGAAACCAGGAAATCCGGAACGGTCGGCATTGCATCGCCGGGCGCAGAATTGAAAAGAACCGGCCTGATCAAAAACTCGAACAGCGGCGCTCTCAACGGAATGCCGCTGAAGCGCGATATTGCGCAGCGGCTGAAGAGAGAAGTCCGGATCGAGAATGACGCAAACTGCTTTGCGCTTTCGGAGGCCGTCGATGGAGCCGCCAAGGATGCCAATGTCGTATTCGGGGCGATACTGGGCACCGGCGTCGGCGGCGGCATAGTGATCAACAGGCAGGTGCTGGTCGGTTGGAATCGGATCGCCGGGGAATGGGGCCACAATCCGCTGCCTTGGTCCGATGCCGGCGAAAGGGCCGAGGACGCGCGCTGCGCCTGCGGCAAGATCGGCTGCATCGAATATTTCGTGTCGGGTCCCGGCCTGGCGCGCAGCTACCGTGCGGCGACGAACGACGCCGTTTCCGCGCAGGATGTCGTAGCCCGGGCCGCCGCAGGAGAGACGGCAGCCGTGGAATGCATGCGCCGTTACAAGGACCGCTTGGCGCGCAGCCTGGCCACGGTCATCAACCTGTTCGATCCCGACGTCATCGTTCTCGGCGGCGGGCTCTCCAACGTCACCGAGCTGTACGCGGCGTTACCGCAGCTGATATCGCAATATACCTTCTCGGATTATATCGACACGCCGATCGTCCGCGCGGTGCACGGCGATTCAAGCGGCGTGCGCGGCGCCGCCTGGCTCTGGCCGCTCGCAAGCAAATAATTCCGCCGCGGCATTCCCGGCGAATTAGAACAGATTCCGGTCGCTGTCGACGAAGTCGCGAACGATATGGTGCGCGATGGCGAGCGGCGGCGGCGTGGTCAGGCCCTCCGGATGCTTGCGCGCCAGCATCAGCTTGAGCTCCGCGCGATCGAACCAGCGCGCTTCCTCGATCTCGCTGCGATCGATGACGATCGCCTCCGACAGCGCTTCGGCATGGCATCCGATCATGAGCGACGTGGGGAACGGCCAAGGCTGCGAACCGAAATAGCGCACGCGCGCGCAGACGAGGCCGACTTCCTCGTGCACCTCGCGCCGCACCGCTTCCTCGATCGACTCGCCTGGCTCGGCGAAGCCGGCGAGGCACGACCACATGGTTTTCGGGAAGCGCGGCGAGCGGCCGAGCACGCAGCGCTCGCCGGCGATCGCCAGCATGATGACCACCGGATCGGTGCGCGGGAAATGCTCGGTCTTGCAGGCCGGGCAATCGCGTCGCCAGCCGCCCTGCACCGGCCGCGTCGGCACACCGCAATTGGGACAGAAGCGGTGATGCGCGTGCCAGCCGAGCACCGCCTTGGCTTCGGCAAGCGGCGGCAAATGCTCGGGGGGAACGATTCCCTGCATCGCGATGGTGCGCAGATCGATGAGCTTCAGATCGTTGCGTGCCTTGAGCGGCTCGAGCACGGCCGCGTCGAGCGCGACGGCAAAGCGCGGCGCCTGCTCCAGCAGCCCGAGGAACACCGTCTCGTGTGCGGCGCCGAGCGCGCGAGCCTCGTCAAATGAAAACAGCGGATCGAGTTCCTCGCCCCGGCTTCTCATCACGACCAGATCGGAAACGATCACATAGCAGCGAGCGCTTTCCAGCGCCGCGAGCGCCGCCAGTTCGGTTTCATCGCCGCGACGGGTGGCGGCGCGCTGGATAGCGCTGCCTGCATAGGCGAAACGCGGCGAACTGAGATCGAGGTGTGAGGACACGACCACCAAAGAGCGGATTTAGGCCGCGGCGACATTGAAGGCGGGGGCAATGAAGGTCAAGCGGCTGGCTGCCGTCCCCGTCTCGTAATACTTTGCCCAGACGGGAGGCGGCCCATGACCGATCGAAGACCTCGCGCCGAGGCGGCGCGGCGGGCCTGGCTCGAGACCATCGAGCGCCATCGCCACGATCGCGATGCACCCGGCTCCGCCCAATTCTGGTCGCCGCGCCTCGATACCGCCTCGCGCGACGAGATCAGGGCGATCCAGAACGACAAGGTCGCGGCCGTCGCGCCATTCCTCTACGAGAACAGCGAATTTTATCGCCGCCGTTTCGACCGGCTCGGCCTCGCTCCATCCGATCTGCGCACGGTCGACGACCTCATCGCCAAATGGCCGGTCGTTGACAAGCTCGAAATGGCGGAGGACGCCGCGGCGCACCCGCCCTACGGCACCTATACCGCGATGACCGATGAGGTCTGGGCCGAGCGCGGCTGGATGATGTTCTCCTCTTCGGGCACGACCGGCGCGCCGCGCGTCTTTCGCTACTCGCATCTCGACCGCGAGCTGTGGGCCTGGGCCAACGCGCGGGCGCTGCAGTCGATGGACTTCCGCAACGGCGACACGGTGTTCATGATCACCGGCTACGGCCCGCATGTCTGGGCCTGGGGCGTCCAATACGCGCTCGCCAAGATGCAGCTGCCGTCGCTGCCCGGCGGCGGCATGGATGCGAAGGCGCGCGCCAACATCGTGATCCGCTATAAGCCGACCATCCTGCTCTGCACGCCGTCCTATGCGCTGCATCTAGCGCGCACCGTGCAGGCGCTCGGCGTCGATCCGCGCACAACGTCCGTGCGCACGCTGTTCGTCGCCGGCGAGCCGGGCATGAGCGTCACCGCGACGCGCGAACGCATCCAGACGCTGTGGGACGCGCGCCTCGTCGAATTCTACGGCTGCACCGAGGCCTCGCCGCATGTCGGCGGCTTCTCCTGCCCGCATTCGCAGCCGGCGGACGGCCCGGTCTCCACGCACCTCCTCGAAGACGTGCAGGTCTGGGAGACGGTCGATCCGCAATCGCGCCGGGCGCAGCGCGACGGCGAGCGCGGGCTGACCGTGTGTACCAACCTCAACTCGGAATCCTCGCCGCAACTTCGTTTCCTGGTCGGCGACTACGCGACCTTCGACCGCTCACGTTGCCCGTGCGGGCGCACGCATGTGCGCGCCGTCGGCTCGTTCGCCGGCCGCGCCGACGACCTGATCAATCTGCGCGGCATCAAGATGTTTCCCGGACAGATCGAGCATGCGGTGCGTTCGATTGCCGGCATCGGCGACGAGTTCGAGATCGTGCTGGCGACCGATGATGGCGGCCTCGATGTGATGACCGTGCGGGTCGAGCACGATGCCGGCGAGACGATCGCGGCCGTTGTCGCCGAGGAGATCCGCACGCGTTGCGAGGTGCGCGCGGGCGTCGAAGTCTTGGCGCCGGGCACGCTGCCGCGCACCGAGTTCAAGGCGGCCCGGGTCAAGGATCGGCGCGGGAAACGCTGAACCGCGCATATTGCTTTATCCGGCCGCGCGGCCGATATAGGAGACGGGAGGTTGGCGGTGGACGAGCCACTCGCCAACCGGGTCAGGTCCGGAAGGAAGCAGCCCTAACGAGCGCGGTTCGGGTCGCTCGTCAGCCTCCCACCCGCCGATATGCCAGTCGCCCGGATTGAGCGAAGCGAAATCCGGGAACGATCGAGAGGCCCCGCGCCGCTCCCCGGTTTTCGCTTCGGTCAACCCAGGCTACATTCTTGCGAAATGAATGACGCTGCGACACCGTCCGCCTATCGCGTGCTTGCACGCAAGTACCGGCCATCGACCTTCGCCGATTTGATCGGCCAGGAGGCGATGGTGCGCACGGTCTCGAACGCATTCGAGGCCGGCCGGATTCCGCAGGCCTGGGTGCTGACCGGCGTGCGCGGCGTCGGCAAGACCACAACGGCTCGCATTCTCGCCCGTGCGCTCAACTACGAGCTGCCCGACGGCTCGGTCACCGGACCGACGATCACCATGCCCGGCCTCGGCATCCACTGCCAGGCGATCATGGAAAGCCGGCACCTCGATGTGATCGAGATGGACGCCGCATCGCATAATGGCGTCGATGACGTGCGTCAGATCAACGACGCGATCCGCTACGCGCCGGTGAGCGCCCGCTACAAGGTGTACATCCTCGACGAAGTTCACATGCTTTCGTCCGCCGCCTTCAATGCCCTGCTCAAGACGCTGGAAGAGCCGCCGACGCACGCCAAGTTCGTGTTCGCGACGACGGAAATCCGCAAAGTTCCGATCACCGTGCTGTCGCGCTGCCAACGTTTCGATCTGCGCCGGGTCGATGCCGCACTGCTGGTCCAGCACCTGCAGGGGATCGCCGCCAAGGAGGAGATCACCGCCGACCCGGAAGCCCTGGCGCTGATCGCCCGCGCCGCCGAGGGCTCGGTGCGCGATGCGCTCTCGCTGTTCGATCAGGCGATCGCTCACGCCGCGGGCCCGGTGCGCGCCGAGGACGTACGGCAGATGCTCGGCCTCGCCGACCGCAGCCGCATCATCGATCTTTTCGAGGCGCTGATGCGCGCCGATCTTTCCCGTGCGCTGCAAGAACTGCGCGACCAATACGACACCGGCGCCGATCCGGCGATGGTGCTCGGCGATCTCGCCGAGTTCACCCATTTCATCACCCGGGTCAAAGTCGTACCCGCGCTCGCCGACGATGTTTCGCTCACCGAGGCGGAGAGGACGCGCGGCCGCGCCTTTGCCGCCAAACTTTCGATGCGCGTCCTGGCGCGGACCTGGCAGATGCTGCTCAAGGGGCTCGAGGAGGTCGCGGCTTCGGGGCGTCCGCTCGCGGCAGCGGAAATGATCCTGGTGCGCATCGCCTATGCCGCCGACCTGCCGACGCCGGACGAGGCGATCCGTTCGCTCGGCGAAAGCGCGCGCGGCAACGGCGCGACGCGCACGCCGGCCGGGCAGGCGTCGCCACGGACAGAAATGCCGGTTCGTTCCGAGGTGCCGCCGCGCGCGGACTTGGCGCCGCGCGGCCCGTCGCGCGGGCCGCGCGCGTCCGCCGCTCCGGCCGAATTGCCGGCGACCGAGACCGTCGCTCCCGGTGCCGAGATCAACGCGCCGGCGCGCGCGGTTGCGAGCCTCGAAGACCTGGTCGCGCTCGCCGCGGAGAAGCGCGACCTCGCCATCAAGAGCGCGCTCGAACGCGATGTACGGCTGGTGCGCTGCGAAGACGGCCGGCTGGAGATCGCGCTCGAAGCGAGCGCGCCGAAAACGCTCACCGGCGAGCTCTCGAAGAAACTCGGCGATTGGACGGGCCGGCGCTGGATGGTCATCGTCTCCGCCGAGCCGGGCATGCCCAGCCTCAAGGCGCAGGCGGAGACCCGCAGAGCCGAACTCAAAGACGGCGTGCGCGCAGATCCGCTGGTGCAGGCGGTGCTCACGCGGTTCCCCGGCGCGGAGATCGTCGATGTGCGCCCGCCCGCGGGCGCGCCGGCCGCGCTGGACGACGTCCCGCTCGAGCCGCCTGCCGAGACCGGCCGCGCCGACGACGAACCATAAGCAGGACCTGCAATGCCTGATTTTCTCGGCCTGATGAAACAGGCCGCCGAACTCAAATCGAAAATGGAAGCGATGCAGGCCGAGCTCGACCGTGTCGAGGTCGAGGGTACGGCCGGCGGCGGTCTCGTCACCGTGAAGCTTTCCGGAAAAGGCGAGGTCAGAGCCGCGCATATCGACGAAACGCTGCTCCAGCCCGACCAGCGCGAGATCATCGAAGACCTCATCGTCGCCGCGCACGCCGACGCCCGCCGCAAGCTCGAAGCCGTGCTGCAGGACAAGATGCAGGCGCTGACCGGCGGGCTGCCGCTGCCGCCCGGCCTCAAATTGTTCTGATCGATGCCCGCCATCGCCGCCGGCCCCGAGATCGAACGCCTGATTCAATTGCTCGCCCGCTTGCCCGGCCTCGGCCCGCGCTCGGCGCGGCGCGCGGCGCTCTTCCTCATCAAGAAGCGCGAGGCGCTGATGGCGCCGCTTGCCGCCGCGCTGCACACGGCGATCGAGAAGATCGAGATATGCCGCGTCTGCGGCAACATCGACACGCAAAATCCCTGCACGCTCTGCATCGATCCACGGCGCGATCCGTCGATCCTTGTCGTCGTCGCCGACGTCGCCGACCTGTGGGCGCTTGAGCGCGCCCACGCCATCAACGCGCGCTATCATGTGCTCGGCGGCACGCTCTCGCCGCTCGACGGCGTCGGACCCGACGACCTGACCATCGACGCCCTGGTCAAGCGCGCGCACGATCCGGCAATCACTGAAGTCGTCCTCGCGCTCAACGCGACGGTCGACGGCCAGAGCACGGCCCACTACATCACCGACCTCCTGCATGACGCCAACGTCAAGGTGACGCGGCTTGCCCACGGCGTACCGGTCGGCGGCGAACTCGACTATCTCGACGAGGGAACGCTGGCGGCGGCGATCCGTAGCCGGACGCCATTTTAAGCCCGCCACGGGCACCTGCCCGCAAATTAGCCAGCGACCGCCCGATCCGCGACCATCGGGCCGGCAGGCGTGGCCTATCCGAGGCAGACCGGCGCGGTTTTGACGCCCTTTGGACTTGGCCCGCGGCTTGCATGGAAGAGCCCGGCGATCTCGATCTCACAACGCGTGTTGAATGAGATTGCTGGAGCCCCGGCGATCCCGGCACCGGGGCTCCATCATTTTTTGGCCCTGCACACTTCCTTGCGCTTTCCCCGCCGCCTTCGCATATCGAGGCGGAGCGAATGGAGCGCGTCATGGCCAAAGTTCCCGCGAGCTGACCTCCAATACCATGCTGAAAAAAGAGCCCATACGAAGGTGAGCACGGCCGCGCTTGTGTCGCAGTCACAATTCAGGCAAGGCGATATCCGCCTGGACCCGATCGGTTTCGAGGCTTGGCTGCGGAAGTAATTGGCTGCGGAAGTAAGCTTGGCCGCGAGAGCTAAGAGCGTATTGTCCACCCGCCCGCGCATGAGCGAGAACATCCACTACAACAAAGTCTTTGACCTCGTGCCCGGCCGGGCGGAGGAGGTCGCGCCCGGCGTGCGCGCGATCGTCGCCAACAATCCCGGGCCGTTCACCTTCAAGGGCACGGTCAGCTATATCGTCGGCCGCGGCAAAGTCGCGATCCTCGATCCGGGCCCCGACAACGCCGCGCACGTCGCCGCGATCCTCGATGCGGTGCGCGGCGAAACGGTCACGCACATTTTTGTCACCCATACGCACCGCGATCATTCGCCCGCCGTGCCCAAGATCAAAGCGGCGACCGGCGCGACGGTTTACGCCGAGGGCCCGCATCGCCCGGCGCGGCCGCTCCATATCGGCGAAGCCGGCCGGCTCGACGCCAGCGCCGATATGGATTTCCGGCCGGACGTCGCGCTCGTCGATGGCGAAATGGTCGCCGGCGACGGCTGGAGCATCGAGGCGGTGACGACGCCGGGGCACACGGCAAACCACATGGCCTTCGCGTTCAAGGAAGCCGATCTCCTGTTCTCGGGCGATCACGTGATGGCGTGGTCGACGACCATCGTGGGGCCGCCCGACGGCGCCATGAGCGACTACATGGCGTCGCTGCAAAAGCTCGCGCGCAGAAGCGAGCCGGTCTATCTGCCGGGCCATGGCGGCCCGGTGCGCGATGCGGCTGAATTCGTCCGCCAGCTGATCCGGCATCGGGAAAAGCGTGAGGCGTCGATCCTGCGGCGCCTGCGCGCCAGCGCGGCGGATATCCCGACGCTGGTGCGGGCGATCTATATCGGGCTCGATCCGCGCCTCGTCGGCGCGGCCGGGCTCTCGGTACTGGCCCATCTCGAGGATTTGGTGGCACGCGGCGTTGTCGCGACCGAAGGGATGCCCTCGATCAGCGGCACCTATCGCTTGGCGGAACTGCCCTTGCCGACGGCCTGAGCGGGCTTCGCCGCCGGCTGCTTCTTTTCCTTGTCCGTCCCCGGCACGGCGAGAACGTCGTCGATGTCCTCGATCAGCGCGCGCACGCGCGCGGCGTTGGCGCCGAGATCGTGCCGGCCGTAGCGCGAGGCCGAGCGAATGTCGATGCGGGCGCCTTCCTGCGTCGCCCGCACGCGCACCGCGACGTCGTCGCGGAAGCCCAGGATCGGCGTGAGCGCAATCGCCTCGATGCGGCCTTCGCGCGGGGTCGCGCCCTGCGGGGGCCGCGCATCGACGATATGCCATTTGCGCTTGGTGATCACCTTGAGTGCGGCGTTGTAGGCCTCCTGCGGGGAGGAGTCGGTGAGATCGGGCTCGATATCCGAATAGGCGGCGCGCTGCTGCTCCGCCGTATAAAGACCGGCATAGGTGACCGGATTGGCGTCGCGCGGCCGTAGCCGCGCGATCGCCTCGAAGCGCGGCGGGTCGATCGGATCGGTGGTGACGTCGTAGATCGCCGGCAACCGGTACGCCTTGACGCCGAGATAAAGCGGATAGGCGATGAGCGCGACGCCGATGAGGAACGCGGTCGCAGCTTGCTGCAGGCCGCCGACGCCCTCTCTCCAGATCACGATCCCGGCGGCGACCGCCAGCAGGATCGCGACCACGGCGAGGACCAGAGCGCCGGCCAGCGTCGAAAGCGCCGGCACGAGGTCGAGCGCGCCCGAGCGCACGATGACGACGGCGATCAGCGTCGCGGCAAGGGAAAACAACGCGAAGCGCCGCGCCCAGATGGCAAGCCGTGACGCCGGCTGTTCCGCGATGCGACGCCGTACCATTTTTGTCCGCTTTCGTGGTCCGCCGGCAGGGATAGTGGCTTCGCCCGCCGCAGGCAATACGCCAGGGATTCGCGGCAAATTTACCTTTGCGCAGGCGAAACTATCGCCGACCCGCAATGGTCGCTGCCCGCGCGCGGCGGCCGTCTCCCTTGACGAAATCCGTCAATCCGGCGGCGAGGCTCTCGAACAAAAGCCGCACGCGCCGCGTCGCCTTCAAGTCCTCGTGCATGACCAGCCAGACTTCCAAGGCGTATTCAATGGCGTCCGGCAACACGGCGACGAGTTCAGCCACGCGCCGCGCAATGTTCTCCTGGCAGCCGCCGATGCCGACGCCGGCGCGCAGCGCGGCAAGCTGCGCGAGGTCGTTGTCGCAGCGGAAGCCAAAATCCTCGCGCGTCAGCCTGCGCGCGAACTCTCCGGCGCCGCGGAACGAGCGGTTGTCGCGATCAAAGCCGATCACGCAATGGTTGGCGAGATCGGCAAGCGAGCGCGGCGCGCCGAACCGCGCGAGATAATTCCGATGGGCGTAAAGGCCGATGCGCGAGAGCCCGATGCGGCGTGCGACGAGCCCGCGCTGGGTCGGCCGCACCATGCGCACGGCAAGGTCGGCGTCGCGGCGCGACAGATCCTCGTTGCGGTTGGTGAGGGCAAGCTCGATGGCGATGCCCGGATGCTCGGCGCGGAATGCGGATAGGATCGGCGGCAGCACCTCGCAGCCAACGACCTCGCTCGCCGTCACCCGTACGGCGCCGCGGTCGGCCGCCGCTTCCCCGGAAGCGGTGCGCGCCAAGGCGGCTGCGGCTGCCGCCATCGCTTCGACATGCGGTGTCAGCGCCAGCGCCGCCGGCGTCGGGGTCAATCCGCGCGGCGAGCGCGTGAACAGCGTTGATGCCAACGCCGCCTCCAGCGAATCGATGTGACGCCCTACCGTCGGCTGGGTCAGGCCAAGCCTCCGCGCTGCGCCGGAAAGGCTCCCGTCGTGCGCGACCTCGACGAAAGTGCGCAGTTCATCCCAGTTCGGGGCGCGGGCTATCATACGATAATGTATAACTGATCAACGATAATATGCAATTCTGTTTATCGTACCGGCACATTAGCTGTTGAACATGCCTGCCAGGGCAAGCCGTTTCGCCAAGGAGGTTCCCGTGAGCGCGTCCATTTCGCCGATCGAGTTCCGCACACGTCCCGCTCGTTCGCGCAGCGAGGCGGGATCGGCCGCCGGCAGCGTAGGCGGGGTTCTCCGGCTCGAAGGCTTGGCCGCGTTTGCCGCCGCAGTCGGCGTATACGTCCATGCCGGCTTCTCCTGGCCGGTGTTCGCGCTCCTGTTCCTTGCCCCCGACCTGTCGATGCTCGCCTATCTCGGCGGACCTCGGGCCGGTGCGGTCGGCTACAACCTTGCGCATACTTATGCGTTATCCCTTGTGCTCACGCTCGCAGCCTTTGCCGGCGGCGTTTCCACCGCCGCGGCAGGCGGCCTGATCTGGATCGCCCATATCGGCTTCGACCGGATGCTCGGCTACGGGCTCAAATATTCGACCGGGTTCGGCGATACCCATCTCGGCCATCTCGGCCGGCGCTGAACCATCATCATTCACGGAGAGACGCCATGCGTATTCATGCTATCCAAACCGGTCGCGTCCGCATAAAGCAGGCGCAGATCGAAGGCCGCGGCCACGGAACCTGGCGTCAGCTCCAGCCGATCCTGTCGCGGGAATGGGCGGAATGGTCGCCGACCTATGCCTGGGCGATCGAACATCCCGAAGGCGTGATTGTCGTCGATACCGGAGCGGCGGCGCATCTGAAATCGCTGCCGCGCTGGCATCCGTATTTTCAATTGAGCGTTCGCTTCGACATCGAGCCCGAGCAGGAGATTGGCCCGCAATTACGCAGCCGCGGCATCGGCGCCCGCGACATCAAGACGGTGGTGCTGACCCACATGCACATCGATCATGATGGCGGCCTCGCCCACTTCCCGCATAGCCGAATTGTCGTCAGCGGCGACGAGCTCGCGCGCACGTCGGGCATCCGCGGCGCAATCCTCGGCTATCTGCCGAACCGCTGGCCAAAATGGTTCGACCCGCAACCGCTGGCGTGGCAGCCGACGCCCTACGGACCCTTTATGCGCAGCGCGCCTCTGACCGCGGCGGGCGATGTCGTCGCCGTACCGACTCCCGGTCACACCCCGAGCCATTTGTCGGTCATCGTGCGTGACGGAGACGAGCAGATCATGTTCGCCGGCGACGCGTCATATCTGGACTCGACCATGTTGAACGGCACGGTCGATGGCGTGAGCCCGAACGAGGCGGAGGCGACCGCGACGCTTGCGGCCATCCGCACATTGTGCGCGCAGCGTCCGACCATCTATCTCCCGACGCACGATCCAAGATCGGCCGCGAGGCTGAATGAGCGGCGCGCCACGCCCGCATGGACGCAAAGCGCCGCTGCTTAGCGCTTCGGCGAAGATCGCCGCGGCCGTTTCGGCCTTGCTTTCGCCTTTGCACGCTTGAGGCCGGCCATCGCTTCGAGCACCGTGCAGACGGCGGCGGTATCGTGCGCGGCATGGCCGCCGGCGATCGCGGCGGCATAAAGCGGCAGCGTTGCCGAGAATAGCGGCGTCGGCGCGCCGACCGCCCGCGCAAAGCCGCCGATCAGGTCCATGTCCTTTTGCCAGAGCGACATCTTCATCGTCGGCGCATCGTAGCGGCCCGTTACAATCATCGGCGCCCGCAGCTCGAACACGCGCGAATTGCCGGCGCCGGCCCGAACCAGATCGTAGATCTGCTGCGGCGCGAGGCCGGCCTTCATGCCGACAACCATCGCCTCCGCGCTCGCCACATTGTGGATGGCGACCAGAAGATTGGCGACGTACTTCATCCGGCTGCCGTTACCGAATTCGCCGACGTCATGCACGGCGCGGCTGAACGCCGCGAACAGCGGCTTGAGCCGCCTGATCTCGGCAGCGCCGCCGGACGCATAGATGACGATATCCTTCACCTTGGCCTGTGCGCCGGTGCCGCTCACCGGACAGTCGAGGAGCACGTGTCCGACCTCGCGCAAGGCCGCTTCCGCTGCGGTCTTGTCGGCAAGCGCAAAGGTCGAAGCTTCGATCACCACGCGGCGCGACACGTCGGCCCTAACGATCGCGGCGATAGTCGCGGCGAGCGCGGCCGGCGTGGGCAGGCTCAGGATGATGATCGGCGCCTTGCGGGCGAGATCTCCAGCGTCCGCTGCAATCTCGACACCGGCGCGAGCAAGCGCCCGCCGCCGCGCCGCGGCAATGTCGTAACCGACAACATGCCAGCCGGCGGCGAGGAGATTCTCCGCGAATGCGCCGCCCATGATGCCCAGGCCGACGATACCGACCGGGCCGCGCTTCGCCGCAGCCATGCGCGTCGCCGGCGCGTGGCGCGCCGTCACGAACCTTTGAGGTTCATCGCCACCGACGAGAGCGGTTTCACCTCGCGCTTGGCGACCATGTCTTTCGTCGCCGCCGCGTACTTCTTGAAATGCTCGGTCTCGCGGTGCGCCTGCGCCGCGGCGGCATCGTTATACACCTCGAAGATGAACACGTGGTTCGCGTCCTTTTGCGAGACGGCGATGTCGAACTCGCGACAGCCCGGCTCCTTCACCGAGGCGGCGCCGTTCTCCTTGAGCGCGGCGAGATAATTATCGACTTGGCCGGGCACGACATCGATTTCGATCGCGTGGATGTGCAGCGGAGCGGATTGCGCAACCGCCTGGTGGCTGCGCATCGGCAACAGCACCCAAGCGGCGACGGCGAGCGAGACCACGGCAGCGGGTAGCAGGATCGATTTCGACATGGCGACTTCCTCCCTGTGATCGGACTTTTTGATTGGCTTTGGCGGCTTTGCACCGGTGCAATACGAGCCGCCGGAAGCGTAGCGGTTTCCCAAAAGCGCCGAAAGCCCGGCGCACGCCGCCGAAAACCTAAAGCGAGCTGTCGAGAAAGCGCATCAGCCGCGGCACCGCGGTCGCGCTATAGCTGTGCGGCTCGCTTTCGAACGGGTCGGACGCCCAGAAATGCCCGGCCCCCGGGATGATGATCCGCCGCGCGAAGAATCCCGCCTGCGTGAGCGCGGTGAGGAAAGCGCCGGACTGGCTTTCGGGATCGACCACATCGTCATTGGTGCCGTGGATCAGCAAGAAGCGCACCTTGTTGTGATCGACCGTGGCGTAGCTGATCGGCGACGCCTCGAAATAGACGCGCCGGTTCTCCATCGGCGCCGCGCCGAGGAATTTCTCCACGTACACGTTGCGGGGGGATGCCAGCAAATCGTGGTGCCACTGCGCCACAAGGTCGTAAGCGCCGTAGAAACCGACCACGACCTTCACGTTCGCCGGTGTCGCGACGTTGGCATCGTCTCGATAGGCCGAGGTGAACTGGTCGCCGGCGAGCGCAAGCATCGCCGCAAGGTATGCTCCAGCGGAATCGCCCATCAGCCCGATGCGGTCCGGATCGATGTCGAACTCCGCGGCCTTCGCCCGCAGGAACTGGACTGCCGCTTTGGCGTCATAGATCGCGGCCGGATACATGCCGGGCTTGCCCAGCCGGTAATCAATGGAAAATACCGCGTAACCGCTGCGGGCGAGGAAGGCGCCCCAATAGGTGTAGCCCGCACGGCTACCGAACTGAAACCCGCCGCCGTGAATCGCCACCAGGACCGGCGCCTTGGCGAGACCCTTGGGATGATAGAGGTCGGCGGCAAGCTTCGTCCCGTCATGCTCGGCATAGACGATGCCGGTCTGGGTCGTGAACTCGTACACCATCGCCGCAGACGCGGGGCCGATCCAAAGCAGCATTGCCAGCGCCGCGAACAAGCCCAGTGTGAAGCGCATGTCGTGGCCTCCGCTAGGATGCATGAATGAGCCCGGCCGCGCGTTAAGCGGTAGCAACTTTCCGGATTGCTCGGAAGACCATGTCCGGCGACAGCCCGGCATCGTCACTGTCTCGAGGGGCCATGCGAAGAACACGAAGCTACCACCATGCGTGGAAATGATGCAGCGGACCACGGCCGGAGCCGACGGCAAGCCGGTCCGCTGCTTCGATTGCGGCGGTCACATAGTCCTTGGCCCGTTTCACCGCCTCATCGAGCGGCAGCCCTCTGGCGAGCGCGGCGGCAACCGCCGAAGCGAGCGTACAGCCGGTGCCGTGGGTGTTCCGCGTCGTCGCCCGCGGCGCCGCGAACCGCAAAGCCCCGTCGGCGGTCACCAGCAAATCGACGCTTTCCGGCCCGCTGCCGTGGCCGCCTTTGATCAGCACCGCGCCCGCGCCGAGCGCGAGCAGCTTTTCCGCCTGCGCGCGCATCTCCCTTTCGTCGCGCGCGAGCGGCGCTTCGAGGAGCGCGGCGGCCTCCGCGAGGTTGGGCGTGAGCACGCGCGCGCGCCGGACCAGCTCCCGCAGCCGGCCGATCGCGCCTGCATGCAGCAATCGCTCGCCGGAGCTGGCGACCATCACCGGATCGAGCACCACGTTGGGCGGGCGGTAGCGGTCGAGCGCGGCGGCGACAACGTCGATTGCCGCCGCGTGAGCCAGCATGCCAAGCTTCACCGCACCGACGTCGAGATCGGAGAACACCGCGTTGATCTGCGCCGCGATAAAGTCTGCCGGCACGTCATGAACGGCGAAGACGCCCTTGGTGTTCTGCGCCGTCAGCGCGGTGACAACGCACGCGCCATAGACGCCGAGCGCGGAAAAGGTCTTGAGATCAGCCTCGATGCCGGCGCCACCGCTCGAATCCGAGCCGGCGATCGTCAGGACGATCGGCGTCGCGGTTTTCTGTAGGCTTTGCTGCGATGCAATCATTGCCGAAATTTAACCCCCAGCAAGCAACCGCGACCGGCCTCAAAAGTTTGTAGTACGGACGAAGGGCCCACACCTCGATTTCGACGCCCGTTCGCGCGGGCGGGAAGGCCAACAATAGCCATCGCGGCACGCATCGCAACGCAATGCCGCTGCAGCGGAGGAGAGTCATGCAAAAGCGGACAATCGGAGTTCTCGCGACGAGCGTCGCGCTGTGCGCGCTGCTGGTGGCGTCCGACGCGTCGGCGGTTGGCCGCGGCGGCGGGGGACGAGGCGGCGGTGGCTTTCACGGTGGTGGCTTTCATGGCGGCGGTGGCTTTCACGGCGGCGGCTTCCACGGCTTGGCGGCGCATGGCTTTGGCAGACGCGGCCTTGGCCATCTCGGCGGGCATGGCCCCGGCAGTCGCGCCTTTGCTGGTCACGGCTTTGGCCGCCATGGGGGGCTCAGTGCCGCTCATGGGCTCGCCGCGCACGGCCTGGCGACGCATGACCTCTCAACGCATGGGCTTGCAGCTCACGACGGACTCGGCAACGCCAACGCCGGCCGCTTTGGCGCCCGGGGTCAGTTCGCCCACAACCAACTCGCCGCCGCGCATTTTCACGGCCTGCATCAGTTCAATCGCGCCGGCTTCAACCGTAATGCATTCGGCAACGGACGCAATTGGAACCGCTGGGGCGGCCAATTCTGGGGAGCCGGATGGAACGATTGGGGTTGGGGATGGGGCGGCTGGGCCGGCCCGGTGTTCTGGCCGTTCCTCTACGGCGACGTGTTCAGCTTCGCGTTCTGGCCTAACGGCTACTATGATCCGTTCTGGGCGTTGGGCCCGGACTTCCTCCTCGCCAGCATCTTCGCGCCAGGCCCGTACTATGGCTATGACTACCGAAATGGCACCGGCCTTTACGGCTATGCCGGGTCTCCCGACATTTACTTCGGTCGCCGCGCCGCACGAACGAGCCGCGGTGAGCGCGCGCGAGCCGAGGCTGCGGCGCAGAGCTGCAGCGGACTTGCGCCGGGCGTGACCGATCTGCCGATCGAGCAGATCCGCAGGAAGATTCATCCGACCGGCGCGGCGGCGGCCGCCCTCGACGCTCTGAGCGCGGCGGCGTTCAAGGCGAGCGACATCGTCCAGGCATCGTGCCCGAGCGAGGTTCCGCTGACCCCGGTGGCACGACTCGACGCCGCCGAAAAGCGGCTCGAAGCCATGTTGCAGGCGGTCGACACCGTGCGCGAGCCGCTGGCGAAGTTCTACGGCGCGCTCAGCGACGATGAGCGAAAGCGCTTCGACGCCATGGGCAAGGCCGGCGCGTCGCGAGCCGGCTTGAGCGCCGGCGGCAGCGACCTCGCATCGCTCTGCGGCCAGCAGGACGGCGCGACCAATCTGCCGGTGCAGCGCATCGAGCAGGTGGTGGCGCCGACCGCGCAACAGCAGGGCGCCTTCGACGACCTGAAGCAGGCGGCGAAGAGCACCGCCGACGAGCTGCAGGCGTCCTGCCCCAAGGAGGTGCCGCAAGCTCCGGTGACGCGGCTCGAGGCGGTGGCAAAGCGGCTCACCGCCATGATCGATGCGATGAAGACCGTTCGCCCGAAGCTCGAGAGCTTCTATGCATCGCTCAGCGACGAGCAGAAGGCGAAGTTCAACACCATGGGTCCGCCGCAGGATGCGTCCTCGCGGAGCGGCCAAGAGAGCGGCGGCCAGTAGAAATCCATTCGAGCGGATGGCGCAGCTTGGCGAGGCGGACACCGGTCGTGGCCGCCTCGCTCAGCATGCGCGCCGACGACGACGCGAGCGCGGACAAGCGCCGCGCCGCAACGCCGCGCTAACCACGTCGACCCGCCGAACGAAAAAAATCGGCGCCGCAGCAAAAAATGCTTGCATCGCTGCGCCATCGCGCTTATGTCGCGCTCGCCCAATTTCGCACGTGCCTGTGGCCGCGTGCCGGTTGGTGGGCATCCGGACAAGAGGCCGGACAGCCGCCCGGAGTGAGGTCGAGACTCGAAGCCAAGGGACTCCAAACCCGACGGCGAGAGGCTTGGCCGCCTGAGCTCCGAACCACTTAACCGGCAGCCGGAGGCGAAACCGGCGCACCCCGCGCTCAACGGGGGACGCGGCTTAAAGCAACGACGGAGCGGGCTTCTCTGGTCTCGCCGGCCCTCCAAAGGTCGGCACCTCAGAGGCTTGTCCATCCTTGCCGGCCGTGCGGAACGGGTCTTCCCGCTCCAAACCAAGGCAGCATCTCGGGTGTAGAGCCCGTCGCCTTCGCTCGTGTCTCCATCGCACGGCGAGGCGCCGACCCTCACCCGCTGACGCCGGGCGGTTCTTTCCGCCCGAATTTCAATCCGAGCCGCAAGGCTCATTGAACCTGGTGAGGAGAGCGCCCATGACCGCGCGCATCCGCGACTTCCTGCGCAATCGTCAAGACGACGGCCCCTGCCTCGTCGTCGATCTCGACATCGTCCGCGAGAATTACCTCGGCTTCGCCAAGGCGCTGCCGGACACGCGCGTGTACTACGCGGTGAAGGCCAATCCCGCGCCCGAGGTGCTGGCGCTGCTCGCCGGCCTGGGCTCCTCGTTCGACACCGCTTCGGTCCCCGAGATCGAGATGGTGCTCGCCGCCGGCGCCGCCGCGGACCGTATCTCCTACGGCAACACGATCAAGAAGGAGCGCGATATCGCGCGCGCCTATGCGCTCGGCGTGCGCCTCTACGCGGTCGACTGCCAGGCGGAGGTCGAGAAGGTCGCGCGCGCGGCGCCGGGAAGCCGGGTGTTCTGCCGCATCCTCTCCGACTGCGTCGGGGCGGAGTGGCCGCTGTCGCGCAAGTTCGGCTGCGAGCCGGCAATGGCGGTCGACGTGCTGGAGGCGGCGCACCGGCTCGGCCTCGAGCCTTACGGCATCTCGTTCCACGTCGGATCGCAGCAGCGCAATCCGCACGCCTGGGACCGCGCGCTCGCCTCCGCCGCTGCGGTGTTCCGCGAGTGCGGGGAGCGCGGCATGACGCTGTCGATGGTCAATCTCGGCGGCGGCTTCCCGACCAAGTACCTGAAGAACGTGCCGACGGTGAAGACCTACGGCGCGGCGATCTTCCGCGCGCTGCGGCGCCATTTCGGCAACCGCATCCCGGAGACCATCGTCGAACCCGGCCGCGGCATGGTCGGCAATGCCGGCGTGATCGAGACCGAAGTCGTGCTCGTCTCGAGGAAGAGCGAGAGCGACGACGTGCGCTGGGTCTACCTCGACATCGGCAAATTCGGCGGCCTCGCCGAGACCATGGACGAGTCGATCCGCTATCCGATCCGCACGCCGCGCGACGCCCGCGACGGCGAGGTCGGGCCCTGCGTGCTCGCCGGCCCG
The DNA here is from genome assembly GCA_963850855.1 of uncultured Alphaproteobacteria bacterium. Lineage (GTDB taxonomy): Bacteria > Pseudomonadota > Alphaproteobacteria > Rhizobiales > Xanthobacteraceae > BOG-931. The sequence continues at coordinate 94,893 of CAWKNH010000025.1, forward strand.
ACCTGCAATTCGGCGGACGTGATGTATGAGCGTCAGCCCTATCTGCTGCCGGTGACGCTCGAGATCGGCGACAAGGTGCTGATCGAAGGGACCGGCGCCTACACCGCGACTTACTCGGCCGTCGCCTTCAACGGCTTCGCGCCGCTCAAGACGTTCCACATCTGATCGCGCGAAGGGAGTGGGCCATGGTGAAGATCCGCAACGAGTTTGCCCGCGACATCGACGCGCGCGAGGCGCTGCTCGATCGTGTCTGGGGTGCGACGCGCTGGCAAAAGACCGCCGAGCGGCTGCGCGCAGGGCGCAAGCCCGCCGAAGGGCTTTCCTTCGTCGCCGAGGAGAACGGCTGCGTTGTCGGCACGGTCCGGCTCTGGCGCGTCTGCGCCGGGCCGGCCCGGCCGGCTTTGCTGCTCGGCCCGCTCGCGGTCGAGGAAGCGCGGCGCAGCCTCGGGACCGGGACCGCGCTGATGCAGCGGGCGATCGCGGCGGCGCGGCGGCTCGGGCATCAGGCCGTGCTGCTGGTCGGCGACGCGTCGTATTACGGACGCTTCGGCTTCTCGGCGGAGAAGACCGGCGCGCTTTGGCTGCCCGGCCCGTTCGCGCGGCATCGCCTGCTCGGCTGCGAACTCGTGCCGGGCGCGCTCGATGGCGCGCGCGGGCTCATCGCCGCGACTGGGCGTCCGGCACCGGCGCCGAGCCTCGACGTCCTCGTCACGGGTCGCGTCCGCGCCGGCTCGGCGGCGCGCCACGCCGCCTGACGCGATACCCGAATTGCATTAGGAGCGATTAGCATGAATGTTATGGCCCAAGTGACCCGCGCCTGGCCCCAGCACGCACGCTTCGACGGCCCGATCGTGATGATCGGGTTCGGCTCGATCGGCAGAGGAACGCTGCCGCTGCTCGAGCGGCATATCGCATTCGATCGCAAGAAATTCGTGGTGATCGCGCCGGAGGACGAGGATCGTCGGCTGCTCGACGACCGCCAGCTCCGTTTCATCCACACCGCGGTCACCAAGGAGAACTACCGCGACGTGCTCACTCCACTCCTCACCGCCGGGCCGAGCCGCGGCATGATCGTCAACCTTTCCGTCGATACCAGTTCGGTCGAGCTGATCGAGTTCGCCAAGGATCTCGACTGCTTCTACATCGACACCGTGGTCGAGCCATGGCCCGGACTTTACACCGACCGCAATCTGTCGATCTCGGCACGCTCGAACTACGCGCTGCGCGAAGGCGTGCTGGAATTGCGCCGACGCCGGCCCGGCGGCATCACCGCCGTGAGCTGCTGCGGCGCCAATCCGGGCATGGTCTCCTGGTTCGTCAAGCAGGCCCTGCTCGACGTCGCCGCCGACATCGGGCTCAAGGCCGAGGAGCCGAAGACGCGCGAGGACTGGGCGCGGCTGATGCAGCGCGCCGGCGTCACCGGCATCCACATCGCCGAGCGCGACACGCAGCGCGCGCGCGATCCCAAGCCGCGCGGCGTATTCGTCAATACCTGGTCGGTCGAGGGCTTCTGCGCCGAGGGCATGCAGCCCTCGGAGCTCGGCTGGGGCACGCATGAGAAGACGATGCCGGCGAACGCACGCCGGCACGAATTCGGCTGCGATGCGGCGATCTATCTGACCCAGCCGGGCGCCGCGACGCGCGTGCGCTCCTGGACCCCGACCGCACAGTCGCAGCACGCCTTCATGATCACCCACAATGAGTCGATCTCGATCGCCGACTACTTCACGCTGCGCGAGGGCGGCAAGGTCGCCTATCGGCCGACCTGCCACTACGCCTATCACCCCTGCGACGATGCCGTATTGTCGTTGCACGAGATGGCCGGGAACGCATGGCAGGCGCAGCCGGAGTGGACGATCTTGGACGAGGGCGAGATCGTCGACGGCATCGATGAGCTCGGCGTGCTGCTCTATGGCCATGCCAGGAACGCCTATTGGTACGGCTCGCAGCTCTCCATCGAGGAAACGCGGCAGCTCGCGCCCTACCAGAATGCCACCGGGCTGCAGGTGACCTCGGCCGTGCTTGCCGGCATCGTCTGGATGCTGGAGAACCCCGGCCGCGGCATTGTCGAAGCCGACGACATGGATTTCCGGCGCTGCCTCGAAATCCAGCGGCCTTATCTCGGGCCGGTGATCGGCCGCTATACCGATTGGACGCCGCTCGACCGCCGCGGCGAACTGTTCCCGGAGGAGATCGATCGCGACGATCCCTGGCAGTTCAGCAACGTCCTGGTGAAGTGATCACGAGCCTCGCTTCGCCAGCATCGCATCGATCACCTCGCGAAGGCCGCGCGCGGCGGCGGCGGGATCCGGCGCCAGCGAAAGCGCGGAAATGACGGCGATGCCGTCGGCGCCGGCGCCGATGACAGCGCCGGCATTGGCGGCGTCGATGCCGGCAATGCCGCAGACCGGCAAATTTGGCGCGCGGCGGCGCAGCACGGCGGCGATGCGCGCCAAGCCATCCGTGCCGATCGGTGCGCTCTTCTGCTCTTTGGAGAGCGTCGCATAAACGCCGCCAACACCGGCATAATCGATGAGGTCGATGCGCGCGGTCTCGGCCGCATCGACGGTCTTGACCGAAAGGCCAACGATCGCGTCTGGCCCGAGCAAGGCCCTGGCATCCGCGGCGGCCATATCGTCGGGGCCGAGATGCACGCCGTCGGCGCCGGCGGCAAGCGCCACGTCGACGCGATCATTGACGAGGAACGGCACGGCAAGCGGCGCGAGCGCGCGCTTGACCGCCCGCGCCGTCTCGATCATCTCCCGCGTCTCGCTGCGTTTGTCGCGCAACTGCACCAGCGTCGCTCCGTTCGCGGCGACGCTGCGCGCGAGATCGGCGAGATCGCGCCCGCCGGCGCGCTCCGGATCGACAATGGCGTAGAGGCGAAGGTCAGGCGGTGCACGCATTTGGGTTGGCTTTCCGGCTCGCGCAAAGATACTACGTCCCGTCCGGCCCTTGCAGCCCGCACCGCGATCCGTAGTGTAGGATCTCATTTCCGGACGCTCGGAGACGCCCATGGTGCCCTTCTTCGTGCAGATCAAGTGTCAGCTCGGCAAGTCCTACGAAGTGGCCAACCGGCTGGCCGACGCCGAGATCGCCTCGGAAATCTATTCGACCGCCGGCGACTTCGACCTTTTGGTGAAATTCTACGTCGAGCAGGCGACCGACATCGGTCATTTCATCGCCGAGAAAGTGCAGACCGTGCCCGGCGTGCAGGACACGCGCACCATCATCACCTTCAAGGCGTTTGGCGCGTCGTAGCGGCGCCGCTCACTTCTTCGGCGGCGGCTTCGGACCCTCCCGCGGCGGCAGCGAAGCGATATAGGTCGCAATTGCCGCGCGGTCGGCGGCGCTGAGCAAAGCGGTATTGCGGATGACTTCGACCATCGCGCCGCCGGCGAAGTCGCCGGCTGGATTGAAGCCGTCGTCGAGGAAGCTCGCAATATCCTTCTCCGACCAGGCGATGTCGTCCTTCGACCAATGCTGCAGCCCGGCCGGCGTGATGTTCGGCACCCAGCTTTCGCCATCCGGCGTCGGGCCGCCGGTGAAACGCTTGGCTTCAATGATGCCGCCAAGGAAATCGCGCGGGCTGTGACATTCCGCGCAATGGCCCGGGCCGTTGACCAGATAGGCGCCGCGATTCCACTGTTCAGACTTCGACGGGTCGTCCACGAACGGCCCGCCACGGAGGAACAGCAATTTCCAGCCGCCGACCAGGCGGCGGACGTTGAACGGAAACGACAGGTCGTGCCGGCGCACGCGGCCTTGCACCGGCGGCAGGGTTTCGACGTAGGCGAACAGATCGCGCACATCGTCAAGCTGCATGTGCCGATAGGAGCTGTAGGGAAAGGCCGGGAACAGATGATTCCCGCGCGGCGAGGTTCCCTTCCATAGCGCGGTGACGAAATTCGCCTCGCTCCATTTGCCGATGCCGTCCTTCGGATCCGGCGAGATGTTAGGCACGTAAAAAGTGCCGAACGGCGACGGCAGAGCAAGCCCGCCGCCGAGCCGCGTGCGGTCGATCTTGTCGCGGTCCTTATTCGGCGTGGCGTGGCAGGACGCGCAGCCGCCGATGTTGAACATCGTCTGGCCGTTCGCGAGGTTGGCCGTGTGCGGCGGGAGCGCCGAGACGGTCACGATCGCCGGCAGCGTCACGAACCAAAACCCGGCGAGGCCGGCGATGGCGACGGCCGCCGCAACGACCGCGACCTGGCTCAGTCGATTTTTCATGCCCACCGGCGCCGGCGGCTGCCGCCGTGCCGGGCTCTAGCTCTTCTTGACGCGATATTTTTCGTGGCAGCCGCCGCAATCGTTCTTGCCGATGGCGCCGAAGGCGGCCTTGAAGGAATCGAGATCCTTCACCTCGGCGTTGGCCGCCTTAGCGTCGGCGGCGAACTTGTCGAACCTGGCTTTGAAGTCGTCCATGTTTTGCCAGATTTCCGGACGGGCCGCCGTCTCGCCGCCGGTCTTCGATGTTTCCGGGAACAGCGCCGGCATCTTCTGTGCGGCGCTCTCGAACGTCTCGAACATCCTGTGCGCCTTGGCGAGATCGAACGGCGCTTCGCCCTTGATCATGGCGACCCCGGCCTTGGCCTCATCGCCGTTCGCCTTCATCAGCGCCCGGCGCGCGGCGATCGGGTCCTGGTCGGCAACCGCGATACTCGCGGCAAGCGCAATGGCCGCGACGGCGAACACGATACGAATCATAACGGATCTCCCTGCAATGATGCCCCCGCACCGACGGCAAACGCCGGCATTATTACAGGCAAGGCAAAGCCGGGGAAAATAACGAACCCGTGTTGCCGCCCAGCTAGAGCGTGGGCAACCGCCGTGCCTCTTCGATCGCCGCCCACACGCGCTCGGGCGTCGCCGGCATGTCGAGATGGGCGATGCGCAACCCGCGCCAGAGTGCATCGATGATCGCATTCATCACTGCGGGACAAGAGCCGATCGCGCCCGCCTCCCCTGCTCCTTTCACGCCCAGCGGATTGTGCAGACAGCGGACATTGCGGGTCTCGAAGGCGATCGCGGGCACCTCTTCGGCCCGCGGCAGGGCGTAGTCCATGAGGCTTGCGGTGGTGAGCTGGCCGGAGTCCGGGTCGTAGACAGTGCGCTCCATGAGCGCCTGGCCGATCCCCTGCGCGGTGCCGCCATGGACCTGCCCGGCAAGGAGCAACGGATTGAGCGTGGCGCCGAAATCGTCCACCACCACGTAGTTCGCGATCCGCGTCTCTCCCGTCGCCGGGTCGATCTCGACCTCGACCACGTGGGTGCCGTTGGGGAACGTGGCTTGCGGCGGCCCGAACGCGTCGGCGGCGCTGAGCCGCTCGCGCGCGTCCGGCCGCTGCGCCAGTGCGGCGAAGGAGATCGCCCGATCGGTTCCGGCAATGCGCACCGCCTCGCCGGCGATTTCGAGATCGTCGGCGCCGGCTTCGAGCGCTTCGCCGGCCAGCGCTTTCAAATTCTCCTCAAGCTTCCTCGCCGCACCGGCGAGCGAAGCCCCGCCGCAGGAAATCGAGCTCGAGCCGCCGGTGCCAACGCCGGTGGCGATACGGTCGGTGTCGCCCTGCACCATGGTGACGCGTTCGGGCGGTATGCCGAGGTGCTCGGCGACGAGTTGCGCGTAGGCGGTGGCGTGCCCCTGCCCGGTCGATTGCGAGCCGATCAGCACCGTGACCGAACCGTCGCGCTCGAGCTGGATGATGGCCGTCTCCGGCCCGTTGTTGCCGCAGGCCTCGATGTAGGTCGCCAGCCCGATACCGCGTAGCCGGCCGGCCTTCTTCGATTGCGCGAGCCGGGCGCGGAAGCCCGCCCAGTCGGCGATGTCCTGCGCGCGCTGCATATGCGCGGCGAAATCGCCGGAATCGTAGCTCTTGCCGGTCGCGGTCTGGTACGGCATCGCCGCCGGCTTGATGAAGTTGCGCCGCCGCAGCGCGTCGGGCGCAATCCCGATCTCGCGCGCGGCGGCATCCACCAGCCGCTCGATGACATAAGCCGCCTCCGGCCGGCCGGCGCCGCGATAGGCATCGACCGGAACGGTGTTGGTGTAGACGCCGCGCACGCGCACGTGACAGGCGGGAATGTCGTAGATGCCCGGCGACATGCCGGCGCCGATATAGGGAATAAAGGGCGCGTACATGGATAGGTAGGCGCCCATATCGGCGACAAGATCGACGTCGAGCGCGAGGAAGCGATGACGCCTGTCGAGCGCGAGGCGCGCCGTGGTGAGGTTGTCGCGGCCCTGCGCGTCGCCGAGGAAATGCTCGGAGCGGTCGGCGATCCAGGTCACCGGCGCGCGCAGCCGCTGCGCGGCAACGGCCGCCAGCGCATATTCGCGGTAGGGAAAGAGCTTGGTGCCGAAGCCGCCGCCGACATCGGGCGTGATGACCTGAAGCTTCTCCGCCGGCACATGGAGAATCGCAGCAAGCACGTCGCGGATCACGTGCGGTCCCTGGCTCGACAGCGTCAGGGTGAGGCGGTCGTCCGCGGCGTGGCACTCGGCGACGACGCCCCGGGTATCGAGATAGTTGGTCACCAGGCGCTGATTGACGAGCGTCAGCGAAACGATTTTCGCCGCGCCGGCGAAGGCGCGCTCGGTCGCCGCCTTGTCGCCGATCGGCACCTCGAAGACGGTGTTATTCATTTTCCCGGGCCAGACCAGCGGCGCACCCGGTTTGAGCGCTTCGCCGACGCCGATGATGTGCGGCAGCGGCTCCCATACGATCGCGATTGCCTCGGCGGCATCCTTGGCGCGCTCGAGGGTATCAGCGACCACGAACGCAACCGCGTCGCCGACATGACGCACCTCATCGCGCGCAAGGATCGGATAGGGCGGCACGTCGAACTTGGTGTCCGGCAACCCGACCGGGCACGGCAGCAGGCCGAACTCCGCCGTCTCGGCGCCGGTGAGCACGAGGCGCACACCCGGCATCGTCCGCGCCTTGGCGGCATCGATGCGAAAACGCGCATGGGCGTGCGGCGAGCGCGCCACCACCGCATGCAGCGTCCCCTGCGGCGCGAGATCGGCGACATAACGGCCGCGCCCACGCAGCAGCGGATCGTCCTCCTTGCGCGTGACCGATTGCCCAACGCCGAACTTCAATGCTTGCATGGTGATCGCTCCGGTATCGTGGCGCCAACCGTAATGCTACTCGCGGTGCTGTTCACCGACGTAATCGACCAATAGGCGCGCGCCGCGCTACTCCGCCGGCAGCGCCCGCGGATGGCGGCTCTTGCCGCGTCGCGGCCCGAGCTGGGCGATCCAGCGGGCGATGACGTAGAACACCGGCGTGAAGATGAGGCCGAACGCCGTCACGCCGATCATGCCGGCAAACACGGCGGTGCCGAGCGTCTGGCGCAGTTCCGCGCCGGCGCCGATCGCCCAAACGAGCGGCGTCACGCCGAGGATGAAGGCGAACGAGGTCATCAGGATCGGCCGCAGCCGAAGCCGCGTCGCTTCGGCGGCGGCCTCCCAACGGGTGCGGCCCCGCTCCTCGAGCTGCCGGGCGAATTCGACGATCAGGATCGCGTTTTTCGCGGCAAGGCCGATCAGGACCACGAAGCCGACCTGGGTGAGGATGTTGTTGTCCTGGCCGCGCAGGATGACGCCGGTGATAGCGGCGACGAGGCACATCGGCACGATCAGAATCACCGCCAGCGGCAGTGTCAGGCTTTCATACTGCGCAGCCAGGACCAGGAATACGAACACCACCGCCAGCACGAAGGCGAACATCGCGGTATTGCCGGCCCTGATCTGCTGGAAGGCGAGCGTCGTCCACTCGGTATCGAAGCCTTCCGGCAGGGTTTCGGCCGCGAGCTTCGCCATGAGCTCGATCGCCTGGCCCTGCGAATAGCCGGGCGCGGCGGTGCCGTCGACCTCGGCCGCGGGATAGAGATTGTAGCGCGGCACGCGATAGGGTCCGGAGATGTCGCGCACAGTGGTGAAGGAGCCGAGCGGGACGGTGTCGCCATTGCTGTTGCGCACGCGGATCTTGAGCACGTCGGCGATGTCGCGCCGGTCCTCGTCGCGCGCCTCCGCCATGACGCGAAAGGTCCGTCCGAACAGGTTGAAGTCGTTGACGTAGGAGGAGCCGATGAAGACCTGCAGCGCGTTGAACACATCCTGTACGTTGACGCCGAGGAGCTGGGCCTTGGTGCGGTCGATGTCGAGATAGATCTGCGGCGTCGAGGTCTCGAACAAGGTGAATACCTGGGCCAGGCCCGGCGTTTTCCCGGCGCGGGTCATCAGCGCCGTCGCCGCTTCGCGCAGTTCTGCCGTGGTATGGCCGACGCGGTCCTCGACCATCATGCGGAAACCGGCGGCGTTGCCGATGCCGCGGACCGGTGGCGGCAGCACGGCGATGACCAGCGCATCCTGAATCTTCGACAGCCGGCGATTGAGCTCGGCCTGGATCGCCGGCCCGGATTGATGCGGATCAAGGCCGCGCCTGGCGAAGGAATCGAGCACCAAGAAGATCGCGCCGGAATTGGGCGCGTTGGTGAAGGTCGCGCCGGAGAAGCCGACAAAGTTGACGCCGTGCACGACGCCGGGGACGCGCAGCGCGATATCGAGCACGCGTTGCTGCACCTCGTCGGTCCGCGCCAGCGAGGAGCCCGGGGGAAGCTGAATGACGAGGATGACGTAGGCGCGGTCGACTTGGGGGATGAAGCCGGTCGGCGTCTTGCGGAACTGATCGAGACCGAAGCCGAGCACGATGAGGTAGATCACGAACATGATCGCGGCGCGCCGCACCAGGCGAGCGGCAAGCCAGGAGATGCCGTGGGCGATGTGGTTGAACGCCCAATTGAACGCGCCGAAGAAGCCGTTGATCGGCCGTTCCCACCAGCGCACGCGCTGCGCCGCGTCATGCCGCTTGAGGAGCAGCGCGCACATCGCCGGCGACAGCGTCAGCGAGACGATCAGCGAAATGACGGTCGCGCCGGTGATGGTCAGGGCGAACTGGCGATAGAACTGCCCGGATATGCCGGTGATGAACATCGAGGGCACGAATACGGCGCACAGCACCAGCGCGATGGCGATGAGCGCCGAGCCGACCTCGTTCATGCTCTTGATCGCCGCCTCGCGCGGACTGAGGCCGCTCTCGATGTTGCGTTCGACGTTCTCGACCACGACGATCGCGTCGTCGACCACGATGCCGATCGCCAGCACCAACCCGAACAACGAAAGATTGTTGAGCGAGAAACCGAACGCCGCCATGAAGAAGAACGTGCCGATGAGCGACACCGGGATGGCGACGAGCGGAATGATCGCCGCGCGCCAGGTCTGCAGGAAGGCGATGACCACCAGCACCACGAGCACGATGGCTTCGCCGATCGTCTCGATCACGGCGTCGACGGACTGCTGGATAAATTCGGTCGGATTGTAGACGATCGCGTATTTGATGCCGGGCGGGAAGCGCTTCGCCAGCTCGGCCATCAGGTTGGAGACCCCGCGGGCGGTGTTGAGCGCATTCGAGCCGGGACGCTGGAAGATGGCGAGCGCGACCGCCGGATCGTGATCGAGGTAGGAGTTTGTCGAATAATCGAGCGCGTCCAGCTCGATCTTGGCGACGTCGCCGAGGCGCACCACGGCGCCGGGGGTTTCCTTCACCACGATCGAGCCGAACTCGCTCGGGTCGGCGAGCCGGCCGAGCGTCTGCACCGCGATCTGGAAGGCGCCGGGGCGGGCCGTCGGCGGCTGACCGAGCATGCCGGAGGCGACCTGGATGTTCTGCGCCTGCAGCGCGCTGGTGACGTCGGTCGCGGTCAATCCGAGCGATTGCAGGCGATCGGGGTCGAGCCACACCCGCATGGAGTAGTCGCGGCTGCCGAACACGATGATCGAGCCGACGCCGTCGATGCGGGTGACGGCATCGGTGACCGCGAGCGTCGCGTAGTTGGAGATGAACAGCGTGTCGCGCGACTTGTCCGGCGAATAGAGGTGCACGACCATCATCAGGTCGGGCGAGCTCTTCGCCACCGTCACGCCGATATTGCGGACGTCGGCGGGAAGCCGCGGCTGCGCGATGGCGACGCGGTTCTGCACCTGCACCTGGGCGATGTCGAGATTGGTGCCGAGCTCGAAGCTGACCTGGATCGAGAAGCGCCCGTCGGCGGTCGATTGCGAGTACATGTACAGCATGTTCTCGACGCCGTTGATCTGCTGCTCCATCGGCGTGACCACGGTCGAAGCGACGACCTCGGCGCTGGCGCCGGGATATTGGCCGGTGACGCTGATCGTCGGCGGCGCGATCTCCGGGTATTGCTCGACCGGCAGTCGCGAGAACGACACGCCGCCGAGAATCACGAAGACGATCGAGACGACGGCGGCGAAGATCGGACGATCGATGAAGAAGTGCGAAAGGCGCATACCGGCCTCAGTCGGCCTTCGCCTGATCGGCCGGCTTATCGGCCGCTGACGCGGCCGGGCTCTTCTTCTCTTCCGCCGCGACCTTCATTCCGGGGCGCGCCCGCATCAGCCCGTTGACGATCACGCGGTCGGAGGCGGCGAGACCATTCTTGATCACGCGCAGGCCGTCTTCGAGCTGCGCGGGAGTGACGTATCGTTGCCGGGCGACGCCGCCATCGTCGACGACCAGCACGTATTTGCGCGACTGCTCGGTACCGATCGCGGCGTCGGGAATGAGGAGCGCGGTATGCGGCGGCGAGCCGGGGACACGAATGCGGCCGAACATGCCGGGCGTGAAGACGCCGCCGGGATTGTCGAACACCGCGCGGCCGCGGATGGTGCCCGATGACCGGTCGATGACGTTGTCCACGAAATCCATCTTGCCGGCGTGCTGGAAATCCGGCTCGTCGATGAGCTTGAGGGCGACCGGCACGCCGGAGTCGCGGCTTCCCATTTGTCCGCTCGCGCCGGCAAAGCGCTGGTAGCGCAGATAGGAGGCCTCGTCGAAGGTGAACTCGAAACGGATCGGATCGACCGTGACGATGGTCGCCAGCATCGTCGTGGTGCTGTTGTTGCCGCCGGTCACCAGATTTCCGACCGAGACGCGGCGGTCGCCGATGCGGCCGTCCATCGGAGCGCGCAGCTCGGAGTAGTCGTTGAGGTCGAGCTCGGCCGAATGGACCATCGCCTCCTGCGCCGCGACCGAGGCTTCCGCCACCCGCTTCGCCTGCGTGCGCTGGTCGTAGGTCTGCTCGGTGATGGTCTTGTTGTGCAGCAATTCCTGGCCGCGGGAGAGATCCGCTTCGGTGAAGGCGAGGTTGGCGCGCGCCTGCGCGAGGTTGGCGCGCATCTGGTCGAGCACGATCTGGAACGGCCGGTGGTCGATGACGAACAGAAGGTCGCCCTTCTTCACCATCTGGCCGTCGGTGAAGTGGATTTCCGAAAGATATCCGGACACCCGCGCACGCACATCGACCAATTCGACGGCGATGAAGCGGCCGACATATTCGTCCTGATCGACGACCGTGCGCTGCACCGGGTTCGCCACGGTCACCGCCGGCGGCGGCGGCGCCGCGCTCTGCTTTTGACCCTCACCGCAGCCGGCAAGGGATGGAAGCGCCGCCGCGATCAGCAAGGCGGCGCCGATGCGCGCCACATGAGCGATGACCATGAGCTCTCCTTCGCCCGGCGTCCGCACCATAAGCGGTCGCGGCTGTCAACAGCGCCTTGCCGGATCGGTCGACGCCCTTTGTCGCCCCGGGGCGGGCTCCCCATATAGGGGATCGGTTCGCACGACGCGAGCCACCGGCTCAGTGCCGGGCAAACATGGCGAATTTCCGTGAAGATCATACCCGCGAATACCGGCTTGGGCGGGTTCCAGCCTGCCGCAGCCGATCATGTCCCGGCCGCTTCCGAGGATCAGGCGCTGCTTGACGCCTACTCGCGCGCCGTCATCGACGTTGTCGAGCGCGTCGGCCCGGCGGTTGTTGGTCTCGCCGTGCAAGTCGGACAGGCGAACGGCCGCACCCGCGGCGGAGCCGGCTCGGGCGTCGTGGTGGCGCCTGACGGCCTCATCCTCACCAACAGTCACGTCGCCGGCGCCGCTTCGCGGATCGAGGTGACGACTGCCGACGGCCTTCATCTCAAGGCGCGCCTGGTCGGCGACGACCCGGATACCGATCTCGCCTTGCTGCGGATCGATGAGGCGGTGACGCTCACCGCCGCGCCGCTTGGCGACTCCAAGCGGCTGCGGCGCGGACAGCTGGTGATCGCCATCGGCAATCCGCTCGGCTTCGAGTCGACGGTGACCACAGGCGTCGTCTCGGCGCTCGGCCGCTCGCTGCGCGCGCGCACCGGCCGCCTGATCGACGACGTGATCCAGACCGACGCCGCGCTCAACCCGGGCAATTCCGGCGGCCCGCTAGTGTCCTCGCATGGCGAAGTCGTCGGCGTGAACACCGCGGTGATCATGGGCGCGCAAGGCATCTGCTTTGCCGTCGCCGCCAATACCGCGAGCTTCGTGCTCGGCGAATTGGTGCGGCACGGTCGGGTGCGCCGCGCCTTCATCGGCATATCCGCGCAGCAATTGGCGATTCCGCGCCGGCTGCGGCGCGCCGGACTCGACCGGGAAAGCGCGGTGATGGTCGGCGCCGTCGAGCCCGCAAGCCCGGCGGACAAAGCCGGCATCAAGCTGGACGACATTCTCATCGGCCTCGATGGGGCGGCGATGACCGGCGCCGACGATCTCATCCGCGCACTCACCGGCGAGAAGATCGGCCGCGAGGTTTCCCTCGACGTGCTGCGCGGCACCGAGCGGCTGACGGTTTCGCTGGTGCCGCAGGAGCGCAAGCGAACCGGTTAACTATTGCTGCGGCGGAGCGCCTGGGGTTGCCGACGGCGGCGTACCCTTCTTCATGTCGAGGACGTTCATCTTCACGCCGTTCGGCATGATGGTGTCTCCGGGCTTCTGGTCCGCCGCGCAGGGGCCGAGCCATTTGGCCTCGATGTTCATGGTTCGCGGCGCGGCGTCGGTCTGGCTGGTGATCGCCATCGTGTAGCCGCTGTCGAAGCTGCCGGTGATGACCGTATGGGCGGTCCTCGGCTTGCCGGCCATGGTGCACACCGAATCGATCGTGATCGTATTGCCCGACTTCTGCACGTCGCGTTTCGAGCAGTCGCGCTGCGCGTTGGCGGCGGAGGTCGCCTGCATCACCTCGTCGGTCTTTGCGTCGACGCATTGCTGCATCGAGATGGTGCGTCCGCTGGAGACAGTCGTCTTCATCTCCCACAGTCCGGCCTTGCGCGGCGGAAGCTCGGCCGCAAACACCGGCGCCGCACCGGCAACAACCAGAAGCAAAGCTCCCACAAACCTATTCATGGCCTCCTCCTGCTCACATAGTGGTCGGATCAAGTCCCGGCTGGCGGTATCGCGTCCGCGCAGCCGCTGTCACGCCGCCCCTACCCGCCGGATACCATCGGTGGTGTCGATCGGCTTCAACAGGCCCTGCCGCAGCATGTAATTGACGTGCGCCAACACCTCGCTGAAGGCGAACCCCATCTGGTGCGGATCGAGCAGCCGCGCGAACACGAACGGCACCAGTTCGGCCGCCGACCTTGGCGCCACGCGGCACGCGCGCAGGATCAGGTCGCAACGGGCGTGGTGGTGGTTGATCAGCTCGCCGATACGCGTGTGCAAGCCAAAGAATGGCACGTTGTGTCCCGGCAGCACCAGGACGTCCTCGGCCACGTCTTTGCGCAGCGCATCGAGCGAGCGCAAATAGTGGCCGAGCGGATTGCCTTCCGGATCGACGGCGACCACGCTGACATTCGGCGAAATCTTGGCTAGCACCTGATCCGCCGAGATGAACAGCTTCTCCGCCCGGCACAGCAGCATGATCTCTTCCGGCGAATGCCCGCCGCCGGTGAGCACCTCGAACTCGCGGCCCCCGATGCGCAGCACATCGCCGGCGAGCACGCGGTGGTAGGTCGGCGGCAGCCCGGTCGTCCGTTTGAGATAGGAGTGACCGCTCGTCACCACGCGCGCGGTCGTATCCTCGTCGAGACCATGATCGAGATAAAAGCGGCGGTGGTGCTCGGCTTCGAGTGCGCCGGGATCGAGGTGGATGCTCAGGCTCTGCAGATATTCCGTCGCCGACATGTAGAGCGGCACGTCGAAACGCCGAAGCAGGAAGCCAGCGGAGCCGACATGGTCGGGATGAAAATGAGTGGCGATGATGCGCGTGAGCGGGCGTTCGCTCAACAGCCCATCGAACATGACCTGCCAGGCTTCCTGGGTGGCCTTGTTGCCAAGACCGGTGTCGATGAGCGTCCAGCCGTTGCCGTCGTCGATGAAGTAGATGTTCACATGGTCGAGGAGGAACGGCAGCGCCAGCCGCGCCCACAGGATTCCGGGCGCGATCTCGACCGTTCGCGCCGGCGCAGGCGGCGCGCTGTGCGGGAAGTGAAGCTGTCGGCTGGGCGCGGGCTGGAGATTAGGCTTGGGTTGCATCGTGCGGGGTCATGGCCCACGCAACACCAATAGTCAACTCGCCGTTCTACGGCGAAGAGGAAGCGCTATCGCGGTGAAATCGAGGCAGTCCTCAATTTGTTTCCGAAATCGGTCGCCGGAGTTCAGTGATCCTCACACCTCGAGCCACGCTTGGCGCACGGAAGCGTCGGCGGCGAGCTCCGGCGGCGTGCCCTCGAACACCATGCGGCCGTGGCCCATCACGTAGACGCGATGCGAGATGCGCATGGCGATGGTCAGTTTCTGCTCGACGAGCAGGATGGAGATGTGCCGCGCGGCGATGCTCTGCAGCACTTCGGCAATGCGCTCGACCATTTGCGGCGCCAGCCCCTCGGTCGGCTCATCGATCATGATGAGGTCGGGATCGCCCATCAACGTCCGGCAGATGGTCAGCATCTGCTGCTCGCCGCCGGAGATCGCGCCGGCCGGAGTTTTGGCGCGCTCTTCAAGCCTGGGGAACAGCCGATAAGTATCGGCGAAATTCCATCGCGCCGTTTTCCTCCCGGCCTTGATCCCGAGAATCAGATTCTGCTCGACGGTCAATGTCGGAAAGATGGCGCGATCCTCCGGCACATAGCCGACGCCGCGATGCGCGATCTCGTAGGGTTTGAGGCCGGCAATGGCTTCGTCCCTGAAGGTGATCGAGCCCTGCGGCGGCACGTCGCCCATGATCGCCTTCAGCGTGGTCGAGCGGCCGACGCCGTTGCGGCCGAGGATGCTGACGATCTCGCCGGCGCCGACGCGAAGCGAGACGCCCTGCAGTATGTGGCTCTTGCCGTAGTAGGCGTGCAGATCGCGGACCTCGAGCATCATGCCGCCGTACCCAGATAGGCCGTCTGCACTGCGCGGTCCTGTTTGATCAGGGCGGGAACATCGCTGGCGATGATCTCTCCGTACACCAGCACGGAAATGCGGTCGGCGAGATCGAACACGACGTCCATGTCATGCTCGATCATGATCAACGTGCGGCCTTCGCTGACCCGGCGGATGAGCGCGACCGCGCGCGCCGCCTCGGCTGCGCTCATTCCCGCGCTCGGTTCGTCGAGCAGGATGATCTCGGCGCCGCCGGCGATGGTAATGCCGATCTCGAGCGCGCGCTGATCGGCGTAGGCCAGGACGCCCGCCTGAACGCGGCGCCGGTCGATCAGGCCGATCGCCTTGAGGGTCGCTTCGGTCCGTTCGCGCACATCGGCGAGGCCGTCGATGCCGCGCCAGAAAGCGTATTTGTATCCCAGCGACCACAGCACCGCGCAACGCACATTCTCCCACACCGATAAACGGGGAAAGATGTTCGTGACCTGAAAGCTGCGGCAGAGGCCGCGCCGGTTGATCTCGTGCGGCGGCAGGCCGGTGATGTCGCCGCCATTGAGCCGCACCGCGCCGGCGCTTGGCGTGAGGCGGCCGCTCATCAGGTTGAACAGGGTCGATTTCCCGGCGCCGTTCGGCCCGATGATCGCATGGCGCTGGCCGACCGGAACGGTCATGCTGACGCCGCGGATGATCTGCGTGGCGCCGAAATTCTTGTGCACGTCGATGAGTTCGATCGCCGGCGCGGTCATTTCGCCCTCACCGAGCCGTGCGCCTGCATGAAGGCGTCGTGCCAGGCGGCGCCGACGAGCGGCCAGCTCAGGCGGAAGAGGAAGAACCCACCGGCCACGAGGATCGTAGCGGCGACCCAGGGCGTCGCGCTCGTGGTGTTCAGCGCTACGTGGAGAAGGGAGATCGTCGGCCCGTCAGATGCCTTGACGCTGAGGTGGTATGCCATCTCGATGACGAGGATCAGGCCAGCAATGAGTGCGAGCGCGGGGATCAGAGCGATCAGATAGGTGAGCGCGAGCCGCAGCATCGATCCGTAGGCGCGGCCCTGCCACAACGGCTCATGCATCATCACCAGCCCGGCAATGCCGCGCGGTGCGAACATCACCATGCCGATGAACAGGAGGCCGAAATAGAGTTGCCAAACATCGGTGACGTCGCTGAGCATGAGCTCGAGCCAGGTGACGAGCACCGCGCCGATGACCGGACCGATGAAATTGCCGGTGCCGCCGATAAAGGCGGCGAGCAACACCAGGCCCGACTGTTCGGCGCCGACCGCGGCGGAATTGACCAGCTCGAAATTGATCGCCGCCAGCGCGCCGGCGACGCCGGCGAACAACCCCGCCAGCGAAAAGGCGATGAACCGCACCGTGCCCGGATTATATCCGACGAATTGCGCGCGCTCCGGATTCTCGCGCACCGCGTTGCACATGCGGCCGAACGGCGTTCGCCTGAGCGCGTACATCAGCACCATGCACAGCAGGCACCATGCCGCGATCAGGTAATAGACCTGGATCTGCGGGCCGAAATGCAGGCCGAAGACCGGCAGGAGCTTGGTGCGGTTGGTGCTCACCCCCTCCTCGCCGCCGAAGAAGCCGCGCAGGATGAGCGAGCTCGAGGCGACGAGCTCGCCGAGGCCGAGCGAGATCATCGCAAACGCGGTGCCGGCGCGGCGCGTCGAGACCGATCCGAAGATGATGCCGAAGAGGAGACCGGCGAAGGCGCCGACCAGTGGAATGAGCGGCAACGGCACCGGCAGCCGATCATGGATCACGACGTTCATGGCGTGGACCGTCAGAAATCCGCCGAGGCCATAATAGACGGCGTGACCGAACGAGAGCAGGCCGGTCTCGCCGAGCAGCATGTTGTAGGAGAGCGCGAACACGATCATGATGCCCATCAGGCTGAGCATCGTGAGCCCAGTGCCGGAAGCAAAGATCGCCGGCAGGACCGCAAACAGGGCGGCGAGCGCGATCCACGGCGCGGCCAGGCGCAACAGCGCCGGAACGCCCGCCGGATAAAGTGCGCCGCGCGCCGGCAGTTTTGCGGCGTCGCTTGCTGCGTCGCTCAATGTTCGCGCGTCCCCATGAGGCCGACCGGCCGGAAGATCAGGATCAGCACCAGCAGCAGGTAGGGAATGATCGGGGCGAGCTGCGCCACCGTCACGGTCCACACGTCGGACAGAAGGCCGCTCGCGGGTGCGGCGACGCCGACGCCGCCCAGCACATCCGCGACGGAAAGATTGATCGAGACGGCAAAGGTCTGCACCAGCCCGATCAGCAAGGAAGCGACAAAGGCGCCGGCGAGCGAGCCGAGCCCGCCGACCACGACGACGACGAAGAGGATCGGGCCGAGCCCCGCCGCCATGTTCGATTGGGTGACCAGCGCCGGGCCGGCGATCACCCCGGCGACCGCGGCCAATCCGGTGCCAACGCCGAACACCAGCATGAACACCCGCGGCACGTTATGGCCGAGCATGGCCACCATGTGCGGATGGGTCAGCGCTGCCTGGATGATCAGTCCGACGCGGGTGCGCGTGAGCACGGCGAACAGCACCGCGAAAATCGCGACCGCGGTCAAGAGCTCGAACATCTTGTAGGCGGGATAGTTGGTCGAGAACACGGTGAAGGCGCTGAAATCAAGCGACGCGGGAACGCGATAATCGGCCGGGCCCTTGCCCCAGATCATCTGCACGATTTCCACGATGACGTAGGCGAGCCCGAACGTGAACAGGAGCTCGGCCACCGGACCGTGGCGGTGCACGTAGCGCAGCCCGTAGCGCTCGACCAGCGCGCCGATGCCGCCGACCAGTACCGGCGCGATGAGGAAGGCTGGCCAGAACCCGAGCATCTGGGCGATCTGAAAGCCAAAGAACGCGCCCAGCATGTAGAAGCTGGCGTGGGCGAAGTTGAGCACCCCCATCATGCTGAAGATCAGCGTGAGGCCGCTCGCCATCAAGAACAGCAGCATGCCGTAGAGCACGCCGTTTAACGTCGATATGGTGACGAGCTCGAGCACTCCCGGCCGGGCTCAGCGCGGTCAGCTCGGGCGGTTCATCTTGCAGCTAGTCGGGAGGATGGTGTCCTTCGTTTCGATCTTGCCCATCATCTTCCAGCCCCAGCCGGTATTCTCCTCGTCGAACGGCTGGTCCTTGCCCAGGGGGCCGAGATTTTCGAGATACATCGGCTGGAAGAACTGGTGATCGTCGGAGCGCATGAAACCGTCGCCGCCGTCATAGACGTTGACCTGCATGCCGTCGAGCTTGGCCGCGATCTTGACCGGCTCGAGTGAATTCGCTTCCTGCGCCGCCTTGACGAACATGCGGATCTCGTTGACGGCGCGCGGATAGAACAACGTCACGCTGGCCTTGGCGCGGAACGCCTTCTCGAACTCCTGGGCTGGGGCATAAGGCTCGTTCGCCACGCCCTCGGCGATTGCGTACACGCGATCCGGCAGATTCGCCTGCTTGACCGCCGTCGGGCCGCCGGTGCCGCCGGCGTAATAGGTGTACCAGTCGACCTGCAATCCGGCGTCGGCCGCCGCCTTGAGCAGCAAGGCAAAATCTTGACCCCAGTTGCCGGTGATGACGCTGTCGGCGCCGGAGGCGTTGATCTTGGCGATGTACGGCGAAAAGTCGGTGACCTTGAGCAGCGGATGCACCTCGTCGCCGACGATCTGGATGTCAGGCCGCTTGGCATTCAGCATCGCGCGCGCCTCTTTGCGGACCGCCTGGCCGAACGAATAATCCTGATTGATCAAATAGACCTTCTTGATGTTGGTTCGCGTCTTCATGTAGTTGGTGAGCGCACTCATCTTGATGTCGGAATTCGCATCCCAGCGGAAATGCCAATAGCTGCATTTGTCGTTGGTGAGCACCGGATCGACCGCCGCGTAATTGAAGTACAGCACTTCCTTGCCCGGATTGCGCTCGTTGTACTTCTGCACGAAATCCTCGATCGCCGCGGCGAACGCCGAGCCATTGCCCTGGGTGATGAAGCGGATGCCTGAATCGATCGCCTTCTGCACCTGAACCAGCGTCTCCTGGGCGTTGAGCTTGTTGTCGTAAGGGACGATCTCGAGCTTGTGGCCCAAGATCCCGCCATTCGCATTAGTGACCTCGGCGAGGAAATTGAACTCCTTGAGGCCCATCTCGCCGATGCTCGCGCCGCCCCCCGACAACGGGTCGATATAGGCGAGCTTGACCGTGTCTTCGGCCGCCGCGGGCATGGCGACGGCAGCCATCGCGGCCGCGGCAAAGAGCATGGTTCTGACGTGCGAAGTCATGGATGGTCCTCCCGATTTATCTGAATCCTGGCGCGACCGGGCGCTGTTGGGGCATTGTTCCCGGCCGCGTGCTGTTCGTCAAGAACTCCCGGTATTTACCGTGAAAGCCGTGAAGGCTTCCCCACCCGGAATCCGGCCATAATGGCTCGCAATCCGCACGAGCCGCCGGGCGGGCGTCCGGTCAAACGACGCACCGCGCCGCGGCTTATCCCTGCCCGGTTCTGCGCCCCCGTTGCGCCGGATCATAGTAGAAACGCTCCTCGATGATCCGCTCGCCGCGCCAGAGCTGGACCGCAAGCTCGTCCAGGGTGAAGGCGCGGCCCTCATGGTCGACGAAGTCGAAAATCCAGTTGATCACCGCGCGGTCGCCTTCGACCAGGAAGGTCTGCACCGGCCGCGTTCGGATCTCGCGGTGAGCGGCCATGACGCGCCGCTCTCCCCTGATCAGCGTGTCGAGGCCGTGGCGCGGCGGATCGAGGTTTTCCTGCATCGACGCCTCCGGATGATAAAACGATTGCAAAGCGTCGATGAACTGGCCGCGTTCGACCAGGCCGATCAACGCTTGCACGCGCTCTCGTGTAGGCATGGTTGGTCCTTAACCCTGCGGCGAATTGACAGACCTTACGATAGAGAGAGCGCGCAGTCGCGCACCAAGCGGCCAGCAAGCCGCATGAACGCCGCGATACTCCGGCTGAGCGGATTTCGCTGGCGCGCGTCCGGGCGGCACTTGCTAGACTGGACTTGGTCGCAGGGGCCGGTCAATTCGAGATGAAAATGAACGAGATTCTGAAAACGCCGCCGGAGCGCTTCGCCAATCTGCCGGACTTTCCCTGGCAGGCGCGTCGTCGCGATGACCTGCCGGGTTTTGCCGGCTTGACCATGGCCTATATCGACGAAGGGCCGAGAACCGCGCCGGTGGTCCTCTGTCTGCACGGGCAGCCGACCTGGAGTTATCTCTATCGGCGGATGATCCCGCATTTTCTCGCCGCCGGAAATCGCGTCGTCGCACCTGACTTTTTCGGTTTCGGACGTTCGGACAAGCCGGCCAACGACGCGATCTACACCTTCGACTTCCATCGCAACAGTCTCCTCGCCTTCGTGCGCGCGCTCGATCTGACCGATATCACCTTGGTGGTGCAGGACTGGGGCGGGCTTCTCGGTCTCACCCTGCCGATGGAGATGCCCGAACGATTTGCCCGGTTGATCGTCATGAATACGGCGCTGCCGACCGGCGATCTGCCTCTCGGCAAGGGATTTTTGGATTGGCGCGCCTATTCCAACAGCCAGCCGGACATGGCCATCGGCAAGTTGCTGGCGCGTGCGTGCCCGCAGCTGTCGGCGGCGGAAGCCGCCGCCTACGACGCGCCCTATCCGGACGCGCGCTACAAGGGCGGCGTGCGCCGCTTCCCCAATCTGGTGCCGGAATTCACCGACAGCCCGGGCGCCGCCATTGGTCGCGCCGCCCGCGAGTTCTGGCGCAACGACTGGCAAGGGCGAAGCGTCATGGCGATCGGCATGGCCGATCCCGTGCTCGGAGCGCCGGCGATGCGGGCGCTGCATCGAAACATCCGCGGCTGTCCGCCGCCGCTCGAATTCGCCGCGGCCGGGCATTTCGTGCAGGAGTGGGGCGAAGAGGTTGCGCCGGCCGTGATTGCGGCACTGCAGGCGTAGCCGGCAATGAGCGCGCGTTCCCGCAACCGCCCGCCCAAGTGACGGAGAGCGCAATGCCCAAGGTCATCTACGAGAAGGACGGCAGGATCGGCCGTATCACGCTCAACCGTCCGGAGGTGATGAACGCCATCGACGACGACGTGCCGGCGGAACTCGCCGATTGCGTCGCCAGAGCGAACGCCGACGCGGGCGTCCACGTCATCGTGTTATCGGGCGCCGGCGAGGCGTTCTGTGCCGGCTACGACTTGACGTATTACGCACAAGAAATCCGCACCAACAACATCACCCAAGACATGCCGTGGGATCCGATGAAGGATTACGCCTTCATGATGCGGAACACGGAATTGTTCATGAGTATCTGGCGTTCCTACCGTCCGGTGATCTGCAAAGTCCATGGCTATGCGGTCGCCGGCGGCTCCGACATCGCGCTTTGCGCCGATATGATCGTGATGAGCACCGACGCCCGCATCGGCTACATGCCGACGCGGGTGTGGGGATGTCCGACCACGGCGATGTGGGTCTATCGTCTCGGGCCTGAGCGCGCCAAGCGGATGCTGTTCACCGGCGACAAGATCACCGGTCTCGAAGCCGAGAAGCTCGGGCTCGTGCTCAAGGCCGTACCGCCCGAGAGCCTCGACGCGGAAGTCGAGGCGCTGGCGGAGCGCATGGCGACCGTGCCGGTCAATCAGCTGATGATGCAGAAACTCGTCATCAACCAGGCCATCGAGGCGATGGGCCTGCACACGACGCAACTCATCGCCACCGTCTTCGACGGCATTACCCGCCACTCGCCCGAAGGGATGAATTTCAAGCACCGCGCGGAAACCGTCGGGTGGAAAGAAGCGGTTCGCGATCGCGACAACGGAACCTGGGATTGGACCGCAAACCGGCCGATCAATGCTTCGCGCTGATTAAGCGGTAGGGCGTCGCGGCGGCCCGCATCGGCCGGCAAGTCCTGTTCAAGACTCCGCTTCGAAGGCGTCGATCGGGGCAGCCGGCATGGCTTGCCCCCGTCGGCGCAGCAGCGATAGCCAGCGGCGTCCGAACAGCGCGACAACAAGCGCTGCGTAAAACAGGCTCCCGAGCAGCGCCAGCGCGATCAATTCCGCTTCGGCGTGGAACCTGGACAGCGAGGATAACAGTGCGGCGACGAAGGGCGCCCCGACATAGAGCAACAGCGCGAACGCGAAGGCCGCCGCCGCGAGCTTGGCGAGCGAGGATTTGAGCGTTGCGTCGGAAGCGATGAGACCGGCGCGCGCCGCGAAGGCGAGCACGAGGACGAAGTTGACCCAGGCGCCGATCGAGGTCGCCAGCGCAAGCCCGACCTGCGCCAGCGAACCCATGAGCGCGACCTTGCAGAGAATATTGACCGCGGTGCCGGCGAGCGCCGCCTTCATTGGCGTCAGCGTGTCACCGCGGGCGAGGAATGGAGCAACGACGCTGCGAATGAGGACGAAGGGAACGAGGCCGACCGTGTAGGCCATGAGCGTCAACGCCGCCGCATGCGCATCGCCGGCGGTGAAACGGCCGCGCTCGAACAGTCCGCGCATGATCACGTCCGGCACTATCAGGAAGGCGATGACGCAGGGGATGGCCAGAAGCAGCGCAAATTCGATCGCCCGGTTTTGCGCCGAGCGGGCGCCGCTTTCGTCGCCGGCCGCGATCCGCTGCGTCATCTCCGGCACCAGCACGGTGCCGACCGCAATGCCGATCACGCCGATCGGAAGCTGATCGATCCGGTCGGCATAGTAGAGCGCCGACAACGCGCCTGCCGAAAGGAAGCTCGCGATAATAGTGTCGGCGAACAGAGCGAGCTGCGTGCCGGCGGAGCCGATGGTCGCGGGCACCAGCGCCTTGAAGAAGCGCCGCACGTCGTCGTCCCAGCGCAACGCGTGAAAGGAGGTCATGAAGCCGGCGCGCAGCGTATCGCCGCCGACCAGCAGGGCCTGCAGCAGGCCGGAAATGAGCACCCCCCAGGCCGCGGCGTAGGCGGCGCCGCCGAAGAACGCCGCAAAGGCGAGCGTCGCCATCATCGAGAAATTGAGCAGGATCGGCGCCGCCGCCGCAGCCGCGAAGCGCTGCAGCGCGTTGAGGATGCCGCCCCATAGCGTGACCAGCGTGATGAGGAGGAGATAGGGAAACGTGATCCGCGTCAGGTTTACGGCAAGCGCGAACTGTTGCGGGTCATGGGAAAAGCCCGGCGCAAGCAGCTCGATCGCCTGCGGCGTGAAGACGAGCGCCAGCGCGAGCAGCACGATTTGGGTCGCGAGCAAGAGGGTAAAGATGCGGTCGCCGAAAAGCTTTGCCGCATCGGCGCCGCCCTGGGTGCGAATGCGCGCATAGGCGGGAATGAATGCGGCATTGAATGCACCTTCGGCAAAGATGGCGCGGAAATGATTCGGCAGCCGAAAGGCGACGAAGAATGCATCGGCCACCGGCCCGGCGCCGAGGAACGCCGCGAGCATGATGTCGCGGGTAAAGCCGGTGAGGCGGGAGAGCAGCGTAAAGCCGCCAACGGTGAGAATCCGGTCGATCATTGGCGCCTAGATACCACCGCCCGCTCGTCCCGGCGAAAGCGGGACCCGAGGAATCAGACGCAATCTTACTCTGCATTTCCCGCCTGCGCGGGACCAAGCGGGACCAGCTTTAGCCCGCGAGCGCGCGCCGAACCGCCGCGATGATCCGATCCTGGACCGGTTGCTCGAGATAGGCGTGCATCGGCAGGCTGATCACTTCCTCGGCAAGCCGCTCGCTCGCCGGCAGGCCGCCTTCGGCGACGGGAAAGTGCCGATAGGCGGCCTGCCGATGCAGCGGCTTGCCGTAGTAGATCCCCGTCGGGATGCCTTGCGCCTTGAGCGCGGCAGCGAGCGCATCGCGCCGCCCGGGCGCGAGCCGGATGGTATATTGCGCCCAAACCGAATTCGCCTCATTGCCCACCCGCGGCACCGTCGCAACATCGGCGAGACCGGCCGCATAGCGGGCAGCGACGCGGCCGCGTGCGACGATTTCATCCGGGAAGATTTTCAGCTTCTCCAGCAGAATTGCCGCCTGGATGGTGTCCAGGCGCCCGGTGAGGCCGATCTCGGCGGCATCATATTTGTCGGCGCCCTCGCCGTGCACGCGCAGACTGCGCAGCCGAGCGGCCAAGGCATCGTCGTCGGTGAAGACGGCGCCGCCGTCGCCGTAGCAGCCGAGCGGCTTTGCCGGAAAAAAGCTGGTCGCAGTTGCCGGCGCGAGCACGCCGAGCTTGCGACCCTTGTAGAGCGCGCCGAAGGCTTGCGCGGCGTCGTCGAGCACCAGCATGCCATGCGCAGCGGCGACGGCGGCAATGTCATCGTGTTCGACCGGCAAGCCGAACAGATCGACCGGAATGATGGCGCGCGGCTTGAGTCCAAGCGCCTTCGCAGTCGTTACCGCGCGCTCGCAGCTTGCCGGATCGAGATTGAACGTCTCGGTGCGCACATCGGCCATGACCGGCGTCGCGCCGCATAGCGCCACGACTTCGGCGGTCGCGCAGAAGGTAAAGGCCGGGCATATCACCGCGTCGCCCGGTCCGATGCCCCACGCCATGAGCACCAGGCGGAGCGCGTCGGTTCCGCTCGAGCAGGCGATCGCGTGGCGCGCGCCGCAGAACGCCGCAAGCTCGGCCTCGAGCGCGCGCACCTCCGGTCCCTGGATGAACTGGCAATGCGCGAGCACGCGCGCTATCGCCGCGTCGATCGCACCGCCGAGACGGCGGCGCTGGGCGGCAACGTCGATGAACGGGATCGCCCGGTCTTCAAGGCGGGCGTGTTGATTCATGATCCTGCTCGATCCGGGCGCGAGGAGGCGTCAGCCGGCGACGCGCCGGGGCCCCTTACGTTGCGCCGTCGCTTCCGCCGCAGGCGCGGCAAGGCAGCGCATGGCGATCTCGAGGCTCGCGACCCCCTCCTCGCCGGTCACAGGCGGCGTCTCGCCGCGGCGGACCGCATTGACGAAGGCGACGAGCTCGGCGCGCAGCGGCTCCGCATAGCCGACCGAAAGGTGCCGCATCGAATAGCTGCCGTCGGTCTGGAAGCCGAAACATTCGGTGACCTGAAGCGTCAACAGGTCGGCGATGAGATATTTGTCGCGGGTGGCGATGTGAATGTTGCGCGCCTTGAACGGCGTGAGCCAGTTGGTGTTGATGTGGGCGAGCACGCCGGACGCGGTGCGGAACTGCAACAGCGCGATGTCCTCGCGCTCGGCGACCGCGCTCGACAATTGCGGCTGGATTTCCACGATCTCCAACTCGGTGAACCAACGGATGAGGTCGATGTCGTGCACCGCGAGGTCGATGACCACTCCGACATTCGACATGCGCGGCGGGAACGGGCCGACGCGGGTAATGGCGATCGAGAGGATGTCCTCGTCCTTGACCCACCGTTTTATCGACTCGACCGCTGGATTGAAGCGTTCGACATGGCCGATCATCAGCGTGACGCCGGCGCGCCGGGCGGCGGCGACGATCGCGCGCGCTTCGGCGACATTCGAGGCGATCGGTTTCTCGACCATGAGATTGACGCCGCGGCCGATGCATTCAAGCGCGAGGTCATGATGCAGATGCGTCGGCGCGGCGATGGTGACGGCATCGATCCCGCTGCGCAGCAATGCGTCCATGTCGCTGAAGGCGGGGCATCCGACGGCGCGGGTGACCAAATCCCTTTGCTTGCGGTCCGGGTCGGCTATGCCGACGAGCTGCACGCCCGACATTTCCGATAGGACGCGCGCATGGTTGCTCCCCATGACGCCAACGCCCACGACCCCGACTCTCAACAGACCGTCCGCACCAACCCCGACAGCCTCACCCATGACCCGTTGGGCTCCCCTTGCCGCTGCGCCCGAACCATCCTTCCCCTAGCACGCTCCGGGCCGACTGGCGACCCGACCGCGCACAGAACCTGAACACGTTTTGCTTCCAAGGCTTACGGTCGCAACCCGCGCCGAAATGACCGTCCCGATTATTTCATGGGCAATCTGTCCTGAAACACGGGCTCCAGGCGGAAGAAGGTTCCGCGCGGTTCGAACTTGGGCGAACTTAATTCGCAAAAGGCGCTTGGCAAGGCAGAGAGAGGTCTAGGGTCGGCAACGCCGCTCGACATAAGATGTCGGCATCCGACCTGAACTCCACGCACGGAAGATTGGACCATGCGCTTCTCTGCATTGCCCCTTGCATTGTGCTTCGGCGCCGCCGTCACGCTCGGCGTGCCCTCCCCGACCGTCGCGGCCGACGACGAGCCCGCCTACGGCCCGCAGCTCGAGGGTTTTGAATATCCTTGGCCGCCGGCGCATTTCTCCTTCACCTCGCAGGGCGAGGCTCTCGACATGGCGTATCTGGACGTGAAGCCGGCGGCGCCGAACGGCAGCATCGCGGTATTGTTGCACGGCAAGAATTTCTGCGCGGCAACGTGGCAGGATACCATCGCGGCTCTGAGCGAAGCCGGTTACCGGGTGATTGCTCCCGACCAAATCGGGTTTTGCAAGTCGACCAAGCCCGCACATTACCAGTACAGTTTTCAGCAGCTCGCCGGGAATACGCATGCGCTGTTGGCTTCGCTCGGCATCAGCCGCGCCACGATCATCGGTCATTCGACCGGCGGCATGCTCGGCATGCGCTACGCGCTCATGTATCCGAACGACACAGAGCAGCTGGTGCTCGTCAATCCGATCGGGCTCGAGGACTGGAAGGCGAAGGGCGTGCCCTGGCAAAGCATCGATGCGTGGTACCAGCAAGACCTGAAGACAACCGCCGACAGCATTCGCAACTACGAGCGCGCAACCTATTACACCGGCACCTGGAACCCGCGGTATGAGCCCTGGGTGCAGATGCTCGCCGGACTCTATCGCGGTCCGGGCCGGGACATCGTCGCCTGGAATTCGGCGCTGCTCTACGACATGATTTATACGCAGCCGGTGTTCTACGAGTTCGAACAGATCAAGGTGCCGGTGCTGCTGATGGTCGGCGACAAGGACACGACGGCGCTCGGCAAGAATCTGGCGCCACCCTCGATCGGCGCCATTTTGGGCAATTACCCGGTCCTGGCCAAAGCCGCGGTGAGCCGCTTTCCCCGCGGCCGTCTGATCGAATTTCCCGATCTGGGTCACTCGCCTCAGATCCAGGCGCCTGACGTTTTTCATAAGGCGCTGCTTGACGGCATGCGCGGCCTTGCCACCGACGCGCGGTGAGGAACGCAGCGGCTTGATTGAGTCGCGTGGGTTCGTTCTGCCAACCCGCAAGGCAAAGTTGTTTTGGCTAGACTTCCTACACGTCACGCTACCGCCTGCCAAGCGCTCCCTCAGCGATGCCTTTGCCCGTTGCGGGTATCCTATTTTTTATCACGAAGTAGCAAAACGGGGGAGTAACCAGATGGCAATCTCCGCCGCCTAAAAGCTCAGCCATAGGCGAAGCAGCTGCATTTCCGGCAAGGCAGCTGGCTCGCGCGGAAAAGGCAAAAAATAGCAAAGTGGCCAGAGGCTCAAAACCGGGCGAGCGGCGCGGCGGACGCCAGCGCGGCACGCTCAACAAGAAGACCGTTTTAAGAAACGCAGCGATGCAGGCCGTGGCGGCCGATTTGAATCTATCGCCGCTCGACTACTTTCTGGCTCTGATGAGGAACGAAGAGCTGCCGTTGCGTACTCGGGTCAACATGGCCTCTAAGGCGCTGCCGTATCTCCACACAAAGCGCAGAGTTAATGAGCCGCGTGAACCAGCGCCAAAACAAGTGGTGATTTTTTCAAACGGCGCCGGTGCAGACGCGAAACCGATTTCCGAGCAGGGCGATGCCACGACTGACGTCCATAGCCCAGCCCAGCGCGACACCAGGCCGGCACTGATGCCGCTCGACTTTCTGCTCGGAGTGATGCGGGCTCCCGATACGTCACCGGCCCTTCGTTTTAGGATCGCCTCGGCCACAACACCATACCTTCACAAGAAAAAATCGACCAAAGACCCAATCGGAGAAAATGGCGGCAAACCCGACGGGTATGATTTTGTGGTCGATCGCACGACCGCAAAGGAGATACGCGACGATAGCCGCCGACTGGTGCGCCTACTTCGGACACGGTCCAAGAATCACGACAGGAAGAAACGCAAGGCAGAGGCGCTGATCGCCCGCATCAGATCGCGTGTCTGGTCGCTGATCGCCCCGTGTCCCTCGTTGTATGGAGCGAGGGAACACGAAGCGGATAAGCGCAGGCTATACAGCCTACGCAAGCGCAGATCGCGATCCCCATTGAGCAGGGAGACGGATGCCGAAGAGGCGCGTTTGATGGCCCGAGTTTTGACGTATCGGGCGCGCCCCGAGGCCATAGCACGGGCGCGAATCGCCAAGCTCGAAGAGCGCGAACGCCTTGCCCGTGTTGCCGTATTGCCTCCGCTTACGCTGCACGAGCAAAGTTGCCTGCGCGGTTTGCGAACGTTGTTTCCGAAGGAACTTGTGCATCTGTCCAATGACGTTGCAGACGACCTTTTTGGCTGGTTCGCGAGCTACCCGCAAGGTGACCCGCACCTACCCGACGCATAATGCCGGGGTCGACCTCGCCTGTCATGCGTGATGCCGCCAAGCCACGCACCTCCGCGGCCTCGTACCCCGTTTCGCTCGTCAGGCCACCCGCGATTGTTTGCAATACATGTATTCGCGTTTGCTCATGTCCAGGGTCTGTCTTAGGCTACGCGGAACCCATGTGACGAGACCTCCACGGTCGCGAATATGCTATTTCTGACGTACGATTTTGTCGGGTTCGCCTTTTTTTTCTATCTGCTGTATTTTCTCATTCCGCTTCCGACCCTACGGCTTGTCACGATCGTGGCGGGCAGCTTGGCGTTCCAGTGGCACTTCGGGGGATGGCTCAGTGTCATCCCCGTGGGCATCCTGGCCACGGTTACCTTTCTCGCAGGCCGCTCCGGTGATCAGCGCGCCACGGGCGCCGCCATCGTGCTCTGTGCGACGTCGCTTGTATTCTATAAGTACACGTACTTCCTGACCGACAGCGTGGTCGGCGCGCTGTCTCCGCAGTTCGGCGCTTCCCTACACGCCACGCTTACGTCCGTGGTCCCGTCGATTGTTCCGCTCGGCATCAGCTTCTTCACCTTCGAATTCGTGCACTACCTAGTCGAGTTGCGGCGGGGTGGTCGGCCGATTGCGAGATTCGGAGATTTTCTTGCCTTCGCGCTGTACTGGCCCACGATGGCCGCAGGGCCGATCAAGCGCTATCAGCAATTCCTTCCCTCGCTTCAGGCCGGGCTCACCGGCCCGACCGCGGCCAACGCAATGATCGGGCTCGGCCGCATCGCCATCGGTTTCGTCAAGAAATGGGCGGCGGATAATCTGACCGCCTGGGCCGACGCCAATGAAGCGGGATTTCTGGATGGGTCGATGGAAACGCGATGGATTTTCGTCGCGGCCCTCGCGTTCCGCATCCTTTTCGATTTCAGCGGCTACAGCGACATGGCGATCGGCTATGCCCGCATGATGGGCATCGTGGTGCCGGAAAACTTCAATTGGCCCTACATCGCACGCTCACCGATCGAGTTTTGGCAACGCTGGAACATGTCTCTCAGCTCCTGGATACGCGACTACATCTATATCCCGCTCGGCGGCAATCGCCTGGGCCTGCCTCGGCGCATCCTGAACGCGATTATCGCCATGTCGCTGTGCGGCCTATGGCACGGTGCCGCCTGGAATTTCGTGGTGTGGGGCATCTATCACGGCGCAGGTCTTGCCCTGGCGACGCTGTTTGAGAGGTGGAGTAGCGGCGGCGACAGGGTGATCGTCGCGCCGGCCGCGCCGCTCGATACCCCCGCACAGCGGTTCACAAACATCCGCCGCATTGGCTTGAAAAAGCTCACGGTCGAGTATCTGTCGTGGGCCGCAACCATGACGTTCGTCGGAATAGGATGGCTGCTGTTCTTCTATCCACTTGGCAGGGCCTGGACGATGATCCTCCTTCTATTCATCCCAACGCTACAATGAAGCTCGCGCTCCGACCCGTCGCGTTCTTTTTGGGCTTCACGGTTGGGCTTCTCAGCCTCGCTTGGCTCGGTGCGACGCTGGAAAGCCCGCACCTGAAATCCGACTTCGTGCACGTGCATCAGAGGATCGATATCGAAAGCGGCTACTACATGACGGCGCGCCAGATGATCTCCATCGTGCGCTCCCGCCTCTCTTCGGACACCAAGGTTTATGTCATCGTCGGCGGATCCTCGACCCTTAACGGTGTCGGCCAGCAGGAATCCGAGATCTGGACTCGACATCTGCAGGATATGTTGGGACCACAATTCCGCGTCATCAACTTCGCGTTCCGTGCCGGAAGCATGTTCGACAGCGGCAACGTCGCTGCGGAATGGCTGCTGTCGCAGTCGCTTCCGGTCATCTACATCGGTAGTGGTTTCGAAATCGATCCGCTGTCGCAGCGGCACGGCTATCTCCTGCTCGATGCATGGCATCGCGGCTACCTGCTCCCTTGGCCGCCACGCGACCGCGCCTTGCGGTCCGCCGCATTCAGCACGTCCGACCGCGTACGTTCCGCCGCGCTTGGAGCAGCCTTGAACTCGTATCTTTTTTTCAACGACTTCTGGAGCTATTTCACCTACGAGTTCGCGACGTTGAACTGGAATTTCCTCCTTCAGCCTGAATGGTACCGACCGCGCTACCGGACTGGCGATCCTGAAGGGCCCCGGCGTGCTGGATCGTCCTACCCCGCCGATTTGGACGGCGAGATGCGAAAATTGCGCGCCCAAGCTGCAGCCGATCCGCAGATTAAGCGCGCCAGAGTCGGATCCTACGTTGACGTTGCAATTCCGGCCCGGCTGAGGATGGTGACCTTGGCCATCGTTGACATGTGGAGCCCGTATTACCGGAACAGGCTCGATTCTGCCATGCAAGCATCGCTCATCCAACAGGCGCGTGATATGGCGTGCACTCTGGAAGAGCTTGGACTGCATCGCGGCCTGGCCATTGCGGCGGACTTCACCGCCGACGACTACGTCGACGGCGTCCATTTCTCAGTCTCCGGCGGCGTAAAGCTGGCGCGTTCGCTGGCGCCGGAGGTCACAGCGCTCGCCCGCAAACTCGGATATCTGCCATGAGTTCCACCCTCCGCGCGTTCGCCGCCTGGGGCCTGTCGTTCGCGACCGGCGTTGCCGTGGCAGTGGTGATCAATTTCATGCTATTCCGCATCGGCATCCCGCTCAAGCCGTTCATCTACGTCGTGTTCTAGCGCCGGCGCAAGCCGGCGTGCACCGAGAACTTCATCCGTATTGATTAGCCGAGAGAACCGCCTAACGTCAGCGCACCAAGATAGCGCTGCTATGTTTCGCACTGGCCGTCGTAGTCGCGCCACGGCATCGGCTCTATGGACCTATTCGTGGTTCCGACCTTCTCCTTCCGATTGCTCTATGGATTGCTGATATTGCAACACGGTCGCCGCCAAATCCTGTGGCTGGGAGTCACGCGCATCCAACGGCTAAGCGGATCGCACGTCAGCTCACCGAGGCATAGGGTTGGACAACATCAACGCAAGCCATCGTCCGTGACCGCGACGCCGTCGTAGTAGTCCCCAGGGATAATGCGGCTCATCGGGCTTCTTGACCTCGACCAGGTACATGTCGTGCACCATCCGACCGTCGGCGCGGAGGAGGCCTCGATCGGCGAAGAAATCGTGGATCGGCATGTGGCGCATCTTGGCAACGACGGCCTTGGCCTCGTCGCTGCCGAGCGCGTCGACAGCCTTAAGGTAGTGCGTCACCGCCGAATAGACGCCGGCCTGCATCTGCGTCGGCATCGCGCCGCGCAGGGCGAAGGAGCGCCTTGACCATTGCCGGCTTCCTCGGTGCGGTCCCAATAAAACGACGTCGCCAACAGCAGGCCTTGCGCGCCAGCGAGCCCCACGGCATGGACGTCGGTGATGGTGGTGGCGATTGCCGCAAGGCGCTGT
>CAWKNH010000026.1:0-55916 GCA_963850855.1 uncultured Alphaproteobacteria bacterium
GCGACGGCATGTTTTTCTTTGCCTATCTGCAAAGAGAGTGTCCCGACCTGCTCGATTTTAAATACCCAGGCGATAAATGGCAGGCCGTCCATGGATGGCTGTTGAGGGAGGGCAGAGTAAGGCCGCTAGGCGAAAACAAATCGATACACTGACGACGGCACCCCGCGCGCTGTTATCGAAACCGGCGATCAACTGCCGAGCCCAGGCAGAGGATTAATTTAGCTGCGTAGTTTGGCGATGTGACTGCCCGTCGCCGCTGTCAAACTTCTGCCTTTCGCGACTTTGCGAGGCGTCTAATTAATTTTTATTTCGATGCTGCCGGAAGGTAAGCGGAGGTTTCGAATTCACATCCGCACACTTCGCAAGACCAAATGCTGCGGACACATCGCTCACTCACGCGTTCTGACCAAGTTGCAGCTATCGCATAGGAGCTGCAATTCAAACAGAGATGGATTGGCTTTCTGGTCACGGCCTCTGCGTCCAACACGCGCTGCATGTTGTTCGCGGGACGTCGTCAGCTGAAACCCGTCAGCCGATAACGAGGCAATTCCCCGACCATAGGTCATCAAGTCAACAACGCTGACCCTTTGTAAGAAGTCGGTGGAAAAACTTTGGGTCTGCTCGGTGCACCAATCACTTAACAAAGGCGACGCTCATCAAGCCTGATACGAGGCCACCACTTTTCGCGGTCCGCGTCGCCGTAGAATTGGCGCAGGCGATGAAAAGTCGTAAGGGTCGCCCTTGACCGGGACTGGACCGACATACAGAGGGAACGCGATGCAATGGGATGCGATCACTGATCAATGGCCTTGGTTCGCGGCGGCGGCAGTGCTTGTGGGTTTGGTTGGGGCGTTTGTGGCATACAGTTTTTACAAGCCAAAGCCAAAACCTGATGATCCAATTCAGAGCCAACAGGACGGTTGGTCTCCTACAGGGCGCATTGATTTTCTGGATCGTCAATCAAATGGCGACTTTGTCCTGCAGGTAGAGGACACCCGAATTGCTGACAGCGTTGGTGGTGTAGAACATCGCGAGCTTCGTTGGCGAAAAGCTACGCTTGATGAGGCTAAGAGGGTAATAGTCGCCTACCATGCGCAGCGTAATCTCGCGAGGACAGCGAATTTCATCGTAACTTCGCCGAATGTGACACGGCGAAGTTTAGATTTCCAAATTGAGCATCAGGAAGTTCAGCTCGGAAGGGACGAGACCTCCGACAGAAAGTCGGAAGGCTAAGACGGTATGACACACATTTTAGTCTGGGACCTCGAAACCATCCTGGACCTCAAGGGCTTCGCTGCCGCCGATGGTCATGACGGCAAGACCGAGGGCGAAATCCGAGAGGCGTTGGGCAACAAATTTCCCAAGCACATCTATCAGGGGAGGGTCAGATGACACGTGTTTTGTTCGTAGGTCAGCAACCGGAAACCGTGAACTTCTCTGATCCCACGCTGCCGCCTGGCATGAACGCCGAGAAAATCCATGTCGGCATCCGCGTGGCCCTGAAGCAAATGGCCGAACGCGGATGGCACGCGGACCTGTGCCTGCTTAAGCCCGATGATACGGCTGGACCCGAATTGGACCAAAGGCTCAAGGCCCAAGCTTACGACTGTGTGGTGATCGGCGCTGGCATTCGCCTGCTCAGCCTGTCGATGTTTGAGGCCGTGATAAACGCGGTACACAGAGCCGCGCCAGGCGCCGCCATCGCATTCAATACGCACCCAGAGAACAGCGCCGATGCGGCCGCCCGCTGGCTAAAGGCCGACTGAACGGCAAGGTAGAGCTTCGATCACGGCATTCCACTCGGCAGGGGCTTCCGCCCCAATTTTTCGTGCCGACGCGGCTCTCAAGCCCGAAGCGCGACATTTTTCGCAATTGCAAATTTGCGGTCGGGGTCGACTTCAGATTAACTCTGCCAAATGCGGTTTCGCGTTGCTCCGCACCCTGATGAACTCGCTCAAATTCGCTTCGCTCGCTTGGAATGCAATATCGGACAGCTTGCCCCGAAACAGCTCGTATCGCAGCCAAACGCGATAGGTGTTAACGACATCAGTTTCGCAATAGTCGGCGATCTCCTTGATCTTCCCATCGAGGAAGTATCGCTCGACTTCGGCTCCATCGATACTGTCGGGTTTCCCTGGCAAGCCCATGACAGGACGCCGTGAGACGAAGAAGCGTCAGCCGCCTGTTCCCCTCCCCGATAGTCTCTTGGCGCATCTGCGCCGCTGGAAACGGCGGGGGCAGGCATTCGCGGTCGAATGGAACGGCGAGTTGGTGCAGAGCGTAGACAAGGCGTTCGCGAATGTCGTTGCCGACGCCGGGCTTGGCGATGATGTCACCCCACATGTTCTACGTCACACCGCGGCAACGTGGCTAATGCAGGCTGGCACGGATATGTGGGAAGTGGCCGGCTATCTCGGCATGACGATCGAAATGCTATCGCAACGGTATGGCCATCATCACCCTGATCATCTTGCCGGAGCTAAAACGGCGTTTACAGTTCACCGCAAGCGCAACCGGACAGCGGCTTAGCTTACCTACTACGATTGGGATCGGCCGTGTTCGCACACGGACAATGACACTGGCAGTCAAATAATTCTCATTGCCAACGAATAAAACGTCAACGATGCACTGATCAATGTTGCAGCGACCAACCCGATAGATCGGATCGGATGTCGGTCTATATCGAGCCCCACAAGGATGAACCTGATCTGATTAGAAAATCTCGCAATCAAACGCGTCAATGCTGTCGCAAGTACATAGACAAGCAGCCACAAGGTAGGAAGCAGCCCCGCCCAGAAAAAGACGGCGATCTCATTGTCAATCGGCCCCCAACTAATCATTAGGAAGTGACGGGCCCAGAGATAAACGTTCCAGATCACGACCTGATGAATTGAATATGCCGTAGACAGAAAGTACCAAAGAGAGCAATGATAGCCCTCACACATTTGATACGTCATATTTAGAGCGTCCAAAAACTCATATGAAAAATGAAATACCAAAAAGGATAGGACGAGATCGATCGGAATCAACAGCAAACAGACGAGCAGACTTAAACGAGTGTGCTGTATGATTTTGATCAGCAACCGCGTCTTGCCTAAATTAAAATAGTCTATGCAGATACTCCATCCGAGCCAACCAAAAAAAATAATTCTATAGCTCGTTTTTGTCAGCTCGAACGGCATTGTCCTGAAATAACTGTAGTGATTCAAGAACCCCAAAATCAGCAATATGAAGATGCTCGACAAGGAGAACTCTATGGATCGGATTATGCATTTTCCTGAGAGGTGTTTCGGACCAAACAGAGCGTTGAATGATTCTTGAACGACGGCTGCAATCCGTTTTGACCAGACTTTCCAATCAGTAGAGCGAAGAAAACTCGTCAGAGCCAGTTTGGCCGACGACGACAATAAATTCTCCAGCCAGGCAAATGATCCGTAGATGGCGGAAAAGACAATTGCGATTGAAGCCGGTAATCCGAGAAACTGTAAAATTTGGCTCACCGCACCCACGCTTCCATCGCTCCATAGGGCGCGCCTAAAGTGGGAAGCTGTGGCGTAACCTGTGGCGGAACAGACCGATATTTGGGTTAAGTACTGGTCGGAGTGGCAGGATTTGAACCTGCGACCCCCACGTCCCGAACGTGGTGCGCTACCAGACTGCGCTACACTCCGACATGTGGCGGCGCTTATACAAGCGGCCTCGCGGGGCTGCAAGCGCCCGCCATTTTCGCTATTTAATCACGAGATGCGATCGATGACAGCCCCGCTGACGACGCGCGTTCTGCCGGCCGATGCCGGCGCGGTGGCCGAGGCGGCGCGCGTCCTTGCCGCCGGCGGGCTGGTCGCTTTCCCGACCGAGACGGTCTATGGCCTCGGCGCCGATGCGACCTCGGGGCGGGCGGTCGCGCGCATCTACGAGGCCAAGGGCCGGCCGGCGTTCAATCCGCTGATCGCCACTGTTGTCGATCGCCCGGCGGCGCAGGCACTGGCGCGATTTAATGCCGATGCGGCGCGGCTCGCCGACGCCTTCTGGCCGGGGCCGCTGACGCTCGTCCTTCCCAAGACCGCCGATTGCGCGGTGGCGGCGCTGGCGACGGCCGGTCTCGACAGCATCGCGGTGCGCGTTCCCGACCACGCCGTCGCCCGCGATATTCTCGCGGCGTTCGGCCGACCGGTGGTGGCGCCGTCGGCAAACCGCTCCGGCCATGTGTCGCCGACCACGGCGGCGCACGTGCAAGCCGACCTCGGCGGCCGCATCGATCTCATCATCGACGGCGGGGCAACGCGGGTCGGCGTCGAGTCGACGATCATCGCCTGTCTCGGCGAGCCGGTGCTGCTGCGGCCCGGCGGCCTGCCGCGGGCGGCGATCGAGCGCGCGCTCGGGCGGAAACTCGCCGACGCGCCTTCCGCGCCCGCCGACGCCGCCCCGCTCGCGCCCGGCATGCTCGGTTCGCATTACGCGCCGCGCACGCCGCTCAGGCTCGACGCCGTCCGCGTCGAGCCGGGCGAAGCGTTGCTCGCCTTCGGCGCGACGCCGCCCGCCGGCGCCGAGCGCGCCACGAGCGTGCTCAATCTCTCTGCGCGCGGCGACCTCATCGAAGCGGCGGCGAATTTGTTTTCGCATCTGCGCGCGCTCGATGCCGCCGGCGCGGACGCGATCGCGGTCATGCCGATCCCGCATGAGGGCCTCGGCGAAGCGATCAACGACCGGCTCGCTCGCGCCGCGGCGGCAGCGCTGAACGGCGCTTGCGCTGCCATCAGCGGACTGTCATCTATCTAGCAACCAAGCCTGACCGGTGCGCCCTGATGCTCGATAAACCGCCCGCCGCTGTTGATCCGTCCCTGCTCGCGCGCTTCGCCGCGATCGTCGGCGAGAAATACGCCGTCACCGACCCGCAGATGCAGGCGCCTTATCTCTTCGAGATGCGCGACATGTTCCGCGGCCGCACGCCGATGGTGCTGCGGCCTGCCTCGGTCACTGAGGTTTCGCAGATCCTGCGTCTCGCCAACGAGACGGCGACGCCGATCGTGCCGCAGGGCGGCAATACCGGGCTCGTCGGCGGCCAGGTTCCGCACAACAACGAGATCGTCCTCTCGCTCACCCGGCTCAACCGCATCCGCGAGGTCGATCCGACCTCGAACACCATCACCTGCGAGGCCGGCGTCACCTTGCAGCACGCGCGCGAAGCCGCCGCCGCGGTCGACCGGCTCTATCCGCAATTGCTGCCGTCGGAAGGCACCTGCACCATCGGCGGCAATCTCTCGACCAATGCCGGCGGCACCGCGGCGCTCGCCTACGGCATCGCCCGCTCGCACGCGCTCGGCATCGAGGTGGTGCTCGCCGACGGGCGCATCCTCCACGACCTGAACAAGCTCAAGAAGGACAACACCGGCTACGACCTGAAGAACCTGTTCATCGGCGCCGAAGGCACGCTCGGCGTGATCACCGCGGCGGTGTTGCGCCTGGTGCCGCGGCCGCGCTCGGTCGAAACCGCTTTCGTCGGCCTGTCTTCG
The DNA here is from genome assembly GCA_963850855.1 of uncultured Alphaproteobacteria bacterium. Lineage (GTDB taxonomy): Bacteria > Pseudomonadota > Alphaproteobacteria > Rhizobiales > Xanthobacteraceae > BOG-931. Next base: position 5,514 of record CAWKNH010000026.1, read on the forward strand.
CCGCAAGCGGCGCTCGAACTCCTGAATGCCGCCGCCGGAAATGCCGGCGGCAGCGTTACCAGCTTCGAATTAATGCCGCGCTCGGGCCTGGAGATGGTGCTGCGCCACGCCGCCGGCTGCCGCGATCCGCTCGCCGCACCGCATCCGTGGTACGTGCTGATCGAGCTGTCCTCGCAGGCGAAGACCGGCCTGCGCGCGGTGATGGAGGACGTGCTCAAGCAGGGATTGGACAGCGGCGTGGTCGTCGACGCCGCGATCGCCGAGAGCCTGGAGCAGGCGAAGGCGTTCTGGCGCATCCGCGAAATGTTCGGCGAGGCGCAACGCCACATCGGCGGCTCGGTCAAGCACGACGTCTCGGTGCCGGTGGCGGCCGTGCCTGCGTTCCTCGCCGAGGTGGACGCCGCGGTCACCGCGTTCATCCCCGGCGCGCGGCCGCTGGCGTTCGGCCATCTCGGCGACGGCAATATCCATTACAACGTGATCCAGCCGGCGGACGCCGACAAGGAAGCGTTCCTCAAGCGCTGGGACGAGGTGAACGCGGTCGTCTTCGCGGTGGTGAAGAAATATCACGGCTCGATCTCCGCCGAGCACGGCGTCGGGGTGATGAAGCGCGACCTGTTGCCGTCGGTGAAGGACCCGGTCGCGCTCGACCTGATGCGCAGCCTCAAGCGCATGCTCGATCCCAAGGGCATCCTCAATCCCGGCAAGGTGCTGTAGCGGCGCGCACTCAAGCGCGATGCCGTCGCCGGGAGAGGGAATGCTTTCACCGGGCGAGCAAGAGCTCGGGCCGAAATTCGAAGTGCATGGTATCGAAGTGATACCATTTGCCGCCCCAAATGAAGCCGTGCTTCTCGAAGATCGCCACGATCTCCTCGGGCATGCGGTTGCGATAAAGGATCGGGCCGGCATGCGGCCGCCAATACCAATAGTCCGAGACGGCGGTGTTGAGATCGATGGCAATGCCGTAGCCGTGCGGAGACGGCTGGCCGGTGTCGGCCACGGCCCGGCAATTGTAGGTGCCGGCGATCGGATAGGCGGCGCGTTTGATTTTTTCCGGCAGCGCGTCGATCTCCGCCGACACGGCGCGCAAATGCTGGTCGGCGTCGTTCGCGGAGGTGAAGCGGATTGATTTGCCCCAGGCTTTGGGAAGCCAGGCAAGCGAAGTGAGGCGCGGCAACACCTCGCCCATCTGGCAGTCGCCGTACATTTTCTTGAAGAAGGCGGCGTTGCGGAACCGGCCCGGATCGGCATCGACGGCCGGCGGCGTTGCGAGCGGGCCGCGCGGATACGGGAGGCGAAGCTGATCGATGATGGACGCGTGCCGAAGGCGCTCCGGGAACGTCTTGTCATCGGCGCCCTCGGATACCGGCATGACCGTGCCATCGCGCCAACGCAGCGCCTTGCCATCATGTCCGGCGAGCGCGGAGGGGTAGGCAGCGACCAGATTGTCGAGCGCCAGCCGGACCTGATCATCCTGCGCGAGAAGCGGAGCGCCGCCCGCGAGCACCGCGAGTGCGACCACAAGGCCAGCCTTCGTCGCAGTCCAATTGGCGGCGCCGCGCGGCATGCACCGGCCGCTAAACGTGCGGCCAGTGCCGTTCGCGGAACCAGGTGCGGTATTCGGTCATCTTCGCGCGCTGCGCCGCCGGCGCATGGCGCTTGCACGTCGACGCCTCGTCGGTCTCTTCCGGCGCGCCCCAGCGCAGCTCGACGCAGTCGTTGAGATTGTACGCCATCTCCAGATCGCCGGCACGGTCGACCACGTCCTTGAGCGACAGCGTCCACTGCGACCCGTCGCTGCGCAGATAGGAAAACTTGCGCGCCGCGAGCTGCGCCGCAAGCGCGCCCTGCAATTCGGCCTTCACGTCCGCCGCGCTCTTGCCATTCGCGATCGCGTAGCGCTCGGGCCGGCGCACAACGCGATCGGGAAACCCGCGCACCACGTCGATCGCGATCAGCAGACGAAAATCGCGCGCCGGCGTCGCGAAATTCTCCCACGCGCCGCTCGTCTCGAAGATCGACGGGCCGTTCGGCATGTCGGCGTCGCCGCGCGCGCCGGTCTGGAACTTTCGCCCGTTTTCGACGGCGATAACGCGGGTCTTCACCTGCTCTTCGAGCGCCGTGATCGCCCCCTCCATCGCGCGCAAAGGATCGAGCGGCTCGGGCGACATCACCTCGTCCATCCGATCGTAGAACTCCTCCACCCCGAGCTGCGACTGCTCGAGCGAGAAATCGCCGTAGTTCGGGTTCTTGGCGATTTCCCGGTTGGTCAGCCGCCGCAGCGCGCCGTTCTCGCGCACGATCGGCCGGAAACGCTTGAAGCCGGGGCTCCCGAGCGCGGGGTCGTGCGCGAACAAGAAATTGCCGCGCCAAAAACGCTTGCGCGTGACCGTGCCGTCGGGCTCGGCGTCGACGGCGAGGAAGACGCCCGCCGCCCCGTCCGCCTCCGGCACGCGCTGGACGAGCATGAGGACGTGCCCGTACGGATCGGCATACACGGTCCCTGGACGCAGCGACTGCTGGTTCAGCGGCACGGTGTAGAAATCGGTGTTGTCGGCGTTCGCCGACGAGCGCACCGATCCGGAATGGACCACGTCGCCGACGGCGCGCAAATATTCGCCGAACGTCCCGACGAGCCCGAGCGGCTTCGGTGGGTTCGGCGCCAGCGGATTCGGCGTCGCTGAGTTCGTCGCCGGCGCGGCCGGCTGGGAGAAGATCTGCAACAGGCTGGGGATGGGGCCGGGCGTGGCCGCGGGAGCGCTACCGGGCGCGGTCGATGCCGTGGCTTGTTCCGGCGGCGGCGCCGGACGGGTCTGCTCGGGATGCAGGATGTCGAACCACTCAAAGCACTTCGGCGGCGCGCCACCGCTGCCGCGCGAGCAATTCGAATACCCGAACGGCAGTCCCATCTTGAAAGCGAAATAGGCGCGCAGGAAGTAAACGAAGTCGGCGCAGTCGGGACGGACGGACCGGACCACGTTGTCTTCGCCGAGACCCAGATAGTTGAACAGGAAATTGCGCGAGCGGTCGCGCAGCACTTCATGCCACGCCTTCCATGACGGCTCAGCCTCGAGCGGCGCGTCGAAAAGGTTGGCGATCCACACAGAAAACAAGGTTTCCGTGGCGCGGTTCCAGGTATTGCGCACCGGCCAGATGCTGCCCTCGACCTGCTGCGGCCCTCCCCGCCTCTGCGCGCTCACGGCGATGTCGCGCGTGATCGTGCTGCACTCGGCCGGCGCGTGGTCGCGCGCGAGCGCCGCGTGCCAGGTCCCGACGGCCGGCGATGCGACCTCGGCAATCCAGAAATAGGGCGGCCCGCCGTGCCGCTCGCGCGATTTCGCCGCGACCTTTCCATTGGGCGCGACCAGCGACAGCTCGCCCTCGAACGGCTTCTCGGCGGCGAAGACGACGCGCAAGGGCGCGCCCTTCCACGGCGCGACCGGCAAGGACAGGACCGCAAGCTCGGCCGCGTCTTCGCAGCCGCCCGGCGAGCCTTCGGCCAGCGCGTCCGCGGCAGAGAAGAGGAAGACGAAAAATGCGCCTGCGATCAGCGACAATGCCGTTGCCACAGCAGCAAGCTGGCGTGCTGGAAACAATTGAGTCCCCTCTCAAGTCCCCGCTTTGATACGCCCCGAGCTTCCTTCGCTCCACGCCGCCGGGGCTGCATTGCAGGATACCGAATCCGCCAGGATCAGTCAGCGGGCATAACGGCAATTCTGCGGCCAGCCGGCCGTTGGCCAAGGCTGCGCCCCAGGCCGCGTCGAAGACCGCGCCCGGCAAACCATCCTAGTGGCGGGGTCCGCCGTCGCAGACCAGAACCTGGCCGCTCACATAGTCGGATTCCGGGATGCAGAACAGATAAACCGCGCCGGCAGCTTCTTCCGGCGTGCCCGGGCGGCCGAGCGGGATGCTCGGCGTCATCGCGTCGAGCATCCGCGTATCGAGGCCAACCTTGTAGCGTTCGCCCTTGACGTCGATGGTCGGCGGCGAGCCCTCGAAGCGCTGTGTCAGCCGGGTGTCGATATAACCGAAGGCGACGCAATTGACGTTGACGCGCATGCGCCCCCATTCCTTGGCCAGCGTGCGGGTGACGCCGATCAGCGACGCCTTTGCCGCCGAATAGGCGAATTGCGTCGCCGCGCCGTAGAGCCCCGACACCGAGGAGATGTTGACGACCTTGCGGTGCTTAGGCGTGCCGGCTTCCGCCTCGCGCTTGGCGGCGGCGCGGAAGTGCGGCTGCGCGGCGCGCAGAATACGGAACGGCGCCGTGGCGTGGACGTCGATCATTGCATACCACTGCGCGTCGCTCATGTTGTGGATCGCGCTGTTCCAGATATAGCCGGCATTGTTGACGATGATGTCGAGGTCGCCGAACGCCGCAAGCGCCGCGGCGACCGCCCTCTCGCCGAAATCGGGCGCGGCGACATCGCCGACGAGCGGCACGGCGCTGCCGCCTTGCGCCGCAATCGCCGCCACGGTCTCGGCGGCCGGATCAGGATCGAGCTCGCTGACCACCACCTTGGCGCCGCTTCCCGCGAGCTTGCGCGCGATCGCGGCGCCGATGCCGCGGCCCGACCCGGTCACCAGCGCCACCCTGCCGTCGAGCGCGGCCATTGTCCCCTCCCCGTTCTTGGCTTCCGCCCGCCTAAGCCGGCTTTGGCGTCTTCGCCCCGACCATGCGCAACGATAGCTGCGTTACCGTCGCGATCACATGCGGACGGGCGCCGGTGCGATCCTCGCGATACCAGATCCAAAGATTGGACAGCATCATGGTGATCGACACGGCGGTTACCGCCAAATCCTCCACGTCGAACTCTCCGGCTGCCCGGCCGACCTCGATCAACGCGACCACCCGGCGGTCGATCTCGGTGCGCATGCGCAGAATGCTGCGGCGATCCGCGTCGCTCAAGTTCTGGATCTCGCGATTGTAGACGGCGAGGAAGTGGCTGTGATCGATGACGATCTCGGCCATGCTCCGGCAGAAATAGGCGAGCCGGTCGGCGGTCGTGCCCGGCGCCGTCTCCGCCGCCTTGATCGCGTTCAAGGTCAGTTCGGCGCCGCGTCGGCAGATCGCCGCCAGGATCTCGGCTTTGTCCTTGAAGTGATAATAGACAAAGGGCTTGGTCGCGCCGAGCGCGGCGGCGATGGCGTCGACCGAGGTGCCGTGAAAGCCTTGCGCAGCGAAAAGCTTAGTTGCCGCCTCCATGATCCGCTCGCGTTTCAGGCTTGTGACCTCGGCTTTGATATCGCCGCGCGTGCGCTCGTGCGTATCTGCTATGGTCATCGGATTGCGCTCTTCCCGAGATGTTATACCGCTTTGACTATAATTATACCGCGTGGTATGAACAGCGGCAAGAGCAACGGTTAAGAGCATTCAGGCAGGGGGACGGATATGCGTTTCGGCGTCTTCTACGAGTTGCAGCTGCCGCGGCCTTGGAACAAGGGCGACGAGCATCGGCTGTTCCACCAGGCCCTCGACCAGGTGGCGCTCGCCGACCGGCTTGGCTTCGATTACGCCTGGGAAGTCGAACACCACTTCCTCGAGGAATATTCGCATTCCTCGGCGCCGGAAGTTTTCCTCGCTGCCGCCGCGACGCGCACCAAATCCGTTCGCCTCGGCCACGGCATCCGGCAGGTGATCCCGAACTACAATCATCCGGCGCGCACCGCGGAGTGCCTGGCGACGCTCGACATCATCTCCGACGGGCGGGTCGATTTCGGCATCGGCGAAGGCGCGACGCGGCTCGAGCTCCATGGCTTCAATATCCCGGCCAAGGAGAAACGCGCGATGGCGCTCGATGCCGCCGAGCAGATCGCCAACATGATGGTGCTGGAGCCTTATCCCGGCTACGAGGGCAAATATTTCTCGATGCCGTGCCGCAACGTCCTGCCCAAGCCGGTGCAGGCGCCGCATCCGCCGATGTGGATGGCTTGCACCAACCGCGACACCATCAAGATCGCGGCGCAGAAGGGCATCGGCGCGCTCGCCTTCTCCTTCCTCGACCCCGAGGAGGCGCGGCACTGGTCCGAAATCTATTACGGCATCATCAAGTCGGACGCCTGCGTGCCGCTCGGCCATTCGGTCAACGCCAACCTCGCCATGGTGTCGAACTTCTCGGTGCATCGCGATCGCGCAGAAGCAATCCGCCGCGGTCATGAGGGTTTCGAGTTCTTCGGCTTCGCGGTCAACGCGCTGGTCGCGCACGACGCCGTGCCCGGCCGCTCCAATCTCTGGGCCGACTATATTCAACAGCGCGGCAACCGCACGCAGGAGATCATCGACGCGACCCGCGGCGTCGAGACTTACTCGTCCGGGATCGGCACGCCGGAGGATATGCGCAAGCACCTTACGGGCTTCCGCGAAAGCGGCGTCGACCAGGTGATCTTCCTGCAGCAGGCCGGACGTAATCGCCACGACCACATCTGCGAGTCGCTCGAGCTGTTCGCCGCCGAAGTGATGCCGGAGTTCAAGGCCGAAGCGGCGGCGCGCGAGGCGCGCAAGGCGGAAGAACTCGCTCCCTACATCGCCGCCGCGCTCAAGCGCAAGCAGTGGATGCAGCCGCTGGCCGAGCATGAGATTCCGGTGGTCAAAGCCTCGGTCGAGCGGGCGCAGCGCGCGCACACGCTGCGCGGGGCGGTCGCCCGCTAAAACAGCGACGCCTGATCGTCCGACTTCTTCGGCTTGGCCGGCGCTTTGGCTGCCGATTGCGGGTCGCGGTCCGGCGCGGCGGGTGCCGGAGCGATGAGCGCAGCGGAATCATTGGCTACGCGGTTCACCGCCGGCGAGACTTCGTAGCATTCGAGCAGCGCTTCCGGAGCCGGCGCAATGAGAGCGGCGGCGGTTGCGGCTTCGACATTGGCGCAGTCGAGCCAAAGCGCGAAGGCCTCCGGCGGCACGATGACCGGCATGCGTTCGTGAATGGCGGAGAGCAGACGGTTGGCCCGCGTGGTGAGGATCGCGGCGGTATCGACCTCCTCGCCGTTCGGGCCGGTCCAGGTCTCCCACAGCCCGGCGAAGGCGAGCGGCGCGCCGGACTTTGCGCGCACGAAATACGGGCGCTGCGGCGCGCCCGGCCGCCAATCGTAGAAGCCGTCGGCGGGGACGAGGCAGCGCCGCCGGCGCATGGCGTTGCGGAATGCCGGCTTGTCGTTGACCGATTCGCCGCGCGCGTTGATCATCAGCGAGACCGTCTTCGGGTCCTTCACCCAACCGGGAACAAATCCCCAGCGCATCAGCGCGAACGAGCGCTTGCCCTCGACCATTCGCACGACCGGAACCGGCTGCGTCGGCGCCACATTGTAGCGGGGCGGAAAATTCGGCCGCTCGCCATAGCCGAAGGCCGCCCGGATCGCTTCCGGCGACGAGCTGATGACATAGCGTCCGCACATTGAGATAAACCTGATCCGCGAAACAGGCGGGGACGATCGCCCGCCCCCCCCATCATAGCCAAATAGGATCGGCCCTTGCCGAACGACAGTGCGCAAGCGCGACGTTACCCGACGCGGCCTTACCTCGCGGTCAGCGCCGCCATCTTCCGCGACGGCCGCGTGCTGATCGTGCGCCGCGCCCGGCCGCCGGCGCAGGGCCTCTATACGCTGCCTGGCGGCGTGGTCGAAATCGGCGAAACACTCGTCGAGGCGGTGGTCCGCGAGGTCCGCGAGGAGACCGCGCTGACCATCGCGCCGGTCGCGCTTGCCGGCTATCGCGAGGCGCTCGTGCGCGACAGCGCCGGGCGGATCGAGCGGCATTTCGTCATTCTGCCGTTTGCCGCCCGGTGGGTTGCCGGCGAGGTCGCGCTCAACGAGGAATTGGCCGAGGCACGCTGGCTTCTTCCCTCGGAGCTTGCCGGGCTGACGACGACCGAAGGGCTTGCGAATATCGTCGCGGCGGCCGGCGAACGGCTCGCCGCGCCGCTTTGAAGCAGAATCGCCGCAACCATGCCGCACTGTCGCGCTTGGTGTTCGGTCCGTTCGACCGCTATCTTGCAGCCAACCTTGCCCCCACGCCCATGCCTCGAATTTTGATCGCTCTGTTGCTCACGGCTTGCCTCGGCGCGGCGGGCGCTCGCGCCCAGATTCCGGGGCAGCCGCCACCTCCGCCCCGGAGCCAGCCTCAGGCGCAACCGCCAACCCCACCGCCGCTCCCGCCGCAGACGGCGACGGCGCCCTATGACCGCGACCTGCAACGGCTCTCCGAGATCCTCGGCGCGCTGCATTTCCTGCGCGGCATCTGCGGCTCGAATGAGGGGCAGAAGTGGCGCAGCGAGGCGCAGGCGCTGATCGATGCGGAAGCGCCCGCCGGCGAGCGCCACGAGCAGATGGTGGCGAGCTTCAACCGCGGCTATCGCGCGTTCCAGCAGGGCTACCGCAGCTGCACGCCGGCGGCCGATTTCGCCATCCGCCGCTATCTGCAAGAGGGCGCCAGAATCGCCCGCGACATCACCGCCCGCTACGCCAATTGAAGCCAAGGCCGGCGCATTAACCCTGCCCCAAGGTTCGACTTAGCCGCGCCGGTCGTCATGCTAGCTTGATCGCGGACGGGACCATTGCCACGCCGTGGCGACAATAAGATTGCGAGAAAATGACGACGCAGATTGTCGCGGCTCGCGAGGCCGTAGCGGATCATGAGCAGAAGCGGCTGGCGCTCGGCTATTTGCAGGAGGCCTGGGCGGAAGCGCATCACGACGGCATCGACGGCGATTGCCTGGCGCAGACCGCGCTCTTCCTCGCGCTCGCGGAGCTCATTTCGACCTACGGCGAAGACGCGGCGGCACGCTATGCCGAGAACCTCGCTCCACGCATCCGCAATGGCGAATTCTCGGTGGAGCTGTCGCGCCAGTAGCCGACCGACTGCCGCCGGCCGTCACGCCCGCTTGGGACTAAGCGCCCGCAGTCCGTAGAAGCCGCACAGCACGGCCTCGATATCGGCGGGGAAAAACGGCTTCTTGAGAAAAGCGACCCCCTGCGCGCGCGCGATCGGCGAGCGCCTGATCCTGCGTCGAGGTTATCAATACAAAGGTCACGCGCCGCTTCTCGCGGCGAAACTCGGCTATGGTTTCCAGGCCGTTGAAGCCGGGCATGTTGTAGTCGACCAAGACGATGTCGAACACGGCGGTGCGAGCGAGCTCGATCGCGTCGAGGCCCTGCGCGGCTTCGGTCACATCGAACGGAAAGCGCGTCGCCGCCAGGGTCTTGCGCTCGATCGAGCGCATAATCGAGGAATCGTCCACCACGAGGACGCGGCTCGGCCGCCGGACGCGAATTATGCCATTCACCAGGCGCTTTGCTTCTTCGATATCCGTAGGTTTGACGGCGAGCGCATCGGTCTCGAACGGCACGCCGGAGCGCGGTGGAGCCAGCAGCACGGTGAACGGGGGCTTCGGTGCGGCGCGAGCCGCCGCGGCCACGCGCGCGACCTCATCCGCCCCGAGCGCGGCATCGAGGAAGACGAGATCGACGGCGCGTAGGAGCGAGCCGCAGGCCGAGGCTCCGTTCTCCGCCTCGATAACCTCGATCGGCACTGTCGCGGCCGCCGCCGCATGCCGCAACAAATCGCGATCGTCCTTGGAACCGGACGCGGCGATCACCCGCAGTGAGAATAATTCGTCGGTCATGCGCTCGTCCCTGAACGCGTGATGCGGCGATGATGAATGAATGGAAGTCCGACACACGGCGACCGGATGGCCCGCCGTCGACGCCCCGAATGGAACTCAATTCGGCCCTGCCTTGCGGAATTTCCCCGAGTTCCCGCAAGGCGGGTATTAATTGCAACTTGCGATAGGGCACAGGCAGGCGTCAAGTAGCGGCGCTAGCAAAATCACAGCCTTTTCGCCGGCCGGGGCGACATTTGCCCGGGGGCAGTCCAAACCCTTGAGGGGAACCGGCAGGCACCCTAGTTTTGCGCCATGCCAGGAAAACTCGGATGAAGGCTGCCCTTCTGCCGGACCGCGGCGTGGTCAAGGTCGCCGGCGACGACGCGCGGAACTTTCTCCAGGGCCTGATCAGCGCCGACGTCCTCAAGCTGACGCCGGGGGCGGCGCGGTTCGGCGCGCTCCTTTCGCCGCAGGGCAAGATCATTGCCGATTTCATCCTCGTCGAAGCGCCGGCCCAAGATGGCGGCGGCTTTTTCCTCGACCTTCCACGCGCGCTCGCAACCGTGCTCGTCGCCAAGCTCAACCTCTACAAGCTGCGTTCGCGGGTGATCGCCGAGGACCTGTCGGACGTCCTCGGCATCGTTGCCGCCTGGGACGGCGATGGCGCGGCATCGTACGGCGTCTCCTACCCCGATCCGCGCCTGCCGGCGCTCGGGCTGCGGGTGATGACGCCGCCGCATCGCGCTGCCGACGTTGCCGCCGCGCTCGGCGCCGCGCTGGTCGACGCGAGCGAATACGCGGCCCACCGCATCGCGCTAGGCATCCCGCAGGGCGGTATCGATTTCAGCTATGGCGACGCCTTCCCGCATGAAGCCGACATGGATCAGCTCGGCGGCATCGATTTCGCCAAGGGCTGCTATATCGGTCAGGAAGTGGTCTCGCGCATCGAGCACCGCGGCATCGCCCGCACGCGCGCCGTGCCGGTGCGCTACCGCGGCGCCGCCCCGCCGGCCGGCGCGACGATCACCGCCGGCGAGCGCCAGCTCGGCACCATGGGCTCGGCGGCCGCCGGCCGCGGCCTCGCGCTGGTGCGGCTCGACCGGGCGGCGGAGGCGCTTTCGCGCGGCGAGCCGCTCCTTGCCGGCGGCGCGCCGATCGACCTAGTCAAGCCGGACTGGGCGCGATTTCCCTTTCCCGGCAACTCCGAGGCCGCCGAATGAGCGCCGCCAGCTCCGCGAAAGCGCCGGTGCGCTGCCCCTGGCCGAAGGACGACCCGCTCTACGTCGCCTATCACGACGACGAATGGGGCGTGCCGGAATATGACGACCGGGCGCTCTACGAAAAGCTGGTGCTCGACGGCTTCCAGGCCGGCCTGTCGTGGATCACCATCCTGCGCAAGCGCGAGAACTTTCGCCGCGCCTTCGACGATTTTGTTCCGGAGAGGATCGCGCGTTACCGGCCGGCCAAGGTCGAGCGGCTGATGCAGGACGCCGGCATCGTGCGCAACCGCGCCAAGATCGAGGGCACGGTTGGTTCGGCGCGCGCCTGGATCGAGGTGATGGAGAAAGGCCCCGGCTTCTCCAAGCTCCTTTGGGATTTCGTCGACGGCAAGCCCAAGGTCAACCGCTTCCGCAGCATCCGGCAGATTCCGGCGGACACGGCGACATCGCGCGCGATGTCGAAGGAGCTGGCGCAGCGCGGCTTCAAGTTTTGCGGACCGACCATCGTCTACGCCTTCATGCAGGCGGTCGGCATGGTCAACGATCATCTGATCACGTGCTACCGGCACGAGGCCTGCCAAACACTCCGGTCGCGAGAGCGGCCCATTGCGAGAAGCTGATCCGCGATAGCGCCATGCCAAGCGCGATCGCGATCCCTTCGATGACGAATTGCAGCGCCGAAGAAAGGCCGAGCATGACCAGCATTTGGCCGAGCTGCGTGAGAAACAGCGCCGCTCCGGCGACCGCGATCATGCTGCCGATGCCCCCGGACATGGCCGTTCCGCCGAGAACGGCGGCGGCAATCGGCGCCAGCAGATAGGGCTCGCCGACCTTCAGCGTCGGGTTGCGGATGAACGCGGAGACGAGAATTCCGGCGATGCCATAGAGAAAGGCCGCGGCGGTGAAAGCCGCCGTCTGGTAGGCGGCGACATTGATGCCGGCGATCCAGGCCGCTCTGGGGTTGGCGCCGACCGCGGCGAAGTGCCGACCGATCGTGGTCTTGCGCAGGATGAGATTGAGGATGATCGCCGCGGCGGCGAGAACCCATACGGAGTAGTTGATCCCGAGAAACCGCGCATCTCCCCACGCCGCCATGCCGGGAGGCACCCGCGATTCCTGCGGCAGCGAGTCGCGGTACCACAGCGTCGCGCCGGTGGTGATCGCGCCGACGGCGAGCGTAACGATCAGCGCGTTGAGCTCGAGCACCGCAACCAGGAAGCCGTTGATCAGCCCGATCACGGTGGCGAAGAACAGCGCCGCCAGCACGGCGGTGAAGATGGCGTCGTCGTTGCCGCCGGAGACGCCAAGCACGATCGTGCTCGACAGCGTGACCACCGCCGGAATCGACAGGTCGATGCCCCGCGCCATCAGGACGAGGGTCTCGCCAATGGCGGCGATGCCGAGAAACGCCGCCAACGGGATGATGGCGAGAAACGTCGACGGAAGCAGGCTGCGGGGAACGATGATGGCGCAGACCACGATCAGCCCGATCATCGCGAACCAGATCGCCGCGAAGCGCATCTGCAACGGCCCCAGGCGTGATGCGGATCCCAGCGCCGCATTGAGGGTCGGCGGAATCGCTCATGGCGCTTGCATCGGGGTATTCAATTGCTCGAGCGCGGCGCGAATGTGCCCCCAAACGCGGCGTATCGGCGTCAAGCCGGAGTAGAGCGCGACCGCGAAGAGCGTCAGCGCCCCGCTGGTCATGATGCCGGCGCCGGTATTGAGCCCAAGGAGCGTAATGATGTTGACCACAAGGCTGAAAAACAGCGCACCGAGAAGGCCGCCGACGAAAGAGCCGCGACCGCCGGTCAGCGCCGCGCCGCCGAGGACGGCCGCTGCGATACTGGTCAACGTATAGCTCGAACCGATGATCGGCGTTCCCACGCCCACTTCGGAGGCGACGAAGAAGCCGCTGAGCACCGCAATGACAGCGGAGAGCAGGAAGGCGCGCATGTGGACGAAGTCGACCCTTACGCCGTTGCGCTTGGCGGCCTCCTCGCGAAATCCGACCGCGCGCAGCTTGAGGCCGCTGCGCGTACGGTAAAGCCATACGTCGCCCGCGACCGCGGCGGCGAGAATGACAAAAAAGGACACCGGGACGAAGCCGATCCGGGTCTGGAAGAAATCGATGAAATCCTCGCTGATCACGCCGAACGGCGACGGCCGCAGATAGAGCGCGATGCCCTGGACCACGCTGAGCATGGCGATGGTGGTGATCACCGAGTTGATGCCGACATGGCGCACCAGAGCACCGTTCGACAGCCCCACGATGACGCCAACTGCAAGGCAGACCAGCGCGCCGAGCAGGATCAGCCCGGTATTCATGTCCTCCGCCATCAGAAAGGAGCCGATGACGACGGTCAGGCTTATGACCGCGCCGACGGAAACGTCGAACCCGCGCACCAGCAGCACGTTGAACTGCGCCATGGTGACCAGGGCGAGCGGCGCCGTGGCGAGCAAGATATGCTTGATGTTAAGCGCAGTGAAGAACGCGTCGGTGCGAAACGAGGCGTAGCAGCCGACGGCGAGGATGAGCACGAGCAGGAAAAGCAGCGGCACCCACCATTGCTGGCTGCCGCCGGCGGCGAGCTTGCGAAGATTGGCGAGCGACCACCAATCCGCTCGCGGCGCATCGACCTCCTCCTTGGCGGTGGCCGCGACTCCCTTCGAGCGCAGGAACGAGGAGACGATGCTCTCTTCGGTGATTTCGCGGCCGCTGAGCTCGCGGATCACGCGCCCGCGCGAGAACACGAGCACGCGGTCGCACAGGCCGGCCAATTCCATGGCGTCGGACGAGTTGATCACGCAAGCGACCCCCTCGTCGGCCTTGGCGCGGATGGCGCGGTAGATGTCGAAGCGCGCCTTCGCATCGACGCCTTGGGTCGGTTCGTCGATCAGAACTGCTTTCGCCTTGTAGAGAAAACTGCGCGCCAGGACGGTCTTCTGCTGATTGCCGCCGGAAAGCGCCCGGATCGGTTGATCGAGATCCGGGGTGACGATGCTCAGCTTTTCGATCAGGGAGAGCGCGCTGGCCCGCTCCTTCGGGGCGGAAATCACGCCGTTCGTGGCGAAATCCTCAAGCACCTGCACGGTCATATTCTCGCGCACGCCAAGCCCGGGAAAAATCAATTCCGCCGCCCGATCGGCGCTGAGCGAAAAGACGCCGGCATCGAGGGCGTCGCGCGGCGTTCCCGGCTTGACCGGCCGGCCGCCGCAAAGCACCTGGCCGCCGGCCGCTTCGAAGCCGCCAAGCGCGCGCAGCGCCTCGCGCTGCCCGTTGCCCTCGGAACCGGCAAATCCAAGGATCTCGCCGCGGCGGACAAAAAACGCGACATCTTGAAAACGCGGCCCGGTCAAGCCGGTCGACGACAGTACAATGTCGGTCGGCACCAGCGCCGATCCGATCGGGTATTCGGTTTCGATCGGGCGTCCGACCATCAGTGCGATGAGATCGTTTTCCGAGAGCCCTTCGCCGACTTCGTAGGTGCCCTGAGATTCGCCGTCGCGCAGGATGGTGACCCGGTCGGCGAGCGCGAGAATCTCCGGCAGCCGGTGGCTGACATAGACGACCGCGGCGCCGGCGGCGACGATGCGGCGGATGATGCCACCCAGGGTTTCGACGCCCGATATGTCGAGGCTCGACGTCGGTTCATCGAGCAGCAAGACCTTTGGGTTTGCGGCCAATGCCTTGACGATCTCCAGGAACTGGCGCTGCGAGGCGGTCAAATGTCCGACCAGCGTATCCGGCGAAATGCGCAGATCGTAGGGAGCAAGCTGCTTTTGCGCCCACTCGCGTTTGCCGCCAAGGGTCGTCGGAGCATCGACCGCCCCGAGCAGAAGATTCTCCGCGACCGTCAGCTCGCGCACCAGCGAGTCGTCCTGATAGACGACGGCGAGGCCGAGTTGCCGCGCCTGCAGCGGATCGGCGGCGGCGAGCGGTTGGCCCATGATCATGACCCGGCCCTGATCAGCGACCACCGCGCCGCCGGCGATGCCGAGGAGCGTGCTCTTGCCCGAGCCGTTTTCGCCGAGCACCGCGTGGATCTCGCCGGGCCGGCATTCGAAGTCGACGCCGTTGAGCGCCTGCACGCCCGGATAGCGCTTCGAGATGCCGAAGAGTTCGAGTGAGGCAGCTGCCATCACGCCATACCCAGACTGTCGCCCGGCCCGACTGTACAGGTGGAACAAAAAAGCGGGAAACGACCGTCCCGCTTTAGGTCATGGTCGGACGGGCGCGGCTAGGCTCGTGCCCGTCCGACCTGTGCATTCGCGCCGTTACTTCACGGCTTGGCGAACATCTCTTTCATCATATCGTTGTCCACCAGCGTGGTCAGCGACGCGCTTTCAGGAATGGCCGGATTGCACAGGCCCTTGACGACCGGATGCATCCTGAACGGCACATTGACGCTGGGCGGAACGTCCTTGCCTTCCTTCTTCATCATCGCCGCGGTCAGCGCGAACCGCGCCTGATCGTTCTGGCCGTTGGAGTAGAAGATCTTGAAGTTCGGATCGTTGGCCTTTTCCCAATCGCAGATCACGCCCATCTCGTCGGTGCGCAGCGACACGATCAGGTCGGGCGCCTTCTTCGCCGCGTCGTAAGCGCGCAAGCCGCCGCGGAAGCCGTCGGCATACTCGAAGAGAACCGCGTCGACATTGCCATACTGCGCCAGGAAGCCCGACATCGCCTTGAACGAGCCTTCCTGCGTCCAGTTGGTGTCGGCCTTGCCGAGGAGCTTCAGATTCTTGTGCTTGGCGATCTCTGCTTCCGAGCACTTCTGCCAGCCGGCGCTCAGCCCGTTGCCCGGCGTGCCGCCGAGCTCGACGATCGTCGTCGGATCCTTCTTGGAGTTCTCCAGCACCATCCTGACGAAATCGGTGCCGAGCGCACACAAATCCTCGGCGATGGTGGTGACGAAATCCTTGCCCGCCTTGCCACCGACATAAGTCCCGTTGTGCAGGACGACGAGGATACCGGCCTCGGTGGCCTCCTTGACGGTCGGGAGCAGCGCCGGCCCGGCATCGGCAAAGATCACGATCACATCGACCTTCTGAGCGATGTAAGCGCGCATGTCGGAGATCGCCTTGGTGGCGTCGCCGCCGGCCGAGGTGTAGACGATCTTCTTGATGCTCGGATAAGTCAGCGCCTGGGCGATGAATTCCATCTTGGTGACCTGACGCCAGACGTTTTCGCCGAAGCCGTCGGCATAGGCCACCGTGAGATTGCCATGCCCGGTCTCGCAGACATTGTTCTTCCAGCATTGGATGGCGAGCTTCCGCTGGTCGGGCGTCAAATCCATCGCCGCATGCCTGATCGCTTCGGCGATGACCGGAGATACGTTCTCGGTCGTGCCCACGGACTTCAACATCAGTTCCTTGGCGTCGCGCGCTTGCGTCGGCGGCGCCCACGCAAACATGGCCGCCGCCACGATCGGCACGGCCCAGTAGCGCATTCCCTTATGGTCGCATTTCATTTGTATTCCTCCCTTGAAGCTCAGTTACGAAGTGACTTCCGCTGGTTTATTTGTTCTTGAGCCACGGATACCGCGCGGTGTCTTTACCGCCGTAGTCGGGATCGAGATAGATGAAGCAGCGTTGGATCTTCCAATCGCGGATCTCGAATACGTCGCACCAGCGGCCGGCGCCATGCTCCGGCGCGCCGGCGCGCCACGGCCCGTCGCGATGCTCGCCTTCGCTGGTGCCCTCGCAGACCACGAGGTCGCTGCCGGAGAAGATGAAGTTGAAGTGGGAGTAATGATGCAGGATCGACTTCAGCCCGCTGCCGATGTCGCCGAACATCTGGCCGATTTCTTTCTTGCCGTTGGCAAGACCCCACTTCGGAAAATAGACCTGCGCGTCCTCGGAGAAGAGATCGAGGATGCTGCCGCCGTCGGACGTCTTTCCCGCCTTGTCGAACGCCTTAAG
This sequence comes from uncultured Alphaproteobacteria bacterium, assembly GCA_963850855.1. Taxonomy (GTDB): domain Bacteria; phylum Pseudomonadota; class Alphaproteobacteria; order Rhizobiales; family Xanthobacteraceae; genus BOG-931. The sequence continues at coordinate 22,252 of CAWKNH010000026.1, forward strand.
ATATTCGATGACGACTGACTTGCGCTGCTCGTCCGTCATCGTTTGTTTGGATACTGCCATCCATCTCCCTCCCCGGTCCACCAGCTCGCGACCGCGACCGCTGCCAGTTTGTTGAAGTCCTATATAGCACGCTTTTTTCTTTCTTTGTGTATTGCGGCAGCGGCCAAATGGCAGAAGGCCAAAATCGGCCCGATCGTGGCGCCGCCGGCCCAATAAGCGCGCGCCGAAGCGGACGCGACGCAGTTGCCCACTCCGTACAGTCCGCCAATGGGCTTGTCTTGATCGTCAAGGACTTGGCCGGAGACGTTGGTCTTCGGCCCACCTTTGGTGTCGAGTGTCCCACCGGTGAGCAGCGCCGCGTAATATGGGCCGGTATTGGAGATCGGATACATCGTCGGATTGGGCGCCGACGGCGAAGGCGCGACCGAGCCGTTGAACAAATGCTCGACCTGGCGCTCGCCGCGGTGGAAGTCGAAATCCCTGCCGCCCGAGGCGAAACCGTTGAAGCGCTCGACGCTCGCCGCCAGGGTCTTTTCAAACTCGGGCGCCAGTTTCAGGCCGCCGGTGACGCGCTCGTAGCGGGCCAAACGCTGCCCGATCGCCCTCGACAAAGCGGCGAGCGTATCGCCCTTGATCACATGCGCGTCGTCCTTGCCCGGAGGAACGATAAACCGTCCATACTCGTCGCTGGCGCTGTGATCCTGGCTGCGCTGGTCCCAAATCGCGATCAGCAGGAGGTTCGGATACTCGGAGCGAGCCCCGTCCCACTGGAAAAACACCTGCGCCATTTCGTTGTAGGCAAGCTTCTCGTTGGCGACCCGGCGGCCCTCCTTGCTCACATAGATCATGGAGTCGCCGGAAGGGGAGAACGTTCCGCTCAGGCCGGGATCCTTGGCGATGGCCTTCTCGAAGACGATGGGGCACATCCAGGCGTAATTCATGTTGCGCAATTGCGCTCCGACCGCACTGGCGACATAGACGAAATCCCCCTCATTGGTTCTGGCGGCACATCCGCCATAGACCGGGGCGCTGAGGTAGTTCTTGCGCAGATCGAGGTCGTGGGTGAAGCCGCCGGTGCAGAACACCACGCCTTTGCGTGCGAAGAAGCGAACCTTCCTGCCCTTTGCCGTGTCGGCTTCGACGCCGATGATCTCGCCGGCCCTGTTCCTGATCACGCGCTGCACGCGATGGCCGGAGCGAATATCGATGCCGTCGCTTTTGGCGGCGGCAGACATGGTCCTGATCGCGACCTCGCCGCCATCCGACATCGTCTCCCGCGCGTCCTTGGGCAGGAGGACGCGGCCTTTCGGCGCCTTGTCTTCCGGAAGCTCCGCCCAATAATCGGGCACGAAATCACAATGGCGGTATTCGAGCGCGCCCTTTTTGCGCAGTAATTCCGTGGCGATCGAGGCGTTGTCGTAGATCGCCTCGTACTGCGAGTACTCCCAATCGGTCATGCCGAATTTCGGCGCCTTGGCATCATAGGCCTCGGGCCGCGCCAGCCGCGCCATGTAGCGGATGCAATCTTTTTTCGGATCTTTGGTGCCTGCGGCTCGCATCGCCGCATTGTTCGGCACCCAGTACCAGAAGGCGGCCTTGCGGGTGGTGCCGCCGAGCGCGGCGGCTTTTTCGAGCACCAAGACCGTGTTGCCTTGCCAGCGGCTGAACAGCGCCGTCGCCAGCCCCGCCACGCCGCTGCCGACGACAACGACATCAAACTCGCCATCGAATTTGCCCTTGGCCGGGGCCGGTGCTGCAGATTTGCGAGCGATCATAGCCATGGCGATGTCCTCCCTGATCTCGGAAGATTGCCGGTGTCCGGGCCTCGCGATCTTTCAATCTTCTGATTTTATCGAATCCTGAAAACGCCAGCCAAAACCGCGGGCTGCCGATTGTCAGCATAGGCCCCGATGCGCTAGCATCGACGAACTCCGCTCGGGGTCGTCAGAATCCCACGCGGACGCTCGGCGCTCGCCGCTTGGTGCGTCTTGTTGATGTATCGGCGAGCCTGGGGAGGAAGACGATGGCGCTGGCCAGCGACGGGCGGCCAGGCTCTACCTGGTTTCGCGGTCTTGAGCAGTTTCCGCTGCGCGGCGACGCGGATGGCGTCGGCTATTGCATCGCCGGAGCCGACCCCTACGCGCTCGAGTTTTCCAACAGCGCCGACGTCATTTGTTTGCTCCTGGGCGACATCAACAGCAGCACGAAGTTCGAAGACGACCATGAGCGGCCGCTGGTTTTCCTGAGCGAATCCACGGCCTTCCATCCGCGCACCGGCAATGTCCGGGTCCGGGCCGACGACGTGCGCCACGGCTTCATCGCCTTCAACTATGGCGAAGACTTCCACCGCCTGCTCGACGACCGCAACATTGCCGGACTGCGGCGGGCCGGAAGCCGCAACAACATCCGCAACGACGCGATCAAGTTTCTCGCCCGCTATGTCCGCGAGCGGCTGCGCCGGCCGGAGAAGCTGCAGCCGCTGGAAATTCAATTTCTCGCTCTCGGCACTTATGTCGAGACGATGCGCCAACTCGACACGGCGATGGCGCCGCGGCGCGGCGTGCTCTCCGACCAGGAATTCGCCAACCTTTGCGACTACATCGAACAAAACCTCGAGGGCAAACTCACCTGCGCCGGATTGTCGGTCGCCGTGAACCTGCCGCTGCGCGCGGTGTATGACGGGGTCAAGCGCCGAACCGGACGCTCTCCCTACAATCTGATCATCGAGAAACGGATCGAGCGCGCGCGCGGCATGTTGCAGCGTTCCAATGCCTCGATCGCCGAGATCGCCTGCGCTTGCGGTTTCTCGTCGCAACAGCATTTGACGGCGACGATGTCGCGCCGGTTGGGCCGCACGCCCCGTCGCCTGCGCGCCGGATCCTAAACCGGGCGCGGCTAATCCGCCGTACAGCCGGAAGTCGCACGCGTTGCGCGATTCGACACCTTCCAGTCCGCGGGACGCGGCCCGCCGGCGTGCGCCGCAACTTGTGACCGCGCCAGCGGGCCGGTATGGTCGCGCGAAGGATCGGCGGCCAACTAAGAGCCCCGACTAAGAGCCAGTGGGAGGACACATCATGCACAAGAGCGTCGACCACATCCTGATCACGCACACCGGCAGTCTGCCGCGCGGCGCGGAGCTCAACGATCTGTTGATCGCCGACGAAGCCGGCCAAGCGGTCGACAAGGCCAAGCTCAAGGACAGAATCGAGAAGCGCGTCGCCCATGTGATGGAGAAGCAGCGCTGGGCCGGCGTCGATATTGCCAATGACGGCGAGCAAGGCCGGGTGGGTTTTCAAACCTACGTGCCGCAGCGCATGTCCGGTTTCGGCGGAGAATCGAAGCGGCCGTTCGGCCGCGAGTGGGTCGAGCTGCCGCTGTTCACCGAGAAATTCCAGGCTCGCCTGCCCAAGACCGGCAAGGTGTTCGGCTGCCCCGAGGCGGTGGGCGAGCTCAAATATCACGACAAGGAAGCGATCAAGACCGAGCTTGCCCGCTTCAAGCGCCAGGCCGCCGCGATCAAGCCGCCCTTCCCGGAAATGTTCTTCGCCGAGCCGTCGCCCGGGATCATCGCCACCACCATGCTCAACGCCTACTACAAGACCTATGAGGACTATCTCGACGCGATCGCTCGCGAGATGCACTACGAATACAAGGCCGTGGTCGATGCCGGATTGATCCTGCAGATCGACGCACCGGATTTGGCGATGGAGCGCGTGCTGCTGTTCCAGGACAAATCGGAAAAGGAATTCGTCAAGATCATCGAGCAGCATATCGCCGCGCTCAACAAGGCGCTCAAGGATATTCCCCGCGACCGCGTGCGGCTGCATATCTGCTGGGGCAATTGGGAAGGGCCGCACATCTACGACGTTGCGCTCGAGCCGCTGCTGCCGGTGTTCTATCAGGCCAATGTCGGCGGGCTCTCGATCGAGTTCGCCAATGCGCGGCGCCAGCACGAATACGCCGCGCTGCGCAAGCACAAGCTGCCCGACCACATGGTGCTGCTGCCGGGCGTGATCGATTCGAAGATCAATCTCGTCGAGCATCCGGAAGTCGTCGCCCAGCGCCTCGAGACCGCGGTCGCGGCGGTCGGCGATCGCGAGCGGGTCATCGCCAGTTCCGACTGCGGCTTCGGCACCTTCGCCGGATGGGAATGGGTCGCCGAGGATGTGGTGTGGCTCAAGCTCAAGACCATGCGCGAGGGCGCCGATCTGGCGTCGAAGCGTCTGTGGGGCAAGAAGGCGGCGTAGCGCGCGCCCGCCTCCGTCCCGCGCGGGAAACCGCGCGGGCGGCTCCGGCCTACAGCATTGCCGAAGCGGAGGTGCGGCCGGTGAGCTCGAAGCCGAGCCGCCGATAGAATCGGCTGAGCCGCTGCCGCCGTTCGCCGATCGGCGTGATGGTGACCGAGACCGCCGAGCAGCCTTGCGCACGGCACCATTCCTTGCCGCGCGCGATGAGGAGCCGGGCCAGGCCGTGACGGCGATATTCCGGCAGGACATAGAGATCGCCGATCTCGCCGAGCCGGCCCCATTCGATGTAGAGCACGGTCGTGACCGTGATCACCGCCCGCGCTTGCCCGCCGGCGAGCGCGAGCGCGCACCAGCAGAACGGATCGGCGAGCATGCGGTCGAGATTCTCGGCAATGCGCTGCGGCGGCGTGGCGAAGCCTTCCTCGCGGAAGAAACGCGTCAACATTTCGACTGCGGCCGGGCGCAGCTCGCCGGTCACCGGCGTGATATCGATCGACATGGCATGATCCCGTCGGCGGATCATTGCCACCGATCCGGCACAGGGCGCAATCGCGGTCCGGTTTGCGAACAATCACAAGCAGGATAGCCTGCCGTGATGCCGAGGCTCCCACTGCCCCCCTCCCCCGCTGCCAAGCCACGCCGGCGCGACGAAGCGGCCGCGACCCGGATCAACAAACGCGAAGCGGCGGGAAAGACGGATGCTGCGTCGGGCCGCGCCTGGCAGCGGATGCTGTCGGGGCGGCGGCTTGATCTTCTCGATCCGTCGGCGCTCGACATCGAGATCGAGGATATCGCGCACGGGCTCGCGCGCGTGGCGCGCTGGAACGGGCAGACGCATGGGGCGCACATTTTTTCCGTCGCCCAGCATTGCCTCCTGGTCGAGGCCTTGGCGCGCACGCGGGCGCGCGGCCTCGATCACCGCCGCTGCCTCGCGGTGCTGCTGCATGACGCGCCCGAATACGTCATCGGCGACATGATCTCGCCGTTCAAGGCGGTGATCGGCGACGCCTACAAGGCGGTGGAACGGCGGCTGCTCACGGCGATCCATCTGCGCTTCGGCCTGCCGGCGCACACCGCGCCCGAACTCGCCGCGCTGATCAAAACCGCCGACCGGGCCGCGGCCTATCTCGAAGCGACCCGCCTCGCCGGCTTCGAGGCGGCCGAGGCGCGCCGCTTCTTCGGCCGCCCGCCGGTCTATTCCGCGAGCATCGAGCGCGACTACCTCGTGCCCTGGCCCGCGGAGACGGCGCAGGCGCGCTATCTCGAGCGATTCAAAAAGCTCATTGGCGATTGAAACTCATTGGCGACTGCACGTCACTCTTGTGCCGCCGGCAATACCCATATGAGATAGGCTGAAAACCCGCATTCGAGTCCGGTCTTTTGCATGATTCACGTCTGCTCCCTTTCACGCCTGCATGAAACGGTCGAGGAGACCGGCGCGCGCCATGTGGTGTCGCTCCTTGGCGATGAGGCCATCGAGCGGCCGGTCGCCATCGTACCGGAGAACCACCTCTGGCTGCGGCTGCATGACATTTCCGCGCCGCTCGACGGTTACATCGTACCGGACGAGCAGCACGTCGCCGATCTCCTGAATTTCGTGCGCGGCTGGGATCGCCGCGCGCCCCTGGTCATGCATTGCTATGCCGGCATCAGCCGCTCGACCGCGAGCGCCTTCGCCAGCGTCTGCGCGCTCAGCCCGCATCGTGACGAGCGGAGCATCGCGCGAGCGCTACGGCTCGCCTCGCCGACGGCGACCCCGAACATCCGCATCGTATCGCTCGCCGACCGCCTGCTCGGCCGTGACGGCCGTATGACTTCCGCCATCGAAACGATCGGCCGCGGGATTCTTGCCTCCGAAGCCGAGCCGTTCCGCCTCGACTTGGAGTAGGTTGAAGAAGAATCGGCGGCGGCGGGGGCTGCGATGTTCGGCTTTTTCTTCCTGGGCGCGCTGGTGCTGCTGGCCTTTCCGGTCGTGGCCATTGTCGCGCTGATCAGGGCGAACGAAGCCCGCGGTCTGCTCTGGCGCCTGGACTCAAGAGTGGCGGCGCTGGAGCACGGTTTGGCGCCGGCCGCCGCCTTGCCCTCAGAGCCGACGGCCGAGCCGGCGCCGGCTTCGCCCCAAGCCGCCGCGCCCGCAGCGCCTTCCCCTCCAGCACCGCCACCAACGCCCGCGTCGGCCTCAGTCCCGCCCGCACCTCCATCATCTGCGGCAACGCCGGAGCCCGCGCCGGCCGGTTTCGAGGAACGGGTTGGCACCCGCTGGGTGGTTTGGATCGGTGGCGCCGCGCTGGCGCTCGGCGGCATATTTCTGGTGCGCTACTCGATCGAGCAGGGCCTCATCGGTCCCGGCGTCCGGGTGATGCTCGGCGCGCTCTTGGCGCTCATTCTGGTAGCCGCCGGGGAATGGACGCGTCGCGCCGAGAACCTGTCGGGGCTGCCCGGCCTGCCGACGGCGCACATTCCGAGCATCCTGACTGCCGCGGGCACCACCGTCGCTTATGCCACCGTGTACGCAGCCTACGGGCTTTACGGATTCCTGCCGCCGGCGGCGGCCTTTGTTCTGCTCGGCGCCGTGGCCTTGCTGACCTTGGCCGCGGCTTTGCTGCACGGGCCTGCGCTCGCCGGTCTCGGCGTCGTCGGCGCCTATGTGGCGCCGCTTCTGGTCGCCTCCAATCAACCGGATTTCTGGTCGCTCTATATCTACATCGCCGTCGTCACCGCGGCCGCTTTTGCGCTAGCGCGGTTGCGCCTGTGGCCCTGGCTCGCGCTCACGGCGATCCTGCTCGGCGCGCTCTGGACGTTCCCCGGAGTTGGCGTCGTCACCGTCGACGCGCTTGGCGCGCATGTGTTCAATGCGCTCGCGGGCTTCGTGCTCGCCTCGGCGCTGCTGGTGTGCGGCTTGCTCTACGGTCCGCCGGCTTCGCCCGGCAAGATCGACTTGCTCTCGACGCTGGCCTTGTCGGTCTATCTCGTAGTCGCGAGCATTCTGGTGCTGGCGAGCCGGCATGACGGCGTCGCGCTCACGGCCTTTGTCGTCCTCACCGTCGCCGCAGTCGCCATCGCCTGGCGCACCGAGGCGGCGGCCGGCGCGGTGCCGGCGGCCGCGATCCTCGCCGCGGTGGTGATGGCCCATTGGGCGGTGCAAATGAATGTCCAAGGACTGCTGGCGCCGTCCGGGCCGACGGCGCCAGCAGTGCGCGAGCCCGAGCGCTTCTTCTACGGATCGCACTTCCTCCTGGCCGCCGCGTGGGCGGCGATGTTCGGCGTCGCCGGCTTCCTGGCGCAAGGCCGTTCCACGCGCGCTTTTGTTCCGATGCTGTGGTGCGCGGCGGCCGTATTCGCGCCGCTCGCCATGCTGATCGCGCTCTACTACCGTATTGCGGCACTCGACCGGTCGCTGCCGTTCGCCGCGCTCGCGCTCCTCTCGGCCGCGATCTATGCGGTCGCGACCGAGACATTGGTACGGCGCGAGGAGCGGCCCGGCCTCATGGCGTCGAGCGCAATGTTCGCGACCGGCGCGCTCGCCGCGCTGGCGCTGGCGCTCACCTTTGCGCTGGAGAAGGGCTGGCTCACAGTCGGGCTCGCCCTCATGGTGCCGGGCGCCGCCTGGGTCGCCGAGAAGCGGCCGCTGCCGTGGCTGCGCTGGCTCGCGGCGATCCTCGTCGCCGTGGTGGCGGCGCGCGTCGCCTACCAGCCGGACATCGTCGGCACCGACCTCGGCGCGACGCCGATCTTCAATTGGCTGCTCTATGGCTACGGCATCCCCGCGTCGGCATTCTGGCTTGCGGGATTGCTGTTACGCCGGCGCGCCGATGATCTGCCGACGCGCATGGTCGATGCCGGCGCCATCCTGTTCACGGTGCTGCTGACCATCCTCGAGGTCCGCCACTACGTGACCGGCGGCGACATCTACCGGGCCTCGAACGGCGTCACCGAGGTGGCGCTTGATGTCAATGTCGGCTTGGCGTTGACCATCGGGCTTGAGCGCGTGCGCGGGCGCACCGGCAGCATTGCGCATAATATCGGCGCGATCATCATCGCGGGGCTCACCCTTTGCGCGATCGTGTTCGACCTGGTGATCGTCGTCGGCCCGCGTTTCGGCAATCATCCGGTCGACGGCGCGTTCATCAATACGATCCTGCTCGCCTACGGTCTGCCGGCCGTGCTGGCGATTGCGCTGGCGCTGATTGCCCGCACGACGCGGCCGATGTCCTATCGCGTCGTCGCCGCGATCACGGCGGTGACGCTGGCGTTGTTCTATCTGACGCTGGAAGTACGGCGGCTGTTTCACGGCCCGATTCTGGCGGGCCCCACGTCCGACGCGGAGCAATACAGCTATTCGACGGCGTGGCTCGCTTTCGGCATCGTGCTCCTCGCAGTCGGCTTCACCCTTCGCTCGCAACCGGCGCGGCTTCTCGCGCTCGGCGTCATCGCGCTCACCATCGGCAAGGTGTTCATCATCGACACCGCGAGCATCAGCGGCATCTATCGGGCGCTGTCGGTGATCGGGCTCGGCGTCGTGCTCCTGGGCATCGGCTGGCTCTATCAGCGCCTGCTCTTTCCGCATCCGCGCGCGCAACCCGCGGTAACAGCACCGGGATAAGCCCGGTCGCGCGCGGCCCGCCACTTCACGGCGGCGCGGAACGAAGACTTCAGAAGATTGATTCTACTCGCCCGCCGGCTTCGTCGTCGCCAGCGTCGTCGCCCGCGGCGAGGAGGCGGTACGGCCGATCACCTGCGTGCGCGGGTTGCGCTGGTAGAAGTCGCAATAGGCAAAGCCCAGTCCGGCGAGCGAACCGCGGAAGCTGTGGTAGTCGATTTTCTCCACCCGGAAGCACGGTTCGATCAGTAAACCGTTGAGGTGCGCGCATACCGACGCGCTGCTTACTTTGATCGTGCCGGGCGGCAGAGCGGCAAAGCGCATCTCGCCGCGGCCGCTCGGCCGGATGGTGCCGACGACCGAGCCGTCGGAGAAGATGCGGCCCATGCCGGCGGTGCCATCGAAGCAGGTGTAGGCGAAAAGCTTGCCCACGACGAAGGCGCGCGCCTGTTCCGGCGCCAATTCCTCGGCGACGGCCGAGGCGGCCGACGCGGCTCCCAACACACACGCTAAGACGACGGCAACTCGAGGCAACATTGTCGACCCCATTCTCGACGGCCCAAGGTTGTTAACAAAACTTCTTAACCGTCTCCTTACCATAGCCGCCTCGATGATGACCCAACTTCGTAGCCAAATTCTGAACGCGCTTACCCAATATTTACCACAATTCGTCCCCGCACCCCGCCGGCGACGATCCGCGCGCCGGCCTCGATCACATCGGCAAGGCCGATTTCACTGGTCATCGCCGCGATCTTGCCGCGGTCGAGGTCGCGCTCGATCCGCCGCCATGCCTCCTGCCGCATCGGCAACGGGCACATGACCGAATCAATGCCGATCAGCGAAACGCCGCGCAGGATGAAGGGAGCGACACTGGTCGGCAAGTCCATGCCGCCGGCGAGTCCACAGGCCGCGACCGCGCCGCCATAGCGGGTCATCGACAGCACATTGGCGAGCGTGGTCGAGCCGACCGCGTCGATGCCGCCCGCCCATCGTTCCTTGGCGATCGGCCGCGGCGGACCCGCCAATTCCTTGCGCTCGATGATCTCGGCGGCGCCGAGCTTCTTGAGGTAATCGGCTTCATCCGGCCGGCCGGTCGAGGCGATGACCGAGTAGCCGAGCTTGGCGAGGAGCGCGATCGCAACCGAGCCGACGCCGCCAGCGGCGCCGGTGACGATCACCGGGCCGCGCGCCGGCGCGAGGCCCGCGCGCTCGAGCGCCATCACCGCGAGCATGGCGGTATAGCCGGCCGTGCCGACGGCCATGGCCTCGCGCGCGCTCATGCTCTGCGGCAGCCGCACCAGCCAATCGCCCTTGACCCGCGCCTTTTGCGCGTAGGCGCCGAGATGGGTCTCGCCCAGGCCCCAGCCATTGAGCACGACCTTGTCGCCTTGTTTCCAGCCGGGATGCGAGGAGGATTCGACCGTGCCGGCGAGATCGATGCCCGCGATCATCGGGAAGCGGCGCACCACCGGCGATTTTCCGGTAAGCGCGAGGCCGTCCTTGTAGTTCAGCGTCGACCATTCGACCCGAACGGCGACGTCGCCCTCCATCAGATCTTTCTCGTCGAAATCGGTGAGCCGGACGGTCTGGCCGGCTTCGGTCTTGTTGATGACGATCGCCTTGAATGTGCTCACGCTCGTGCTCCGGACGGGCTGTTGGTCATGACCGGGCTCGTCCCGGCCATCCACGGCTTCGCCGCCGTACTTTCCAAGAGGTGGATGCCCGGCACAAGGCCCGGGCGGGACGGAGCCGTTCAAGCCGCCAGCCCGGCAAGGCGCGGGACCGGCTTCTCCACGATCGGCAGGTTGACCAGTGCCGACAGGAGGCCGAACAGGATCGCCAGCCACCACACCGCGTCATACGAGCCGGTGCGGTCGAACACGAAACCGCCGAGCCAGACGCCGAGGAAGCCGCCGACCTGGTGACTGAAGAAGGCGAGCCCCGACAGCGTCGCCAGCCATTGCGTGCCGAACAGCAGCGCGATGATGCCGTTGGTGGGCGGCACGGTCGAAAGCCACATCAATCCCATCGACGCACCGAACGCGATGCAGGTGAACGGAGTGATCGGAAAGGCGATGAACGCCAGGATCGCGGCCGCACGCAAGAAATAGATGAGCGAGAGCAGATAGCGCTTCGGCATCCGATCGCAGAGCCAGCCGGAGGTGATCGAGCCGATGATGTTGAACAGGCCGACGGTCCCGATCGTCCAACCGCCGATCGAAGCGGAGAGCCCGCGATCGATGAGGTAGGACGGCAGGTGCACGGTGATGAACGCGATCTGGAAGCCGCAGGTGAAGAAGCCGAGCACCAAAAAGACATAGGAGCGGTGGGCGAAAGCTTCGCCGAGCGCGTGGCGGAGCGATTGCGGCGCGGGCTGTGATGCCGCCTGCGCCCGCTTGGCCGCTTCGGCTTTCGGCGTCGCCAGCGCCAGCGAGAGCGGCAGTATGGCGCATACGGTGACGGCGAAGATCACCAGCGCCGCCTGCCACCCGAACTGGTCCATCAGCACGATCGCGATCGGCGAAAACAAGAATTGGCCGAACGAACCCGCCGCAGTTCCGAGACCGAATGCCGTGGAGCGCCATTGCGGCGGCAACAATTTGCCGAACGCCGCCAGCACGACCATGAACGAGCAGCCGGCGAGGCCAAAGCCGATCAGGACGCCGGCGGTGAGATCGAGGAGCGGCGCGCTGGTCGCGTACGCCATCAGCGCGAGGCCGGCGGCATACATGAGCGCGCCCACGCTGAGCACGCGGTTGGCGCCAAAACGGTCGGCGATCATCCCGGCGAGCGGCTGGCCGACGCCCCACAGCAGGTTCTGCAAGGCGAGCGCAAACGCAAAGACGTCGCGGCCCCAGTGATTGGCGCTCGAGAGCGGCGTCAGGAAGAATCCTAATGTCGAGCGCGGGCCGAAGGCAATAAGCCCGATCAAACAGCCGAAGCCAAGGATAACGGCCGGCGTTCGCCACGTGCCTGATTTCGAAGTGCCTGATTTCGAAACGTCGAGCTCAGTAACGTCGAGCTCAGTCTTGGCGCTGGGAGATCGGGTGGTCATTGCTGGCTTTGGCAAAAGGGCGCTTGCGCTGCGCCGACCATAGGGCCTGCACACGGATCGCCCAAACGAAACTTCGCGGCAGCGCGCATAGCTGCCCCGCGTTGCGTAGAGGTCTTACAGCTTGGCGACCGATCCGGTCGTGGCCGGGAGTGTCAAGAACGGCGACAACGCCGCTTGCGGAATCTTCGCGGCGGCGGCCGGCGGCACTGTGGCCGGCGGCGCGGCGGCGGCCGCGGGCGCCGCTTCCGCCCGCGGCGCGCTCGGCACGCCGCCCCAGATCGGCGCGTCGGAGCCGTCGCCCCAAGCGCGCGGCCGGTAGAAGGTGTGCACACCGAGCTTGTACATCTTTTTCATTTCATGGACCCAGCTCGGGTGCACCCAGTAGGCGTGATAGTGCGTGGCGTGGCCGACTTCGGACAGCCAGATTTTGCCGTCGAGCGTGTCCTTGGCGATCCGCTTTGCCTGCGCCCACATGTCGAGCTCGTCGATGCGGCTCAGATCCTTGCCTTCGCAGGCGAAGGTGAACTGGCAGGCGAGGTGCCGGTTGGCGTTCTGATAGACCACGCCGCACACATTGTTTGGATAGTAGCCGGAGAACACGCGGTTCATCACCACCTGCGCGACCGCCATCTGGCCGCGCGACGGCTCGCCGCGCGCCTCGAAATAGACGGCGTCGGCCAGACACTTTTCCGCCCTGGCGCGCGGCTTGCCAACAAGACCGAGGCGGACTGCCGGACTTTGCATCCGCGCGGCGTCGTCCTTGCCGGCGACGGTCTCGCCGCCGGCGCTACTGGCGGCGCGGCCGTCGAGCGCCGAAAGCTTGATGTCGGGATCGATGGCGTGCGGCACCAGCACCGGCTCGGCGCCCGGCGCCCAGCGCTGCAGGCCGCCGCTCGAGCCCATACCGGCGACGCCGAAATAGATCTGCGCGTTGCGCTCGGCCGGCTCTTCATCGAGGAAAGAGAGCGCGCTGAACGAGGCCGGCGCGGCATCGGACGCGTCGTTCTCGGTCGCCGCGGGTATTTGCGGCGGCTGGTCGATGCCGAGATCGTCTTCGTCGAGGTCCGCCGCGTTGCCGTGCTCGAGCGAGGCCGTGGTCATCGGCGCGATCGGCGCCGCGGCGGCCGCGTCAGGCCGGACGGCGGAAAGCGCGGCGTCGGGCTCGACCGGCGTGGCCGACATCGGCGAGATAGTGCCGGTCGTCTCCACGTCGGCTTGTGCCGCGGCCGGCGCGGTGACGGGCTCTCCGGCATTCTTGGGACGCGGCACGCTCCCCGGCGCCGGCGCGTGCACCGGCGGCGGCGATGACGGAGCGTCGATCGGCTGCAGCTGCGGCAATGTTTCGGGCTCGCTCGCCGGCGGCGGCGATTGCGGCAACCGATCGCCCTTGAGCCGGCGATTGACCGTTGGATATTCGACCTCGAGCGCCGGGCGCGCCATCGGCGGCTCGTCGACCGCCCAGACTTTCACGTCGAGCGAGCGTGGATCGAAATTCACCGGCTGCGCCGTGGTCGGTTCAGGCAGGTCGGTCCCGAGCGGACGCGCGAAGCTGAAAGTCGCGGCGTGAATGGTGCCGAAGGGCGAGGCAATGAGATGCTCGCGCCAGCGTTCGGGAACGGCGGGCGGCCGCGCAAAGAGTGCCGCGAGATCCTGATAGCCGACCGCGGTCGGCGTCAATGCCGCGCAGAACGCGCTGAGCCAGAAGGGCGCAATGGAAAAGACGCCCAGCGACCGCGTACGCAACGCCACCATCACCCCTCACGCATTCGCAACCGACGCGACGCATCCCCACTCCAGCAAACGCTGCCGCAGTGGCGCGAATGCGACAGTTTTATCTATTGTCGGATTAACCTTGCGGCCGCGTTAATCGCTGCTGCGGCGGCCTTTCCGTTTGCGAGTTGCGCGCGCGCCGAAGCAATCGAGAGCCCGCGATAGCGCCGCCGCAGCGCGCGTTGCCATTTCATTAACCAAACGGCAATGCGCGCGCCCAATACTGCCGGCGCACCCCGGGCAGCGCGACACGAATGCACGACATGCTCTCTTGGTCCTTGCCGGCCTGGCAGTCCGCCGGCCTCATCCTGGCGCTGCTTCTCGCCGGCGGCTTCGCGGCGCGGCACCTGCAGGCAAAGATCCGTCACGTCACCGACGCGCTCAACCACATGTCGCAGGGCTTGTGCATGTTCGACAAGTCGGCGCGGATCACGGTCTGCAATCGGCAATATCTGAACATCTACAAGCTCTCGCCGCAGGTCGTAAAACCGGGCTGCACGCTGCGCGGGCTGATCGAACACCGCAAGCAGACCGGGCTGTTCACCGGCGATACCGAAGCCTATTGCAAGCAAATCCTCGACAGCGTCGCCACCGGAAAGACCTCGAAATGGTCGATCAATGTCGGCGACGGCCGCATCGTGTATGCCATCAACGAGCCGATGCCCGATGGCGGCTGGGTGACCACGCACGAGGACATCACCGAGCGGGAAAAGCTGCAGAAGCAGCACGACGACATGGCCGAGCAGCAAAAACGCCGGCGCGCCGTCGACGCGGTGATCGCCACCTTCCGCACCAAGATGGAGACGCTGCTCAGGACCTTCGGCGACAACGCGGCGTCGATGAAGTCGACCGCGGTCTCGCTTTCGGCCGCTTCCAACCACACCTCGCAATGCGCCGAAAGCGCGGTCGCGGCATCGAACGAAGCCACGAGCGGGGTCAACACCGCCGCCGGCGCGGCCGACGAATTGTCGAACTCGATCGCCGAGATCGCCCGGCAGATCACGCAGACCAACACGGTCGTGCACATCGCGGTCGATGAAGCGCAGTCGACCGACGGCGAGATGACGACGCTGACCGCGACGGCGCAGAAGATCGGCGACATCGTCAAGCTCATCCAGACCATCGCCGGGCAGACCAATCTCTTGGCGCTCAACGCTACGATCGAAGCCGCCCGCGCCGGCGAAGCGGGCCGCGGCTTCGCCGTCGTCGCCTCGGAGGTCAAATCGCTCGCCGTGCAGACCGGCAAGGCCACCGAAGCGATCATCGGGCAGATCCTCGCGGTGCAGGGCTCGACCACGAGCGCGGTCGACTCGATCCGCCGCATCACCCAGCGCATGCGGGAAATCGAGCACTACACTTCCGGCGTGGCGGCCGCGGTCGAACAACAGAGCGCGGCAACGCGTAACATCGCCATGAACGTCGCCACCGCGGCGCAAGCGACCCAGACCATGGCCGCGGTCCTCAGCGACGTCGCCGGCGCCGCCACGCAGACGCACATGTCGGCCGACGTCGTGCTCGACAGCTCGCACTCGGTCGACACCGCGGTGGCCGACCTGCGCGGCTATGTCGAGGAATTTCTCGCCAGCGTGGCCGGGTAGCCGTCACCCCTCCGTCGCCGCATCCTTGCCCAGCGCCGCCTGCGCGGCAGCGAGCCGCGCGATCGGCACGCGGAACGGCGAGCAGGAGACGTAGTCGAGCCCGACCTCGTGGCAGAAGGCGACCGAGGCGGGATCGCCGCCATGCTCGCCACAGATTCCGAGCTTGAGGTTGCGCCGCACCTTGCGGCCGCGCTCGGCGGCGATGCGCACCAACTCGCCGACGCCGTCGCGGTCGATGGAGACGAACGGATCGGCGGGCAGAATGCCCTTCGCCGTGTAGACGCCGAGAAAGCTCGCGGCGTCGTCGCGGCTGATGCCGAGCGTGGTCTGGGTCAGATCGTTGGTGCCGAAGGAGAAGAACTCGGCGGTTTCGGCGATCTCGCCGGCCATGAGCGCGGCGCGCGGCAGCTCGATCATGGTGCCGACCTGATATTTGATCTTGCTTTTGGTCTCGGCGGCGACCGTTTCCGCCATGGCGTCGATGCGCTCCTTGACCAGATCGAGCTCCATCTTGCCGACAATGAGCGGCACCATGATCTCCAGCGCGACGGCAGAGCTGACGGCGCGGCCGGCCTCGACCGCGGCCTCGAAGATGGCGCGCGCCTGCATTTCCGCGATTTCCGGATAGGCGATCGCCAGGCGGCAGCCGCGGAAGCCGAGCATCGGATTGAATTCGTGCAATTCGCGCGCGCGGTCGGCGAGCTTCTTCGGATCGGCGCCCATCGCCCGCGCCACTTCCGCGATCTCCTCCTCGGTGTGCGGCAGGAATTCGTGCAACGGCGGATCGAGGAGCCGGATGGTGACCGGCAGGCCGGCCATGATCTTGAACAGCTCGACGAAATCGGCGCGCTGCATCGGCAACAGCTTGGCGAGCGCGGCGCGGCGGGCATTTTCGTCCGACGCCAGGATCATCTCGCGCATGGCGCCGATCCGGTTCTCGTCGAAGAACATGTGCTCGGTGCGGCAGAGCCCGATCCCTTCGGCGCCGAATTTGACCGCGGCGCGGGCGTCGGCCGGCGTGTCGGCATTGGCGCGCACCTTGAGCTTGCGCGCCGCGTCGGCCCACTTCATCAGCGTGGCGAATTCGCCGGCAAGCTCCGGCTCGCGCATCGCCACCTTGCCGGCGAGCACCTGCCCGGTCGAGCCGTCGATGGTGATCGTGTCGCCCTTCTTCATCGTCCTGCCGCCGGCGGTCATGGTCTGCGCCCGGTAGTCGACGCGCAGCGCGCCGGCGCCGGAGACGCAGGGCTTGCCCATGCCGCGGGCGACCACGGCCGCGTGCGAGGTCATGCCCCCGCGCGTGGTCAGGATTCCTTCGGCGGCGTGCATGCCGTGAATGTCCTCGGGAGAGGTTTCGACGCGCACCAGGATGACCTTGTGGCCTTGGCTCTTGAGGAGCTCCGCCTCTTCCGAGGAGAACACGATCTCGCCGCAGGCCGCGCCCGGAGAGGCCGGGAGCCCGGTGGCGATAATGTTGCGCTCGGCGTCGGGATCGATGGTCGGATGCAGCAGCTGATCGAGGCCGGCGGGATCGATGCGGGTGACCGCCTCGTCCCGGCCGATCAGCTTCTCCTGCGCCAGCTCGACCGCGATGCGCAGCGCCGCCTTCGCGGTGCGCTTGCCGCTGCGCGTCTGCAGCATCCAGAGCTTGCCCTGCTCCACGGTGAATTCGAGGTCCTGCATGTCGCGGTAGTGCTTTTCGAGCGCCGTGTGGATGCGCTTCAATTCAGCGAAGGCGCGCGGCAGCGCCGCCTCCATCGACGGCTTGTCGGAGCCCGCCTCCTTGCGCGCTTTTTCGGTGATCTCCTGCGGCGTGCGGATGCCGGCGACCACGTCCTCGCCCTGCGCGTTGATGAGGAACTCGCCGTAGAGCTTGTTCTCGCCGGTCGAGGGGTTGCGGGTGAAGGCGACGCCGGTTGCCGATGTCGCGCCCATGTTGCCGAACACCATGGCCTGGACGTTAACCGCGGTGCCCCAGCTCTCCGGGATGCCGTGCAGGCGGCGATAGGTGATCGCGCGCTGGTTCATCCATGAACCGAACACGGCGCCGATCGCGCCCCATAATTGCGCGTGCGGGTCCTGCGGAAACGGCGAGCCGCTCTCCTGCTCAACGCGCTTCTTGAAGCGCGCGACGAGCTCCTGCCAGTCGTCGGCGTCAAGGTCGGTGTCGAGCGCGTAGCCGTTGCGGTCCTTGTGCTCGTCGAGAATTTCTTCGAAATGATCGTGGCCGAGGCCGAGCACCACGTCGGCGTACATGGTGATGAAGCGCCGGTAGCTGTCATAGGCGAAGCGCCGGTCGCCCGATTTCTCGGCGAGCGCCGCGACCGTGCTGTCGTTGAGGCCGAGATTGAGCACGGTATCCATCATGCCCGGCATCGAGGCGCGCCCGCCTGAGCGCACCGAGACGAGCAGCGGGTTCTTGCCGTCGCCGAATGTCTTGTTGGTGATGCGACCGATCTCGGCGAGCGCGGCTTCGACCTGCGGCTTGAGATCCTTCGGATAGGTCTTGCCGTGCTGATAGAAATACGTGCACAGCGCGGTGGTGATGGTGAAGCCGGGCGGCACCGGCAGGCCGAGATGGGCCATCTCGGCAAGCCCGGCGCCTTTGCCGCCGAGAAGGTCGCGCATGCCGGCGCGGCCCTGCGCCTTGCCGCCGCCGAAGGCGTAGACCCATTTGCCTTTAGCCGCCGCTTTCGCCGGCGCGGCGGATTTGCCGCGGGATTTCGCCGGCCGCGATTGCTTGCGGCCTTGCGCGCGCGCCTTACCGCTCGCCGATCTTTTCACTGCCTGGCGCGAGATTTTGGAGCGCGATTTGGCCATATGCACTCGTTCCAACATTCCGGATTTGGACGCGTATCGCCCGGCGCGACGATCAATGCCAGTTGATGAAATGATGCACGCTATTGAGCCCAACGAGGCCGACGAAAATCAGATAGATGGCGACGATGTAGTTGAGCAGCCGCGGCATGATCAAAATCAACAGGCCGGCAATGATGGCGACAAGCGGAGTGATGTGGGCGGAGGTGATAACCATGGCTTTTCCTGGTTTTGCTGAAATTCGCAAGGACAGACGCGGCGGGCGCAGCGCAGGAACCAATCAACTCTCTAACGCGCAGCCCGCCCTTCGGTTCTACCACGTTCGGCAAATTTGGGAACCGGCCGCAGCCTCAAGGCCCGGGCGCTTCATCGCCCGGCCAACGCTCGACGATTTTTTCGAACCGGCCGCCGAGCAGGAGCACGGCAAAAGCAAGCGCGACGCCGATGAGGACGAAGCGCCATTCGCTGACCGCGCAGGCGATGCCGAACGCGGCGGTGAGCCAAGTGCACGCCGCCGTGGTCAACCCGTGTATGCGATTCTTCCCGGTCGGCCGCAGGATGACGCCGGCGCCGAGAAAGCCGATGCCGGTGACGATGCCCTGCATGACGCGGCTCGGCGCCGCAATGTCGCCGGTCGCGGTGGCCGCCATCACCGCAAGCGCGGAGCCAAGCCCGACGAGGCCCAGCGTGCGCACGCCGGTGGGCTTGCCGTGAATCTCGCGGTTGAGCCCGAGCGCGGCGCCGACGAGCGTCGCCAGGCCGAGCCGCAGCGCGATTTCGAGGGTGTCCATGCGTCGAGCTTAACGTCGCCGGCCGGGGAGCAAAAGCGCGTCTTACGGAAATCCGCTCAGTCTTTCCAGGGCGTCATCCCTCGATCCGGGAGAAATCGGCGACGGCGCGGGTCGCCGCGCGGATTTCGTTGAGCAATTTCAACCGATTCTCGCGCAACGCTTTGTCGTCGATATTGACTGTGACTTTGTCGAAGAAGGCATCGACGCTGGGACGCAGCTTCGCCATCGCGCGCATCGCGGCCTCGAAATTCTCCGCGGCGACGGCGCGCGTCGCCTCTGTCCTCGCGGCATCGATCGCCCTCGCCAGCGCCTTCTCCTCGGCCTGTTGATAGAGTTTCGGCTCAGGCGCGCCGGTATATTCGCGGCCGTCCCTTTTCTCTTCGATGCGGATGATGTTGGTCGCGCGCTTGTAGCCCGCGAGCAGATTCTTGCCGTCCTCGGTGTCGAGGAATTTTCCCAAGGCCTCGACACGACGGACGATGAGGAAGAGGTCTCGAACATTCGCCATTCCCGGCGTTGTCACTTCGCGTCGAATACCTTGTTGAAAAACAGCATCCACTAGATCGTGTCGCGCTCCCTCCTCTCGGAGTTGAACCTTAAGGCGGTCAGCAACAAAATCCAGCAGATCGGACATAGTCATGACCGGGTCGTGCCCAGCAAAGCGATTGCCATGCTGTTGAAGCAAAAGGCTTAGGTTGATTTGGAGACTGTTATCGAGGATTAGCCTGATCACTCCCAAGGCGGCCCGTCGCAACGCGAAGGGGTCCTTGCTGCCGGTCGGCTTCTCGCCGATCGCCCAGAATCCGACCAACGTATCGATCTTGTCGGCAAGCGCGACAGCGACCGAAACAGGATCGCTCGGCACCAAATCATCGGGCCCCTTCGGCTTGTAGTGATCCTCGCAGGCGTGGGCGACGGCTTCGTCCTCGCCCTGCTCTTCCGCGTAGTATCGACCCATAAGGCCCTGAAGCTCGGGGAATTCGCCGACGATCTCGGTCAGCAAATCCGCCTTGCACAGCCGGGCCGCGCGCTTCGTCTTCTCCACGTCGGCACCGACAAGCGGCGCAAGCTCGGCGGCAAGACGCTCGATGCGCTCGATGCGCTCGGCCTGCGTGCCAAGCTTCTCGTGGAACACAATGTGCTCGAACTTCGGCAGCCGGTCTTCGAGCCGGGTCTTCAAATCGGTCTCGTAGAAGAACTTCGCGTCCGATAGCCGCGCACGGATCACGCGCTCGTTGCCGGCGACGATGGTCTTGCCGCCGTCGGCCGCTTCCATGTTGGCGACGAGGATGAATTTGTCGACCAGCTTGGCGTGCGCCGCGTCGCGCAGCACGAAGCATTTCAGGTTGGTGCGGATCGTGGCGCGGATCACCTCCTCGGGGATTCGCAAAAAGCCCGGTTCGAACGAGCCCATCAGCACCACCGGCCACTCGACGAGGCCGGCGACTTCGGCAAGGAGGCCCTCGTCCTCGATCAGTTCCAGCCCTTGCGCGAAGGCAAGCTGCTTCGCCTCGGTGAGAATGATGTCGCGCCGCCGCTGCGGATCGAGCACCACCTTGGCCTTGTCGAGCTTGGCCATGTAGTCGTCGAGCCGGCGTACCTTGAACGGCGCCGGCGCGAGGAAACGATGGCCGCGCGTCTCGTTCCCGGCGGCGATGCCGTCGACGGAAAACGGCACGATGTCCGGCTCCTCGGTCTCCGGCCCGAAAGTGGCGAGGATCGAGTGCAGCGGCCGCACCCAAGTGAGCGCGCCGGGCTCTTTCGACCGCGCGCCCCAGCGCATCGATTTCGGCCAGGGGAAGCTCTTGACCACGTCGGCGAGGATTTCGCCGATCACCTCGATCGCGGCGCGGCCCGGCCGCTCGATCACGGCGACGTAGAAATCGCCCTTCTTGTCCGGCTGCACCTTGGCTTCTTTGATCGATTTCAGCCCCGCCGCCTTGAGGAACCCGGCGATCGCGTTCTCCGGCGCGCCGACGCGCGGGCCCTTCTTCTCCTCGCGCAAATCCGCCTGCCGCGCCGGCACGCCGTGCACGGCAAGCGCAAGCCGCCGCGGCGTGACGAACGCCTTCGCCCCTTCATAGACGAGGCCGGCGCCGACCAGCCGGTCGGTCACCAGCTTGCGCAAATCCTCCGCCGCCCGCGCCTGCATGCGGGCGGGGATTTCTTCGGAGAACAGTTCGAGCAGCAGGTCGGGCATTGATGGTGCAACTATGCCAATTCTTCACCCTCCCCTGGAGGGGGAGGGTCGGCGCGCTTCGCGCGCCGGGGTGGGGTGACGGCGCCGATGCCGCTTGTGCTTCAGAGGCCGCAACTCGGCGTCGCGTGAACCGTAGAGCGCCGCGTACACCGTCTCTAAGACACCATCAATGTTATGCGCGAGGTCGTTGTTCCAAAAGCGGATGACACGGTAACCCTCCAATTCGAGCCAACGGGTGCGCACTTGATCTTTTACTCTGCGCATCTCGGTGTTGTGTTGCGAGCCGTCAAGCTCGATGACGAGGCGTGCAGCCAAGCAGGCAAAATCGGCAACATAGGGCCCGATCGGCACCTGGCGACGAAAATGCGTTCCTTCCGTTTCGATCGTGCGAAGGCGCTTCCATAGAAGCACCTCGGTCTCCGTCGCTTTAGCACGCAGCCGGCGGGCGCTGGCGCGACGAAAGCAGTCAATCGGGAAACGGTTACTCGCCATGAATCGCCCCATCGCAGCAACACCCCACCCCGGCGCGGCTGCGCCGCGCCGACCCTCCCCCTCCAGGGGAGGGTGAAGGATGGCGTCATGCTTCCAGCTTCTTATGGCTCCCGTCGCACATCGGCTTTTTGGCCGAGCGCTTGCAGGCGCAGAACCAGGCTTCCTCGGATTGCACCGGCTTGTATTCGACCGGCGTGAAGGCGGAGCCCTTGTGCGAGCCGTCGCAGAACGGCTGCGATTTCGAGCGCCCGCAGGCGCACCACCAATAGCTCTTGCCGGCCTCGACATTGACCGGCAGCGGCCGCCGGCCGCCGATTTCAGGCATCTCGCTCATGTTGCTTTCCCCTTCAAAGATCCGTTTTCACCGCCCCACTCAGGCGCTTTTGCCGCCGCCTTCGGTCGCGAGCCAGGCTTCGCCGCAGGCCTTGGCCAGTTCGCGCACCCGCAGGATATAGCTCTGCCGCTCGGTCACCGAGATCACCCCGCGGGCGTCGAGCAGATTGAACACGTGGCTCGCCTTGATGCACTGGTCATAGGCCGGCAGCGCCATGAGATGCCGGCCGCGATTGCTTTGCCCGTCGCCGTCAACTTGCCAGCCGGCTTCGAGGTATTTCCGGCACGCCGCCTCCGCCATGCGGAACTGCTCGAACAGCATGTCGGTATCGGCATATTCGAAATTGTGCCGCGAATATTCCTGCTCCGCCTGCAGGAACACGTCGCCATAGCTGACGCGCTCGGCGCCGTCGCGGCCGTTGAAATTGAGCGCGAAGATGTTCTCCACGCCCTGCACATACATGGCGAGCCGCTCGAGCCCGTAGGTCAACTCGCCGGAAACCGGCGCGCATTCGAAGCCGGCGACCTGCTGGAAATAGGTGAACTGGGAAACCTCCATGCCGTCGCACCAGCACTCCCAGCCGAGCCCCCAGGCGCCGAGCGTCGGGCTCTCCCAGTCGTCCTCGACGAAGCGGATGTCGTGGATCTTCGGGTCGATGCCGATTGAGTAGAGCGATTGCAGATAAAGCTCCTGCAGATCGTCGGGCGACGGTTTGAGGATCACCTGCAGCTGATAATAATGCTGGAGGCGGTTCGGGTTCTCCCCGTAACGGCCGTCCTTGGGGCGGCGCGAGGGCTGCACATAGGCGGCGTTCCATGGCTTCGGCCCGAGCGCGCGCAAGGTCGTCGCCGGGTGAAAGGTGCCGGCCCCCACCTCCATGTCGTAGGGCTGCAGGATGACGCAGCCCCAATCCGCCCAATAGCGCTGCAGCGCCAGAATGAGCCCCTGGAACGAGCGTTCCGGGCGCATGTGCGGCGGCAAATCGGCGTTGGATTTGGAGTTCATTGGGACGTTGTTGGTGGAACGCCCGCTTGCGGTCAAGCCTCGCCGCGCGCTCGTCCCCGCGAAAGCGGAGAGGAGAATTTTCAGCCGCCGCTACACATCGGCTGGATTCCCGCGTTCGCGGGAATGACCGGGAACGCACAAGGCGTCAATCCGGCCGGTACTCCCCGGTATCCGGATCGCGCTTCAATGTCGGCAGCGTCTCGCGGTCGACCGGCTCGACCGCCGCGCGGCCGCGCAAATTATCGAGGTCGAGATTGACGCGCTGCACCTCGCGGACGCACCAGCGCACCAGCGCCGCCGCGCCGACCAATCCGACCGCAAAAGCGAGTGCCGCCGGCATCTTAACCTCCATCAAAGTCCGTAGCGCGCCCAGAGCGCGCGTGCTTCCAGCACCGAAATCAGGTCCTCGGCAAGACCACCCGGCGTGAACTCGCCGCGACCGACGCCGGGAACCCGCCGGCCGAACAATCTTCGCTCCGCGCCGATCAGCGGCGTTTCCACTTTATCGCCAAATCGCGCGCGCAAGGTGGTGCGCAAATCGCCGATGGCGTCGACGAGGCCGAGCTCGAGCCCGCGCCGTCCGGTCCAATATTCGCCGGAGAACAAGTCATTTTCCGGGCCGGAGAGCTTGTCGCCGCGCCGCGATTTCACCAGGGCGATGAAATCGTCGTGAATATCCCGCTGCAACCTCTTCAACCGTTCGACATCGGCGGCGTTCTCGGGGAGGAACGGATCGAGCGTGGCCTTGTGCTCGCCGGCGGTATAGAGCCGGCGCTCGACGCCGATCTTGGCCATGAGCTTGTCGAAGCCGAACGAGCCGCCGACCACGCCGATCGAGCCGACGATCGAAGCCGGGTCGGCAATGATCTCGTCGGCGGCGCAGGCGATCATGTAGCCGCCGGAGGCGGCGGCATCCTCCACGAACGCGATCACCCGGCGCTTCTTCTCCTGCGCCAGTTCGCGGATGCGGCGGAAGATCAGGTGTGATTGTACCGGCGACCCGCCCGGCGAGTTGATCACCAGCGCGACCGCGGCGGCGTTGCGCACGGCGAAGACGCGCTCGAGCGTGCGCGCGATGCCGGCCATGGTCAGGCCGGGCCGCAGCGGCGACGACAAGCCGATCACTCCGGAAAGCCGCGCCACCGGAACCACCGGCCGGCCGCCGCGGAAACGCGGCGGGACAAAAACCCGCAACACCGGCGCCACGCGCGCCCATACGCCGCTCACGCCTTGGCCGGTCATCGCTTCGCTCATGAAATCCACATAGGCCCCGCCTGCCGCGCCCTCAAGTAACCGATTGTTAACGCGCTGGACCGCTTCTTGCTTGGAGAGGGGCTGCCGGACATGACGGCAGGAGCGGGCGGACGATGAAGATATACGTGCTCGGGATGCTAATCAGCGTCATTGTTGGCTTTTCCTATATTCCCCGTAAAAATCACGCCAAGCAGGCCGAGGCGGAAACGCCCGATTCACTGCCTGCGAATGCCTAACGGCTGAGCAACGGCCCCGGTTTCAGTCACCAGCCAAGGCTAACACAGCATTTCCGCGTAGTACCGCTTGCGCCTCGGCGGTGGGATTTCCCGCCGCGTCGGCGAGCGTGAAGCCCGGCAGCAACGACAGCGGCGCACGGCTTCCCTTGACCGCGCGGGCGAGCACCCGAATTGCCGCCGCACCGGGCTTTGGATAGAGCGGCAACAGAGTGACGGCGCCGAACCCGTCGGCCAGCGCCGCCAGCACCGCATCGAGACCGTCGGCGCGCCAGATCAGCGTCACCGCCGCTTGCGGGCGAAGAAGCCGCGCCGCCGCGTCCAGCCACCCGCGCAGCGTCTCGTTCGCAGCGACATGCGCCAGACGGCGGCCGCGATCGGGGGACGGATTCTGCGCCGCATTGAAGGGCGGGTTCATCAGCACGCGGTCTGCCGTTCCCGGCGGCAGTCCCGCCGCGGCGAAGGCGGCAGCCGGCGCCACGACGTCGAGGCAAGCCGCGCGCACCCGCTCGCCGAGACCGTTGCGCGCCGCGTTCTCGCCGGCGAGCGCCGCGAGCGCCGGATCGATCTCGACCAGTGTCACGGTGAGGCCATCGATGCGCTGCGCCAGGGCGAGACCAGCGGCGCCGACGCCGGCGCCGAGATCGACGGCGTGATCGCCGGCGCGGGCCGAGATCGCTGCCGCCAGCAGGATGGCGTCATGGCCGACGCGATGGCCGGCGCGGGGCTGGCGGAGCACGAGCCGTCCGCCGAGGACGGAATCTTCGCTCGTTTCGGCCTCAGCCGGCATCGCGGCGAAGCTCCTTGCCGAAGCCGGTTTCGGCAAGCAGTTGTCGCGCGGCATCCAGCTGCTCCTCGCCGACGAGGATGCGGCGCGGGAAGATCCCGATCGAGCCTTCGAGCACGCTCATGTTCTGATCGACCACCAGATAATCGATGCGCGCACCCTTGAGCAGCGCCTCGATCGCCGAGATCAGCACCGCATCATTGGTGCGGACGAGTTCGCGCATGCTCAGCTCCGACGCCGTTCCTCGCCCGGCGCGCGCAGCGCCAGATAGGCGAGAAGTTTCAGCTCGCGCCGGCCGCGGGTGACGGTATCGAGAATGAGGCCGCAGGCGAGCGAGAGAAAGGCGAGCACCATCAGTCCGGTGGAGAGGACCGCGGTCGGCAGCCGCGGCACCAGGCCTTCCTGCACGTAGGTGATGAAGATCGGAATGGCGAGACCGATCGAAATGATCGCCAGCGCGATGCCGAGCCCGCCGAACAGCGAGAGCGGCCGCTCGGCGCGATAGAGCTTGAACACCGTCGAGAGGATGCGGAAACCGTCGCTCCAGGTCGAGAGCTTCGACGCCGATCCTTGCGGCCGCGAGTAATAGGGCGTCGCCACCTCGCCGACCGGCAAATCGAGCTCGAGCGCGTGCACGGTCAGTTCGGTCTCGATCTCGAAGCCGCCGGAGAGAATGGGAAAGGACTTGACGAAGCGCCGCGAGAACACCCGATAGCCGGACAGGATATCGCTGAAGGCGCGGCCGAACATGTGGGCGACAAATCCGGTCAGCAGCCGGTTGCCGGCGCGATGGCCGCGGCGATAGGCCGCCTCTTCCCGATCGATACGGTTCGCCACCACCATGTCCAGCCGCTCGTCGGCGAGCTTGGCGACCATGGCCGGCGCGCTGGCGGCATCGTAGGTCGCGTCGCCGTCGACCAGCAGGTAGATGTCGGCCTCGATGTCGTTGAACATGCGCCGCACCACGTAGCCTTTGCCCTGATGGCTCTCGCGGCGAACCACGGCGCCGGCCTTGCGCGCGGCATCGGCGGTGTGGTCGGTCGAGTTGTTGTCGTAGACGTAGATGGTCGCCTCAGGCAGCGCCGCGCGAAAATCGCCGACCACCTTGGCGATCGCATGCTCCTCATTGTAGCAGGGCAGCAGAACCGCGACTTCAAGCCGCGTTCCGAGGTCGGCGCCGGCAAGACGTGCGTTGCTTGACATTGCCCTTCTCCGAGACCACGTCGAGTGGCGTGGCCGGCGGCGCCTGATACTTGCCGCTGCACCATAGCGTTTCTATGCTCGCGCGTCCTCTGTGGAGAAGTGGCGTGGCCGTCATTGTCCCCTTCGAAAGTCCGCATGAGCCCTCGATCGACCCGCTGGTCGAGCTGGTTAGCGCCGACATGGAGCGGGTCAACGGCGTCATTCTCGCGCGCACCGGCTCAGAGGTGACGATGATCCCGGAGGTCGCCAACCATCTCATCAATTCCGGCGGCAAGCGGCTGCGGCCGATGCTGACGCTGGCTTTGGCACGGCTCACCGGCTATGGCGGCGACGGCCATATCAAGCTCGCCGCCGCGGTCGAGTTCATGCACACGGCGACGCTGCTGCATGACGACGTGGTCGACGAGAGCGAGCTGCGCCGCGGGCGGCTCGCCGCGCGCATGTTGTGGGGGAACGAGGCAAGCGTGCTGGTCGGCGATTTCCTGCTCGGCCAGGCGTTCAAGATGATGGTCGAGGTCGGCAGCCTCAAGGCGCTGGAGATCCTGGCCTCGGCCGCGGCGGTGATCGCCGAGGGCGAGGTCATGCAGCTCGCCGCCGCCAAGAACACGGCGACCTCGGAGGACGAGTATATCGCGGTCATCCGCGCCAAGACCGCGGAGTTGTTCGCGGCCGCGTGCGAAGTCGGGCCGGTGCTTTCCTCGCGGCAGAAGGCCGAACAAGCGGCGTGCCGCTCGTTCGGCATGAATCTCGGCATCACCTTCCAGCTCGTCGACGACGTGCTCGACTATGGCGGCGCGGCGGCGAAGCTCGGCAAGAACGTCGGCGACGATTTCCGCGAGGGCAAGATCACGCTGCCGGTCGTGCTCGCCTTCCGCCGCGGCGGCGACGTCGAGCGCGAGTTCTGGCGGCGCACTCTCGAACGCGGAGAGGCGGTCGACGCCGACCTCGAGCACGCCATCGGCCTCTTGATCAAGCATCGCACGCTCGAAGACACCATCGGGCGCGCGCATCATTACGGCGCCATCGCCCGCGACGCGCTGGCACTGTTCCCGGACTCACCGATGAAGACGGCGCTCGCCGAGACCGTCGATTTCTGCATCGCGCGGACGCACTAGCTTCCCAGCGCGCAGGGGCGCACCCACCAGTCCGGAAATTTGCCCTGCATCGTCTTCGCCGCAGCGGCCGCGGCGGCGGCGGACGACATCAGCGCAAAGCAGGTCGCGCCCGAGCCCGACATACGGGCGACAGCGCAACCCGGCAGCGCCCGCAAGGCGGCGAGCGCCTCGGCGATGACCGGGGCAAGCGAGACGGCCGGAGTTTCCAGATCGTTCGCTTGCGATTGCAGGAACTGCAGAAACTGCGCTGGACTTGCCAGCTGCGCCATCGCTGCCGCGTCGAGCGAGGCACCCTGCCCGGCCATCGGCCTCCATCCGGCAAATACGTCCTTGGTCGCGACGGCGACGCCCGGATTGACCAGCACCGCATCGAGCGGCGGCAGCTTGAGCGGCGCGGAGAGCTGCTCGCCGATGCCGCGCATCAGGCGCGTGCGCGGATCGAGGCAGACCGGCACATCGGCGCCGGTCGCGCGCGCCGCCGCGTAGACGCGCGGATCATCGCCTGCGAGATTGTTGGCCCGGGCGAGTAGCCGCAGCGCCGCCGCCGCATCGGTCGAACCGCCGCCGATCCCGGCCGCGACCGGCAGCTTCTTCTCCAGCGCGAACGCGCCCAAGATGAGGCCGGGGATCAGCCCGGCAAGCGCATTCGCCGCCTTGAGCACGAGGTTGTCGGCGTCCGCGCCGGCTTGCGCCGCGTTCGGTCCACGCACCTCAAGCGCCAGACCGCGGCCCGGCGCGAGCGCGAGCCGGTCGGCCACATCGGCGAACGCCACCAGGCTTTCGAGTTCGTGGTAGCCGTCGGCGCGGCGGCCGAGCACTCGCAGCGTCAGATTGACTTTGGCCGGCGCGACTTCTTCGAGGAGCGGAACGGGCAAGGACGCTCCTTAGCCGCCGCTGCCGGCCTTCTTCGTCTTGGCGGCGTCGGCCGCGGAAGACGTGTCGTCGGGCAGCCCGTCCTTGAGCTTCAGTTCGATCTTCGGCAGGTCTTCCGGCTCGGGATTGAGATCCTTGGCGTGCGACCACTGGAAGTGCGCCTCGAGCACCCGGCCGACGCGCCAATAGCCGTCGCCGAGATGATCGTTGATGGTCGGATCTTCGGGCTTGAGCTCGACCGCGCGTTCGAGGTTCTTCACCGCTTCGTCGTAGTTGCCGATGCGGAAATACGCCCAGCCGAGCGAGTCGACGATGTAGCCGTCATCCGGCCGCTGCTCGACGGCGCGGCGGATCATATTCATGCCTTCGTCGAGCTTGGTGCCCTGGTCGATCCAGGAATACCCTAGATAGTTGAGTACCAGCGGCTGGTCCGGAAACAGCGCCAGCGCCTGCTTCAGATCGGCCTCGGCCTTCGGCCATTGCTTGGAGCGCTCGTAGCAAATGCCGCGGAAATAAAACATCACCCAGTTCGCCTTCTCCGGCTGCGCCAAATTGGCGATGGCTTTGCCGTAGGCGTCGGCGCATTGCGCGAACTGCTTGCGCGCGCGCAGGATGTTGCCGAGCGCGAGGATCGCTTCGGTGTCCTTCGGATGTTCGGCGATGAGCGGCTCGAGCCGCTTCTTGGCTTCCTCGGTGCGATCGAGGATGTCGAGATCGGCGGCGACCTGGATTTCGGCGTTGCGCCGCAGCGGCGATGACGGGGAAATCCGGTCGTAGATCTTGATGGCAAGCTCGGGCTTCTTCAGCGCCTCGTAGAGATCGGCGAGCGAAAGCAGCGCCATCGGATGCGAGGGCTCGAGATAGAGCGCAAGCTGCAGATAGATGAGCGCCAGATCCTCACCGCCGCGTCGGCCGATCGAGGCGCCGATGCCGTACAACGCCTCCGCGGCGCCGGCCTGCGGCGTGTCGGCAAGCACCGGAAGCCGCTCGCCGGCGGTGACTTCCTTCATCTCCGCGATGATCAGCGGATGCTCGGGGATCGCCTTGTCGAACGCCTGATAGATCTTGAGCGCGTCGTCCTTACCGGCATTGCGCGACAGATAGCGGCCATAGGCCTCGACCGTGCGCACCGCCGTCGGGTCGGTCTTGTAGGCGCGCTCATAGCGTTTGCCGGCGTCCTTTTTGTTGTTGGCGTTATCGAGGATCATGCCGCCATGCAGGTCCTTGAAGATGCCGTACCAATCCGGACCGGCGAGCCGATCGAGCGTGTCGAGCGCGCCGCGGGTGTCGCCGGAGCCGGCCGACGCCCAAGCCGACAGCAGCGCGGCGGTGAGATCGGTCACCGGGCCGCGCACCGATTGCGAGATGTTCTGCCGCGCCAGCGTATATTGCTTCTGCTTGAGCGCGCGCACGCCGGCCACCAGCCGGGCGACGCGATCGGTGCGATCGATCTGAATGAGCCGGTCGGCGAGCTTGCCGGCCTGCTCGATGTCGCCGTCGGTGAGGACCGAGAGAAAGGCGCGGCCGAGGAGATCCGGATTGCGCGGGTCGGATTTCAGCACATTGAGGTAATAGGCGGAGGCGGTGGTGGAATCGCGCTCGACGCCGGCGTGCCGCGCCGCCAGATAGCTGCCGGAGACGGTGTCGTGGATGAGCTCCTGCGGCGTCGGCGCCTGCGCGGCAAGCGCGGATGGCAGGCCGAAAAGAACAGCAGCGCCGACGGCGGCGGCGTGCCAGGACACGAGCGAATGAGTCACGAGATCTCCATCGGCAAAATGAGAATCGGGCGCCCGGGAGTAGCAGCGAGAATGGCCTTTTTGCACTGCATCCGCAAGGACGCAAGCCGTCGCGCCGCCCCGCGCTTATCGCCGCCCCGGAATTCGGCTCACGCCGATCTGCGCAAAGGATCGGCAAGAAGAAGAACCGGTTTCCTCGGTCACGAGGACCGCCGATGCCTTTAGGCCGCAACGGCGGCGAAATCGCGGCAGGGCGTTCGGCCGATGCGCGCCACCCCGCCGCACCCGTCTTGGCAGCCGGCGGTGAGTGCTATACATGTATTGCAAACGAGTGGAGACCGACATGCTCGCGCTTCGCCTCCCTGCCGAGATCGAAAAGCGCCTCGATGCACTGGCCAGGAAGACCGGGCGCAGCAAAAGCTTTTATGCGCGGGAAGCGATCCTGCGGCACCTGGAGGATCTCGAAGACTATCATCTCGCGCGCCGACGTCTTGCCCGCAAGGCCAAGCGCGTGTCGCTCGAGGACTTGGAGCGCGAACTCGCCGAGACGGGTTGACGCGACATGAGCCAAGCCCGCGTCTGGCGCGTCGAATTCGATGCGGATGCGGCGCGCGAGTTGCACAAGCTCGGCGCGGCGGCGGAGCGCGCAATTGTCCGCTACCTGCGCCTGCGGATTGCCACGGCGGAAAATCCCCGCCGGTTCGGCAAACCGTTGACCGGCGATTTGAAAGGGCTGTGGCGTTATCGCGTCGGCGACTACCGGATGGTCGCGGCAATCGAGGACGATCGTTTCATCGTGCTCGTCGTCACCGTCGGACACCGGCGCGAGGTCTACGACTGATCACATATTCGGATAATTCGGCCCGCCGCCGCCCTCGGGCGGCACCCAGGTGATGTTGCGGTTCGGGTCCTTGATGTCGCAGGTTTTGCAGTGGACGCAGTTCTGCGCGTTGATCACGTAGCGCGGCGCGCCTCCATCCTCGACCCATTCATAGACGCCGGCCGGACAATAGCGCGCCGAGGGCCCGGCATAGACGTCGTGCTCGGAGGATTTTTGCAAAGCGTTGTCGCGCACGATGAGGTGCACCGGCTGGTCCTCCTCATGATTGGTGTTGGAGAGGTAGACCGAGGAGAGCCGATCGAAGGTGAGCTGGCCGTCGGGTTTCGGATAGGCGATCGGCCGGCACTGCGCCGCCGGCTTGAGCGTCTCCAAATCCGGCTTGCCGTGCCGGAGCGTGCCGAGAAGCGAAAAGCCGAGCGTGTTGGTCCACATGTCGAAGACGCCGGCCGCGGCGCCGGCCAGCGTGCCGAGCTTCGACAACAGCGGCTTGGCGTTGCGCACGCGCCACAGATCGTGGCCGATCGCCGAGGCGCGCCAGTCGTCCTCGTAGCCCGAAAGCTCGTCATGGGCGCGGCCGGAAGCGAGCGCGGCGGCGACATGCTCGGCGGCGAGCATGCCGGAGAGCACGGCGTTGTGGCTCCCTTTGATCCGCGGCACATTCATGAAGCCCGCGGCGCAGCCGATCAGCGCGCCGCCAGGAAAAGCGAGTTTCGGCACCGACTGCCAGCCGCCCTCGGTGACGGCGCGGGCGCCGTAGCAAATGCGCTTGCCGCCGGCGAAGGTGTCGCGGACGAGCGGATGCGTCTTGAAGCGCTGGAACTCCTCGAACGGCGACAGATAGGGGTTGGCGTAGTTGAGGTGGATGACGAAGCCGACCGAAACCAGATTGTCGCCGAAATGATAGAGGAACGAGCCGCCGCCGCTGCGGTCGCCGAGCGGCCAGCCCACGGTGTGCTGAACGAGCCCGCTTTGGTGCTGCTGCGGCGCGACCTGCCAGAGCTCCTTGAGGCCGATGCCGAATTTCTGCGGCTCGCGGTTCTTGGCGAGGCCGAAGCGCTCGATCAGAATCTTGGAAAGACTTCCGCGCGCGCCCTCGGCGAGCAGAGTGTATTTGGCGCGCAGCTCCATGCCGCGGGCGAAGCCGGCCTTGTGATGCCCATCCTTGGCGACCCCCATGTCGCCGGTGGCGACGCCGGCGACCGCGTCGCCCTCAAACAGCAATTCGGCGGCGGCAAAGCCCGGATAGATCTCGACGCCGAGCGCTTCCGCCTTGTGCGCGAGGTAACGGCAGACGTCGCCGAGCGAGACGATGAAGTTGCCGTGATTGCTCATCAGCGGCGGCATGATGAGATTCGGCAGCCGTATCGCCCCCGACTGTCCGAGGATGTAGAAGCGGTCCGCCGTCACCGCGGTACGCCCCGGGATCTCCTCACCGCGCCATTCCGGCAGGAGCCGGTCGAGCCCGACCGGATCGATCACCGCGCCGGAGAGGATATGCGCGCCGACCTCCGACCCCTTCTCCACCACGACGACGGATTGCTCCGGCGCGATCTGCTTGAGCCTGATCGCGGCGGCAAGTCCGGCCGGCCCGGCGCCGACAATGACGACGTCGAATTCCATCGCCTCGCGGGCGGGAAGGTCGGCTGCATTCATGGCCTGCTCCGCAATTCACAACCGCTGTAAAACAAGTGTTTCATGCTTTGACCGGTTCGCCTAAACTCGGCCGCTCCATGAATTCAGCACGCCAAGACGCACGCGAACTGCTCGCCTTCTACCGCGATGCCGGGGTCGATGCGTTGCTCGGCGAAGTCGCGGTCGACCGCTTCGCCGACAATGCGCCGACCGCGCCTCCTTCCGAGGGCGGGAAGTCGGAGAGCCACGCTTTACCGGCGGCGATCCGCGAAGCCCCGAACAACAACGATCCCGCCGCGGAACGCGTCGCGCGATCCAGCCCTCCCGCTCCCGGGAAGGAAAGGAGTTTCACCCCGGCTGCGCCGGCCGCGCCCGAAGCCGCAATGATGGCGGCGCGCGAGGCCGCGCGCAGCGCGAAAAATCTCGAGGAGCTGCGGGCGCTCCTCGAAACCTTCGAGGGCTGCATGTTGCGGGCGACGGCAACGCGGCTCGTCTTCGCCGACGGCAACCCGCAGGCGCGCGTGATGTTCGTCGGCGAAGCGCCCGGGCGCGACGAGGACATTGCCGGGCTGCCGTTTGTCGGCCGCTCTGGCAAGCTGCTCGACCGCATGATGGCGGCGATCGGGCTCGACCGCACGCAGGCCTATATCGCCAATGTCGTGCCCTGGCGTCCGCCGGGCAACCGCACGCCGACGCCGCAGGAGACCGCCATCTGTCTTCCTTTCATCCGCCGCCAGATCGACCTTGCCGCGGCGGACATCCTGGTCTGCCTCGGGCAACCCTCGACGCAGACGCTGCTGCAGACCAAGGAAGGCATCACCAGGACGCGCGGCCGCTGGTTCAAGTTCGACACCGGCAGCCGCGAAATCCGCGCGCTCGCGACCTACCATCCCGCCTTCCTGCTGCGCAGCCCGCTGCAGAAGCGGCTCGCCTGGCGCGATTTCCTGGCACTGAAGGAGGCGCTCGCCCGTTAGGGCGTGCGCTCAAAAACGCGCTGCCCCGACGAGTGCGCTCAAAGTGTCCGCTATCGAGAAGCAGAGCGGACATAAGCTAGATGCCTCGCGATGTCTGCTAATGACCCA